>JABHQW010000001.1 GCA_018696595.1 Candidatus Woesearchaeota archaeon | reverse complement strand
GATAATTTTGGTGAAGATCTAATAGTAAGTCCAGGTAAAGATGTGACAGTAAGTCCAGGTAAAGATACAACAATTGCTCCGGGTAAGGATATAACAGTAACAGAAATAGTTACTGAGAAACCTGCTTGTTGGGAACATATTTATGACGCCTCAGGAATTGCTAGTGCTATGGGTTTAACAAATGATGGTGGGTCTGTTATTGCGGGTAGTACTTGGGCGGAAACAACTTATGAGCTTAGAGCATTTAAGCTTGATATAAATGGAGATATTGTTTGGGATAAAACATTTGAAGGGGGCTCAAATCCTTCAATAAATTCAATTCAGCAAACAAACGATAATGGGTATATCATGGCTCTTGAAAAAGATTATACAGAGAATGGTGTTTGGGTTTCTAAACTTGATTCAACTGGAAATTTGCAATGGGAAAAATTTTTCAGTGCGGATAATATTACTAGTGGGCCTTATTCCATTGACCAAACAACTGATAATGGTTATATTCTGACTGGTTTGATGACTGCAGATGAGGGCAGTTTTCTTGATGCTCAAGTTCTAAAACTTGATTCAAGTGGAAACATAAAGTGGGATAAGGATTTTTCTCAAGGACTTGATAATAGTTATTTAAATCACATTGAGCAGACAAATGATGGTGGATACATTGCGGCAGGTAAGTGTGCTATATCTGGGGTAGGGGGATATCATACTTGGGTTGTAAAGATGGATTCAGATGGAGGTCTGGATTGGGATAAAACCTTTCAAGGTGACCATGGTCTACATTCAATTCAACAGGTAAATGATGGTAATTATGTTATGTTGTCTGCTGTGTTTACAGAAGGATATAATTCCGAACCAAAAATTTCTAAACTTGATAAGTACGGAAATCTTGATTGGGAAAAACAGTTTAAGAAAAGTGAAAAGACTTTTGGCATTTCAATAGATCAAACAAACGATAATGGATATATTGTTGCTGGTCATTTTGGTTCTTCACAGGGTGGTAAAGCTTGGATCTTTAAAACAAATTCAAATGGAAATTTGGAATGGGAAAAAGAATATTCTGGTGGTACAACTGATAAGTTATTTGCAATTAAACAAACCAATGATGGGAAGTATGTTGTTGCTGGTTCTACAAACTTAAATGTTTCTACTCAACCTTGGATTTTTAAGATTGACGGAAATGGAAATTTAAATTGTAAATAAATAAGAATTTGTTTTTATTTTTTATTTTCTTTTTAATATTAACCCTTCTTACACAACTTTAAAAAGCAAATTTGTATTATTAAGCTAAAATGAGCATAATTGTCGGAGTTGATGAAGCAGGACGTGGCCCAGTTTTAGGGCCGTTAGTAATGGTAGCTCTTGCTGTCAAAGAAGAGAATATAAAAAAGTTAGAGTGGATGGGTGTTAAAGATTCTAAATTATTAAGTTCCTCAGTTAGAGAAGAACTGTTTGATCAATTGAGAGATGTTGTTGAAGATTTCAGAATAGAAGTTATTGAACCAGATGCAATAGATCTGTCATTAAAAGAAACAGAATCAAATTTAAACTGGTTAGAAGCAGATACTTCTGCCAGATTAGTTTCTCAGTTAGATCCAGACAAAATCATCGTAGATTGTCCAAGTATTAACCTAACAGCTTACAAAGATTATTTTGCAAATAAGTTAAGTCAAGCAGTAAAAGATAAAGCAGAACTTATTGTTGAACATAAAGCAGATATGAATTACGTTGTTGTTGCTGCAGCATCAATTCTTGCTAAAGTTATTAGGGACAGAAATATAGAAAAACTAAAAACAGAAATTGGAATTGATTTTGGTTCTGGTTATATGTCTGATAAAAAAACTCAAGATTTCTTGGACAAATATCATGAAGAACACAGACATCTTTTCAGAAAAAGTTGGAAGTCTTATAATAATGCTGTTGAGAAGAAAAGGCAGAGTCAGTTAGGCGATTTCTAGCAAGATTTTTAAACCCAAATCATTTACTTATTCTTAATGGTAGTATTTGCTGATGTGAAAAAAGAGGACATGAAAAAATTAAAAACGCTAAAGTTCATTCCAGAAGCCCCTAAAACAATGTACGAAACTATTCGTTATAAGAAAGGTGGGGTTGTAGCAATTCTATACGAATCAGGAAAACTTCTCTTACAAGGTAAAGAAGAATCGGTAGAAAAAGTTGCTATCCAGCTAGGAAGAAAACATATTGGTGAACTGAAAGAAGCAGAAAAGTTTAGAAGAGAAACTGGAACAATTATTGGTAGTGATGAATCTTTGAAAGGGGACACTTTTGGCGGTTTAGTTGTGGCTGCAGTTAAAGCAGATAAAAAAATGAGAGACCAACTAAAAGAAATTGGTGTTGCTGATAGTAAAACTCTTTCTGATAATGAAATTGTTACTATGGCAGAAAAAATTAGAAAAATTGTTCCTTGTGAAGTCAAAAGTATTTTACCCGAAGAATATAATAAAAATGGTAAAGTGACTTTGATGTTAAACAAATTACATTTTCAATGTGCTCAATATTTACAACCCGGAAAACATGTTGTTGATCAATATCCTGGCTGTAATATCGGAGATATTAGAGAAACAAAAGCAGAATCAAAATATATTGAAGTTGCTGCAGCTTCTGTCTTGGCTCGAGATGCTGCTTTGAAACAGTTTAATTATTTGAGCATGTTAGCTAAATTTCCAATACCTAAAGGCAGTACGCATGTAAAATTGGCATTACACGAACTTAAAGAAAGAGGATTGGATTTTAACA
Organism: Candidatus Woesearchaeota archaeon; assembly: GCA_018696595.1. Lineage (GTDB taxonomy): Archaea > Nanobdellota > Nanobdellia > Woesearchaeales > GW2011-AR9 > JABJOX01. The sequence goes on along the minus strand of JABHQW010000001.1, from coordinate 83,679 downwards.
AGTTTGTTAAGACTAGTTTCAGGAATGTTGAAGAATTTCTTTGAATAGCCTCCTGACCCAAAACATTTATAAATGAATTACATTCTAAAGACATAATTCAAATGAAAATTCCTAAAACAATAAAACGGCTTTGTAAAACTTGTAAGTCTCATACTGAGCATAAGATTTCTCAGACTAAAAGAAAAACTGCAAGTCCTTTAAGTAGAGGCTCAAAAGTTAGAGCTAAAAAGAGAGGAAAAGCTAAGGGCGTTGGTAATTTAGGAAGATATTCAAAACCAGCAGTTACTAAGTTTAAACGTACTGGGGCAAAGAATACTAAGAAAACTGATTTAAGGTATGCTTGTGCTAAATGTAAAAAATCTAGTTGCCAACATAAAGGTATCAGAGCTAAGAGAGTGGAGTTCATCTAAAAATGACAGGTAAAAGCAAATTTATTAAAGTACGATGTTCAAAGTGTAAAAACGAACAGATCATTTTCGGTAACGCAAGTCAGGTTGTTATGTGTTTAGTTTGTAACAAAGAATTAGCTTATCCAACTGGTGGAAAAGCAAGAATTTCTGCAAGAGTTTTAGAAGTGTTGGAATAGTTTCTCAATAACATTTATAAAGTACATACTTTCTTTAATATTTATGATCTATAAACGAGAAGGATTGCCAGAAGTTGACGAAATTGTACTGTGTAAAGTTACTAAAATTTATCCTAATTCCGTTTTCGTAGATATGATAGAGTATAAAGATTCTGGGATGGTTCACATTTCAGAAGTTTCTCCGGGAAGAATTAGAAATTTAAGAGACTTTGTTTCTATTGGCAGACAGATTGTTTGTAAAGTTCTAAGGATTGATCGAGAAAGAGGTCACATTGATTTATCTTTAAGAAGAGTAAACTCTAACCAGCGAAAAGAAAAGTTGGATGAAATCAAGTCAGAATTAAAAGCAGAAAGTATTGTTAAAAGTATAGCTAAAAAACTTAAACAGAAAACTGAAGATGTTTATAACAAAATTAAAGGACCAATCTTCGAAGAATATTCTCATTTTTACATCTGTTTTCAAGATGTTGCTTCTAAAGAAGCAGATCTGGCTAAGATGGGTGTTGATAAAGAAATTGCTAAAGAATTAACTGAAATTATTAAGGATAAATTCGTTCCTGAAAAAATTACTATCGAGGGCGAGATTAATATTAGTACTTACCATTCTGAAGGTGTTGAGAAAATTAAAAAAGCATTAATTGACATTGAAAAAGTTTCTCCAACAATCAGTTTGTTTTATCTTGGAGCAGGAAGGTACAAAATGATTATTGAAGATGAGGATTATAAGCCTGCAGAGAAGAATCTTAAAGCAGTTGAAGAAATTATTCGTAAGTTTAATGATAAAATTTCTGAAGCCAGTTTTGAAAGAGATAAAGATTAAAAATGGCGAAACATATTTACAAATGTATTTCTTGTAACAAATATACACTTTCTGAGGAATGTAGTTGTGGCGGGAAAGCAATTCTTCCGCGACCACCTAAGTTTTCTTTAGATGACAAGTATGCTGGGATGATTAGGGAAGTTAAAAAGAAAGAGCTAAAGAAGAAAGGTTTGTATTAGTTTCATTCCATAACTTTTATTAACAACACAAGTATTACTTCTTTAGGTGATACAAATGTCATTGAAACAAATTCTATTAGAAAAAGTTCCTAGGTCATTACAAGAAGAGCCCCATTTCCATGCTTTACTGGATCATATTAAACTCCATAACATTGAAACTAAAGAACATTTAACTGATTTTCTTAAACAAGAGATTGATATTGTTGAGAAATGGGTGGAAGAAAATAAAAATTCTGGATTATCTAAAGTTAAATCTGTAAGAGATAAAATAAGAAAATTAGATGTTCTTAGAAAATGTTCAGTGCTTACTGGAAGCTTTTTGTTGTAGTTGTTTTTGTGGGCTAAACTAAATATTTATAGTAAATAATAAAATAAGAAAAAAAGAATTAACTTAAACTTAACTGTAAGTTATCTCCATTAACACCTAAACCTTTAGCACTTCCAACTAAATCTAAACTGGTACCTGATTCTCTATTAATGGTTACTTCTCCTTCATAAGAGAAAATGTTTACTTCTTCGTTATCTAAATCGTAATTCATCTTTTCTCCTACTTCTAAGGATCCTTCTCCATTAGGCAGTTCAATTTCTTTTAGTTCTAAGTTTTTAATGTTTAAGAAGTTATAATCTAAATCACTGAAAGATAACTTGATTTCTCCATTTGAAGAGAGGGCAATGTTATTAACTTCAATTCTGTTAGCAGTCCCATCAATAGAGATTCCTAATTCATTAAATTCAACCTTGCCTACAAAATCTTTAACTTTTAGATTAACTTCTTGCAAATTGTTTAACTCTAACTTATCTGTGTTAACATTAATCTTAGTCGTTAAATCTGTAAATCCAAGCTCAATTTCTTCAAGTTTAGCTTCTTTATTAATTTCTGGGATCTGGTCAAAAGATAGTTTGAAATTAACCAGATTTGTTCCTAAATTAACCTTCTTGTTACTTTCTTCTTCAACTTCTTCAACCTTTTCAAAGAAACTTTCTGTTAAAGAGAGATCTTCTGCTTCTCCTTCAACTGTTTCATCAGTAATATCACTAACAAAAGCACTAGTTAGACTAATTCCTTCGGTATTATTGTTGATAAACAGAAATAGAAATGTCGCTCCTACTACTAAAGTAATCATAACAATATAAAATCTTAATTTGTGGCCGTGTGACGCGTGATGTGGTCCAATCATAGTTTACACCTCTCCTTTATTATTAGTTATTTTTATATGAGTCTATAGTGTTTAATAAACTTTTTGTTTTTGAATAACATGATTTTGTATATTGCCTGCAATAGGCGCATTTTTTGAGCAGGGCACGGCACTTAGATTTTCTTCACTTTGTTCAGAAAATGTGCCTCCTTTGGCGCTGCTCATAAAATCCACGCGCCGGCACGCAGTATACAAATATTTTCTATTCAAAACACAATTGTTTTTATGGTATCTATTCTCTTTTCCTTTCAGGATGTTTACTGGCTTCAATTCTTTCTTCAATAATATCAATAATCCGGTGTGGATAATCAACATCCTTAATTTGAAAATTCTCGCCACCCATTGTTACTGAGATTGTTCCGATACCTAATACTCTTTGTAATCTACTTTGTTTTACGTTAATGTCTGGGACGAACCCTAGTGGATGAAAATAAATATTTTTCTTGTTTTGTTTAATTAGTCCTTCAATGGTTACTAGTTTATCTTCCACAATCTTATACCTTAGCATGACCCTAGAAAGCTCCGCAGTTGCTATGAAAATAACAATCAATGCAATCAAAACGTACAAAACATAGTTTTTTAACACTAAACCAAACGCATAAGCCAAAACTAAGAACACTAAAAGTATCCCTGCACAAAAATATTCAATAAGAAACGCTTTCCTTGATCTTAAGAATGTCATCGGTTTAAACTCGGTTTCTGGTTCCATTATCTTTAGTAATACCAAAAAGGTTTATATATTTTGTTGTAGTTTTTTATAACATGCCGGAGTTACCAGAAGTTGAAACTATTGTCCAGCAATTGAAAAAAAGAGTTGTTGGGAAGAAAATCAAATCTGTTGAGATTGTTGATCCTAAAGTTGTTGATAAAAAAATTAAGAAAATTATTCCTTCTAAAGTTCTTTCTGCCAAAAGAAGAGCAAAATCAATCATTGTTGAACTTTCTGGGAATAATTTCTTGTTAATCCATTTACGGATGACTGGCCATTTTCATTATCTTCCTAAAGGAAGAGAGTTAGAACCAGAATCTGAACAGTTTGTTGTAGCTATGTTTTATTTTAATGATGGTTCTATATTAACCCATAATTCTATCAGAAAATTTGGTTCAATTAAATTGTTTAATCAGGAACAGTTGGAAAAAGAGTTGTCTAAGTTAGGGCCAGAACCTTTGGAAATTAGTTTTAAAGAGTTTGAAGGGATTCTAAGTAAGAAAAAGAGGGCTAATATAAAAACAACTTTGATGGATCAGAAAGTAATAGTGGGTATTGGTAACATTTACGCTCAAGAAGCATTGTATCATGCCAAGATTGATCCAACTAGAAAAGTGGGTGAATTGTCTTTAGCCGAGATTAAGAGACTTTATGAAGAAATGAAACGGATCTTAAAACTAGCTATTCAGAAACATGGGACTACTGTAGAGAATTATGTTCATATTGAGGGTTCTGGCGGGTTTCAGAAATATTTAACCGTTTACTTTAAAGATAGATGTCCAAAGAAACATTTATTAAAGAAAATAACTTTAGGTGGTAGAGGGACTTATTATTGTCCTCAATGCCAAAAATGATTAAAAAGCTTTTAAAGAAATTCAAGAAAGAAAAAAAGTATGCAAACAGATTTCTTAAACACTATTATCTTCATCAAGAGAAGTTGAACAAAGAAAGACGTGGTAGTTATTCTGAGAGAAAGAAAGCAGGAATTTGTGTTAGATGTAAAGAGAAAGCTGTTTCTGGAATTGTATTTTGTAAGTTTCATCAGAAATTACAGAAAGGATATAATCAGAAAGCCCGGAGTGATAAATGATTTGGCAGGATATTATTATTACTATTGCCAATTTAATGTTCACGTATTCATTAATTAATCAAGTTCATCATGGTTTTAAGAAAAAGACAGGATTCTTAACAATAACAACTTCTGTTTTAACTTTTATTGGTTTGTATGCGATGGCGGTTGCTTTCTTCACATTAGGTTTATACTTTTCTGCAATAGTTGCCACAATTAATGCTACTTTGTGGTTTGTTTTGTTTATACAGAAAATGATCTATTGATGGCTTTAACTTTTCCAAATTTAAATACTTCTTCATCACCAACAATAAACACTTCGAATTTTGAAATGTCTTTTAAGAAAGGACTGAATCTACTTTTATTTAATATATCTGAACCATAAGAAAGTGGATTAAAACTGGGCATTACAATTAATTCTTTATTCTTATATTTGCCTTTAAGGAAACATTTGAACTTTTCCATTTTGCTTTTCTCTTTCAAAGAAATCGCTGGGTGTTCATGTCCAATGATGATGGTTTTGATATCTTTGTTTATTTCTCTTAGTTTATCCCCATGTAAAAGAAGAATATTACCTACAATCAGTTCATCAACAACTTTAATATCTTTCTGATTAGCAATAGTTTTCAAGAAATTGTCATGATTACCTTTAATAAAAATAAGTTCTTCACAATTCTGTTTTAAAAAATCAATTAGTTTGAAAGTATCTTCCCATTCTTGTTTAAGATTCTTGCCGAAATTATGTTTTAGGTCTCCGTTAATAATAATTGTTCTTGGCTGAACTTTTGAAAGAATATTTTTCAATGAATCAATGATAAGATTTGATTGTTGTTTTGGAATTAAAATTCCTTTCAGATGCAAAGATTCTTCTAGTCCTAAATGGACATCGCTAATTATTAAGATCTGTTTATCTTTAATCCATAAAGCTAAGTCCACGATTTCTATGTTATCTAATATTTGCATGGTTTTGTTTTTCTCCACAATATTTATAAATGATTTGCCTCTTTTGATAATTTGTTGCCCCTGTGGCTTAGTCCGGTTAGAGCAGTCGGCTGTTATTTGAGGAACTCAAGATCTACAAGAGCTCCTCTTGAAGATACCGACGGATCAAGAGTTCGAATCTCTTCGGGGGCGCTTTTTATTTTTCATAAATCTTTTTTAGAACTTCTAAATGTAACTTATTAATCTTAATCTCTTTAGTTTCTTCATAATTAAAAAACTTAATTTCTTCTCCTTCTCTTAATGTTAGTTCGTTAATCTCTTTATCTATTTTACCAACATAAAATATCCGTTTCCCAATCTTCTCTAGAAATACTTCTTTAATTTTCTTATACTCTTTTAATTCATAATCAATCTCTTCTTTTACTTCTCTCAGAAGGGCTTCTTCTTCAGTTTCACCTTTATCAACGCCGCCGCCAAGAAATGCCCAGACGTGAGGATTTTCGGGATGATCTCTATCACGTAAGTTTAGTAAAACTTTATTTTCATTATTGATTAATGCAATCTTAACAACAGTTCTCATTTTTTTAACCCAATCTCATAAATCTCTTCTGCAACCTTCTCCATCAATTCTGTATCCATACATTTCTTAAACAAAATTTCACCATGAGAATGAACAATGACTTCTCCTGTTTCAGTTTTAATTACTAAAAGAATTGGTGTTTCCATAACTACTTCAAACTTCTTAGCAACTTTCTTTAAATCAATTTTCCCTTTCTGCATTAATTTTGCAGAGAAGGCCGCTTTTGTTTTACATTTCGCTAATGAAAATTTAACCATGGAAAAGAAATGTTAATTTCTATTATAAATTTAACCTAAAAAAACGAATAATTTATATACTAAAATAATTTATTAGGAATATCATAAGAGGTGATATTCAAAATGGCAAAAAAGAGGAAAAGGTCTGTTTCAAAAAAAACCAGTATGGAAATCCATCAGGTTGCACATTATACTTTCTTTGCGGGAATCTTAATCGCAATTATTGCAGGATTGTTTAGAAATGTGGTGACTCCACAAGTATTAGTAACTACTTTAGTAATTTTGGGATTCTTTGTAGGTCTGTTCAATCTAACAGCAAAAGAAACACAACCTTTCTTACTTGCGGCATTAGCTTTAATGTTGGCGGGAATTGTTAATCTTGGTTTGATTCCTGGTGTTGGGTTATACTTAAGAAGCATTTTAAGTAACATTGTTGTTTTCGTTGTTCCTGGGGCAATCATTGTGGGAATGAAAGCAATTTGGAAACTTGCATCTGATTAATTTTTTATTTTTCTTCTTTCTTTTTATTTCTGCAAAAAATACGAAATTTAAGTAGAAAATTTTATAAATCAGTTTTTCTATTAATTATTAATTGAGGGAAACCGGGTGAGCGAAATCAACAAAAAAAGCTTTGAATGTCCATATTGTAAGTACAGTTTTGTAGCGTTCCTATTCCCTGGGATGACTGGTGTTTTCTGTCACTATTGTCACAATAAGATAAAGATTTAAATATGGTCGAATTTTAGTTTTCTTAATGTCAGAGATAATAAATTTGATTTGGATAACTCTTTTACCTTTCTTGGAATTAAGAGCTTCTATTCCTTATGGTATCTTTAGCACAAATTTACATTGGTTGACTGTGTTTCTAATTTGTGTTATAACTAATATTATTCTGGCTCCAATAATTTATTTTCTTTTGGATAACTTTGTACATTTGTTTATTCGGATTAAGTTTATTGATCGGATTTATCAAAAGATTGTTGTAAGGACTCAAAGGAAGGTACATAAATCCGTTGAGAAGTATGGCGTTCTTGGACTTGCTTTATTTATTGGTGTTCCTCTTCCTGGTTCGGGTGTTTATTCTGGGGCATTGGCTGCTTACTTATTGGGCTTTAGAAAAAGAGATTTCTTTCTGGCAGCAGTTATCGGCGTTTTGATTGCCGGGATTATTGTTTTATTAGTTTCTCTGTTGGGCAATGGCGCCTGGGATATCTTTGTTAAGAGTGTAGAATTAGTTTAATTTTCTTAACCCAACTTTAAATCAATCTCTTTAGCGACTTCTTTTAACTCAGAAAACATTCGTTCCATATCATGGTGTAAGTCTTTAATCAAATCTTGCATATTACTTTCACGAAGAATATAACCTTCTTTTTCTCTTAAAACGATGCCAGATTCCATTAATTTCGCTAGGTGATGAACGACTGTGCCTCGACTTAAATTTAATTTCTCTGCAATATTATCAGAAGTAACATGTTTGTTTTGTCTGGCTCTTCTTACTAATGTAATAAAGACCCGAAAGCAACTACTGTCTCGATCTCTAACATTAAATAGTCCTAAAGAATTTCCTAGCCATTGTAACTCTTGGTTTATATTTGGGGTTGGAGTTTTTCTGATTCTAATAATTGTGATTCTTTTACCCATAAAATCAGAATTCTTTTCGAATTTATAAATATTTTCCAAAAAGTTTATATACTAAGTGCGTTTTAAGTAGCTTACGTTGACTTAAAGTCAACTAAAGAGTCAAAGGGGTTCAACAAAAATGACACATACAAAAATTAGGCGATTTTTGAGCGCCATTTTAGAGGTAAACAACTAAAATGACAAAAGAGAAAAAACAAGAAGAAACCAAAACTGAAGAAAAGAAAGAGAGGAACGAGTTGCAAGAGATGAGAGAACTCTTACAAAGAAAACAAGCTGAGTTTGAAAACTATCGAAAACAAGTTGATAAACGTTTTATTGAAATGAAAGAGTTAGCAAATAAAAATTTAATCTTCAAATTATTACCTATACTAGATAATTTTAATCTGGCTTTAAAATCAGCAGATACTAATACTAATCCTGAAGACTTTTTGCAAGGCGTAGAATTAATTTATTCACAATTTTTCAGTTTATTGGAAAACAATAATGTTAAACCAATGGTAACTGAGAAAAAAGAATTTGATCCTTATTTCCATGAGGCTTTAATGAAAGTTAATTCTGATTTGCCTGAGAATGTGGTTATAGAAGAATTACAAAAAGGTTTTATGATTAATGATAAAGTATTAAGACACGCTAAAGTAAAGATTAGCAGTGGAAAAAAAGACAATACAGAGGCACAGAAAAATCAATAGATTTTTGGTGCCCCCGACAAGTTGGAGGAAAATTAAAATGACAAATGAAAATAAAGAAAATAAGAATGTAACCGGTGCAACAATCGGAATTGATTTAGGTACAACTTTTTCAGCAATGGCAGTTTTAGAGGGTGGAAAACCTACTATTGTAACTAATGCTGAAGGAACAAGAACAACTCCTAGTGTAACACACATTAAAGATGGAGAAGTTATTGTTGGACAAATTGCTAGAAACCAAGCAATTGTAGATCCTACTCATACAATTAGATCTATTAAAAGAAAAATGGGTTCTAATGAGAAAATTGAAGTTGATGGTACTGAATATACTCCTGAACAGATCTCTGCAATGGTTTTACAAAAAATGAAACGAGATGCAGAAGCTTACTTAGGACAACCTGTTAACAATGCAGTAATTACTGTACCTGCTTACTTTAACGATTCACAAAGACAAGCAACAAAGAACGCAGGAGAAATTGCTGGACTTAATGTTTTAAGAATTGTTAACGAACCTACTGCTGCTGCTCTTGCCTATGGATTAGACAAACAAGACAAAACTCATACCATTTTAGTATTTGACTTTGGTGGTGGTACTTTTGACGTTTCTGTTCTTGAATTAGGAGACGGAGTGTTTGAAGTAAAATCTACTAGTGGAGATAATAAACTTGGTGGAGATGACATTGACGAGATTATCATGAACTGGTTAATGGACAGTTTCAAGAAGTCTACTGGAATTGATTTGAATAATGATGCAACTGCAATTCAGAGATTAAAAGAAGCTGCAGAGAAAGCTAAAATTGAATTATCTACAAAAGCTAAAGTTGAAATTAGTATTCCGTTTATTACTGCCGACCAAAACGGTCCTAAACATATTAAGGAAGACTTGACTAAAGCACAGTTTGAAGAATTACTTTCTGATGTTTTGAGAAGGTTAGAAATTCCTACTAAGAATGCTTTGAAAGATGCAGGCATGAGTCTTGATAAATTAGACAAAGTTATCTTTGTTGGTGGATCAACAAGAATTCCTTCTGTACAGGCATTAGTTAAGAAAATTACTGGTAAGGACGGAGACAAATCTGTTAATCCTGACGAAGCTGTTGCTATGGGTGCAGCAATTCAAGCAGGAGTTATGTCCGGAGATGTTAAAGACGTATTACTTTTAGATGTCACACCTCTATCACTTGGTATTGAAACTCTGGGAGGAGTGTTTACTCAGTTAATTGAGAGGAATAGTACAATTCCTACACGGAAATCCCAGACTTTCAGTACTGCTGCTGACAATCAAACAGCTGTAACTATCCGTGTTGGTCAAGGAGAAAGACCAATGTTCCAAGACAATAAAGTTTTAGGACAATTTGATTTGGTTGGAATTCCGCCTGCTCCTCGTGGAGTTCCTCAAGTTGAAGTTACTTTTGACATTGATGCAAACGGAATTGTTAACGTTTCAGCTAAAGATCTTGGTACAGGAAAGCAGCAAGAAATTAAGATTACTGGTTCTGGTAACTTGAACAAAGATGAAGTTTCTAAGATGAGAGAAGAAGCTGAAAAGAACGCTACTGAAGATGAGAAAAAGAAAGCTAAGATTGAAGCAGAGAATAATGCAGAATCTGTAATTTTCCAAACTAAAAAAGCTCTTGAAGAGTTTAAAGATAAGATTGACGATGCAACTAAGAAGAAAATTGAAGATAAAGTTGCAGAAGTTGAAGAAGCTCGTAAGTCTGGCGATCCTGAAACAATTAATCCAAAGATTGATGAATTGAATAAGATTGTTCAAGAGATTGGAGCTAAAGTTTATCAGGAAGCTGCTGCTAAACAACAAGCTGAAGCTGGTAAAGCAGGAGAAGCTGGTGCTGAATCTAAACCCGAAGAAGGTAAGAACGGCGAGAAAGTAGTTGACGCAGAGTTTACTGAGAAAGAAGAGAAGAAGAAGGAATAGATTTATATCTATTCTTATTTTTTTAATTTTATTATGGTATTGCCAACAGAAGAAGAAGTTGTACAATTACAGAAATATTATCGTTTTCCTAATCATCTTTTAAATCATGTTAAAACTGTAAAGAAAGTTGTTCTTTTTTTAGCTAAAGGGTTGAATAAAAAGGGAGATGATTATAATTTAGATTTATTGTCTGTGGGTGCAGAACTTCATGATATTGCAAAACCCTTAACCTTCCCTAGACAAAAACCAGGGGAAGCAGAAAAGTTTGGTTGGGATCCAGTTCCCGAAGAAAGTTTTGAGTTTTGGGAAGAAGAGAAGAAAAAATTTCCAGAAAACTATTTGCATACTGAAATGGGAGCTGAGATTCTTAAAGATTATCCCGAATTAGCAGAGGTTGTTTTAAATCATGCTCTTAATGATATTCTTCATTCAGACTTGAGTAAAGAAGCAATTCTATTAAATTATGCAGATAAGATTGCAATGAGAAAAGTTGTAACTTTAGAACAGAGATTTGCTTATCTCAAAGAAAGGTACGGTATCTCTGAAGAAAAAAGAAAATATTTTAACAGATATAAGGAGATAGAAAAAGAAATATTTAATAAGTTAGGATTTCCTGCAGAGGAACTAGCACAAAGAATTGAAAATGAGTGAAGATTATTATAAAAAACTTGGAGTGGAAAAGAGCGCAACTAAAGAAGAAATCAAGAAAGCGTTTAAGAAACTGGCTTTGAAATATCATCCAGACAGAGCTCCTGAAGAAAAGAAAAAAGAGTATGAAGAAAAGTTTAAAGAAATTAATGAAGCTGTTTCTATTTTAGGTGATGATAAAAAACGTCAACAGTACGACCAATTTGGTTCAGCAGCTTTCCAAGGTGGAATGGGCGGAGCTGGTCATCAAGGATTTGATTACTCTGATATCATGTCACAATTTCGTGGTGGTTCTTTTGGAAACTTTGACGACATTTTTGATCAATTATTCGGCGGTTCTGGTGGGAGAAGAGGAACCAGAGCAAGAAGGGGTTCTGATTTACTTTATGAAACAGAAATTACTTTAGAAGAAGCTGCTACTGGAACAAAACAAGATTTACAATTAAATAAATTAGAACATTGTCCAGATTGTGATGGTAAAGGTGCAACGAAATTTGAAAGTTGTCATCATTGTCAAGGTTCTGGACATGTAAAAAGAACTCAAAGAACTCCATTCGGATTATTTCAACAAACAGGTCCTTGTCCTTACTGTCATGGTAAGGGTGAATTACCACAAGATTCTTGTTCTGATTGTGCGGGAGAAGGTTTAGTAAGAAAGAAAAAGAAAATTGAGATTGCTATCCCTGCTGGTGTTGAGAATGGAATGCGGTTAAGAGTTTCTGGTGAAGGGGAAGTTGGTTCTAACAATGGCCCTTCTGGAGATTTATACGTTGCAGTTCACGTTAAGGAACACAAGTTCTTTGAACGGGAAGGTGACGATCTTTACATTACTGTTCCAATATCTTATACTCAAGCAGTTCTTGGGGATGAAATTGAAATTCCGACTATTACAGGTAAAGCTACTTTGAAGATTCCTTCTGGGACAGATTCTGAAACTTTGTTTAGGATGAAAGAGAAAGGAATTAAACATTTGCACCACCATGAAAATGGGGATCAGTACGTAAAAGTTAAAATTGAAGTTCCTAAGAAAATCACAAAGAAAATTAAAGATACCTTAAAACAGTTGAAGGAAACTAAACCTCACAAGAGTTTCTTTAAGAAAGTCTTTGGTTAGCCTACTAAATCTTCTAATTCTACTAACAATTCTTTATTCCTTTGATATTCTCGATGATTTGCTTCACTTAAAGAATCTGGACGTGATTCTTTCCTTTCATCATAATGCCCCCTGCTTCTTCTTATTACATCCTTTAATTCTTCTGGTGGTATTGCATGATAATGTTGTAATCTTGGTTCATTAAATCTGGAGACCACGAATTCTTTGTCTTTGCTAACTCCTAAAATTTCTCGTGTTGACCAATCTGTTTTGGAACTCTCTTCCTGGCCATGCAAAGGAACTAATTTACGATTTATTACATCTAGTGCTTTAGAAACTTGATCTCCTGACATTGTTGGTATGATTTCTCTCAACAAATTACTATACGCTGAATTGAATACTTGATATTGGTCATTGTCTGTCATTCTTATTTTCTCCCATTTATTTATCAGAACTCTTTTATTTTAATTTCTTTTGAATGTTGAAACATAATATGTAGTTGTTTGGATTGGTTTTTATTATTGGTAATTTTTTGCTGGGTCTCTTAAATAAAAATCAATACTTTCTGGAGATACTCCAATTACTCTTAAATAACGAGTGGGGCTGGAAACCGGTTTAACATCAAAAGATCCATCTTCTTCAACTGGAAATTCTTCTTCTGTTTTTGTTGTTTTCTTAAATAATCCGCTTTGAGTTACTGTTAACTTTAGAGTGTCTCCGTTTTCACTTAATCCCTCGTATTTTAATCTTACGCTGCTCAACAATCTCTTGTCGATTGTCATTTCTTTTCCAACATCTAATGTTCTGTCCATCATTTTAATTAGGAAGGATGTATCTAAATATATATTGATTTGTATTCTTCATTACAATTGTTCTTTCCAAAAACTTAATAAACAATACAATAATTAATGATAATTAACGGAGGCAAGTGTTATTACTAAAGGTTTAGTGAGTAAGTGAGTGTAAACGAACGCATCTCGCTGTCTTTGGATGATAACCTTTGTAAAGGTTATATGGCGAAAGCAAAATTCAAACAGAAATGTGCAATGTGTAAAACCGATTGGGTAATTATGTTCTCAGCGAGACAGTTTCCTATTTGTGTTAAATGTCACATGAAACAGATTGAGAAAGAGATTAAAGATCCAAAGATGAAGAAATTCTTTGACATTCCCAAGAAATTCTATGAAGAGAATGCTTTCTTGAGAAATATTAAACAAGCTTATATTCGATTCGAGAATCTTTCTGAGAAACAAGTTGAAGCATTTAAGAAGACTGTTAAAGAAATGAAAGAAGGAAAAGACAAGAAAGAAGATGAGTGAAAATATTTCTTATCGGGAAATCAAAAAACTTATTGGCACAATTGTAGAAGTTACAATGGACAGGCCTTTAGGAAGTAAACATCCTAAGTGTGGTTTTATTTATCCTGTGAATTATGGTTTTATTGAAGGGATCACTGCTCCTGATGGGGATGATTTAGATGCTTATGTTTTAGGAATATTTGAACCAGTGGAAAAATTTACTGGTAAATGTATAGCTATAATCTTTCGTGATGATGACGATGATGCAAAATTAATTGTTGTTCCTAAAGATAAAGATTACTCTGATGAACAAATTTTAGCATTAACAGAATTCCAAGAACAGTGGTTTAAACCTAAAGTAGTTAGGAAATAATTTATTCTTGCAAAAAGCTTTTATATCATCACTTAAAACTATTTTTTCTTTGGAGGCATAAAAATGTATGAAATGTTAAAAGCAATGAATGTTTATACTAGTGCTGATGCAATTAGAGAGATGGAAGAAGGAATAACAAAAGGTTATGAAATTCTTAATACAGATCCAGCCCAGTTAAGATCTTCACAAGTTGATTATACTAAAAATCCAAAACAATAGTAAACTTTATAAACTACCATTGAAAATAGAGTAATTACCGTTAAAACTACGTTTAGTAGGAGGTCATTAAATGGATAAAGATCAAGTTAAAAAAGCTATAACCGAACTTAAGAAGCAAAGTAAGAAAAGAAATTTCTCTCAATCTTATGACTTAATTATCAACTTAAAGAATCTGGATACTAAACAGAATCCAGTTGATTTCTTCGCAACTCTACACTTTCCTAAAGGTAAGAAAATTAAAGTTGCAGCATTTGTGGATCAAATGTTGAAAGAACAAGCTGAAAAATTCTGTGATTTAGTTATCGAAGAAAAAGATTTTCCTAAGTATAAAGATAAAAAGGAAATGAAAAAGTTAGCAGAAACTTATGATTATTTTATTGCACAAGCACCTTTAATGGCAAAAGTGGCAGCCGCTTTCGGTCGAACTTTTGGTCCAAAAGGAAAGATGCCTAACCCTAAATTGGGATGTGTAGTTCCTCCTAACGCTAACTTGGAACCATTAATACAAAAACTAAACAAGTCTGTTAAGTTAACAGCTAAGAAAGCAACTAATTTACAATGTATTATTGGTAAGGAAGATCAGAAGGAAGAAGAAATTATTGATAATATTCTAACTGTATATCAAGCTGTTTTGAAACAAGTTCCTAACGAAATGCAGAATATCAAAAACGTACTGTTAAAGTTTACAATGACTAAGGCGGTGAAGATATAATGGTTAGCGAAAAGAAAAAGAGTTTGGTTAAGGATTTAGTTAAAGATATTCAATCTAATCCAATCGTTGGTCTAGTAAATATGGAAAACTTGCCTGCTCAACAGTTACAGAATATGCGAGCGATGTTGAGAGAAAAAGGTGTTAAAATAGTTATGACTAGAAAGAAACTGATCTCTTTAGCATTAAAAGAATCCAAATTAGATAATGTTGCACAACTGGAAGATAAAATCAAAGGTATGCCAGCATTAATCCTTAGTAAAGATAATCCTTTTACTTTATATGGAATGATTCAGAAGAATAAATCTAAAGCTCCTGCAAAAGCTGGACAAACTGCTCCAAACGATATTGTTGTTAAGGCTGGAATGACTAGTTTCGCTCCTGGGCCAATTATTTCTGAATTGGGTGCTGTTGGTATTAAAACCAAAGTTACAGACGGAAAATTAGAAATTGTTGGCGATGTTGTTGTTGCTAAAGAAGGCGACCCAATAACCCCTAAATTAGCTGAGAACTTGAAGCGATTAGATATTCAACCAATGGAAGTTGGTCTGGATTTAGTTGCTGTTTGGGAAAACGGTACAATCTTTGCTGCTAAGCAATTACATATCGATGAACAAGAATACTTTGAAAACTTTGTTCAAGCAGCTCAGTGGGCAACTAACTTAGCTATGGAAACAGCATTCCCTACTAAAGAAACTACTGACTTATTATTACAGAAAGCTTTCAGAGAAGCAAAAGCTGTTGCTTTAGAACAGAACATCATGAATGATGTTACTAAAGATGAAATCTTAGCTAAAGCAGAATCACAAGCTTTGTCTGTTAAATCTGAAGGTAAAATCGAAGTTGGTGTTGCTCCTGTTAAAGCAGAACCTAAAGAAGAAGAGAAAGTTGAAGACACTCCTAAGGAAGAACCTGCTCCAGTAGAGGAACCTAAGGAAGAAGAGAAAGTTGAAGAAGCTCCTAAGGAAGAAGTTGCACCTGCAGAGGAACCTAAAGCTGAGGAAAAGCCAACTGAAGAAGAAATCAAAAAAGCAATGGAAAACATTCCGGATGAAAAGATTGAGATTAATCAACCTAAACAGGAAGAAGAAAAATCTGAATTACATCCAAAACAAGGAGATGTTTCCACTGATCAAGCTCAAGAACTTTTAGAGAAACTTCAAAAAGAAGGAACTTTGAGAAAAGACGATTAATAATTATTAATGGAGGAAAATAAAATGGAATATGTTTACGCTGCGATGCTTTTACACAAAGCAGGAAAAGAAATTACAGAGGACGCTGTTAAAGCAGTTTTAACTGCTGCTGGTGTTACTGTTGATGAAGCAAGAGTTAAAGCTTTAGCTGCTGCCTTACAGGGAGTAGATATTGAAGAAGCAATTAAGAAAGCTTCTGTTGCTGCACCTGTTGCTGCCGCTCCTGTGGCTAGTGAAGAAGCACCAAAAGAAGAAAAGAAAGATGACAAAAAATCCGCAGAAGATGAAAAGAAAGCTGATGATTCAGCAGCTGCAGGTTTAGGCGCATTATTCGGATAAATTAATTTTTATTCGGTTTTTTATTTTTTATTTTTTAATTAAATCAACGACAAGTGATAATCATGCCCGAAGAAGGACAAAATTTAAATGAGCTTAGAAAGGAATTTCAAGACAAGAAGAAAGAGTTATCTAAATTAAGGTCCACTTTAAATTCTCAAAATTCTGAAAAAGAAAAAGCGTACCGTGAATTAAAATCTGTACGTGATAAAATTCGTGATCGTCAAGATAAGATCAAAGTTTTTAAGAAAGAACGAGATGGTTTAACAAAACAAGTTAAGAAGTTTAAGAAAGAAAGGGACGAATTTAACAAGATTGTTAAAGAAAAGTCTGGTCAAAAAAGAGAAGTTGACAAAAAGAAACAAGAATTATTTTCTAAAACAGATATTCAAGGAAATCCTTCTAGTATCAAAAGAGAGATTTTGCAATTAGAAACTAAAATTGAAACTGAAGTTATTCCTTTTTCTACAGAAAAACAACTTAACAAGAAAATCAAAGAGTTAAAATCACAACTTAAGAAACTGGATGCACTTGGAGATGCTTGGAAAGAAATTAGTTCTACCTCCTCTGACTTTTCAGAAAGTAGAAAGAAAGCAGAAGAGGCTCATAAAAAAGTTCAAGAATTTGCTGGACAGTCTCAAGGAAAGCATGAAGAAATTAACAAGTTATTTGAAGAAGTTAAATCCTTTAAGAAAGAGGAACAACCTTTTGTAGAGAAACATCTGAAATTAAAAGTAGGTTATGAAAATACCCGTAGAGAAGTCGAAGAAATTCAGAAGAGAGTTAAAGAATTAGCTAAATCACTTAATGAAGAAGATGAACGTGATTACAAAAGTAAAGCTCGAGAAAGAACCGATGAAGTAAAGGAAAAGATGAAGAAAAGACAAAAGTTAAGTACAGAAGACATTCTAGCATTTCAAGCAATTAAAAATTAATTATTTATTCTATCTTGCCCAATAAATCACTTTTAGAGATTATTCCCTTGATATCTCCTTTCTTGGCAACTAGGACAATTAAGTTATCTTTTAACAATTCTAAAATTACTTTTAATCCTGTTCTTATTGAAACTATTGGTGGGGCATCTTCCATAATCTCTTCCACTGTTAATTGATTGATTGCTTCTGGGTTTGCAGCAATCTTTCTTAAGATTAATCCTTCAGTTAATAATCCACAAATATTATTTTTATTCATTACCGGAATTTGAGAAATGCTTTTCTTCTTCATTACTTGGATTATGTCTTTAACTTTATCATTAGCTTTTGCAAAGACAATCTTCTTATTCATCAGATTTTTAGCTTTTAGTTCTTCTTTTTCTCTTAATTCTTCCAATGCCTGGAATATTTTCTTTGCATTTGAAAATGAAGGTTCAATCTTTCCAGATTCAATTTTAGCAATTAGCGACTGAGAAACATCTGCTTTCTCAGCTAGTTCTTTCTGGTTAAGTCCGTGCTTCTTTCTAATTCTTTTAATTTCATTTAAGTCTTCTAACATATATGCTCAAGAATACTATTTCTTTATAAATATTCCTATTGGAATATTGTTGTCAAGAGTATTTATATATTATTTGGGTTGTTTTATGATTAAATTGGAGGTAATTAATTATGGTTGCAGAAAACTTGAAGAGAACCGATGAAATGCTGAATCTTTATGGTGAAGTGGCGAATGCAATTGAAGACAGAAAATTTGAAACTTTAGCTAGGAAATACGTGATGACTGATGATCGTCCACAAATAGATTCATTATATTTTACTTTAGGTTTAGCAGTTTGTACTGCAGCAAGAGAAGCAGGGGTTAATGTTTTTGATGAAAATAATCAGTATGGAAAAGCGTTAGCTTATGTTAAAGGAAGAATGCCAGAAGTAGAACTTAATGATTGGAGAAGTAAAGTGATTTTACAAAGTGTGCCACGAAATAATCCTGATCATGATTTAATAAGTAGAATAGTTGCAAATGCCCCTCGTGATGAAGGGGAAGATAATCCCAATTATAAACGAGGATTTTTTTAAAGGAGGAATAAAATAAAATGGCAAATAAATATTTTTTTACAAGTGAAAGTGTTACTGAAGGTCACCCTGATAAAATGTGTGACCAGATCTCGGACGCAGTCTTAGATGCAATTTATACCGACGATCCTAATGCAAGGGTTGCAGTAGAATGTTTAACAAAAACAGGATTCGTTGTTGTGGCTGGAGAAGTTACTACTACAACTTATATTGATGTACAGAAAATTGTTAGAGATACTGTTCTAGAAATTGGTTATGATAAACCAGAATTTGGTTTTGAAGGTTCTACTTGTGGTGTATTGGCAGCATTATCAGAACAATCCCCAGATATCTCTCAAGGAGTTTCTGAGGGAGAAGGATTATATGACGAACAAGGAGCAGGAGATCAAGGTTTAATGTTTGGTTATGCATCAAATGAAACTGCTGAATATATGCCTTTACCAATTGTTCTTGCTCATAAATTATGTCAAAGATTAGCTTCTGCTCGTAAAAGAGGAGAAGTTTGGTATTTACGTCCAGATGGGAAATCACAAGTTACAGTAGAGTATGAGGATGGTAAACCTAAAAGAGTTGAAACTGTTGTTATTTCTACTCAACATCACCCTGATGTGGATTTGGAAACTATCCATAGAGACATGATTGAAAAAATCATTAAACCAATTTGTGCTGATTGGATTGATGACAATACAAACTACTTTGTTAACCCAACTGGAAAGTTTGTAATCGGTGGTCCTGTTGGTGATGCTGGTGTAACTGGAAGAAAAATTATTGTTGATACTTACGGTGGCCATGGTAGTCATGGTGGTGGAGCTTTCTCTGGGAAAGATCCTAGTAAAGTAGATCGAAGTGCATCTTATTACGTTAGGTATGTGGCAAAGAATGTTGTTGCTGCTGGTTTGGCTGATAAATGTGAAGTTCAAGTTGCTTATGCAATCGGTGTTGCAAAACCAGTTTCTGTTTTAGTGAATACTTTCGGAACTAATAAAATTCCTGAAGAGAAGATTGTTGAGTTGGTTGAGAATACTTTTGATTTTAGACCAAAAGCAATTATTGACCAATTGAATTTACGAAGACCAATTTACAAGAAGACTGCTGCTTACGGACACTTTGGAAGAGACGACCCAGACTTTACTTGGGAAAAAACTGATAAGGTAGAAGCTTTGAAAGTTGGATTGAATTTTGAGAGTACAGATACTCCTCCAGAAATAAACAAAGTTGAAGAAAACACTTTTTAATTTTTTTTCTTTTTCCCCTTCTCTAATATAATAAGTTTTATAAATGACAACTTCTTACTTCCTCTATAATCAAGTTGATTAGAAATAAAAAAGGTGATGTGAAATGAAAAAAGTTATGAAGTTGATGGTTATTGCTCTAATGGTATTGGCCATATTTTTAGTAAGTTGTGCAGTTGAAGAAGTAGAAGTTGATGAAGCAGAAGCGGCCTTAGATGCAATAGAAGCAGTAGCAGTTCCTGAAGATAGTGAAGATAGTGCTTTAGCTGGAGAAGCAACAACTGCAGAAAAGAAAATTTGTAAATTAGATTCTGCTTGTAAATCTGAGTTTTATGATTGTTATAAACAAGATTGTTCTGCAATAAGAAATGAGCTACGAAAGGTTCAACAATTAATGAAAGGAAAAAGAGTTGCTACTAATTTGTGGTTTAGTTATAAACAATTGAAATCTGAATTCAGCGTTTGTTACAATGTTTGTTATGATAAAGCTTTAGAAGGTACTATTTATCAAGTTGAAGAAGGACCTTTAGTTTTGGATAATAGTATGATCTCAGATTCACATCCAGGGTTGGTAATTACTGGGGAGAAAAATATTGTTCTTGGAGAAGATATCACTTGTCAGATTAATATTGCGTCACAACCTGGACTTCCGGTTCCTGTTTGTTTAGATATCAATGGTGATGATGTTGTTTTTGATTGTCAAGGACATACTATAACTGGGAATATGAATTCTGGAACAGGAATTAATTTTGATGGGAATAACCCTACCGTTAAAAATTGTGAATTTTCTGGATTCGCATATGAAACTTTTGGCGTTAATTAATTTTTTTCTTTTTTTTCTTTTTTCTAATAAACAAGAATTAAACATTTTCTTAAATTAATATTAAACAGAAATAAAAATCTAGAACTTAAAACTATTTCTTATGCTTATCTAACTCTCTTAACCAAGTTAAACCAATCTTAATCATTAACTTGTTAAACTTGTCAGAAACTTTGTAAGTCTTCTTATACAAATCATAATCAATTAAACCCATTCCGCGCATTGGTGTTAGAATTCGATCATAGAATTGTCTTTTATTATATGAAAGACGAGTTTCTTTTCCAATCGGCGATTTACCTTTCTCTTTAACAACAGCTTTACCTTCATGTAAGGCAGTGGCAAATAGACTCATCTCAGTTTTACCAATCTCTCCGCCGTTATCCCACATATACTTAATTAACATCTTACCAACTATCTCCTGCTGTTCTGTAGCAAAGATGATCTTGTAAATGTCCTCTGGCAGATTGAATTGGTCGAAGAGAATAACCATCTAAATAGGAAAGGTAGCTTAATATATAAATGTTACTAAAAGGTATACTGGGGAGTGGTATCTCTCTAATTAAATTAAAGGAAAAGTTTATAAAACAAATAGAATAATAGAACTTAAAATGGGAAGAATTAAGACTACATTTATCAAGCGAAAAACTAAAGAGCTATTAAAGTTACATGGGGACAAGTTTACTACAGAGTTCTCTAAGAACAAAGAAACTACTGCAAAGTATACTAAGCTTACTAGTAAGAAGATGAAGAATGTTATTTCTGGTTACATGACTAGACTTAAAAGAATGGAAAGTTAGGTTATTTGTTGAATTTTATTCTTAAGATGACAATGCTACAATCTATTTTATTTGAAAATGCAGAACTTCAAGAGTTATTTGAACCTCTCTTAAAAGCAGACTTTCCTAAATGGTATGAAGTCTACGAAAAATTAAGAGATCTTAAAGTTGATTCATTATCTTTAATCAAAAATATTTCTATGGTGGAATACAAACCATTTGTTGCTCAGTTATTTAGGACTGCGGAACAGGAAATTATTCATGTAAATGGTCAAGTTAGTGGTTTTGTTTATTCAGAAAATGATTCGTTAAAAAAAACACTTGAAGATTCTTTTGATAGAAACCCTGATTTTGCTTATCGTTTACTTTTTGGTCCTGTTGCTTTATCTCATTATGAAGGAAATAATCCTCATCCGCATGATTATCTTGAGTTTCTTTTTGAATTAAAAGAAAAAGTTGAAGAACGTAATCAACAAGAAGGAACAAAAGGTATAGTTTCTGTAATCTCTGCTGAATTAGATCCACTGTTTCATTTTTTGGCTATCGATCAAGGTAAATCTGTTGGTTGTGAAATGCCACATTTTAGTTGGGATGGATTAAGAGATCGTTTTGAATTCTCTGACTCTGCTGCTTATCAAGTTGTTAAAGATTTTTACAATTCAGAAGCTGCAAAAACTGGTGTTAGAGTTTTATTTTCTATGAAGAATGTTAATAGTGCTTCTTTAGATTACTTTCTGAATAAAGAATCATAAGGGCTTTTACAATTAACAAAACGCTTATATACTTATTATTCTTTATTTAGTTAAAAAGAGGTATACTTAATTGAACTTAAAAAAAGATATTAAAGATATTCGTAGGTTTAAGGAGATTCTCTTAGTTTTTTTTGAAGAAGGTCTAGGTTATTACTTAGCAAAAACAAAGTTCAAAAGACATTTGCCGTTCATGAAACGTTTTCTAGTACACAAACACATTAATAATAAAGAAGTACAAGCGTATAAGTTAAGAAGAGCGTTTGAAAGGTTAGGTCCAACATTTGTTAAACTAGGACAATTACTTTCATTACGTCCAGATTTAGTTCCTAAAGAATTTTCTAAAGAGTTTGAAAAATTACAAGATGAAGTGCAACCTTTCTCTTATTCAGGATCAAAAAAAATAGTTGAAGAAGAATTAAAGAAACCAATTGATAAAATCTTTAAAAGTTTTGACAAAAAACCAATAGCTTCTGCTTCTATTGCTCAAGTACATAAAGCAGTTCTAAAGAACGGCAAAGTAATTGCGGTAAAAGTTCAGCGTCCGAATATTAAAGAGACTATTGATGCTGATTTAGACATCTTATTCTTCATTGCTAAAGAATTAGAAAAACATTTTCCAAAGTTAAGGAACTATCGGCCACTAGACGTGGTTAAAGAGTTTGCTCTTTGGACAAGAAGAGAAATTGATTTTGAGATTGAGGCAAGAAATGCTATTCGTTTAAAAGAAGAGTTAAAAACTGATTCTAAAGTTGATGTTCCTAAAGTTTATTCTGATTTGTCCTCAAAAAAAGTATTAATAATGGATTTTGTTTCCGGAGTGAGAATTGATGATTATAAATTCTTAAAGAAAGCACATATTAATCGTAGAAATTTAGCTCTCACTTATTTTAATTCTGTTCTAGAACAAGCTTTACTTTATGGTTTCTTCCATGCTGATCCGCATCCAGGAAATATTCTTGTTAAAAAGAATGGGAGAATGATTTATATTGATTTTGGAATTATGGGCGAAGTTAGGCCTCAAGACATGAAAAAAGTAGTTAAATTTATTTCTACTATTCCTGATAAAGATCCAATTAAAAGTTTTAACATTATTCTTTCTTTGGCACGGGAAGTAAAAACGAATGACATTTCAGAATTTAGAGAAAAATGTATTCAGGTTATGGAAGATGTTTATTTTCATTCTATTGGTGAAGTTAGTTTTGGTCATGCTTTATATGAAATTATTTCTGAAGGTGCTAAATATGGAGTTATTTTTGATGCGAATCATGTGATGTTGGCGAAAGCAGTTTATCAAGCAGAAGGATTAGGTTATCAACTAGATCCAAGTTTTAAAGTTGCAGAAGGGTTCAAGATATTTACAGATAAGTTTCTTAAAGAACAATATTCTGCTGGAAAGATTATTAATAAAGTAAAAGATACATTTTGGAAAAATAAAGATTTATTATTAGAGTTGCCAGATCATATTGTAAGAATTATTCGTAAATTAGAACAAGAAGATAAACCGCAACAATTAGATACTCAAAAGTTAGAAGAAATTGAACATGAACTAGTAGATCAACAACACAAAAGAAGTGTGGGTTTTGCTTTTTTAGTTTTGTTCTTAGCTTCTATTTTCTTATTATACATTGAGGGACATACCACTTTGTTTGGTTTTCCTTTAAGCGTAATATTAATAAGTGTTACTGGATTACTATTTTTATACTTTATTTTTTCACATAGGAAGAATAGGGGGGTTGATTAAGATGGAAGATGTTGTTAAGAAAGCAATTAAAACAGGTTATGGATTAGGATTATTAACTTTGGCTGAAGGAAAAAAAGTTGCTGCAAAAGTTAAGAAAGATTTAGGTCTTACTGAAAAAGAGAGTTTAAAATTGGCTCGAGAGTTAGTTAGTACTTCTGAGAAAACTGCAAAAGTTGTTTTAGGTACAGCTAAAAGACAATTTGAAGGTGCTTTACATAACTCTGGGGTTATTAAGAAAGGCGATTTAGGAAAAGTTAAGAGAGTTGTTAAAAGTAGATTGAAACAGGGCCGTAAGAGTATTAAGAAGGCCGTTAAGAAAAGATTGAAAAAGAAATAATTTTTTTAATTTTATTTATTCATTTACTAGTTCCATCTATCTTTAATTGTTAAATGATCGATAGTTCCAAATCTTTCTACTAATTCCATAAATGTCTCTTCTCCATAAAAAGTTAAAACACCATCAATTTCAGTTCCATTTCTATATCTTCGATTAAAATAATTGATGGAACTATTACGAAAGAAATTCATGCCAAACGGTAAATTTTCTTCAATATCTTTCTGAGCTAAAATTTCTGCCATTTTTCCTCTTAACATTTCCACCTGGGGTATTCTTCCACCTTCAACAATTAATTTATGTAAACTTTCTGCATCTTTTGTTTCAATTATTTCTTCTAATAAATCTCTTCTTCTTTGATTATTCTTAACAACTCGATAAATCTGTTCTTTGTCATACTCATTTAATCCCCCTAACATTTCTGGACTAATTTCAGTATACAAGACTACTACATCTAATTCTGTTTTTCTAGCATAAAGTCGCGGTTGTATCTCCGGACAATAATGTGCTAAGATTCGGTAAACTGTTGGGGTCCATTCAATTCCGTGTTGATTCTTATATTGGTCTCCCCACCATTTGTAAAATAATTCTTTCTTATCTCTTAATTGGGTTCTTTTTCTTGTAGGTTTACATCCCACTTCCATAAATCCTAAGTTTAGATATTCTCTTGATTCAGAAATGAGTGGGATGCCTCTAATTGGGGAATTAGGAAATTCAAAGAAAATAGGTCTATCTGTTGGAGACACTTGGAAGAATATTTTCTTTATTTATAATCATTATTGTATTGTAATATCGTTTAATTTTAAAATGTTGTTTGCAAATGGGATCTGGGAGAAGTATAAAAATATTATTGTACTGTGAGCATTATCTTTTTGATTTCAGCAGATGTTTTAGCTCTGCCCAACAAATTACGAATCTGAGAAGCGCCTTTCATGCCTTTTGTAAAAGCTTGAGCATGAAATTTAATATGCAATATATTTATTTGATATCTCTCTGCTAATTTAAGATATTCAAAGAAATCTTCCAGTTGTTGTTTCTTATCTCGTTCAGAATATTTTCCTGTTTTATTATAATCTTCAATTTGTTTAAACAAGTAGGGGTTACCCATGATTCCTCTACCAATCATTACATAATCACAACCTGTTTCTTCTTTCATTTTTAAATAATCTTCAACTGTTCTAACATCTCCATTTCCCGCAACGGGAATAGAAACAGATTCTTTTACTTCTTTGATCCAAGCCCAATCTGCTTTACCCGTGTAACCTTGCTTTTGTGTTCGGGCATGAATAGCAATTAAACTAGCGCCAGCTTCCTCGCATAATTTAGCAATCTTTACTACATTGATGTTTGTTTTTCTTATGCCTAATCGAACTTTAACAGTTACGGGGATTTTAACGGCTTTTACAACTGCCTCTACAATCTCTTTAAGTCTGTTAGGTCGTTGTAATAATGCTGATCCTGATCCCTGTCTGATAATCTTGGCAGCAGGGCAACCAAAGTTTAAATCTAAAACTTCACATTTATCTTCACAATATTTTGCTGCTGTTACTAAACTCTCTACATTCTGGCCAAATAGTTGAATTACTCTTGGTTTCTCTTCCTCAACTACATCAATCATCCTTATTGTAGCTTGGTTATTTCTAGCTAAAGCATTCGCAGAAATCATTTCCGTTACTGTTAATCCAGCGCCGTACTTTTTACACAAGAGTCTAAAAGCTACATCTGTAACGCCAGCCATTGGTGCTAAGATTGTGTCTGATGGTAGTTTTGGGAACATTAAAACTAAATAATCACTAAAACTTTATAAATAACTCGCATTTCTAACAATTACATGGCTAAGAAGAAAGAAACTACAGAAAAAACAACTAAAAAGAAGACTTCTACTAAAAAGAAAGCAAAAGAAGAAGTTGTTCAACCAGTTCTAAATATCGCTTTAGTTGGTCATGTTGATCATGGTAAAACTACTTTAACCGAAAGACTATCTGGAAAGTGGACAGATACACATTCAGAAGAGTTAAAGAAAGGTATTACTATCCGTTTAGGTTATGCTGACTTCTCAGTTTATTACTGCGACAAATGCGATTTTCATACTCCTAAAAGTAAATGTATTAAATGTAATAAAGAAACTAAGTTTATTAGGAAAATTTCTTTAGTTGATGCTCCTGGCCACGAATCCTTAATGGCAACAATGCTTAGTGGAGCGGCAATCGTTGACGGAGCACTATTAATGGTGGCAGCAAACGAAAAATGCCCTCAACCACAAACTAAAGAACATCTGATGGCATTACAAATTTCTGGAATTAAGAATATTATCATTGTTCAAAACAAAATAGATTTAGTTAGCCCTGAAGAAGCAATGAAGAATTATGGCCAAATTAAAGAATTTTTATCTACTACTGATTATAAAGATGCTCCAATTATTCCTATGTCTGCAAGAGCTAACGTTAACGTTGACGTTTTAGTTAAATCAATTCAAGAATTTATTCCTACTCCTGAAAGAAATCTAGATGCAGAACCAATTATGTTAGTAGCAAGATCTTTTGATATTAATAAACCTGGAATTAAGCCAGATAATTTAATTGGTGGAGTTTTAGGTGGAACTATTAAACAAGGCACATTTAAAGTTGGTGATGAGATTGAGATTGTTCCTGGTTATAGTGTAGAAGAAAAAAATAAAAAAGTTTGGAGATCTTTGAAAACTAAAATTACTAAAATCTTTTCTGGTGGTGCTCCTGTGGATGAAATTTCTCCCGGTGGAAGTATGGCTATTGCTACTACTTTAGATCCTACAATTGTTAAATCTGATTCATTAACTGGTTCATTAGTCGGCGTTTCTGGTAAACTTCCAGAAGTTAGAAATCAAATTTCTTTAGTTACAAACTTGTTGGAAAGAGTTGTTGGGACTAAAGAAGAAACAGATGTTAAACCTTTAGCTAAGAATGAAATCTTAATGCTTAATGTAAATTCTGCCGCTACTGTTGGTGTTGTTACAGATCCTAGTAAGAAAAATACTACTTGTGTTTTGAAGAAACCTATTGCAGCAAATGCTGGTGAAAGAATTACTATTTCTAGAAGAGTTGGTGATAGATTTAGGTTAATCGGTTATGGGATACTTAAATAATTAGAATTTTTAAATCAAGAACACTAACAAGAAAGTAACCATACCTAAAACTAATCCACCCAGAATATCAACCCAATCATGTTTCTTAAGATAAATCCGAGAATAAGATACCGCTAAAGCAGTTAATATCAAAGCCCCAGTCATATATTTGTTAATGAAGAAGTAAGAGAACATTGAAGCCAAGAAGATTGCTCTGGCTGCGTGCCAACTAGGAAACGAAGACGCGTCAATTCTTTCTAAGTAATTGTTATATCTCTGTTTCTTTGGTCTGTTCTTAAAATAGAATGTTCTGATCAAAACAACAATCAGTAAACTGAAAAATAATCCGATCAGCAAGTGAATGAATAATTCTAGTTCTCCTAACAGTAAAACTAAAAGTAAAATAAAAGCATAGAATATTGATCCTCCTAAAGTTGTTAGTTCCTTAAAAGCTTGTTCAGTAATTTTTTTGATTGTCTTTAACATTATTTGTTTAAATTAAGAATTGGTTTATAAGCTTTTTTAGTTTGTGTTATAATATATATTACTTTGGAAAGTATTTTATACCTCATTGATTTAATAAAACAAAAGATGGTAAGGGTGATTAGTTATAACATTGAATATTGTGAGGGGATTCCCGGGAAATGGTACCAATACTTGAAATTCTGGAAAATATTTTTCCCACCCAAAAAGTTAGATGAAAGAATTATTGGTTCTCTTAAACAACTTAAAGCGGATATCCTTGCTTTAATTGAAGTTGATACTGGGTCTTTACGTTCTAGGGGAAAAGATGAAGTTCGTTTTATAGAAGAGGAATTAGGATTAAATTCATTTATAGAAAAAATAAAATATCCTATAACTGGTTGGTTAAAATTATTTCATCATCTTCCTATATTAGGAAAACAAGCTAATGCTTTAATCTCTAGATTTAATCTTACTGATATTAAATACCATGTTTTTCATGAAGGAACTAAAAGAATGGTTATAGAAGCAACTGTTAAGTGTCCAAAAAAAGTCACTTTTCTAGTTGCTCATTTATCTTTAGGTAAGAAAGCCAGAGGTAAACAAATTAAAGAATTAATTGATATTGTAAATGGGATAAAAACGCCCGTGATCTTAATGGGTGACTTTAACACTTTTAATGGCATTAAAGAGATTAATGAATTAATGAAAAAAACACATTTGAAAGATAAAATTAGTTTGGATAAGAATTCTGTTCCATTCACAGAACCTGCTTGGAATCCTCATCGGAGATTAGATTATATTTTAACTTCTCCAGAAATAAATGTAACTAATTATTCTGTTTTGAAATTTCCTTTCTCTGACCATTTACCTATTATGATTGATTTTAATTTCAGAAAAACTAATAAACCCAAAAAACTTACTAAGAAAAAAAGAGGACGTAAATGAACAAAATAATATTGGCTTTATTACTAGCGGGATTTGGTACGCAAGTAATAAAATTGATTGGTTTATGGTTTAAACATAAGACTTTAAGTTGGCATGACTTAGTCGTAACTGGTGGAATGCCAAGTTCTCATGCTGCTTTCGTAGTTTCTTTAGTTACAATAATTTATTTGGTAGAGGGTTTGTCTACTAGTTTTGCTATTAGTTTAGTTTTTGCTATGGTTGTTCTTAGAGATGCTTTTGGTGTGCGTCGAACTGCTGGTGAAGAAGGTATTGTTATTAATGATATCATGAAAAAGTTAAAGATGAAAAAGAAAACCCACTTTTCTATGGGCCATACCCCTTTACAAGTTATCGTTGGCTCTGTGTTAGGATTCTTGGTTAGTGTTGGGGTTTATTATCTACTTTAAGATTTATCACGAGTTATAGATTGAATCACTTTTGCAGAACGACCTTTTATTGGAATAGTTTTAGTTAATATTTCAAGATTATCTTGATACTCATCTCTAACTTCTCTACCATAATAGTTTCTAAAACAACATTGGCCCCATAATGCCATACAAGCTGTTTCATACATTCCCCCTAAGGCAATAACTAATTCTTTTAGTGGAACATTCTCTTTTGCAGATATTTGCTGTAACCCCATGTTTGGATTAACACCATACATACCAGGGTGGAGTATTTCCCAAGGTTCTATAATCTCTGGGGGTAACTTTTTAGGGTTAGCTAAAGTATAAGGAATAGCATAAATTGGTTTACCTACTCTGATTGCTATTTGGTTCATTTCTTTTAATCCGCCAATATAAGATTCTGGACTTTTGTTATGTGATTCTAAATCTCTTAAGTCATAAGCAGGATGGATTAGGATTACCGCGTTTACTTTCATTAAATTTTTTTCTAATCTGCTAATTTTATTACTTTTTTTACCCATAAACTGTTTATTTTGTGTTTATTTTAAATATTTTGCTACTATTTTCTCACAAACTACCAAATTGATATTATATATTTATTTTAAGAGAAATATTCTTTAATTCTTTCTTTTAATCCTTCTGGATAAACTAATAACTTATCTAATTCAGATATTGTTAACCATTCGAATATATATTGATTATCTTCAGCTTGTCTTACAATTTCTGGTCCACCCAGTTTTAATTTACCAGTAAAACTTTTTGCTAAGAAATAATAAGCATATCTTTTTTCACTTTTAACAAATTCTTCAGATCCCCAAAGTAATTTATCAATTTTAATCTCAAAATTAGTTTCTTCTTTAATTTCCCTAACTGCTGCTGCTTCAGGAGTCTCATTAGCTTCAATCGCACCGCCAGGAAGAACATAATATTCTTTTCCGTACTTTATTCTGTGAATAAAAAGAATTTTGTTATTTTTCAGAATGATTACTCTTGCAGCAGTTAACATATTAATCTCTACAATCCACCGCCTCTTTGCAGTTCCCATAACCGCCTATACAATCCACCGCGTTTATTAGTCAATTCTTTATGGGTTCCGGCCTCTACAATCTTACCTTTACTAATAACAACAATCTCATTAGCTTTCATAATTGTAGATAATCTGTGAGCAATCATAATGGTTGTTCGGCCTTTCATTAACTTCTCTAAATCTTTCTGAATCTCTTTCTCTGTTTCTGAATCAAGAGCAGAAGTAGCTTCATCTAAAACTAATATTTTTTTGTTTGCAAGCAAAGCTCGAGCAATAGAAACTCTTTGCTTTTCTCCACCAGATAACTTAACACCCCTTTCACCCACAATTGTTTTCTCTCTGTTAGGAAGGTCTGCAATAAACTTATCTAATTGAGCAAACTTAATCGCTTTCCAAATTTGTCGTTTACTTGCTTTTGGATTGGCATAAGCAATATTGTACCACAGAGAATTGTCAAACAACAAAGGTTCTTGAGGAACAACACTCATATTGTCACGAAGAGATTCTTGAGTGATTTTACTAATATCTTGGCCATCAATTAATATTTTTCCTTCTGAAAGGTCAAACAACCTATAAAGTAACTTAATCATTGTTGTTTTTCCTCCTCCTGAAGGACCGACAAAGGCAACTTTATGATATTTTTTAACTTTATAATCAAAATTCTTAATAACAGTTTTCGGTTGATGGCTTTGTTTGGTAACGGGATAAGTGAAAGTAACATTCTTAAATACAATCTCTCCTTCATCAACTTTTAATTTCTTTGCATGAACTAAATCTTTAACCTCATTCTCTTCTTTAAACATCTTAAATAAAGCATCTACATCGACAATGCTTCTAACAAATTGTCTGTATCCATGAATTAGTCCGAATAAGTTTGGAATTAATTTCCAAACTGCAGCATAAATAAGTGTAATTGTTCCTAAAGTTAATCTTCCAGTAAGTAATCCAGTAAAACTGAAATAGAAGATTAAAGAGATTCCAATCCCTAAAACCATAGTTTGAATTCCAGCGTGCCAGGAGAAGTAATTCCAGAACTTATAACGTGAATCTCTTAATCTGTGTGATAATGCACTAAAGAATCCCTGCGTGCTTTTTTCTTTAGCAAAATATTTTACAGTTTCAATGTTTAGGAAAACATCACTCAGGTTTTGTTTCAAAACATCTTCACGATAATTAGCAATGTTTTGCGGTTTCTTTTGTAAGTTAGTAATATGGAACCCAACAAATACAAATACGACAATCATCGCCAACAATGTCAATGCTGTAGCTAAATCAAAATAGAAAATCACTCCGATGGCAAGTATTATTCTGAAGAAAACTTTAACGAAATGAAATAAGAAAGCGTCAGCAAAAGTTTCTACTTTGTTAATACCCCGAGTAAACTGTGAAATAATAGATCCTGTTTTTTTGTTTAAATGAAATCTGTAAGATAACTTTAGAATGTGCCAGAATGATTTCTTTTCTATGTCTGACATCATTTTTGATTCTAAGCGATTAGTAAAATGGATCATGAAATACCAAAGAACGGCATCAATAACTTTTAATCCCAAATAAACTAATACTGAACCAATTATTACTTTAGCAAATAATTCTGCACTAAGTTCATTATTTGTAAATAATGTTCCTTTATCAACCAAATATTTGAAAATAAAATTGTCTAAGAAAACAACCCCTTCATTAACAAACATAAGTCCAATGATTGAAAAGAGAATTAACTTGTATTTACTAACAAAACCCCACAATGTTTTAAGATTGTGTTTCAGATCAATTTCTTGATATTTCTTTAAGCTTAAAGACATATTACCCTCTTTTCAATTCTATAAATTCAGAAACTTTATAAAAGTTATCTTCAGCTGACAATTTATTATGGGAGATATTAAGTTTTATTGTTTTGAAGCAAATAATCTTTCTGATGTTATTGCTTCTCCAATACGTTTAGAAGGAGATTATGGGGATTTTCTTAATAACAAAGATCAAGAAATATTTAGACAAATTTGGCAGGAAAGAAAGAATGGTCAATGGGACGGGCGTTTAGGAAATTTTTGGGATACTCAAGGCGCATTATCTTTTATTGGGATTAATTTTCGTCATTATGATGTTATTTCCGCTACAATATCACTGCCACAACGGCCTTTAAGCGAAAACCTTTATGATTTATCAAGGGCATCTTCTGTAGGTGTTGCTTTATACACTAGTGATAAAAAATTAGTTGTTCAAAGAAGAGGGGACAACATTTTGGCCGCTGGTTTATTGGATTGTTCAGCCGCAGGGATGTGTAATCTAAAAGAAGGAGATTTGGAATTTGAAGAATTTTTAAGAGTAAGAATGGAGACAGAGCTTGGATTAAAAAGAAGTGACTTAATTGAAGTTTCTCCAACAAACGTGCACGATGCTTATGGATATGGTGGCAACATGGTTTCTTATAAAGCAAGAACACATTTATCTTTTCCGGAATTAAAAGAGAGAATAGATCCGCTTTTGGTAAATGAATTAGTCCCAATAAATGAATCCGAACTATTAGACTTTATTGTTGAAAGTTTCTCAACAGGGGAACTGATTGGGGATGGTTGTGCTACTTTCTTATCCAGCTTGGAAGAACCCGCCTACAAAAGAACAGTACAGGCTTTAAGGGTTCGAGGTTGCAAGATTTCTTTTGGAGAGTTAGTGGATGGACAATTTGTTGAATACTAATATGCTAAACACATATAAAGTAGTTTAGATTTCGGTTTAATGATGATTACTGTAAAGGAAATGAAAGCTCTTGAAGAGCAAGCAATTCAGCAAGGAATTTCTGTTTCTGAGTTGATGGAAAATGCGGGGAAAGCTGTGTTTGAAACAGTTCAGCAAAAGTTTGAACTAGATAATAAACAGATTGTTATCTTCTGTGGCCAAGGTAATAATGGCGGTGATGGTTTTGTGGCTGCTAGACATTTTGCCGAGGAAAGTAAAGTTTTAGTTCTATTCTTTGGGGATGTAGAGAAACAATCTGAAGAAGCCGAACAGAATTATAAGAAGATTAAAGACGCAGTAATTGAAATCCGAGATAAAGAAGAACTTAAAGCGTTTCATTTTCAAAATAAAGATTATATTTTAATTGATGCTTTATTGGGAACCGGATTTACTGGAATAGTTAGAGAACCATTCGCTTCTGCAATTGATTTATTTAATTCAACTTCTGGTGCTAAAGTGGCTGTTGACCTTCCTTCTGGAATGGACGGGGATACTGGAGAAGGAGAAAAGGTTTGTCAAGCAGATTTAATTATTTGTTTCCATGATTTAAAGAAAGGTTTAGAGAAATTTAAAGATAAAACTGTTATTGTCGATATTGGCATTCCAGATGGGGATGTTAAGATTGAGAAATTCCAGTAATTGTTTCTAAATCAGTTTGTGTTTCATTTATTGTTCTAGCAATTTTATTTTTTAAATAGTTATTAATTATCTTATGGACATGTCTATCTTCAGAAAGTATTTCAACTTTCATTTCTGGATGGCTTAAAGAATAACCAACTGCGGCTTCTACCAAATTATAATCTGTTTCTGATGCACCTTCAACATTTCTGAATAATTCTACCTTTGGGCCCCGATAAATATTCAGTCTATTAATTGTTCTTCCAACATCTTTAATTAAAGAATCTAAATAATCCAATACTGGAAATTCTTCACGAGGGTCACCCATATTTTTAGAAGGTTTTCCTTTTCTCTTTGGATTTCTAATCAATTCCGTATGCCAGCTATATGAATTTTGTAAAATTCTTGAAAACCCATTAATCTCTTCAACAACCCCTGGGATTGTATAAACATTATCTTTACTTACAATACAATGTAAATCCCAACGCCAAGCCATGTGTAATGCAAAAACTTCTTCTGTTAAGTTTTCCAACTGAGAAATTTTCTTTGCATCATAAAGATGTTCAGAGATCTCTCGATGTGAACCACTCGGATCTGTACAACCAAAAATACAAGCATCTACCAATACTAAATCGCTTTCAGAAATACAATTAATTATTTCTTCTCTTACATCCATATAATTGTGGCTTTGGAGGTGATTTATAAACTTTTTCCAGAATTATTGTTTAGATTAACCTTCTTTTTTACAGAAAATATTAAAAAGGATTTAATTCTCTGGAGTTTATATGATTGTAGGAGTAGTGGGAAAAGCAAACGTTGGTAAAAGTACATTCTTTAAAGCAGCTACGCTGGCAGAAGTAGAAATTGCTAATTATCCTTTCGCAACGATTGACCCTAATACCGGGGTTGGACATGTTAAAGTTAAAGATCCAGCATTAGATTTTGATAAAGTCTCTAATCCAAGAACTGGTTTTGTATTAAAAGATTCTAGATTTGTTGGAGTTCAAATGATTGACGTTGCTGGGTTAGTTCCTGGAGCGCATGAAGGGCACGGAATGGGTAACCAATTCTTAGATGATCTTAGGCAAGCAGACGTTTTAATTCATGTTATCGATGTTGCTGGTTCAACTAATGAGAAAGGTGAACCTATCACTCCTGGAAGTTACGATCCTGCTAATGATGTTAAATTTTTAGAAGTGGAATTAGATATGTGGTATCTTGGCATATTAAAGAAAGGTTGGGAAAAGTTTGCCCGGACTGTAATGCAAGAAAAAGCAGAAATTCATTTGGCTTTAGGTAAACAATTATCTGGTCTAGGTGTTACTGAAAATATGGTTGAAGATACTATTAAGAAATTAGGTTTTGATAAAGAAAAGCCTAACACTTGGACTGCTGAAGATCTGAAGTCTTTAGCAACGAGTTTACGTAAACAAACTAAACCGATGATTATTGCTTGTAATAAAATTGATATCCCTGGTGCAAAAGAAAATTATGAGAAATTAAAGACACAATTTACTGGTCACACTTTCGTTGCTTGTTCAGCAGAATCTGAGCTTGCTTTAAGAGAAGCAGCAAAAGCAGAGTTAATTGAATATGTTCCCGGAGATGATACTTTCTTGAATTTAAACCAAGAGAGAATGAATGAGAAACAAAAAGCCGCTTTAGAATTTATCCGGCAGAACATTTTAGAAAAATTTGGAACTACGGGAGTACAACAAACATTAGATCAAGCTGTATTTAATGTTCTGAAATATATTGCAATTTTCCCAGGTGGAGTTTCTAAATTAGAAGATTCTGAAGGAAGATGTTTGCCTGACTGTTTTCTTATGCCGGAAGGTACAACTGCTTTAGACTTTGCTTACAAATTGCATACAGATTTTGGTAAGAAATTCATCTGTGCAAAAGATGTAAGAACAAAGATGACAGTAGGGAAGGAACATCTGCTGAAACATTCTGATATCGTTGAAATTGTTGCTGGCAAATAGCTTATAACCCTAATCCTTATTTCCTACTACAGAAATCCTTATAAACTAATTTAATCAGAAGTCTCTTATGGGGTGGCTAGTAAACTTTCTAAAGAAACTCGGCGTTGCCGAAGAGGACGAATCTGAGTTAGAATATATTCATATTAACGATTTGTCTGATTGGGTTAAAATTAAGATAGACGATCTCGTTCATAATAATCAGTTAGATGATTGGTTAATTAATTATGTGAACAAATTAAAAGACAAGCGTTGGTTATTAGAATGTAAGATTGATGATTGGGAAAAGAAAATCATCACTTTGGGATTAGATTATGATACTAAAGACATTTCTACCATCTTTAATCATTCAAGAAAATTTTTAGATTTCTTAACTTTTAAAGAAAGTCCTAACTTTAAATCTGTCATGAAATTAAATTATAAACTTTCTGACCATTTGGAAAAATTACAAAAACTTGTTGAAGCAAGTTCTTTCGCTTACAATTATACTTTTGTTCTTAACAAAGAGGAGAAAGATTTAGCAATTAACCCATTATTAAAAGAACTAATCGGGATTGAACAACTTAAAGAAAGTTTTGACAGCAAGATTATCAATTGTGGTTATAGTAAGATGGACAACCTTTTGGATAAGGCTAACTTGATCGAAGAAACTCAAGAAAGAATTAAGAGAATTAAAGACGATCTTTCTTCTAAAAGAGAACGGTTTAAGAATGCAGAAGAATCAAAAGGAGAGAAGGAAAAAGAATTATCTCGTGTTCTTAAGAATAATGACAATACTGAAGATTTATCGAAGAGAAAGAACAGAGAAACCGAATTAGTTGCACTTTTAGTGGATTTGGATGGCCAGGTGTCAATTTTATTATCTAAACTTAAACCAGCTTTTAGACAACAAGTGGGTCTTAATCAATCTAATCAGTTAATTCAGAAGTATTTGGAAGAACCAGTCCACACTTTTTACGAAGATAAATTTTTAGCAATTAATAATCTGTTAAGAGAGATGAGGGAACAAATTACTAAAGGAAGAATTAAACTGGACCCCATGCAAAACGATACTGCTTTAAGAATTATTGATGAATGTACTAGTGGGAAGCTAAAACTTTTACAAGAACAATCTATTAGAGCAAAAGAAGAACTGGAAATGTTAAAAGAACCTTCTTTTAGAAATAAAGATAATCTGATGAAAGTGGAAGAAGCTAAATATCGATTGGAACATTTTACCAAACAAGGAACAAAACTTGTTGAAGAAGTGGCTGATGCTGAGGATGAGTTAGATGATTTAAGAGCAATCCAGAAAAGGGAAGTTGAATTATTCCAGAATTTAATGCTGGTTTCTTTTGGTCGAGAAATAGAAATTAAGATCTCTTAAATTTCTTAAAGTTTCTTTCTAAAGCTTTTATTCCAGGCATATTCTTTCCAGAAATAAATGTTAACGTAGCCCCCCCTCCAGTAGAAACGTGAGAAAAGTTACGTTCTAAATGAAATCGGTAAATCGCTTCCGCAGTTTCTCCTCCCCCAACTACCTTAAGTACTTTCATCTTACCTAGGAATCGGCCAACTTCTTTTGTTGCTTGAGAGAATTTCACCCATTCAGAATAACCTAACGGGCCATTCCAAATAATCACTTTGGCTTTAGCTAGTTGTTTCTTGAAAAGTTCCACCGTTTTTGGCCCCAAGTCCAAGCCAATTTGTTGATGATGGATCTGATTGTAAGGGACAATTTCTGTTTTTGCTTTTGGTGATAATTTGTCCGCGACAACAAAGTCAAGAGGTAAAACTAACTTTCTAGCAGAGAATTTTCTTAAAATCTTTTTTGCATTTTCTACAGAAGTTCTATCCACTTTAGAATGTCCCACTTTGTAACCCTTAGCTTTTAGAAATGCAAAGATTAATGCTCCACCAATAAGAACTTTATCTGCTTTCTTCAACGCTTTATTAATAAAATCTACTTTGTCTAATTTCGCTCCGCCAATAATCCAGACCGACTTTCTTTTTGTTTTTAGTACTTTATTCAGAAAAATAATTTCTTTCTCAAACTGTATTCCTGGAATGCCGGGCAAGAAATGTGTGATCGCTTCTAAAGAAGCATGTTTTCGGTGCGAAACGGCAAATGCATCATTTAC
The DNA here is from genome assembly GCA_018696595.1 of Candidatus Woesearchaeota archaeon. Lineage (GTDB taxonomy): Archaea > Nanobdellota > Nanobdellia > Woesearchaeales > GW2011-AR9 > JABJOX01. Next base: position 46,178 of record JABHQW010000001.1, on the reverse strand, counting down.
GTAAATGTCAGCAAGATCTGCAAGGGAATGAGCAAAAGCAGGGTCGTTAGCTTGTTCTTCTTTGTAGAAACGTAAGTTTTCTAATAAGAATATTTGTTTGGTTTTTGCTCTTTGAATCTTTTCTTTAATGTCTTTTCCAATACAATCATTCAACTTAGTTATTTTTATTTTTGGAAATAACTTCTTTAATTCTTTTACTAACGGATCAGTTTTAAGTTCTTTTACAATTCTTCCTTTAGGTCTTCCTAAATGGGTTCCAATAATAATTTTACAATTGTTTCGTAAAAGATATTTTATTGTTAATGAAGAAGCTTCAATTTTATGGGCGTCCCACACCTTTCCATTTCTAAGAGGGACATTATAATCTGTTCTAAGAAATACTACTTTATTTCTTACTGGTGTTTGTAATAAGTGGAATGTTTTCATATGTGTTAGATAATTCTTTTTAGTTTAAATTACTTTTGTTTCTACAAATTCAGTAACTTACTAACTTCTTCTTTTACTCGGCCTTGGAAATCAGTTACTGTCTCGCCTTCTTTCTTTGTAGTATTAAGAACCCTCATCAAAGATTTAGTTAGGTGTAATTCGGAGTCTCTGTCAAATAGTTTAATCTGTTGTAAATGTTCTTTAATAATTTCTTCTTCAACATTTTCGGGATTAGAATGTGAAATCTTAATTTCTTCAAATTCTTCCGAAGTTAACTGAGCAGTATTCTTCATAATAAAAAATGCCCCTTTACTATAGAGTTGACTAAAAACTTCTTTGAAATTAATATCTGAGACCTTACCTTTATCTAAGGTTCCAGTGAGACGGATTGTAATCAAACTTTCTTTTACATCTAATTCGTGGAAATGATTTAGTATTTCAAATGAGATTACTTCTGGAGTCTTACGATGGCAGTTTAAGATTAAAGAATTATGTTTTATAATTTCTAATGGTACTAATTCAACTTTTTGTTCATCATTCTCAACAGTTACTAAAAAATAACTTCCTTTACTATACTTTTCTAACTCAGAAAAGTTATTTGGAAATAACGCGCCAGGATAAGTTAATGTTCCATAACCTTCCTGATGGACTTTTGTAGGATGATGGATATGACCACCAGCATAATAATGAAAATTTTTTGGTAAAAATGATACTGGTTGAGACTCAATCTTCTCTAAATGTTTTGGTTTCAATTCAGATAAAGTTGTGTGAAACATAAATATCTTATAGCCCTGTTCTTGTTCTAAATTTTCTAAAAATAAGTTTTGATAATAAATTTTGTCTAGTAAACCTTTCTTGCCCAACATGCCGGTTATCTTTGTTCCTGTTTTTGGATCTACTGTAAAACCCAGATGTAACTGTTTGTTCTCTTGATTTACTGATCCTTTACAAACGTTAATTAATAATCCCGCATTTTCTAAAACGTCAATCATAGTTTTTCCTGTTGGTGAGAAATCGTGACTGCCTGCAATTGCATAAACAGGAATGTTTTTGTCTTTAAGATCTTTAAGTTTCTTAGTTACTATTTTTAACGTGTCTAAGTTTGGAAGAGATGTGTTAAACAAATCTCCTGCAAAAAGAATAAAATCTACTTGTTTCTGAACACAGTCATCTATTGCTGTTAAGAAAGCTTTCGTGGAAAGTTCTCTCATTTTATCATCTCTCCAACTTCCAAGATGCAAGTCTGCTAAATGAGCATATTTCATAGAATTGTTGGGTTTGTTGTTGTTTATATTTATTGTTGTTTTCCAATACTTGGTTTTTTAACTTCTGACCAGTAGTCATAAGCGCAAAGTTTTTATATGTCTCTTGTTTTTTATTTGTAAATGGTTGGAGAATTAAGGGAAATTAGTACGCTTGATGGGGTTATAACTTCAAATGATAAAGATTTAATAGATATTGTTTCATTAATTAAGGAAACATTACTTTCTTCAGGAGAAGGACATTATTCTGCTAAACAATTGGTATTGTTTGCTTCTCTTTTTACCCCAGAAGGGATTAAACACAATCTTGCCGATAGATATTTCATTGTTTATCAAGAAGGAAAAGAAATCCTGGGTTGTGGTGCGGTTGCTAAATGTGAAAAGTATTGGGAAATTAAATCTGTTTACGTTAATCCAAAAATGCAAAGTAAAGGGATTGGAACATTAATTATGGATCACCTTGAAAATAAATCTAAACAATCAGGAGCAAGTTATTTTTATTTAGAATCATTGAACATTCCCCTGAGTTTAAACTTTTATATTACAAGAGGTTACAATGTTGTTAATGATTTAGATCATGATATTAATGGGGAAAACTTTAGAATGGTGGCAATGTCTAAAGAGATATAATTATTGTTTTCTAATGTGTTATGATGTTCTGAAGTTTGGTAATATTTATAAAGCAAACATTGGTGTGACTATATATTATGACATTCAAACCAACCTGGGAAGAAATTGTGACTGTATCTGAACCAATTCCTTACGATGATTTAACGACTAAGATAGCGAAGAAACGCGGGTCTCGTCCAAAAGTGGAAGATCATCGTCCTGAATTATATAGTCTAATTTGTGATTTTTGGACTAGAAATATGCAAAATGTAGCTATTGCAAGAGATGGAGATCTTAGAGATGCAATGCAAAGTTCTGATCCTTTAGCTGTTGCTAGAATGGTTGGTCAGATCGGGGGATTTAATGCTAAATATGTTGTTGACCAAATCCATTTTGAGGAAGGGAAGAAAACTTTGCGGTTAGCATTAGGTCATGTTGGTTATTCGAATATTGTTGGAACTCATCAACAAGCAGTTGTTGATCCCGAATTTAGGGAAAGAATCATGCAAGCTGGTTTGGAAGATTTTGCTGATCCTAATATTTATTTTGCTAATGGGATGGGTGTTTGTGCTGTGGTTTACGGATTCGAAAGAGGCGATAAACCTTTTGTCGTGGTTGGAAAACGTTCAGACAAAGTTGCGATATATCCAGAGACTAGGCATGTCTTTGGTGGATTTATGAATGTTGATGAAGAGAAAGGGGGGGTTGACTTTGTTAAACAAACTAGAAGAGAAATTCAAGCAGAAGGAGGGGTTCCTTCAGAAAGGGTAGGTGGTGGAAGTTTCTTAGGAATAATCCGACAAACCCCTTCAAGGATTCCAGAAGCAATTGGGATGGTGCCTGTTTATTTGCCCCCGACTAAGTTATTAAGGGCCTGGAAAGATAAAGCCCCGGGAAAGTATGAGCATTCTGATCTTGAGATTGTAAAACTTGGTGAATTGCCAGATTATTTAAGAGAACATGGTCCAACAATGGTTCCTTCAGGAGCAGCTGCTTTGACTAAATTTTTAGAACATTATTCTTAATTTCTTTTTTATTCTACCGTAACACTCTTAGCTAAATTCCTTGGTTTATCAACATCACAATCACGCAAATCTGCAACATGATAAGCAAACAATTGTAAAGGAATAGCAACAATTAAAGGATAAAGAATCTCTTGGACTTCTGGAATGTAAATTACGTCATCAGAAACTTTTTTAATTTTCTCATCTCCAGAAGTAGCGATAGTAATTACTTTTCCAGACCGTGCTTTGATTTCTTCGATATTAGAAAAAGTTTTCTCGTAAACAGAATCCCTGGGGCAAATAGCAACGGTTGGCATTTCTTCTGAAACTAAAGCAATTGGTCCGTGTTTTAACTCACCTGCAGGATAAGCTTCTGCATGAATGTAAGAAATCTCTTTTAATTTCAAGGCGCCCTCTAAAGCTAAAGGAAAACTTAAATTTCTGCCAATGTAAAGAAAATTAGTTGATTGATAATACTTCTTTGCTAACTTTCTAATAGATTCATTTAATAATAACGCTTGTTTAATTTTCTCAACATCAAACTGGAACTCTTCTCCAATTAAGTGAAAAGCTAATTTGTACAAAGTAATTAATTGAGAAGTAAAAGCTTTTGTTGATGCAACACCAATTTCTGGCCCAGCACGAGTATAAACAACATCATCAACTTCTCTAGCAATTGTTGAATCTACAACATTAATTAGTCCAAGAGTTTTTGCTCCTTTTTGTTTAGCTAATCTAATCGCTGCTAAGGTATCAGCCGTTTCTCCAGATTGAGAGATGGCAATTACTAAATCGTTTTCATTAATTAAACATTCTTTGTATCTGAACTCAGAAGCAATTTCATTTATTACTGGGACTTTGGCAACTTTTTCAATCACATATTTTCCAACTAATCCTGCATATGAAGCAGTTCCACAGGCAACTATTATTATTCTATTGAAATTAGCCCCAGTATTCAACATTTCATTAAAATTAATTTGCATTGAATCTTCAATGACTTTTGGCTGTTCATAAATCTCTTTCAACATGAAATGTTTGTAACCAGATTTCTGAGCTTGTTCTAAATCCCAATTAATTGTTTTAATTTCTTTTGGTTTCTCATTCCCATTAAAGTCGTAAATATTAACAGAATCTTTCTTTACTCCTACAACCTCAAAATCATTTACATAAATCACTTTCTTTGTATGTTCAATTATCGCAGATGCATCCGAAGCTAGAAAGTTTTCATTATCTCCTAAACCAACAAGTAAAGGGGATCCGTTCCTAGCGCCAATAATTTCGTCTGAATCTTTGTTAATTACACAAAGAGCAAAACTGCCTTGCAAATAGTTTACTACTTTCAAAACAGCTTCTTTCAGGTTTCCTATGTAGGCTTTAGCAATTAAGTGAACAATAACTTCTGAATCTGTATCAGATGTAAAATTAACTCCTGCTTCTTGCAAGCCGGCTTTGAGTTCTAAATAATTTTCAATGATTCCGTTATGTACTAAAGTAAAACTGTTGGTGTTGTCTGTGAATGGGTGTGCATTTCTATCAGAAGGTTTACCGTGTGTTGACCATCTGGTGTGGGCGATTCCAACGTTCCCAGAAAGTTTTGGCAGTTCTTTTAGGTTCTGAACTCTTCCTTCCTTTTTATTAATACAAAGAGAATTATTGTGAATCGTAGCAACCCCTGCAGAATCGTATCCTCTATATTCTAATCTTTCTAAACCAGCTATAAGAATATCATTAGCTTCTCTATCACCAATATAACCAATTATTCCACACATAGTACATCGCTTTGTTTTTTTTGTTTAAGAAGTTTGTGGAATTGGATATTACTTTATTCCCCCCATAACATTTATAAAGAACTCACTGATTTAACTTATATTACCAATGAGTTGGGTAAACACAACGAGGTAACATTGATAATTCTTTGTTACTATAAAAAAATAAATAGTTTTTTCGTGAGACTAAGTGAAGTGTAACGAACGCATGCATGAAATTTGAAAACTATCAAATTTTAGCACTGAAAATTAATCTTTGTTAATTTTCATGTGTCGCACCTCGCTCCCAGTTCGCGAAATAACTGAGAGGACAAATAAAATGGCTGATGAAGCAAAAGTATTAGAAATAGTAGAAATCGCAAGAACTAGCGGTAAAATTAGAAAAGGCGCTAACGAAGCAACTAAAGCAATCGAAAAAGGTAACGCAAAATTAGTAGTTTACGCAGCAGACGTATCTCCTAAAGAAGTAGTTATGCATTTACCATTGTTGTGCAAAGATAAAAACATTCCTTGTGTAGAAATTACTAAAAAGGAAGATTTAGGTGCAGCAGCAGGATTAGCAGTTTCAACCGCAGCAGTAGCTGTTGTTAAAGAAGGAGATGCTAAAGCACAAATTGAAGCTCTTAAGGGTGAATAAATATGGCCCAGAAAATGGTTAGTAAGAACGATAAAAAAGCTGAGGGAAGTAAAGTAGAAGGTCAAGTTACTTTTACTCCTGGAATTCCTGCAGAAGTTAAGGAAATTGTAATCCGGGCAGGTTCTAGAGGAGAAATCACTCAGGTAATGTGTAATGTTTTAGACGGCAGAGACAAAGGAAAATCTCTTCGAAGAAACGTTAAAGGCCCAGTAAGAGTTGGCGACACATTAATGTTATTAGAGACAGAAATTGAGGCTCAACGTCTCGGCGGCGGTAGACGCGGCGGGAGGAAATAAAAATGCCTAAGTGTAATTTTTGTGGAAATTCCATTCAGAAAAGTACTGGAAAAATATTTGTTTATGCTTCTGGTAAAATTCTGAACTTTTGTTCCGGCAAGTGTGAGAAAAACATGTTAGTACTAAAACGAAAGCCATTAAGAGTAAAATGGACTGAGTTTTTTAGAAAGGAACATAAAAAAGATCAGAAAGAATGAAGAAGATAATTACTTACATCAATGACGAACAAAAAGCTGATGAAATAACTGAAGTCTTACTAAAAGAAAAATTAGTAGCTTGTGTTAATATTCTTCCAGGAAAAAGTAGTTATTGGTGGAAAGGTAATATCGAAAAAACAAACGAGTTTACTTTAATGATAAAAACTAAAGACTCTTTAGTTGAAGAAACAATAAACAAAATTAAAGAAATTCATCCTTACGACTTGCTTGCAATAGAAGTGATTCATATTGAACGATCTACTGAAGGTGTAGAAGAATGGATCGACGAGGTGACAAAATAAAATGGTTAAAGATTTAATTGAAAGAACTTTTATCGCCGTTAAACACGACGGTGTTCAGAGAGGACTAGTTGGAGAAATTATTAAAAGATTTGAACAGCGAGGACTTAAACTAGTGGCAATGAAAATGGTTTTTCCTACTGAAGCAATTGCAGACAAACATTATGTTTTAACTCCTGCATTTATTGAGAAGTTAGGAGAGAATACTCGTAAAGCTGCTGCTTCTAGGGGGGCAGAAGTAAAAGAAACTAATGAAGAAATTGCTACTCGGGTTAAGAATTGGAACATGAAATATCTTACTGAAGGTCCAGTTGTGGCGATGATTTGGGAAGGTTTCCATGCAATTGAAGTTGGAAGAAAAATTGTTGGCCCTGCAGAATCAAAAGGCGCACCAATCGGAACAATTCGTGGAGATTTCAGTACTGAATCTTATGGTATGGCTGATAAGTTGGGAAGGCCGTTAAGAAATTTAGTACACGCTTCTGGAAATAAGGAAGAAGCTGATAATGAAGTTGCTTTGTGGTTCAAACCAGAAGAAATCTTTGGTTGGGAAACAAACCGCTGGAAAGTTATGCATAAATATTGAGGTGTTATAAAAATGAAAATTATTGCTTTAGGAAGTCCAGGAGTGGGCAAAGGTACTTACGCTAAATTGATTGTCGAGAAGTATGGTATTATTACAATCTCTAGTGGGGATCTATTTAGAGAGAATATTAAAAATGAAACTGAATTGGGAAAGAAAGCTAAAGAGTTAATTGATGCTGGCCACTTAGTTCCTGATGAAATCACTATTGAAATGATGAAAGAGCGTCTAAGTAGAGAAGATACCCAGAAAGGTTTTGTTTTGGACGGTTTTCCAAGAACAATTCCGCAAGCAGAAGCTTTAGCAGAATTTGTTGAGGTTGATATGGCTATTAATTTCAAAGCAGATAAAGAAATCATCATGCAACGTCTTACTGGAAGAAGAACTTGTAAGAAATGTGCAGCAACATTCCATATGGTTAACTTACCTCCTCAAGTGGAAGGGGTTTGTGATAAATGTGAAGGGGAATTAATTCAAAGATCTGATGAACTTCCAGAAGTAATTGAAGAAAGGTTAAAAGTTTACGAGGAACAAACCGCTCCCTTGATCGATTATTACAAAGAAAAAGGTTTGTTACGAGAATTAACAATCAATGAAGACATGGGCAAGTATAAAGACCAGATCATGGAAAAAGTTTTCACAGCAATTGATAACAATTAAGATAAATTATAACGAGGTAAAATAAAAATGGCAGAAAAAATGGTTGACATGGTTATGAGGTTAGCTAGTAAACCCGACCAAATAAGAAATATCGCAATTTGCGCACACATCGATCACGGGAAGACAACATTTTCCGATAACTTACTTGCTGGTGCAGGTATGATGAGTGAAGAAGATGCAGGTAAAGCTTGTAAGCTTGACTTTCATGAGGACGAACAGGAAAGAGGAATTACAATTGATTCCGCTTCCGTATCTATGGTTCACACCGTAGGTGAGACAGAGTTTTTAATTAACTTAATTGATACTCCTGGCCACGTAGACTTTGGTGGAGACGTAACAAGGGCAATGCGAGCAGTTGACGGGGCAGTAGTTTTAATCTGTGCTTCAGAAGGGGCAATGCCACAGACCGAAACTGTTCTTAGACAAGCTTTGAAAGAAAGAGTTAGACCTGTTTTGTTTATTAACAAAGTTGATCGGTTAATCAAAGAATTAAAACTTACTCCTGAACAAATGCAGCAAAGGTTCATTAAACAAATTGCTGACGTTAATAAAATTATTAGAAACGTGGCCCCTGATGAGTATAAAGATCTTTGGCAAGTTGGTATTGAAAAAGGGACAGTTGGTTTTGGTTCTGCTTACCACAATTGGGGAATCAGTTTACCTTACATGCAGAAGAAAGGAATTTCTTTTAAAGAAATTATTGATGCTTATGAAGGAACTAGTGATGAAGTTGATGAAAAAGTTAAAGCTTTGGCAAAAAAAGCACCTATTCACGAAGTTGTTTTAGACATGTCAGTTGAACATCATCCTAATCCTGTTCAGGCACAAAAATATCGAATTCCAAAATTATGGCAAGGAGACTTAGAATCTGCTGACGGGAAAACTCTGATGAATTGTGATCCTAAAGGAAGATTATTCTTTGTAATTACTAAAGTTGTTGTTGATCCACAAGCAGGAGAAATTGCTGCAGGTAGACTTTTTGGTGGAACAATGAAGAAAGGAGAAGAAGTTTGGTTAAACATGGCTAAGTCTGCTGGAAGAATTCAGCAAGTTTACATCTATAATGGAGCGAAGAAAGAAATTGTTGATAATGTTTCAGCTGGAAACATTATTGGTGTTGGTGGTTTAAGAGCCGGTATGCCTGGTGAAACTGTTACTTCTGACGGAAAAGCTGAACCTTTTGAAAAGATTTCTCATCTCTTTGATCCTGTTGTTACTAAAGCAATTGAAGCAAAAAGACCTAGTGATTTACCTAAATTAATTGAAGTTCTTCGACAAGTACAAAAAGAAGATCCTACAATTGTTGTTGAGATTAACGAAGAAACTGGGGAACATTTACTTCACGGGATGGGAGAGTTACATTTGGAAGTTATTGAACACCGAATCATTAAAGAGAAAGGTGTTGAAGTTAAAACTTCTCCTCCAATTGTTGTTTATCGTGAAGCAATTACTAAAACCAGTCCACAAGTTGAAGGAAAGTCTCCTAACAAACACAATAAACTTTACTTTATTGTTGAACCTTTAGAAGATGATGTTGTTGCTGGAATTAAAGCTGATAAAATGGGTCATGGAAGATTCAAAAAGAAAGATGCTGAAGTAATATCTTTCTTAAGAGATGAATGTGATTGGGACACAAAAACTGCTCAAAGTGTTAGAGCAGAATGTAATGGTAATCTATTCATGGATAATACTCGTGGTATTGTACACATTAATGAAATCATGGAATTACTTCTTGACATGTTTGAAGATGTAATGAACGCTGGTCCTTTAGCAAAAGAACCATGTATTAAAGTTAAAGTTCGATTAATGGATTGTACTTTGCACGAAGATGCTATTCATCGTGGTCCTGCTCAGATGTATCCTGCTGTAAGAGAAGGTATCCGGGGAGCAATGATGCAAGCTGGTCCTTTATTGTACGAACCATTACAAGTAACTAGAATTGAAGTTCCTGACGAGTATGTTGGAGAAATTTCTAAATTGGTTTCTTCTAAGAGAGGGCAATTATTGGAAATGAACCAAGAAGGAGACATTACTGTAATTGTTGCAAAGTTGCCTGTTGGTGAACTGTTCGGTTGGAGTAACGATCTTCGTTCAGGTACTGGTGGCCGTGGAAATTCTTCATTGGTTGATCAGTCGTTTGAGATGTTACCTAGAGAATTACAGGATAAGATTCAGACTCAGATTGTACAGAGGAAAGGTTTAACTGCTGGTAATTTGGGGGCTTAGATTTTCTTTTTTTCTTTTCTTTTTTATATTTTTTAACTCTTTAGTGATTGTATCATAACTTTTATATATTCCTGCTTCTTAGTTTACCGTAATGGTTGATAAAGATTACCAATGGGAGAAAGTTGAAGACAGAGATTTTAAACTTCAATTTAATGAAACTACAAAAGAATATTCTGCAAGATGTCTTGGACCTTATTTTAAGATTGTTTCTAGTCCTGAAATTGTTTTTCAGTATCAATTAAACGATGAATCTGTCCTTTTATACATGGCTGTTCCTAGTTCAGAATCAGAGGGTTTGGAAAGTTCACTCTTTTTATTGAAAAAAGATGAAGGAAGTTATACAACTATAAGTGGAATCCAGAAAGGAATAGTTGGAAGTGATAACAAAGGGAGAATGTTAACTTTTATTGGTGGATTAATATCTTATGGAGAGACTGATTCCAATGAATTAGCAGAAATCTTTTTAGGATTAATTCGTTCTCGGTTTCCTGATGAAAGTGATTTAGAGAGTTTAGTTAGGGATGTTAAAGAAAAAAGTATAGATGAATTGGCACGACTTAAAGCCGATAATTATATTGGGTCGGAAAAGAAATTAATACTTGATAATCCTTACCAAAAAGGATTAGACTTTTTTTCTCAATTAGTGAAGTATTCTCAAAGAATTCAAGGAGATAAACCAGACTTAAATAAATTCTTTTGCGAAGAACTTGAAGAAAGACTAAAAAATGCACATATTGTAAATGGAGAAAGATCTGTTTATTTTGATTCAAGCGGGGGAACACATTTTGTCGAAGCGGAAATTACTCCAGAAGAAGACTTAATTCCTTTACCAGAAGATAAAATTAGAAGAATGATGAATGAAGCCCGTAAACTGGCTTATGATTATTTTAGTCAGTTACACATAGGGAAAGAAGAATAAAAATTCATTTTATCTCTCTCGGTTTCTATTACTTTTTACCAAAACTATACAGAAAAATAACATTTTTCTTAGTTTTTCAGAGATTTTAAACTAAAATTTCAGAAACCTTTATAAATAAACCCGCCAAAAACAAACTTAAACAATTATACTTATTATAGTATAAAAATGGAGGAATAAAATGGCAAAAGAAAAAGAACATATTAACTTGGTATTTATCGGTCACGTAGATCACGGTAAATCCACAACTGTAGGTAGATTATTGTTCGACGCAGGAAATATTGACGAACAAACTATGAGAAAATTAAAAGAGAAAGCTGAACAACTTGGTAAAAAAGGATTCGAGTTTGCTTTCGTTATGGATAACTTAAAAGAAGAACAGGAAAGAGGAGTTACAATCGACTTGGCTCACAAAAGATTCGATACAGACAAATATTACTTTACTGTTATCGACGCTCCTGGGCACAGAGACTTTATTAAAAACATGATTACTGGTGCAGCTCAAGCTGACTGTGCTGTTTTAGTTGTTGCAGCTAACGATGGTGTTAATGCACAAACTATTGAACATTTGAAATTATCCAAGATCTTTGGAGTAGGCCAATTAATTGTTGCTGTTAACAAGATGGACATTTCTGGTGTAGATTATTCTGAAGACAGATACAAAGCTGTTGTAGAAGAAGTTAAAAAACATGCAGCTCAAGCTGGATGGGCACCTGATAAGATTGCTTTCTTACCTATTGCTTCCTTACCTGGAGATAATATTGCTAAGAAAACTGAGAAAATGCCTTGGTGGACTGGAGACAATTTATTACAAGCAATTGATAAGTTTGAGGTTCCTCAAAAACCAACCGATTTACCATTAAGACTTCCTTTACAGGATGTTTACAATATTACTGGTATCGGAGTTGTTCCTGTTGGAAGAATTGAAACTGGTATTATGAAGATTGGTGACAAGATTATTGCAGTTCCTGGAAGAGAAGGTAAAGGAGTTCCTGGCGAATGTAAATCTATTGAAATGCATCACGAACAAGTTCAGCAAGCTGGACCTGGTGATAACATTGGATTTAACGTTAGAGGATTCGGAAAGAAAGACATCGCTCGTGGAGACGTTATCGGCCCTGCTGATGCACCTCCTAGTGTAGCAACTGAATTCACTGCACAAATTGTAATCATGAGCCATCCTAGTGTTGTAACTGTTGGTTATACTCCAGTATTCCATATTCACACAGCACAGATTGCTTGCCAATTTGTAGAGATTATTAAGAAAATGGATCCTGCAACTGGTAACGAGGTTACTGAGAATAAAGACATCTTAAGAAACGGCGATGCAGCAATCGTAAGATTGAGACCTGTACAACCACTAGTTATTGAGAAAAACTCTGAAATCCCTCAGATGAGTAGATTCGCAATCCGGGATTCTGGTGTTACTGTAGCAGCTGGTATGTGTCAGGAATTAGTTAAGAAAGAGATGTAAAAATTTTTATTTTTTTTACCTTCTTTTATTTTTTGAAGGTTAAACCAAAACACTTATAAAGAACCGGGGTCCCAAATGAGTAACTCATGATGATTTAAAATTATCATGTCAAAAATAAATAACAATGGCGCAAAGAGCAAGAATAAAACTAGCAAGTATCGATATTGATAAGATCAATCAGATCTGTGGAGATATTAATGAAATAGCTAATAAGACTGGCGTAAATTTACGTGGCCCTATTCCTTTGCCTACAAAAAAATTAAAAGTTACTTCTCGAAAAAGTCCTTGCGGGGATGGAAAAGCTTCTTGGGAACGTTATGAAATGCGTATCCACAAACGTTTGATTGATATTTCTGCTGATGAAAGAACTCTTCGTTTGGTGATGAGGGTTCCAATTCCTGAAAATCTTAATATTGAGATTGAGATGGTTGATGTTTAAAATTTCTGATAATTTATGATTTAAAATGGTTTCTTATAATCTTGCTGTTGTTGGTTTGTTTGCTAAACAAATGCAATCTTTTGAACATCCTGCTGTTGATTCTTCAAGAACCGAGATTGTTCCACATTCAATAGGTGATAATGGTAAGATCTGTGTGGGTGTTAATCTTTATGATGATTCCGGGAATCTATTATTTGAAGATCAAGAAGTTGACTCAAATTCTTCTTTACCGGGCATGTTAGTTAATATTGATTTATCTGGAAGATTGGGGATTGAGAATGCTTATATTAAAGAAGAGTATTCGGGTCAGAGGATTGGAACCGGTTTTATTTCTGATCTAATGGAAACTGCAAGAAAGTTTGGTTTTGAAAGTGTTTCTTTAGTTGCTGATAAAGATACTGGTGCTAAAACTTATTGGACTGAAAAACATGGATTTGTTTCTGTTGACGGTTCTTTAAGGTTAGAAAAAAGATTTTAGTCTGTAATTGTTTTTAGTTCGTATTGGCCCGGTTTGCTATCTAATATTGTTTCTACTTGATCTCTGCTAATATCTCCGAAAATCTTTAAATAACGTTCTTGCTGATTTAGTTTAACTCTGCCATTTAAATCTCTTTTTCTGAAAAATCCTTTGATTAATTTTTTACCTGCGTAAAGTACTCCTGGTTCTTGTCTTCCCATTGTAACTAAATATTCTCTATTTTTCGCTAAATGATCTTTGACATCATCTAATGCAGATACTTCTTTGGCAACCAAATAGCTAAAGAATTGTCTTTCTTGTTGAGATAATTCAGGAGTAAAACATGATTCTGATCCTGGGGCTAAACTTGAAGTCCGATCTTTAAAGGCTATCATTGCAGATTCTAATAAGTCTATATAAAAACTTCTTTCTCCTTCTTTAATTAAAATTGGCACATAATCATTTTTATGTAAAATTAAATTTTGTACCATTCTTGCTGTTCTTTTATTACCATCATTAAAAGGTTGGATTCTAGTTATATGGAAATGTGCTATTAAAGCTCTTTCTAATGGATTAATGTCTTGACATGAGATGTGGTGTTCCACACTATCCATTAATTCTGGTACTTTTAAGGGGTTAGGTGGCGCATATTGTAATCCTTTCATATGTACTCTGTCTTGACGATAATTGAAATTAGTATTCATTGGGCTAAATTTTTTTGCTAAAGCAATAATATTTGGTTGGTCTATTGATATCTTGTCTTCTGTTTCTTCTAATAACCACTTCCATATATCTTCCACATTTCTTTTTAATACATGAGGAGAATCAACATCGCCAGTACTAGATTTAGTTACACCCATTTCAGTACTACCACTTGCAATTTCCATAATTGCAGAATTCACATTAGATTCTAGTTGGAGCATGTTTGTAAATTGAGTTCTTTTGCTTCTAGAATATTCGGGGTTCCTAAGAATTGCTTCTTTTTTTCTTCTAGCTTCACCAATTTGGGGTTGTAGTGTAAACATAGTCTTATTGTTGACTTAACTCTTTATAAACCTTTCGTTTATTTTATCACTATTGAGTGAAGAATAAAAGCGCCAGCGCCCGGACTTTCAAATCTTCAGGAAGATTTGTAGTCTCCCTGGGGGATATTTGAACCGGGAATTCCAAAAGGAACTGGTTATCTGGTATTAGGTCAAAACCAAAGGTTTCAAGACCAGCGCAATACCGGATTATGCGACGCTGGCAATAAAAGATAAAGAAATAAAGCGGTTTATAAAAGTTTAGGTAAAATTCAATGAAAAAATAGCACTACGGCACGGCGTTTATTATTTTCCTCAGTTCTCAAGCACTTCGCGTTGCTTCATGTATTAGTAATCTTGAGAACATATTCAGAAAATCGCCTCCATTGGCGGTAGTGCGATTGCTAACACTTACCTAATTCGAATAACTTCTAAATTCTTAGGTGCATTAGTTTCAATTCTCATCTGTTTATGTAAAGACGAAGCTAAGTCTAGACATCTAGAACTCTCACCATGCATTAAAATCACTTTTCTTGGAGTTGGGTTACATCTCTTAACATAGTTCATCAATTGCTTTCTATCTGAATGGTTAGTAATCTCAACTTTGTGCACATCCATATTGATTCTAAGAACTTGCTGTTTACCATTTTCTCTCATCATAATCTCGGTTTCTCCACCCCTAATACGATGTCCTAAACTTCCAGGTGGCTGATAACAAGAAAATACTAAACTATGTTTTTTACCTTCTGCCAGATGTTTTAAATATTCTACAGATGGTCCGCCCTGTAACATTCCTGATGTTGCTAGAATTAAGCAAGCACCTTCTTCCGCAATAATCTGGTCCCGTTCTTTTTTAGATCCTACTCTTTTAAATATTTCAGATAAGAACGGATTATTTTCTTTATGAAAGATCTGTTGCCTAATGTTTCTGTTTAAGAATTCCGGATAGGCTGTATGGATTGCTGTGATGTCCCATAACATTCCATCTAAATATACGGGCACCTGAGGGATTTTCTTTTCTCTCATTAACCTTTCAACAATAATCATTACTTCTTGTGCTCTTCCACTTCCAAGAACGGGCATTAAAACTTTTCCACCACGTTCAAAGGTCTTCTTAACAACATCAACCATATATGCATCAGCTTCTTGTTCGTTCATAACGTTATCTTTTCCACCATAAGTGGATTCCATAATTAAAGTTTCTACTCTTGGAAATTGAGTATTTGCTGCTTCTAGAACGTTTGTTCGACCATACTTTAAATCGCCAGTAAAAACAATGTTATGCAAACCATTACCAATATTCAAATGAACCAATGAACTTCCTAAGATGTGTCCCGCATTGTAAAGAGTAATCCTTACATCCGGTGTGATATCTGTAACTGCATCAAACTCTAAGCAGATTGTATGTAAAACCATGTCTCTAACTTCTTCACTAGTGTAAATTGGGTCTTTACCTTCATTTCTTTGAATCTTAACCATGTCTAACTGTAATAAGGACATTACATCTCTTGTTGGCAAGGTACAATAAACGGGACCCTTATATCCATACTTAAACAAGTAAGGAATTAAACCACTATGGTCTAAATGTGAATGTGTTACAATAACTGCATCAATTTCATCAATGTTAAATTCTGGTGCATCTAAGTAAGGATAAGATTCTGGTCCATCTTGACTGGGATCAATCCCACAATCCATAATTATTCTTGATTCTGGTGTTTGTAATAATAAGCAAGCTCTTCCTACTTGTCTTGCTGCTCCTAAGAAACTTAATCTTACCCATTCGTGTTTTTTTTCTCTTAACCAACCATCATAAACTCGATGACCGGTTTTATCTAAGAACTTTTTTCTATAATCAGCGTTTTCATATAATACTGAACGAATACTTTCAATTAGTTTTGATCTTATTGGTGGGTTTCTTTTAATTAATGGTACCCACATTGTTTTTTCTTTAATACCTTTCAGAATTTCTCCTTGTTTTCCAATAACTACGCCTGGTTTATCAGCATGAATAATTAATTGTGATCTTGGTGCATCAAAAATGAAATTTTGTGCTCCTGCTTCTTTTGGAATTAGTGTTTTGATTAGTTTTTCTGCTTTTTCCATTTCCATACACATTGATGGGTCTGGTCTAAGTTCAATTCTTTTTTTGAATTGTTTAACTGCTTCTCTGATTGTTCCTTTATTGTCTAAGAAGTAATCTTTATCTTTAGTGTAAAGTACGATGTTTGCTGCTTCATAAGCTGCATCTGATATTTTATTGTGTGGTAGTACTTTAATAATTTCTTTTAATATATCTGCCATTTTATTTTCCTTTTATTTATTTTCCAAATGGCCGACATTTAAAAATTGAAAATTTTTCTTTATGTCTGCCATTTTTGTTTTATTTTACCCTTATTTTATTGGGTCCTCATTGTTTAATTCTTTTAAGAATATTTAAAGTGAATATGAAAAAAGTCATAAAAAAGCACTTGCGCCTTTTTATGAAGATAAAATTTAATTTAATAAACTGTAACTTATTTCTTTGTGCATCACCTTCTTGATGTCTTCCATCTTAACTACAACTACGTCAATTCCGTTTCCAGAACAGGAATCCCTCTGTAAGGCGGTATTGATAGCTTTTACTACTAATTCAACACCTTTCTCTGTAGTCATATCTTGAGTGTATTGTGTTTCTAATACTCCTAAAGCGAATACACTTCCAGATCCCGAAGATACAAAGTCGGTTATTTTTGTTACACTGCCATCAGGGAATAAATCGTAAAGATGAATCCCACTTGTATCTTTTCCACCCATCAAAAAATGAGCAATGCTTGGAATCATGCTTGGCCTTCTAATACTTGAATATAATAATCCACCCAATAAATTAGCTGCTTCTTTTGCAGTTGGTCTTTTGTTAGTTTTAACTTCTTTCAGTTTTAGTTCTGCTTTTAGTAACTTAGTTACTAATTGCGCATCTGAAACAGTCCCAGCCCAAGTTACAGCAAAATCGTCATTGATTATGTGTACTTTGTCTGCTCTTTTGTCCACGATCATTGTTCCTGCGGTTGCTCTTTTATCAGCCGCTAAAACAATTCCGTCTTTACATACAATTCCTACCGTAGTAGTACCAGTTTTTAATTGTTCATTCATATTAAACACCTTCAGAATGCTTTATCACATCTATCATTATTTTATGTTGAAAATAGTTGTTATATATATAAATATTGCGGAAAAAAAGAGAAAGAAAATTAAAATTAAATCCCTGAACCTTTAACAACAACTTCTTTATCTGGATCATTTAATCTTGCTTCTAAACTAACTCTAACAATTCCTTCGTGAGGCACTATTAATGTTTGTTTTGGGCCTAATGTTATTGGTTCTTCTGTAAGAACTTTGTATAATGCATTTTCTTTACTTAATTCATCCACAATTTCTTGACTTAAGCCAACTGTTCCGTAAGCTCCTCTCAAAGAGTCTCCTAAGAAATATAAATCAGGGCAATCTTCTCTTTGAAATAAAAATGTGGTTTTACTATAATCAAATTCTCCTTCCTTTATCTGAAATGGGGGACGAACAGAATCTTCTCCAAGATGGGTTACTTGTACTGTACCCTTAAAAGGAACTTCTACTTTCTGCCCTTGAACTGGTTTGTGCCAAGTTTCATTCTCATAATCTAACTCAACAAGTTCACCCTCTTCTGCTTCATAATGGTTTCCAGAGATTAGTAAGTCCATTCCTTCTAAACTACAGTCCATCTCTTCTGGATTTACTGACCTTTGTTTTACTCTCAAGAAAATTGAATCTGAATGTTGAAAATTAAGTCCTTGTTCAAATGCTTCTGCTGATTCTCCGAAGCGAGCTTTTATTGTGTTAACATCATGTATTTGGTATGTCATTTTTTATTCCTCTTTATTTAATTTATCTGCCATTACTGCTTTTAATTCTCTTTGATACATCTTAACATATTTCTTTTCATCAATAACTTTCGCCGCAATATAAAAAGCATCTAAATCAACTTGCCCAGAAGGTTCAAATAATGGTCTTGTTTCAAGTACTGGTTTTTGGTATTTGATTCCTGTCATTTTATCTAGCAATTTGATAATCTTCTTTAACTATTTCTCCTGCGGCATTCTTTTCAGTTTGACTTAAAGTCCAAGCTCCTTTTTTTGTTACTTGACCATTCAAAACTCCTTCATCATTTGCACATCTTACAAAAGTTTTTGAACCATCTGAGTGAGTTTTCCTATAAACTTGAGTTTCAGAAAATCCATCTCCATCATAATCCATCTTTTCAAATATTTCTGAATCATTTTCTACTCTTAAATATGATATCTCAATACCTCGGTCATCAACTCTCTTTACGGCTTCTTTTACTGTTCCATCTTGAAATGGCATTTTTCCACAGAATTGGTTTACATCATAAGTTGTAGTAGTTGCACATCCGCTGGCCATAGCTAAAAGACTAGCGGTTCCTGCAATGTATTTTCCTGCATTAACAATTTTTTCTAATATTTTCATTTTATTCATCCTCTTCAATTCGATTATTTCTAAAATATGAGCCATCAACACGATTATTAAATCCTTGATCCAATAATTCTTGTGAGTCTGGTTCAGCAGCAAAAAATCCAACGCCTAGTTGTTGATAAGTTGTACTTGAATTAACTGCACCATTATATGGATTTGTCCAATGTTCCAAATCTTCTATAACTTCATTAGCTAAATCTTCTTCACGCTTTTTATCAGTAATCATTCTTCTCATTTTATTTTACCTCTATTCGTAAGGAACTAAATCATGATCTTTCATTTCTGCTGTGTGGATAGTATTAGTTTCTCTTAATGCTAAAACGTCAATACTTCCTCTTCCGCCTTTTACAAAAACTTCATAACCTCGGCTTTTACCTAAAGGAAATCTTTTTTCATAATCAGCAATTTCTCGTTTATTAAGTCCCATTCTACTTGTAGTTAACTGAGTAGAAAGTTCTCTTCGATCAGTTTCTAATTGTAAAAATTCTTCTGTAGCTCCAGGAAGATAAGTTCTAGTAAGCATTTCTAACCTTTCTTTATAATCTCCCAATTCTGGATTTACATCTAATGGTCTAAAAAGAACATAAACTCCGCTTTCTCTAAAATCTTCGTGATTTAAACTATCTATATAAGCTCTACCAATTGGTACTAAATCAATTCCAAATTGGTGAACTGCAGTTTCTAATGCATGTTCATGCGATTGTGTTAATTCCATTCCTGTATCTGTCATTTTATTATTTTCCTCATAATTAGTGTGATATGATCTAGAAACAAATTTGATTTATAAATCTTTCGTTTATTTCATTACTTTAGAGTAACAAAAGAAAAAAGAGCCCCGAGCGAGACTTTCAATCCATGGGATTGTAACTCCCTAACGGAAGTTGAACTCGCGATCTCCTGATATCTTACCATGCTTTCTTTACTATTGTAAACATAGTAGATAGTTGGCTACAAGTCAGGTGCCATAGCCACTAGGCCACCGGGGCAATAATCCTACTTTTATTTACTTCATTTATTAACTTTTTGGCTGGAAACATTTAAATATCAATTGTCACTTCATAATAGAAACATGGCTAGGAGAGGAATTGATTTAATGTTTTTGGACGATCAGGAATGTATCTTGGAATTATTAGAAGCAAAAGCCGATTTATTAGAATTATCTTATAAATCTTTTACTAAAGGAAAAGACGCTTTACTTTACTTATCCTCGACAGGAAATTTCCCTAGGGGGGGATTTTCAGACATGAGGCTTCCTGACGCTTCTGGTTATTTAGAAGAAGGTAGTACAGAATCTTTAGCTCCTGAACAAATGGGGGTTTTATTTCGTAAAAATGAAAGACAAATAAATTTTAGATATATTACTGGAAATATTTCTCCTCGTGACCGTCAAGTTGCTGATAGAACAGGTTGTAAGGTACTTTGGAAAAATGGGGCTCTTTTTTGGACTAAAGTTGAATCTATTATGAGATCTGTTTATGTGCAAAAGTTGGTTGAAGAAAACATTCCCCATTCTATTTTAAATGGAGATGAACAATCGGGTTTTCCTGTTGAAACTTTATTTTCTTTTGATGAACGTCTTCCCTTAGAATGTTTAGAAAAAGTTTGTGATGGATTGGTTGAAATAGGTTATTTAAATGGAGTGATCAAACATGAAGAACACAAGTTTTATCAGTTAAGAAATCCACACATTACTGAATAAGACAATAACTTTAAAAATACCTTCTTCTTTTATCCTTTTATTGTGGGCCTATAGCATAACCTGGATACTTGGCGTCAGACAAAGTTTAGGCGCTAGCCAAAAAGTGCGGCCGGCTTCGGACCAAATTTTTAAAAAAAGTTTGATCAAAACAGGATTTTCCCTGCAGTCAAATTATTTAAGAAGAGTTTGGGTTGATACCGGTTGATCAGGGTTCAAATATCCTTTAGGAGACTACAAATCTTCCTGGAGATTTGAAAGTCCCTGTAGGCCCACTTTATTATCATGACATCAAAAAAGACAATAAAAATTTTATAAATTTTTGGCGTCTTTTTGAACTCGTAGTGAGGTATTAACGTTTGGCAACAACATCAAAAAGAGGTTTCCTTAGAATCTATTTATACTTAGCCCTAACCTTTGGTATCTTAGGAATTCTTGATAATTTATTGGGATTGTTTCGAGTAGATAATCTGTTAACTCACGGAATGATTGTTTTGATAATTCTATTCTATGTATTTAATATTCAAGCAATTTCTTTTTTCCACCATCATAGAGTTGATGACCTGGCACATGCTTTGCCTTATTTTTATTTAATAACTCAATCAATTATTTTTATCATTAGTTTGATTTTAGTATTAACAGAAACCACTTCTTCTTGGATTTGGAATTTCTTATTAATATTTGGATTGATGTTTTCGGTGGCAGTAATAATTATCTCTTTAATCTTACTTAGAAAGTTTGACTTTCAAATTCCTCTAACAGTTCTTTCGCGAACTGGGAGCGATGTACGGCGTTCATTCACAAGCTCATTCAGCCCCACGAAAAAATTAGAAAGAAAAGAATAATCTCTCGAATTCCTCTAACAAAGTTCCGTTATCCATCTGCATAGAATATTCCAGATTATCAATATTTTTACTTTTAACAAACTCTAAAAACTTTTCTTGTTTCTCTTTATCCCATTCAGCATACTTCTTAGCAGTACCACAAAGATGCTTGATATCACAATGATTTTCTCTTAAATCTGAATTGTGTAGGGTTGGATGTAATGGACAAAAAATATTCCCATTCTTTTCAATCAGATTTCTACAAACTCCGTGTCTTAAGTTAGAGGGGTGTTCACGATCTCTAAATGCAAGAAACTGTGCTTTAACTCTGGGGCTTTTGTTTTCAAATTCTAAGGTGTTCAATCTAATCGCTTCTTTGATTTTTTCTCTAGAGATGAAGTCATGCCCACAGCAGCCCATACATCCGCCGTTGATTTGGCAGAGCGGTGTTAAGTTATTTGTCATAGTTGTACTTTTACCAGATTGTTTTTTAAGATTTTTGGTTTAAAAATTGTCAACTTAGTGGTATTATGAAATGACTGCTTAGTTAATATTCACAAGAGAGTAGTAACGACCACAAAATTTATAAAGGCAATAAAATCAAACACTAACATGACAGATAATAATGATGACTTTGAAGGATTTCCAGATGATTTTGAATTTCCTGCAGATAATGATGATACCCCTAGAGAAGAACCTCAAATATACTTTTCAGATGATCTGATAACAATATATACTGCTTTTTGTAATCAAGTTTTTAATCCTCAATCTGTTTTATATCCTTCTTGTGGATTTGATGCAAGTCCTGTAAAAGTTTTTGATGATGTTACCTTTGTAGACATTGAGAAAGGAAGTGAAGGTTGTGTAAAAAAACTTCAAGAAGCAGGATTTCAAGCATTAAAGCAAGATATTAAAACATATTCTCCTCAAGATTTACATGATTTATTGATTTTATTAAATCCGGCAATTCCAACAGAATGGGCTTCTAGACATTTAAAACCTGGAGGATATATTTTGGCAAATGATTATCACGGGAATGCATCTGAAATGTACGAACAACCTAACCAGTTTACCTTATGGGGATCAATAGATTTTGTTGAAAAAGATCGAAGAAAGAATGATAATAGGGTTGTCGTTTCTAGAAATTTAGAAGATTTATTTCAACCTATGAAAGACGCTGCTGAATTTGAAAGACTAAAACCAACTGAATTTAAATTTACTAGGGATCTAGTTCTTTCGTATGTTGATCAAGGTGTTCTAAGAGCAGATCCAAATGATTCATTTGAAAAAAAATGGGCAGCATATAGAGAAGTAATGCGAGAAGGTATGCCTGATAGAAGAGTAGCTGACAGATATATCTTTGTAAAAAATTAGTATTTTTTTCTTTCATTTTATTAAGAAACTTTTTTCTCAATTATGTTTAGCATTTTATAACTAAGAATTATTCTAGCAAAACTTTCTCAAACTTAAAACTGCAAATCGATAAAAAATCTTCTCGACATGTTTATCATTATATTACACTATTCACATTAATGTAAGTCAGAAGTGTAAACAAAAAAAATGAGGGTGCTTCCTCATCAAAATCTCGCTAAAAGGGGAAGTTCTATTTGGAAATTGGGGTGGAAAGAAAAACCAGATAAAAAAGAGGAGCTTGTTTCCTTAGAAGAAATTACAGCTGTCCAAGATAGAAAGTATGAACGATTAGCAGTCTATTCAGATCTTGCTGCTGCTGGGGGATTTACAGTTGCTTTAGCTGCCTGTGAAACTTTTCCCTACAACATTTTTTTGGGATTGGGTTTAGCTGTTTCCGGAATGAGTGCAATTATGGGTGACAGATATTCTAACCAAGATTCCGTGGAAGTTATCAAGAAGTTTCAACCAGTAGCCGGAACACTGGCGGCTTGTCTTTCAGCAGGATATTATTTTCTTGGTGATAATCAGATGGGCACAGTTATGGCCGGTTTAGCTACTGCTTGTTATTCTTCCACCCTCTCCAACATTTTACGTTCAAAAAAAGAAAACGATGATCCACAATACCGTGGACTGGTGGGGATCCTGAATAAGAATGAAACTGATTAAAACTAAAGTTTGGATGTTAATCCACCATTAAAATCAAATCAAAAAATGGGTGTTAGTTGTATACGGGGGCCCTAGCTTGCTGAGGCGGGTACTCTAAGGGAGTACGATGTCCGCCGTGCCCCGTATACAAACCATTTCCATTTTTGAGAATCAAAAAAACTCGCTAAAGGTGATATGAATGAATAAACTTGTTAACTTAATTGCAGCCGCAACATTATTGGTGGGAACAGGAACAGCTTGTGTGCCAATGCAACATGTTCCCATTAATAACTATGGCGCCACTCATGAAATCTCAGAAAAAGAAGTTACATTAGATGATTTAATCTCTTCCACATACTGTTTACTTTCAGAAAGAGAATATCAGGATCAGGCTGGAAACACATTCAACGCCGGAGGATATGGTTCTAGTTTTGCTTATCGTGACGTTGATGGTTACTCTTACTTAATTACTAATCAACATGTTGTTGGGGGTTTTGAACAGAACGTTAATGGAACTAAATATGATCGAACTAAAGTTGATATTAAAATTATTGATTCGAAGTTTGACAATAATAAAGATGATGACATCCCTTTAGAAATTGTTTTTGAATCTGAGGAATTGGACTTAGCCATTCTAAGAACGGATCAAAGACTAAACTTTCTTCCCGAGAATAATCTTCAACTAAGTTCAGATCTAAGGTATGGTGAAGAAGTTTATCTGGTCGGATATCCTTTAGGAATGTTTCCTGCAACTACGGGAGGTATAGTCGCTAATCCGGGTAACTATCCGTTTCATTATGAATTTGAAGATAAAGTAAATGGTATTACTGTACCAAACTCTTCAAGAAAGATATTGGATCTCACTGCTAACCCTGGAAATTCTGGTGGGGCTCTCTTTGTTAAAAAAGACGATCAATTGTATTGGGCTGGAATCATCAGCGCTTACTTAATTCACAATGCTGGTGGCCCTTTTCATCGGGAGAATTCAGGACTAGCTATCGCTATGGACTCAAAAATTATTTGTGAAATTACTGATTATGTGATAATGAATATTGATGACCATTTTGAAGAATGTAGAATGTAAAGAATGGTCTTGTCAATATGGCAGGACAATTTAAACTCGCTAAAGGAAAATGACTCTTGACAAAAAATTTGAGCAACAATTGATTGATTTTCCTACATTTTACGATCTTAGTTGTCGTGAATGTGAGGGTAACATTGAATATCTAGGGCAGAAAAGAAACGAATCAGGAGAATATAATTTTCGTTACGAATATGCGTGCAATGATTGTGGGGTTATAACACATTACCGTGAATTGATGGAAGAACTACAATCAAAGTGGCCGTACAATGTGATTAAGAATTGGAAGAATGAATAAACTCGCTAGAGGTGGTGAAAAATGGGTGAACTATCAGATAAGATTTCCGAATGGGAATCAATGAAAAAAGCTGCTGCAAAAAATGAATTAAAGCCGACGTTAAATTATCGCAAGTTTGATGTTGAAAAATTAAGTGTGATGTTAATTGGTGACGAACATATCGGGTCAAGATATTATGATGCTGATATGCATAAAGAAGTGTTGGAACATTGTTATGAGAAAGAGATTCCAATAATTCTAATGGGTGACCAATTAGAAACTGCTACGCGTGATTCTGTTGGTGCTGGGGTGTATGAACAAGATGAAATATTAGAACAACAATTAGATCACTTTTTGGGAATATACAAACCATTAGCAGATAATGGATTAATTCTAGGATTACATCCTGGTAATCATGAGAATCGTGTTTACAATCAGGCGGGATTAAATCTTTCTAAAATCATGGCTAAACAGTTAGACGTTCCTTACTTTGGTTGGGGAAAAATGCATTATTTCTTGGTGGGAAAACAAGGATATACCTTGTACACTACTCACGGCGCTTCCGGAGCAAGAATGCCACATACAAAAATAAAAGGTGTTATTGATCTGGCAAACTTAGCAGAGGCAGAAGTTTACGCCATGGGTCATTTACATCAACTAAGTCATCATGTGAAGAATTTTTATTCTGCAGATTTAAGAAACAAGAAAGTTATCGAGGCGCAGAAACATTTCATTCTTACTGGGTCTTATTTGAATCATTGGGGTAGTTATGCACACATGAAATCTTTAGAGCCGATGAGAAAAGGTAGTCCACTTTTGAAATTAGATGGGACAAAACATGAAATTCGGGTGAGCCTATGAGTCTGAACAAATTAATTGTTGGACTTACATTGGCATTATCCTTAGTTGGTTGTAGTGAGAAAAAAACTTTGAATTTGTGCGATCTTGCTTATCCTGAAATTTCTGAACAATGCAACTTGGTAATTAAGAAGAAAGAAGGGCGTAAGGTCTATTGTGGATGTTCAGATGAAAAATTGAATGATCTCTTTGGGTGTTTTTACGTCCGCACAAAAGAACACGACATCTATTTTTGTGGTGATCAATAATGGTTGAATACAAATCTTTGCAAGAAGTCGTTGAAGAATTTCATTACCTGAACGTTCCCGTAAAAACTGAACTGGGAGAAATGGATGTTCCTTTTGGTTATGATGAGTTTACAACTTATCTTTTCAGTGAGGAGAAAGGGTGTCAATATTTTCCTAATGGCAAGGTGTACATCTTTTCAGCAAAAAAATATCTGGAGAATGATCATTAAAAAATGAGACGAAGAAAAAAATGGTTGCAATGGTACGACCACCTGCCTCCTTATGAAGAGGAAAAGAGAAAGAAACCGGTGAAGAAGAATGAGCCACGGAAAAAATAAACACGATCAAGCATTAGACGAACTTGAACTTTTGGTTAGAGATCAGTATCAAATTGTAATGAAGAATGTTGTTTATCGTATGCCTCCTTCTCGAAACGACGCTGGCGAGTTAGATTTAGTGGGGATTAATGGAGACTGTTGGGATATTTATGAAGTAAAATCTAATGATGGTTATGATAAAGCTGTCAGTCAAATGGAGCGTGCTCATTTATTACTTGGAGATTGTGCTGAAATTAGAACTTTTTATTATTCTGGTAAGGAGAAAAAAATTGTACCTATACATTATCATAAAGATTAGAGTTAGAAAATGGTTGATCCAAAAAAGAAGAAGGAAGAGAACGAAGATGAAGAAGATCTAGAAGATTTAATCATAGAAGAAGATGAAGAGATTTCGGAAGAGGAAGCAGAACAGTTTGTTAAAAGTATTGCTGATAGATTATATGTCCAAGATCAAGTTATTGAAGGACAAAAAAAGATTATTGAGAAATATGAAAAACAAATCCATCAATTATCTAATCCTCCTTCTTCACTAAAAATCGCTTTAAGCCAAGAAGAAACTTCTTACTCTGATATTGGCGGTTTAGATTCTGTCTTAGAAAAGATCAAACATTTTGAGTATGGGATTGATTGCCCTTACGCTTACTCTTCCTACGGGATTGATCCTCCGAAAGGGTTGTTAATGTACGGACCTCCCGGAACAGGGAAAACTATGATTGCTAAAGCAATGTCTAATGAACTTGGATGTTGGTTTTTAGAATTGCCTTTGAGTTTGATTATTAGTAAGTATGTTGGTGAGGCAGAACAAAATCTGGAAGCTGCGATTAACTCTGCTAGAAAGAAATATCATCAAACTGAACGAAAGGTAATGTTGTTTGTTGATGAAGCAGAACAAATGTTTAGGAAGAAAGGCAGCCATAATGGTCATGAAGTTGTGGACAGATGTGTGAACGTTTGGTTAAGAACAATGGATGGGATGGGCAACAATGAGGGACTAATTTTTGTTGCCGCTACTAATTACTTAGAAAAGATTGATGACGCTTTGTTACGTGCAGGCAGATTTGATTATGTTGTTGAAATCCCTAAACCCAACTTAGCTGGTGTTGAAGATATCTTTGTTAAACAAATGAGAATGAAAGAAGAGAAAGCGAACCGAGAAATTTACCAACTTACTAATTCAGAAGGTTTATCTGAAATGATGTATGCTTGTAGAATGACTGGTGCAGACATTGCTAATGTTCTGAAACAAGCATCATTTAATCAAATCCAATATTTTATGCAATCTTCTGCAATGGGCAAGCCAATGTGTAAAGAGGAACTGATGATTCGTGATAAAGATTTAATTGCGGTAATTGATTTATATGATCGTGTTAAAGAAGAGAAGAAGTTTGTTGGATTTAATGTTTAATTTACTTTTCCGCTACAAATCAGTTGGATTCGGCGTTTTGATAAAAATATCTGTAAGTAAGTTTATATCTTAGTTTTACTTACCTCAAAACATTAGCGAGTAAACTATATTTTAATGGGGTAGAAGGGGTGGCAATACTGGTTACTTCTTTTGCAGTTGAAAAAAGTTAGAAAGGAGAAACAAGTTCCTCCCCCTAACAAAACCTCGCTAAAGGTTAAATGGTTAAAAACAATATTGATATTTAAAATTTGTGGAAAAAATGAAGAAGAAAAAACTTAATCGCGAATTGATCAAACAAATAGAGATGCGTACTTGGTTAAAGAAATCTTACTCTCCTTTCCCTTGTAATAAGTTTCCTCATCAAAAATATGCTTCATCATAAATGATGATAATAAGATTAGTCTAGTGAATTGTGGAATTTTTCATCCTTTTCCTATGACTCCTAAACTCAAAAACAAAACTGGAAATAAGCCGGAAGAAAAAGAAGGTTTAGATGGAATCATTTTAAATTCTTTATGGGGGTTATCAAGAACTCTTCCCGAAAACCCACACCCCAAATTATTACAAATATTAGATTATGCTGCGACTCATCCCCCCAAGAAGAACAAAAAAGAATATTTCTCTTCGATTAGTGATTTGGCAATTCAGCTGTCTGATTATGAACGGTTAAAAAATGATTTTGCAGAAAGTGTTGATTGGGCTTATGGTATTTTTTTATCTTGGGTTCATGATGTTGATAATCCAGAAGGAAATTATGATTCTGTTTCTTTAGTTAAAGATATAAGTTCTTCATTAGAGGGAATAAAAAAAGCAGTCACCGTCCAAGGAAATGCAGAAAGAGTACAATCATTTTTAACAGAAATAAATGGACAATTAAAACATCCTCTCTTTCCACCTCAGTTTATTCATTTAGGAGAAATTGCTACTAAGACTGCTTACCTTTACCGAAGTTGCGTGGTTGAAAAAGGTAATCAAGATACTTATCAGTTATGGGAACAATTTCGAAGAAAATTTGTCATGGGAACTTATCCAGAAGTTGTTTCTGCTTTAGCAAAGTTGCCAAGTTATGTGCCTCTACCATTAACAACTTTTATTTCTGATGCTATTGGAAATATCAATGATGCTGAACATTTAATAGGATTAATGAGGACCATTTCTGAATCTTATCACCTTTTTAACAATAAAGAAGTTAACACTTTCCTAGATGGGATAAATAAACAATATCCTGCCACTGCTGAAATGGCAGTTAAACAACTCAATCAAAGAATGCAATTACGTGCTTCTGAGAAAGAACGTCTTGCCAGAGAAATTGAAGAAACCAGCGAAAAAATTTATCTTTTAGAATTGGATGATCCTGAACCCTATATTCGTAAAAAGGAACATGATATTGCTCTTAGTTTAGGTCCAGAAAAAGCACACGAATTTAAAAAAAATGTCAGAATCTTTGAAGATGTTGGTATTGGCAGTCTAACTATTTTCATGAACCTTTATTGTAAATTTTTAGAGAAAAAACTTTCTGGAGAAGATGAACGACATTTTGGTTCGATGCTGGGAAGTTTAAGTGTTTATTCTAAAAGGAAACAGGAAAATAAAACTATTCTTGATAACATTTTAAGTAAAGGCCCCACTAAAATCAATTCTTCGTTAAGGAAGAAACTTAAAGTAGAGTACGGTGCAGAAATAACTCATGTTTGGGATTTAAGACCATTACAAGCAAATCTTTATTCGACTTATCATGCTTTTGCTAATTATCAAGAAGTTGTTGATCGGAAATTTGAGGATAAGAAATATACAGGGTTTCTTGATTTCTTATTAGAAAAAGATTATTTAGAAGAAGATATTTTAGTTGTTGCTGGTGGTTGTGGTTTGGCTAAAAAAGAAAGTTTGTTAGTTAAACAATTGAGAGAAAAAGAAAATCGTCAAGCAGAACTTTTATTGATTGACAGAAATGAACAAGTTACAAATTTAGCTTTGTTACATTGTGTTCAAGAGGGGCTTTATGGTCTTTCTGATTTGCCGCCAGCACTTAACATTGATCTTACTAAAATCTCTCCAGAACACTTCAAAGAACTTCGTGATTTAATGGATCAACAAATTTTGCTTACTATGTTTGGTGGCACTCCATTTAACCAACCGAACATGTGGGAAATGTACGCTCGGGAAAGAGACATTTTTGCACTGCGAAAATATGGCCCTCATTATGATCAAAATATATTTACTAGGGCCTCTGCCTGGATAAAAAGTTTAATGGCTGAAGAAAGATGGATGATTAAAGCAAGAAAACATGCCAATAAACCAGATTTGTTAATCACAGAAGGAGATTCACGAAAAGATTTGAGTTATTATTGTCAACCTTCTTCAATTGAATTTTTGAATAAAGGTATTGTTAACCGTTATCAAATATATCCCAGTGATTTGTTGGCAAGAGATCCTTTAATTACTATTGATGAAAGTGAACAAAAAATGAAATCGTTTTATTTACTTAGGGAAGATCATGATTTGAATGAAGGAATCCATCATAATGCTCAAGCTATTTTAGTTATTGATTCAGGTACTTTAGATGAAGATAAATTTAACAGCATGATGGAAAATATTGGTTGGCAGAATGATTTTTTCTATTATGATAATTCAATTATTGCTGTTAGTCAAGTAGCTAAACCAGTAAGACCCTATTTGGGACTAAGACATTTCGTTTCAAATCATGATTTAATTAGTAGAACTTAATTATTTGATTTTCTTTATTTCGGGAAAATAATCCACTACATATTCTTTGTTAACAACAACTGTTCTGTAATGTCTAATCAATTGTCCAAAATTCCTTCTTAACTCTTTAAGGTTTTTTCTTAATTCTCTACTGCTTCTAACTTGAACTTCAAATTCTAAATCCGATCTGCCAATAGCTTCCGTTACGTAAGTTACGTTTCTGTTCAGTTTAAGATATTCTTTTAATTTCAATCTTACTCTAGGATTAACGTCTGCCAATTTTAAAAATATTTTATAATTGTGGTAACCTAATTGACCTGTGTCAATTTTTGGTCTGAAACCAACAATGACTTTTTTCTCTTTTAAGTTTTTTATTCTTTGTTTGACTGTGTTCGGAGCAACGTCAAGTTTGTTAGCCATGTTCAATAATGGTTCTCTAGCATTCTTGGAAAGGAACCATAATATTTGCATATCAATTTCATCTAAAGAAACTGTTTTAGTTTTACCACCAATAACTCTTTCTAAAAGATCATTCTGGTCATAAATATAATTGTTCATGTAATGGTGAATTTGAGTAATGATAGTAACGAAAGAATCTTGGAAATAACTGCCGTGCTTCTCTAAAATTTGGTCAAATATTTCTTTGAATTCATAAACGTTCTTGGCCCAGATTAAAATTGCCAAATCGTACGTTTCTTCTAAAAGAATAACCCACCCCACGGATTTTAAGTTTCTAAGAAAACGAAGAATTTCTTTTTCTTTATCAATGTCCACATCTTGGAATCTGACGAAAACTCGGAAGACCATATAACCTAATTTAGAATTGTCAATGATGGCGTAAAAACTTCTGATAATTTTTTGATCTACCAATCGTTTGATTCTGTAATTGACAACTTCTTTTGATAATCTTGTTTTTTTGGCGATGATTGAATTTGCTTGTCTCGCATCTTGGTCAAGGCAGTACAAAATAGCTTTATCTTTTGCATCGAGACTAGAATTAGTGGGCATGTTAATGGGAAATACTTTGGATTATTTAACTTTTGGGGTGGAAAAATGCAAATTGAGAGAAAATAGGTAACTATTCTTACATCTCATCCGGGGCTTTAATTCCTAACAATCTTAATCCGTTCTCAAGAACTTGTCTAACAGAATCTACTAATAACAAACGAGCGTTCATCTGTTCGTCTCTCTCGCTAATAACTGGGCATTTGTGGTAGAACTCGTTAAATGCTTGTGCTAGAGAAATCAAATGATTCGCAATGTGATGCGGTTTATATGTTTCAGCAGCTTTAACAATTCTTTCTGGGAAATCATAAAGTAATCTGATTACTGCTTTTTCTTCATCTAAACTCAATAGTGAGAAGTTTATCTTTGATGACACTTTACTATTGGCTTTTCTTAAGATTGAACTTGCTCTTGCATGGGTGTATTGGAGGTATGGTCCTGTTTCTCCATCAAAACTTAACATTCTGTCCCAATCAAAATCAATGTTTCTTGTTCTGTCATTACTTAAGTCTGCAAAGATAATTGCTCCTACACCAACTTGAATTGCAACTTTTTTCTTATTTTTTAAATCTGGATTTTTCTTTTCAATTATTTCACTAGCTAATTTAATTGCTTTATCCAAAACATCTTCTAAGAAAATAACTTTTCCTTTTCTAGTGGACATTTTCCCTTCAGGGAATCTGAATAGGCCAAAATCTGCGTGGGTGAATTTTTCTTTATCTTCACCGGCTAACTCTAAAACTTTAAACAGTTGTCTGAAATGTAATTTTTGTTCTGATCCTACAACATAAAGAAACCGATTAGGATTATATTTTTTTAATCTGTAATTGGCTGCAGCAATATCTCTTGTATGGTACGTTGTTGCCCCATTGGATTTCTTTAACATCACCGGAGACATATTAAATTCTTCTAAGTCTACAATTAATGCCCCGTCAGACATTTTTGTTTTAATTTTCTGTTGTAATTCTTTGATTGTTTTATCTAATATATTATTGTAGAATGCTTCTCCATGATAAGAGTCAAACTTAACATCTAAGATTTGATAAATTCTTTGGAATTCTTTCAAACTTAATTCTCTAAAATGTTCCCATAACTGTAAATATTCTTTATTTCCATCTTCAAGTTTTTTAAATGCTTCTCGGGCTTGGTCATCTAATTTATCATCTTTTTCTGCTTCTTCATGAAACTGAACATACAATTTTAATAAATATTTAATTGGATCTTTTCCTAACTCTTTTTCTTTACCCCATTTTTTATAAGCAACAATTAGTTTTCCAAATTGTGTGCCCCAATCTCCTAAATGATTTATTCCAATAGATTTGTATCCTAGGGTGTTGTAAACTTTGTATAACGAATGTCCAATCACTGTGCTTCTTAAATGGCCAATGCCAAATGGTTTAGCAATATTTGGGGCAGAAAAGTCTATTACTATTTTCTTTCCTTCTCCTAATTCCTGTTTTCCATAATCTTTTTTCTCTTTAAAAACCTTGGTTAAAACTTCCTTTGTGATCACTTCACTTTTAACATAGAAATTCAAATAAGGCCCAACAACTTGTACTCCTGATAAGAATTTTGGCAACTTTAATTTCTTTTTCAACGTTTCAGCAGCATTTTTTGGATTGCTTCCTAACTTGAAACAAGGGAAGGCATAATCTCCCAGTTTTGGATCTGGTGGGATAGAAATTAGATTGTTTAAATCTGCATCTTTTAGCTTAGTTTCTTTCGTTAAAAGTTTGATTATTTCTGCTTTGAAGTCCATATTAACCGATAAATCTAAAGAGTTTATTAAAGTTTTCTTAACCATGACTATATTCTAGAGCAGATTCTGCTAAGATTTCCATTGAATCATATACTTTCATCTTCAAATCATTTTGGTTAATCGCTAAAGGCAGTTCAGTACACCCTAAGATTACAGCCTGGCATTTCATCTCTTTAGCTATCTCTATTACTTTATTTTTACTCTTCATTAATTCTTCCCCACCCATTATCTTGAAAATTAATTTTGTGATCTCTTTTTTCCCTTTACTATCTGGTAGACTATAATGGATCTTGTTTTTGTTTAAAATTGAATCATAAATCATTGAAGAAAAAGTTGTTTCTGATGCTAATAATCCAACTGATTTTATTTTATTCTCTTTTACTTTCTTTACTACTCCCTCAACAATACTTAAAATGGGCGCTTTAGATCTTCCTTGCAATTCATCAATGAAAGTGTGAATGGTATTACAAACCATAATAATGAAGTCGCAGCCAGAATTATTTAATAGTTTAATTCCCTGATGTAATTGTTTTAATACCAATTCTTGATCAACAATCCCAGATTCATTAAATCCTACTAAAGGTAATGAATAAATAACCATCGGCGGATAATCTGTGTCTTGTACTGCATTATATTTCTTTTGTGAAATAGTAATCATTTTTTGGTAAAACTGAGCTGATGCTTCCGGGCCCATTCCTCCCAATATGCCTATTTTCTTAAGTGACATATTGCATCACTCCTAAATCTAAACCAGTTTCTAATGGGGTTTCTGACGTAACTTTTCCAATTGTTTTTAGCATTGTTACTAAGTCTGCCAAGTGTCCTTCTTTAGAGGATAATTTAACTTTCTTTTTCTGTGATGGTTCTTCCCCTGGACTAAAAAAGTAAATTGGTAATATCTTTGTTGGATCAACATCCAAATGGGAAAGGATCTGGAAAGTTTTTTGCTGTTGAGAATAGTACAAATTACCATATTGGTCAAAACAAGGTAAGATGGTTAAAGTAAAGTCTCCTTGCTCTAACTTTTGCAGATACAAACAGGCATCTAGTAGGGCACAAGAATATTTGTTCTCATTGGGGTCATAAAGTTGTGCCGAACTGCCATAAATAACAATTCTTCCTCCTTTCTTCTTTTCACCAGCAACCCCTGTTTTTAGTAATTCTTCCAGCTTTTCTTGGGCCAGTCCCACTAAATCTTTTTCAAATTTTGTTAGATCTGGAGAGAATCCCCATCCCGTAAGTTTTTTTTGATATTCATTTAAATCTAATTCTTGTGGCCATTCTTCAAATTGAGGATTATAATCATCAACAAAGAGCCAGTTTTCTGTTTCGTAACCTAAACCCATGAGAAAATTTCCTAATAAAGCACCAACTTTTGCCCCTAATTCATGCTTCGGATTTACTTCTTGGTTAGTGTAAATGTGTCCTGCTTCAATAATAATCTTTTCATTTTTTTTATATTCTGGGAATGTGAATTGTAACATTTTCTTGTACCTCCAAATGTTTTTGTATAAATATTGTAAAAACGGATGACTGAATCTATTGTCTCCTAATTATAGAAATAATTCGTACTGGTTCAAAATGTTGTTTTGTTGTTTTCATTTTGTTCTCTATCATATTAAAGTTGATAATTGAACTAAAATATATATCTGACGACCTACATAAAACAAAGTTAAACAAATGTGTTTTATTTAAAACATTTAAGTTAAATTTA
The DNA here is from genome assembly GCA_018696595.1 of Candidatus Woesearchaeota archaeon. Classification (GTDB taxonomy): domain Archaea; phylum Nanobdellota; class Nanobdellia; order Woesearchaeales; family GW2011-AR9; genus JABJOX01. The sequence goes on along the minus strand of JABHQW010000001.1, from coordinate 11,457 downwards.
TAAAGTTGGACATCATTTCTTATATTAATGAAAACAACTGCAGAACTTACTATTGAATATATTAAGAGCCATCCAAACATCAAAAGCTGCTTAAAGCAAGGTTTGATTAACTATTCTTCATTAGCAAGACAAATATCTAAAGAGCTTAAGATTGAAAAGAAAACTTCTATTGAAGCAATACTTGTTGCAGCACGAAGATTTCAAGATAAGTTAAGTAAAGAGAAAGTTTATGAGAAGAAGATCAAAGAATTGTTACATAATTCTGAGATTGAAATAAAAAATAAGATTGTTGTTTTTATCGTTAAAAAGAGTATCAATCAAGAATTATTTCAAAAGATTCAAAGTGAAGCGGGATTATTTTCTGTTTTAGAAGGTTCTACAAGTTATACCGTAATAACTCAAGAAAAGAATGCAAGCCAATTAGAAAAGAAACTTAAGGGTTTTATAATCAAGTCCACAAAAGATTTAGCATTGATTAACATTAAAAGTGGTAAAGATATTGAGAACATTCCCGGGATTATTGCTTACTTAACTTCTTTATTTGCTGAGAATGGAGTTAACATTTTAGAATTTTTATCTTCTTGGACAGATACATTATTTGTAATTGATAAGAAAGATGTTAACAAAGTGCTAGAATTCCTTGAATTCTAATCTTACTTCATCATTCTTACAATATAATCTTTAAACTCTAACTGTTTTTAAGATTCATTTTGCAATATCCCATAATAAATCAAATTGTTTAAGATAAGTACTAGCTACTTTTTTGTTTTCAATCACAATTAAATGATAAGGGTTACCCCAAATAAAAATGTAAGTTTTGTTCTGATGGATTACAATTGTAGTTTCATCAAAATATTGTTTATCTAGTTCTTTGTATTCAATATTCTTTTCTTTTAATTTTTTAGTACCTTTCCGAACAATAATTCTTTCTTTAACATTCTTGTTCTTAATTATTGTCAAATATTGTTTTAAGTAGATGGGTTCAACTGTTTCTAAGATTTTTTCATCTGCCCCTAACAAATACACAACATCATTTTTCTTTAGGTTAGCAGTTAAATCTTTGATCAATGTTCTGTAAACTCGTTTTCCTTTATGTAATTCAACTTTTGTTTCTTCTTGAGTAGATTTAAACAATCCAGATAATTTAGGCAAAATTTCATCAATCTTCATTAACTTTAACTCGAATGATTGTCTTAATGCTTTTGGGTCTACTGGCTGATAATGTTTTTTATTATTTACTAAAACAGTATTAATTATTCCTCGATCAATCAACCTTTCTAAGGTATCATAAACATAAGATCGGTGTAACCCTGTTTTTTGAGCAATATGACTGGGATTAAGAATGCCATTTTCTAGGAGAATAAGATATACTTTAATCTCGTTTTCAGTTAGTCCCAGTTCTTTAAGCTCTGCTTCGTACATTGGAATATTCCTAGTTAAAATAAACTCATTGCAAAGTATGTTAATATACTTAACAGGATTGAGAATGTTAACATCCAACCAGATATTTTTATCATCTTAAATTTAAACGGAAGGATCGTGTTAGCTAATGAATAAATTTGGTGTGCATATGCATCGGAAACTTTTCTTTCATTACGCGGTAAATCATAGAGGTAATCAGCATATTTCTCACGAGAATAAAATTTGTTGATATTCTTATAATAAAATATGTCTTCTTTAACTCTCTTTTTTTTAGAAAATAAAAAAATCTTTGGCATAATTACCATCATTGACAACAAGGCAGCAGTAAAACTTCCAATAATTAATATTAACCAAGGTAATTTATTGGCCAAACCATCTAATATTAACTTTTCAGCAAATACTTGGTATAAAACAAACATCAAAACTAAGGTACTTGCACCAAAAATGAAATTAGATTTTGTAATCAATTGTGCATCCACATTCATGTTAAATTCTAATATCTTTGAATGGTTAAAAAAATGTCCGTCATCTTTCTTTTTAGTTGCCATATTTAATTTTAGACTTTGTTCTTATTTAAATCTTTCGTCAGTTTCCTTACAACAAAGTTTTAAATAACTATTGTGTCACTACTAAAATGTAATAAATAAGCACGACGCAATGAAGCAAAGTGTGAAGGGGGTGAAAAAAATGGAAAAAAAAGAAATAGAGAAACACAAAACTTTGATGGGATTTATCTCTGCATTGAGAGAAGACAGACCTGTTGCTATCTACGATGGAGGTAGTGTTTGTAGTTGTGATCTTGGAGATGAGATGGCAGTAGCTCTTATTGGTTTGGTACAAAAATCTAAAACAAAACTTGTTGGTGCGTCGGGTTGTGAGGGTTTTGAATCTTATGCAAGACAATCAGGAAAAATTGTTGTAGATGTTCATTCCAGTAGTATTGATGGGATTATAGATGACTTAACAAGAGGCGAACAATATGGCACATTATCTAGGTCCTTGGGAACTATCTTTAGTCTGGGTGGCGATTACACCGATCCTTGCAGAATTGGAGGCCGTGAAATATATTCAGTTTTGACTGGCATTCCAATTGTTGAAAGAGTAGTTCAAGACCAGTATCTTGGTTTAGCTGCAATTGAAAGTGCTCTCATAGATGGAAGAATTAAGGCTTTTAGTGATCTGAGTTGGTACAGCCATGGAAAACCTAAAGGAAAAGATGATGAAGGGAGTATGTCGTTAATGCACCAGCCAGTAACCGGCGCTTTTTATGTTTCTCCAAGAGGAACAGTAATAGGTCATGCAAGAGCAGATTTAAAGATGCCTTTTTCAGATGGAGAAATGGTTGAAGAACTGAAAAAGTTTGCAGCAGAACACGACTTCTATCTTTCTAAAAGAAGTGTCTATCATGGAAAGAGTGGTGAAGCAACTTTTGCAATTCGGGGAGAGATTGATCCGGAATGGGGTCGTCCATGGGCAGATGCAAGAAGAGTTCCAGATACAGTTTACGCAAGATCTGAAACTTCAGGTTACTCTTTACATGCTTCTCAAGCAGCAACAGAACAACTTGCAGAAGTATGGTTACCAAGAATAAGAGCTGCCATGGATTGCAAAGAAAGACATAGAAAGACCATAACTGAAATCTTTGAAGAATAACTTCAAAGATATTTTTTATTTTTTTAAAAACAACACAAAAACAATATAACATACAGGGGGTGAAAAAAATGAAAAGAACAGAAACACAATACGGTTGGAGAAGGACAGGAGAAAGTAAGTTTGTAATCGTTGCTCCACATGGTGCAGGTGATGATGAACTTACTGATCTTGTTGCAGAAGAAGTTGCTAGGATCATGGATTCAGCAGCGGTAGTGAACACAAAACATAGAAGAAAGTCCTGCAACTTGAACGACATATCTGATTTATCTACAGATCAAAGAAAGCAACGATTCTATGCAGATATAAGTCAATCTGCAGAAGAAGCGAGAGGGTACTCAGTAAAAGAACATGATGGCAAAGAACATGCTTTGGTTGTTTATATTCATGGAATGGAAGATCGAGGAGATTTGGGTGTAGACCTTGGAATTGGAGTAAAATGGAGACAAAAAAGGAAGAAGTACCAAGGAGCAACATTTCATCCAGAAGCTGTAAAAGAAGACGGAACCAGAAGCAAGGGAAGAGTTACAACCAACATTGAAATGACTCGGCAAATGCGATTAAGTTTAGATGATGCCTTGAGATCTGAAAAAGGAAGAACTGCTAAAATGGGAAAAGTCTTTCCTGCTTGGGAAGAGACTACTGGAACACAATACCATGTTGGAAAAAAAGACCACTCAATACAGATAGAAATCAGCAGAGAGTTGAGAAAAGATCCAGGATACATTGCAAGATTGCTTGCTGCAGAATTAACAAAGGCTTACGAGAAATTGTAAGAAATAAAAAAAAGCAATATAACATACAGGGGGTGAAAAAAAATGACGGAAAGAATAACAGAACTTGAAGAAAGGTTAGAAGGATTTCAGGACCATGAACCTCCAGAAGGAATGGAAAGATTTGGAACTAGAATTGGAGTTGTAAATGATGGTTCAGAACAGTTCCTAAGAGATGCTGAATATGGGTTTATGTTGATGACCATAAAGAGTTACATGAGAACCTTGCAGGAAACTGGTATGAGCATGGGTGAAGTTATTGAACAATACCTTGATCGATTTGGTCAAAATAAACATCTTGTTAGGGTTTTCCAAACTGCTTACGAAGCAAATGCTCCAGGAATGATTTGTTCTGGTGCATTAACTGTTGGGGAAGCTATCCAATATTATGACCAGATTAAGGATTTGTTGACAGGAGAGTAAATCAAATAGTTGGGAAACCAACTTATTTTTTTATTTTTTAGATTTTCTTAACTTTATTATTCTCATCTAATACAAAAGAACTAACTTTACCATTACAAAAGGTTTTAACTAAATCTTTAGTTTCTTTAAGTAACTCGCCCAATTTCTTACCATTAACTGGCGGAAGAATCTCAAAATGAATCAAAGCAGATTTGCTTTTTTTATCTAAAACCGTTTTTTTTGATTTCCAATAATCTAATTTTGTTCCTAAGATTCTTTTTTCATCTTTGTAATACAATGCTCCTTTCTTAAGATTTCTCAAAACTCCTACTTTCTCTCTTCCTGTTGCTAAATCAAAATTTAAATCTCCTTTGATTTTATCAAAATTATCAACACCGAAAGGAACAATATGTTTCAAAGCTAAGTATCTAGATAAATTACCAACAACATTTCCCGTGGCAGTTGTCTTACCTTTAATAACCGCCTTAATCAACCTTTCTACAGAAGTCTGATAATGTTTAGCTTCTTTGCCAAATTCTTCTTGAGCAGTTTTCCAAGGAGAAATAAGTAGATGTGTTTTAGCTGTATCTTTGTTAAAAGTAAATCCAATCAATTGTTCAGTTTCTTTAAGTAAATGTTTAGATTCTTCTAGTTTCATGCTATTATTAATCCCTTCTACGAAAACAAAAGCAATCTTTAATTTAGAATATTTCTTGAAAACACTTTTTTTAACAGTAATCTTCATTTTTTCTTCTTCTTACTCTTTTTTTTAGGTTCTTCCTCAACATCATTAGAGAACTCTTTAGCAACTTTCTTTTCCCTTCTTTTTCTTTTCAGTAAATCAAACAATCCAACGAACATTCCCTTTTTTTGTTTATGTGTTTTAATGCCATGATAAATGTTTAACTGATCTAAATTAAATCTGATGTCTTTTAGAAGTTTAACTTTCTTCTTTTCATAATAAACTCTAGAAATTAGTAATAATAAATAAATTCCAAAAATACCACCTACTACCAAACTAGCTTTAACAAATATTGGTTGAAAGAAATCTATCAATGGTTGAATCCCTTCTGTTATTCCCGGAGCTGCTTGTAAAGCAGTATCAGCTATCACCATAGTAATAATGTTTTTTTTATGGTTTTTAAAATCTTCGGTTTTTATACACCCTTAAACAGTTCAGCAACTTTCTCTTTCCCAATTTCAAGAATGAAACTAGCTAATCTTGGGCCTTTATCTTTGTTAACTAAAACCCGATAAGCTAATTTAAAGAAGTCCCCTACAGGAAAATCGTTATTTTTAACTAAGATATACATTTCTTCATGTAACTCTTTATCTGTCCAATCTTTCTCAGACAATTTATCAGCAACTTGATGCAAGATCTCTTTTTCTTTATCAACTAAAGTTATTTGACACTTATCTTGTACCTGAAATCTAAAATCTTCTGGTGCGAATTTCTTAACCCAGTTTTCTGCACATTCTGCTCTTACTCTTATCCGTTTTTTATCATGCTCATTCTTCAATTCATTTTCAAAATAACCAATAACTTTGTTAATATCAAAATTGTAAATTTGTAACATCGTAGTCAAATGTCTAAAACTTGGTTGGTATGGGATTGTTTTTGGAATATCTCCAATATAACTTAATTCATAGGCGGATTTAGCTTTACTATTCTCTTTTTCATTAATATCTTCCAATCCAAAATAAATTCTTTCAACTTTATCAAACTCCTCGTAAAGAGCAAGAACATCAGTATCAAACGAAATTTGAAATTCTCTATTTGGTCGAGTCCCAGCAAAAAGGTATCTAACTATTTCTGGTTCATAAACCTCCAAGAGTTCGTTAACAGTAATAACATTTCCAGAAGAAGAAGCAAATTGTCCTTTACCTTTAATGCCAATCCATTCATACATGATATATGATGGCGCTTCAGAACCATAAACTTCTTTACAAATTTGTTTACCAGTATCAAAACTTCCCCCAGAAGCTGAATGATCTTTTCCGCCTGGTTCAAAGTCAACATTTTCGTAATGCCAACGCATTGGCCAATCAATACGCCATTTTAACTTTACGCCTGGTTTTTTATCAAAATTAAATTCATCTTCAAAATTACATTCACATTTGTAATAGATGGTATAATCTCCTCGCCATTCTAATTTCTTGATTGTATCTTTATTACAACTTTCACAGAAAATTGAGATTGGTAACCATTCTTTTTCAAGCGGATGTTCCCTATACTTGTTTAAAATTTCCTTTATTTTATTTGTATTTTCTAACGCAGTCTTTATTTCTTCAGTATATTTACCTGCACGGTACATCTTAGCTTGATAAACAAATTCTGGTTTAATTCCTACTTTAGCAATATCTTTTTCAACTGCTATCTCATTATTTCTAGCATAACTATCTTCTTTGTCAAATGGATCTGGAACATCAACAATGGCTTTCCGCAGATGATTTTCTAACATTTCTTGATTAGGCATATTACTTGGAACTTTCCTAAACACATCATAATCATCCCAAGAATAAAGGAAACGAACTTTTTTACCTTTCTTTTCTAAAGCCCGTTTAACTAAATCAACAGTGATCATTTCTCTAAAATTTCCTACGTGAACCACACCGCTTGGAGTAATACCAGCAGCTAAAACGTAATTCTCTTTATCACCTTTCTCGCGGATAATATTCTCTGCGGCAATGTCTGTCCAATGATAAGATCTCTTTTCTTTCTTTTCTTTTGTCATAAGAACAAGCTAATTGTAATAGTTATATAAATATTTCTAGAGAAAAATCGTAACTACTTTATTCCTTTTCTTCAAACTCTTCCATTTCAAGACAATCACACATCTTTTCAACTAAACCAACTCTTGTTAATCCTACACTTTTTGCTAACTGAACATAATCTCTTACCCTAGATAAATTAGCACCAATATCAACATTTTTTCCTTTAGTTCTAAACAAAGCTAAATGCCAAGGAGTTTCTGCACCTAAGTTTCCTAAAATCCATCTTGCAGTTTTTTGGAATTCTTCTTCGTTTGGAAAATTGCTGGGGACATAATCAAAAGGAGTGATTGCACTCATCAACTCTAAATGTAATCCGATCTCTTTTGCATGTTTAATACTCTCTAAAATTTTATCGATAGTAACTACTTCTCCTTCTTCAACAACTTTTAAATTACAATACTTTTCATAAAAATTATTTCCAGAACTTAAAGAAGCCTTTAAGTCCATTCTAACAATCTTGCCTCCACTCTCTTGATACAAATCAAGAAACTCTGTAGTACAAGTACTATTTGTTACTAAGATGGTTTCAATTCCTGCTTGACTAGCTAATCTCGTTAGTTCCATTGTTGTATCAACAAACGGCACGGGTTCATTATAAGTTAAAGCAATAAATCCTAAACCTTGCTTTTTTGCCATTTCAATTACCATCTCAGGAGAAAAGTATTCTGTAGAACCCACATCTTTCTCATGGGGATGTGACATTGATTCATTGGGGCATTCTTGGCAATCTAAATTACAATTATAACCTCCAACAGAAAGAACAGGGGTGCAGCAAGAAACAATATTCTCATCTTTAACAAAATATTTAATTGGTTTATCTCCCAGGACCCCATTTGTATCAATTACAACAATATTATTTGGTATACAATCTTCAATCCTTTGAACCGTATTTTTACGGTTACCACAAAAACCCGTTTTATCTGGGGCAATGTAACATTCTCTAACACAAGCTTGACATTGCATGTTTTCTGATTGTCCTTCTATTACTTTGTAAAGTGCCATTATTTATCTCATAATAGCTAGAATTTAAAAACTTTATTCCTTCAGATGACTAGGATACGCTTCTGAAGTGAAGAAATTACCTGCTTCTTCGTATGGTAAGTAACGCTTTAACTTAAACCATTGCTTAATGAAGTTCTGGAATTCATAAGATTGTTGATATAATTCTTTTTGTCTACGCTTAAGAGTTTCATGATAAATTCTCTTAGTGAATAAATCAATGAAATGTTTTAAGAACCAATGATCTTTCCATTCGCTAACATATGTTTTTTCAATATAGGCTCTTATCTTTAATTCTACTTCTCCTTTGTTAATTTTCATCTTTTGACCATTACGAACAATTTCTGTAGTAGTAAGCGCAATGCAATGAAAATCAAGATCCATATAATAAGCTAATTTTGAATCGCCAACATCTCCTGGGCTTTTCCATGGTCGCCATTGAATCCATATTTCTCTAGCGCCACCTTGAGAAATTCTTTCTCCGTAAAAATTTTCCCAATGATCTAAATGGTCCTCTTTATCTTCCCATTTATTTTCTAATAACCATTCATGTAATGCTTCATAGAATGCCTTCATATCAAAGACGTCTTTGTACTTAACTCTCATTGGTTGAAAATCTGGAAAGATTTCAATCAGCTGATCTTTTTCGAAGTACTGTGCAGGCATATGTAAATGTAGTTTCTTTTTGTTTATAAATTTTTAGGAGAAATTGGCTTTATCCAATCCTGCAGACTTATGTTTAATTGATAATATTACTCGTAAAGTTGCTTATTTTTATTACAAAGAATTGAACTCTTTTTGCAATAACAAAGCATCTTTTTCAATAACTGGGCTTTCAGAAATAACTATGCCTTTACAATCAAATTCTTTCAAAGCTTTTAAAACCGCAGAATAATTAAAATCAGATTCTTTTAAAGTTAAGTGATGTCTTTCCCCTTTCTCTCCATGATAAATCCCAGAAAGATGAATGTGCATATTGTCTAAAACTTTCCTTCCTAATTCTTTCTCAATCAACTTTAATATTTGACGGAAATCATCTAAAGAATTAATCTTTCCAATACTTCTTGCATAAACATGAGAGAAATCAATACAAGGCAAAACTTGGTCAACCTCTTTTGACAATCTGACAATCTCTTCAACAGTTCCCCATTGAGTGGCTTTACCTGTTGTTTCTGGTCTAATTAAAATGGGGTTCTTCTCTTTCTTTAATATCTCAACAACTTCTTTAACTCCTTTTTTGATTTTCTGGTAAACTTCTTCTGGATCTTGTTTCATATAGAAACCGGCATGGAAAGTCATAGATTTAGCTCCACAAAGATTAGCGATTCTGGCCGCATTTAGGATTCTTTGTTTACTTGCTTCAATCTTTTCAACTTCAAGAGAACTTAGATTGATAAAATATTGGCCATGGCAAGTTAAGAAAACATTATGTTTTTCTGCAGCTGCTTTGATTAATGGTGCTTTTTCTTTAGAAATATTTACAGAATGAACAAACTCTAGTTCCATACAATCCAATCCTAGGGTTCTAACATGTTCAACTCCGTTAAGCGTGTTACGATCTGGTGTTGAGATAGGAATTCCTGCTGTTCCAAAGAGTAGTTTCTTCATAATTGTTGGGATTTCTTATTATTATATTAATGTAACTGCTATTCATTCTATCAAAACACTTATATATTCTAATTATTTAATATAACTTATTATAATCAGAGGTGAATCACTATGACAAAAAAGAGTAAGAATGAATTGTTACAAAAGAAAATTTTCTTAGATAAAAAAACATCCTGGCACGACTTGAATCAGAAAGAAGTATTCAAATTTGCAGAAGGGTACAAAAATTTCATGAAAGAAAGTAAAACAGAACGATTATGTGTTGAAAATATTCTTAAAGTTTTGAAGAAAGCAGGTTTCAAAGATATTAGTCAAGCTAAAGAAGCTAAGACTGGTGATAAATTATACAAATCTGTTAGGGGAAAAGCGGTCTTTGCAGCGATTGTTGGAAAGAACAAAGAACAATGGCAATTAATTGGTAGTCATGTTGATTCTCCACGGTTAGATCTGAAACCACATCCTGTTTACGAAGATTCTGGGTTCGGATTAATGAAAACACATTATTATGGCGGTGTTAAGAAATATCATTGGGTTAATACTCCTTTAGCTTTACATGGAGTTGCTTTTACAAAAGCAGGTAAGCAAATAAAAATTTCTATTGGAGATAAAGAAAATGAACCTAAATTTATTATTCCTGATTTATTGCCACATTTAGCAAAGAATCAAATGGAACGAAAAGCAAACAAGATTGTTGAAGGTGAAGAACTAAACATTCTTGTTGGTCATTTGCCTGTAAAGGATGAAAAGATTAAGGAACAAGTTAAGTTTACTGTTCTGAAATATCTGAATGAAAAGTATGGTTTAATTGAAGAAGATTTTGCAATTGCAGAATTAGAATTAGTTCCCGCTAGTAATCCGATGGATATTGGTTTTGATAGTGCTTTAATCGCTGCTTATGGGCAAGATGATAAAGTTTGTGTTTACACTTCATTAATGGCTTTGTTGGAAACTAAGACTCCAAATAACACTGCTATTGGAATGTTTGTTGATAAGGAAGAGATTGGTTCTATGGGAGATACTGGCGCAGCAAGTTTTGTTCTACAAAACTTTGCTTACGACTATGTTTCTACTTGTGGTTTAAAGTTGGATGTTTCTCGGTTATTTGAAAACTCTAACGCTGTTTCTGCTGACGTAACTGCTGGGATGAATCCTAATTACAAAGATGTTCATGACCCTAGTAATGCTTCATATCTTGGAAAAGGAGTTTCAGTTGAGAAGTATGGGGGCGGAGGAGGGAAGTATTCTACTCATGATGCTCATGCTGAGTACATGCAATACATTCGCGGATTATTAGACAAGAATAAAATCTCTTGGCAAACTGGAGAACTAGGAAAGATTGATCTTGGTGGTGGCGGAACAATTGCAATGTTTCTGTCTCGTTATGGGATGAATTGTTTAGATGCTGGCCCTTCAATCTTAGGGATGCATTCTCCTTGTGAAGTTACCAGTAAAGCTGATGTTTATTCGGCTTACTTATTTTACAAAGCTTTTTTTAAGAATTAATTTTTTTTCTTTCTCTTTTTCACAATACAAATATTTTTAAATGATTTTAGATTGGTTAGAATCATAAAAAATTTACAGAGGTGTAATTATAATGGAAGAAGAACAAAAAGTAACTGAAGAAGAACAAACTGAAACTCCTACAGAAGAAACTACTGAAGAGACTTCTGGGAACTCTGCTCCTGCAGAAGAAGAGACTCCAGCTGAAGAACCTGCTACTGAAGAGGAAACTCCTGCTGAAGAGGAAGCTCCTGCTGAAGAGGAAGCTCCTGCTGAAGAGGAAGCTCCTGCTGAAGAGGAAGCTCCTGCTGAAGAGGAAGCTCCTGCT
>JABHQW010000008.1 GCA_018696595.1 Candidatus Woesearchaeota archaeon | reverse complement strand
TTATCCTGAACAACAATATATTCAATCCCATATTTTTCCATCGCCGATTTAACATTATCAATATCTTTCTCAAACTCAAATTCAGGCGTGTGAACACCAATAATAACTAAACCCTGATCTTTATATTTCTCATCCCAAGAAGTTAAATGAGGAAGTGTTCTAATACAATTGATACATGAATATGTCCAAAAATCAATCAAAACAACTTTACCGCGAAAATCAGATATCTTTGTCCCTTCTTCCGTATTAATGTAACCAACAATTCCTTTCAGCTCCGGAGATAAAAGATACATTCCATCTTTAATCATCGGTTGTTCAGGCATTTCTTTTTCTTTGATCTCAACTTCTTTAATTTCAGACTCTTCAGTTTCAACTATCTCTGTTTCAAGTTCTGTAACTGGGCCAGCAGGAGAAACTCTTAACGACTCCAAATAATAAATGCTTCCCGCAATCAACAATAATACTACTACCAAAATTATTCTTCTTGTTTTCATTTTTTAACCCCCACAGAGGCCAAGTATGATAAGAACGCCGGGATCAAAGGCAAGACGCAAGGACTTAAGAAAGAAACAAACCCAGCAAAGAAAGCAATCCCAATATTTAGTCCACCCATACTTGAACCAACAGCTCCAATATTTAAACTAATTAATAAGTTAGTAACAAATTCAAGACTAGCAATTCTGTTCAATTGATTTGTAAATACAAGAATCCCGATTACAATTAAAATAACACCAAAAAGATATTGGAAATATTTTATCCACTTTCCTGCCCTAATAATTAATTTCCGAGCTTGAGAAGTAAACAAACCAACTAATAAGAAAGGAATACCTAGCCCTAATGAATAAGCTATCATTAAAAAGAAAGCTGTTCCTGGCTGAATTACTGCTAAAGTAAGTATCGCACCTAAAACCGCCCCAACGCAAGGAGTCCAACCAACAGCGAAAGCTGCTCCAAAAACAAACGAAGTTAAATACATTGAATTAAACTTTTTCTTAACTTGTAATTTATGTTCTTTTTCAAGAAAATTTATTTTTAATAATCCTAAAAGGTAAAGACCAAAAGCAATAATTATTACCCCACCAACTCTTCCCAACCATGTTTGAATAGAAGGTGCAGCTTCAGACAAAACACTTTGTAACAGAACCCCAACTAAAGAAAAAATTACTGCGAAACCCAATACAAAGAAAACGCTAGCTAGAAAAATTCGCCAATCTCTTTTTTCTTTTTCTGCTCCTTCTTGATTATCTGAATTATTATTTTCAACATCTTTCTTTCGTTTCATCTTATTTCACCTCATACAATCCAGTTTCTGGATGGAAAGCGTACCATGCGAACCAAAAATCTCTCTCTTTGATTATCCCTTTACCAGAATCAACACTCATAATTGTAACAATTCCTGCTTCATCTCTTTCAACTTTAACATTAACACCATTAACAGTATCTTCAATTAGTCCGTCCATTTCAATTAAATCATCTTCTCGATAAGCTTTGTAAAACCCATCAACTTCAATTCCAAAAATGATTGTTTTCGGATGAATAGTATTATCTTCATTCTCTACAGGAAAGAATAAATTACTATTTTCATAATAACTTCCGTAAGGATCTTTCCCATAATTTCTAAAATGCCCAGTCTTCTGACTTAACACTTCTGAATCTGGGTGAACTTTTTTCCAATCTCGCCAGACAACAGTATCAATAGAAACTTCTACCAACTCTTGACCAGTAAGTTGACCAACAATCGCTTTACCATCAATCTGTGTCCAATACGATTGTGTTTCTCGATCATACATTACCAAATTTGAATTATACAATTTTCCAGAAGTTCCAAACTCAACTTCTTTTCTCTCTCCATTAAGATCAATTTCCCCTTCAAAGGCAATACCAGACCCACATAATGGACAATAAGTTATTAAAATAGGATCTCCAGCAATGTTATCATTAACAATTTCATGCCAAACTAAGATTTGTAAAGGATAAACTCTTTTTACTCCTTTATGAATTATCGCCAATACTAATTCGTTATCTTCAATCCATTCATCAGCTTCTTCTAAAGAGACATATTTTGGATTGTCTAAACTAGGAATCCCATCCATTGGTGGACCGCCAGAAAGAATTTTACTAGGATGAACTAAATATTTAACTCCAGATTCTGTAATCATAATTTCCCCCATAGAATCTTCAGCAACTTCTTCCATAGGAACTTCTACATAGAACTCTTTATTGATCTCGCTGTTAGTTAAATCTTCAGTTATTTCATTCTCAACAACATTTGAACATCCAACTATTAAAAGTAAAAATACAAGTCCAACAATTACTTTTAATTTCATTTTAACCAAATATCCTAAACACAAATATCAAGTAGTACAATGATACCCCTAACATAATCAATCCCACAATTAAGTTAATGATTTTCTTCCTAGCAGTTAAGAAACCAATAACTTCTCTACTTTTTGTAGCAGAAACAATTGCAAATATAAGTAAAGGTAAACTCATGCCAATTCCGAAAACAATAAAGTTTAACAAATTAACAACAAATTCCATTACAGATGTGCTCACTGCAAACAAAACCGCTAGTGAAGCAGGATTACAAGGTAAAACTATTGCTCCAAAAAATAAACCAAAAATTAAACTACTAATGTAAGGATTCTTCTTCACAGGAGCATGTAATTTAGGAATAAATCTTCCTAAATCAAAGTTGAAAATTAAAAACAAACTAATCACCGCTAAGATCCCGAACGCTATTGGAGAAATTATTCCAATTGCCTTAGTTAAAGATCCTTGTAAGAAGAAAGTGAAGATCAAACCAAACACAAACATTGAAACAATCACACCAAGAGTAATAATGACGCCAAACATAATTATTTGTTTTTTATTCTCACTTTCAGTTCCTTGAGCATTTACTTGTCCTGCCAAATAAGATAAAAATCCAGGATAAAGTGGAAGAACACATACAGCCCCCAGTGGAGCAAATAAACCCGCTAAAAAACTAATCCATAAATTAAGTAAAGCTGAAACCATTTTAACACCCCCCAGAGATCTCCTCTTTCAATTCTTCTGCAGACTTAACTCCCTTTTCTAATAATCTTGTTGTTTGGTCTTCACAAACCAAAATCACTGGTGCAGAAGGTGCATTAACAACACCAATCCCAAACTCTTCAATTAGTTTTTTAGTAACTTCTTTTGGAGAAACTGTAAATCTCCAGTTCAAACCATTCTTTTCGGCATGTTCTTTTACTAATGATGGCTCCTCATTAGGATCAGTGTCAAAAGAAATGTGCACAATATTATCACCATCACTTTCTAACAATTCTTTCATTTTCAGTTGCTGCTTTAAACAAGTTGGACACCAAACAGCAAAACTTTCTACTAAAACTGGTTTTCCTTCAAAGTCTTTAATTTGAAAAGTTTCCCCCGTCAAAACATCAACTAAATCTTCACATTTCCAATCATCACAAGCATCAACATTCTCCAACTCTTTTTCTAACTGTTTTTGTTTCTCCACAGCAATTTCTTCCATTTCTTCTTCAAACATTTCGCTTTCTATCGTTTCAGAATCTGCTATATCTTCAATTTCACCATCAACCTCTGTTTCTGAACATCCAATTAAGATTAAACCAATAATAATTACTGTAATTAAAAGAAAAATTTTCTTTAACATAAATATCACCTCTTATAATTATATTAAACAATAATCATTAATAAATGTTGTGCGTAACTACAAAATAAAATAGAAAAAGTTATTAACCCTTAAAGTTTAGTTAAAGCATGGTTTATTTTAACGCATCCATCTTATTAATTATCAGATTTGCATTAGCAATTGTTCTAATCATTAGTGGTGCATTAAAACTATTAGACTTAAAAGGATTCTTTTTTATAGTTGTCAGATACAATTTGGTTAAAGGAAAACTAGCAAAGTTTCTGGCCTACAGTTTACCATTCATTGAAATAATTGTAGGACTCTTATTAATTCTTAAAATGTTTTTGCCAATTGTTTCGTTGGCTGCATTCTTACTAATAATTACAGCAACTGCAGGAGTGATTTATGCTTATTTCAAAAACAATAAGTTAGATAATTGTGGATGTTACGGAACAAAGATTGACGTTCCTATTAACACTAAAAAAATTATCCAAAACATAATTTTAATTTTAATTGCCCTGTATTTATTCTTATCTACATTTTATGTTTAATCAAAAAGGTTTATTAACCCTTAAATATTTCTCATCTTAATGGTGATGGCATATTATTCCTTAATCTTAGCAGTAATTATTGGAATCATTTACTTCTTTAGTAATAGATATTCGATTAAACACAAAGAATGGAATAAAAAAATTGTATCTTTTTCTGCAGGAGTAGCAATCACCTATGTATTATTGGAACTCTTCCCAACATTTACAGAAGGGGCACTAATCATCGATAAATTAATATTCCTTGCGTTACCAATTGGTTTTATTACCCACCACATTATTGAGAAAGAAATCTACAAACATAATCACAGACATGAATTAATTCGTATGTTATCTTTAGAAGAACAAATATTCTCTTTTGTTTATCATTTAATTATTGGTATTGTTTTAGTTACATTTACAAAGTTTGGATTAATAGAAGGATTATTATTCTTTATTCCTATGGCAACATATACATTCCTATCAACATTACCAACAGAAGCACACCCATCAAAATTAAAAGCTATCTTCCTTTCAGGTGCAACTTTGTTTGGTGCTATCATTGGTTTATTATTAACAAATGTAATGCCAAGATGGTTAGATTATTCATTAATTGGATTAGCATTAGGCGTTTTATTATTCACAGTAATTCGACACCACGTGCCATTTGGAAGAAAAGGAAAAATTGGGTACTTCACAACTGGATTCTTAATCTATTCAATAATCATTATTGCTAGCTGGTATATTTAATCTGCAAGAATACCTTTCAAGATATTAACTATTTCTGGGTACAATTCAGGATTAAGAATATCACTATGCAAACTGGATTGTAATGAATCAAGACATTGACCATTAATAATAATATCTTCTGCACCAGAAAGATAAGCACTTTCTAAAGTTACTACACCATCGCCATCTTCTGTTTCCATTAAACAACCCTTACTCCTAATATTATAATAATCAATTCCCAAAGGTAATTGCTTACTATTAATTCTCTGTAAAAATACACTACCTGCACTTAAATCTTCACATTCTTTAGAAGCCCCGATTAATGAACAAAACTTTTGAACTTTCCCAGTAACTCCGTGATGGGGAGAATTAATAAAAACCACTTTATCTAAACCGTTAACCCCAAACAAGTCAAGATATTCTCTAACAACTAGGCCCCCCATTGAATGAGCAACAATATTAATTTTGTGGTTTGGAACATTTTTCTTAACTTCTTCTAATATTTCTCTTAAACGAAGTGCATAATTCTCAATTCTTTCTGATTTCTGAGCAGTTAAAGAATATCTACCAAAACCCAAATGAGGTATATAATAAAAAGTAGATCTAGCAGTTAAAGGGAATGCACAATTATTTAGATTCGTATCAATTTCTCCAAAACTAATTTCTGCCGCGTTAACAAAAGCATTATCTTGTAGTTCTTCTTGTAATTTAGCGAAAGCAGCCATTGAAGCCTCTGGCGTATTAGCTTTATTCAAAGCATGACCATGAATAAATAAAGTAAAAGTTCTCTCCTCTTGAGAATCATAAGACTTACATTCATCAAACAAACAACATTGTTTTACTTGTTTTCCAAAAGCCAATTTAAAGTCTGGCATAGAACTTTCAAAACCAAAGTTTGATTTAGCAACAGTAACATTTAGTAAAGTCAAGTTAGTTTTATCAACCAAACAGTTTTTATCAATAAATGCATCAAGATTAACCGTATTAACAGTAATGTTTTCTTCCACAATCTGCTTCTTAATTAAGTTTAAAGCATTACAATCACTTTTAGAAACAAAAACATTAGCAATTGGTGAATAATGATTTGTTAATTGATCTAATTGTAAAGAAAAATCTTCTAACAATTTTATGATTACAGTTTCACTATTTTTAACTTGCAAATTTATTTTTTCATCAGATAGTTGCTCACCAGAAATCAGCAAATCATTAACTTGTTGCAATTTATTAACTTCTTCAGCAATTAAAGGAGAATGATAATAAGCCCCTTTGATTTCTCCACTCTTATTAGCCACTTGATTAAGAATACCAATCGTATTATTTCTTATGGAAAGTAACTCACGAATTCTTTTTCCGGTAGTGGTTAAAGACAAGAGAGAATCTTCCAACTTAGGTGTTGGAATAAATTTACCAAATTCACTTTCTTGCCAAAATCCAATCTGTTGGTTTAAATGTTGTTCAATTTCTATAAAACTTTTATTAATAAGTTTTAGTTTTAGTTCTTCTTCTTTCATTTCTAGGCCTAATGGAAAGTTATTAGCCAATAAAGTTTGATGTTCAGAATATTTGCTTTTAAGAGAATTAAGTTTTTCATTCTCTGTTTCTAGTTTTTCCATGATATCCAAACTTAAACTTTTTTCTTCCGCAGTTAGTTCTGTCTCAACAAAGAATAATGCAGAATTATGTTTAATGAGTTCATCTGTTAGACAAACTAAACTTTTAATATTATTACATTGAATATTCAACGAGTACAAATATAAACGATTACCAAACTCTTTAGAGTCAACAACAACACTTTTATGATATTCTTGATTGTGTTCTAAATAAAAATCTTCTGAAAAAAGTAATTTATTACTCTCCAAGTCAATCAACTCATAGTTACATTGACTATTACATTTGAAAAAGTTCTCGTTAACAACACTAAATGATAAATCTACTGCTTGATCAGAACCAACCAAATAAGAGGAAGAGTCCTGTTTGATATTAACACTAAGTTCTTCCCCTAAAATAAATCTCACTTTTACTCCCAAAACAAACAGAATAGAAGCAATAACTAAAAAAAGAATAAACAGAACAAGAATTGTTTTCCCAATTCTTCTTTTTACTTTTGGTGTAACTATTTCTGGCAAAGTGAAATGTTCTGATTTGTGTTTGTGTTTTCTTCTCATTTTATTGTAGCCAATAAGTTACGAATGGATTTTCTTGGAAATTCGGATTTAGTAGTATAAGATCCAGAAACAAAGTAGTCTGCCCCTGCTTTTGCTGCTTTCTTGATTGTTTTAGGGCTAATTCCGCCATCAACAATTACTTTTACTTTTGGATTAATCTTTTTAATTTGCTTAATTTTCTTTAATGGGGCTGATAAAAACTTTGAACCATAAAATCCAGGATGAACAGTAAGAACCAAAACATAATCTAGATCAACTAAGTAATCTTTAATTTCTTTAACTTTAGTTTCTGATTTTAAAGCCAATCCAACTTTCTTCTTTATTTTTCTAACTTCATTAATTAATGCTTTAACATCATCAACAACTTCAGGATGAAAAATAATTGTATCAACCTTCTTTCCATGCTTACTAATCCAAGTTTCTGGATGATTAACCATTAAGTGCACATTATAATTAAATTCCCTTCTCAACCTAAAATCAAAATTCATTGCTTTATTCTTAGCAAACTTACCATCAACAACATCTAAATGTAATTCTTTAACAACCCCTTTAAGTTTATTTAGAACAACATTTAGCTCTTTCTGGTCTTTTGCCATAATTGATGGAATTATTTTTTGTCTCATCTTTATTTAGTAATATTTTAATGAATATAAACTTACCTCAAATTTAACTTAAATTATACTTTAAGCATGTCCCCTTAACAAAACCATTAATGTCCTTTATTGATTGACACACTAATCTTTCATTTGTTGGTCCTAACTTAAAAGGAACACTTATTTTTCTCATTCCACTAGAAAATGTTGATCGATAAAGATTTTTTTGCCTACCACATCCCAAAAAACAATTAACTTCAATATTAAAATCTTCATCGATTGGTTTACAATCAATGGCCCCATCTTTTCCACACCCATCCCCAAAATAATCTTTCCATGGGGCATTAACTAAACAATCATTGTAAGATTCAACAGTTTCTTGACAAGAATACTTCACCCCGTTATTTATAGAGTAACAGTTAACATGAGGAGAATAATAACATTGTTCATTAATAATTTTATTATTAACAGAATCAGTTACGTATTCATCAGTAAGACCAGCAAAAGCATGAACGAATTCATGAACTGCATCTGTGGGGTCTTCCTTAGTTTTAGGATCATAATAAGTGTAGGCATACCGATATTGACCATAACTTAAATCATTACCATTTTCTGTTTTTGTCGGACTATTGTAAAGGATGAGACTAAATTGTTGTGGTTTCTGACATGAACTTAAAAGTGAATAACCTTTTTGTAATTCATCTGCAACGTCAAGTTCTTGTAAATAATCAGGTAAAATTAAATTTTCAACATTTTCTGCAGAAACATACCAAACATTAAACAATTCTTTATTAGACTTAAATGGTTCTACAGAAAAAATACCCCCAAACTGATCTTTATAATCAACAACTCTTTCAATAACTTCAACCTCATTTTCATATCCTACTGCTGTAATTACTATGTTTATTTTTGCATTATCTTGTGAAGACGCAAAGTATTCACACTCACCTTCATTTTGTTCTATCACAATTAAATCTTTATTCAGATCTAAACTTTCTTTAATATTGTTCTTATTAGTGTAAGACAAACTTAATTGAAACTTTCCGGGTTCAGAGACTTTTGTTATTAAAGCATAAATATTATCCCCTGCTAATCCGTCCTGATGAAAACCATCATCAAATAATTGGAATGCTTTATCACCAAATCTAATTTGTGGCTTATTAAAAGATTTACCAATACCAGTTGCAACTAAACTAATTTCTTGATTAACTACAGCAATTTGAGGGATAACACTTAAAGAAACTTTTTCAGGGAAGACCGTTAATTCTTCTCCAAAACTTTTTTCATAAATCGCAAGTTTGTCTTTCTCTTCTAAACATTTTCCTTGTACACAACCAAAAGGACAGACATATTCTTCAAAACCAACTTCATAAGAGGTTATACAATGTAATTCACCCAATAAATTACCAGGATAACAAGTATCTTCAAGAATATCTTTATTACCAACTTTATCAGTAACTTCTAATTTGCCAGAATTAAAAAAGTTTTTTCCACCATCAGAATCTATACAAGAAGAAAGAGGAACACAAGCATTCTTAAAACAACCAGAGATACAAAGATTACTTTTCAAAACTGGTTTTTCTTTCTCACAACTAAAAACTAAGAATTCTTTACTGTCTTCAAAACTAGAAACTCGATTTTTACAACCATTAGTAATTTGGTAGGATTTAGTAAACTTATTTTCTTCAAAAGTCCCAAAAACACCATTTTCTTTCTCAAAACAAACACCCCATTGAATTTCTTCTGAATTAGAAAATAGTTCTAAAAATTCACTCTCAGAAACTTCTTTTTGACAAGAAGTTAAAAGCAATAACAACAGAATTGATAATAACAATATTTTCTTCATCTTATTTTTCCATCTTTTTAATCTTATTCAACCTTCTAATATGTCTTTCTTCCTCAGAAAAAGGAGTATTCAAGAAAGTTTTAATCATCTTAGTTGCTTTAACTAATGGTGTGCTTGGCTGAGGGGTTCTAGACTTTCCTCCAGCTAAACAAAGAATATTAGCATCTTCATGTTTTTTAGCAAATAATGTTTGAATGATTCCATGTGGATTAACTGCTCTTGCACCTTTAACTTTATTTGCAGCAATACAAACGCCTTCAGCAGAACCACAAAGCAAGATCCCAAGAGTTTTTTCTTTGACAACTTTCTTAGCTACCTTCTCAGCATAATCAGGATAATCATCAGTAACGTCTAACGCTAAATTTCCTAAATCTTGATAAGCAATCTGATTATTTTTCAACCATCTTTTAATTTGTTCTTTTAATTTAAAACCAGCATGATCACTTCCAATGTAAATTTTCTTTTTAGTTTTAAGTTTCTCTTTTTCAAACACATCAACAAAATGCAAATAATTTTTTGTAATCTTTTTGATTGCAATCGACTTGCTAATCTTTTTATTCTTGTAATCCAAAAGAGGTTGTTTAAACACTGTTCTTCCCACCGCAAAACCAATTACCGCATCAACTTTTGCCCCAGTTTTAATCCACTGTTCAGCTTTCTTTTCGTTCTCTCCTCTTCCAAGAACAACAATTTTTGAACGCGGATTAAAGGTCGTTACTTGATCTGCAACTTTTTCCATCAACTCTTTTTTGTAAAGTCCTTCTAATTTCCAGATATCTGGATCAACTCCTGCTTTTTGTAATTCAGAAATTGCTTTAACAATTAATTTAGATCTTTTCTTATGATCAAAAGCAGTTTTAGTTTTATATCTTTTAAGCTGACTTTTTGTTGGAATTTCCAGAACTTCTAATAAAAATAATATTTTCTGTTTCTTTAGATACTTGCTTAATTCAACAAGTTTCTCTGCTTGCCTTTTGTTTAAGGTTTTATTTGCTTCAGGATTGTAACGTAGAAGAACTTTAGCATATTTTGGCTTAAATAGTTTTAATCTCTTTTTGTAATCTTTCCTGTCAAAGAAAAATTCTTTTTGACCAGATTTCTCTAAAGTATAACAAGTTATGATGCCTCTTTTTTTAGCGTCCAGCAAAATTTCTTTCCCATAAGTTTCATCCACTAATATCCCAGCTGATTCATGTATTGAACTTTTTTTCAAAGCTTTCTTAAACCCGGAATAAATCATTACTTTATAATCTTTAATTGCCTGGGTTTCCTTCCTAGACAAAGGATCTTTTACTCCTAAGATTCTTTTAAAACCACTTCGATGATCAAATGGAAGGACGTATAATTTGTTAGTCATTCTAATAGCTCCGGACTTTTAGTTATTGCAATTATTTCCTCACGACAAGTTTTCCTATAGTTTTTAAAATCCTGCCAACTTTCTCCTTGATAGTTCTCACAATCATTTCTTAATGCTTGGGCCAATAATGTTTCAATAATTTTAAACCTTATTGCTTTACTTTCGGGAGACTCTTCAACATCTTTTGTTTGGTAAAATATTTTGATTGATTCTTTTTGAATTTTTTCTCTTAGCCTAGTTAAATCCGGACCCAATTCTTCAAACGGAGTTGCTTTTACAAAAAGATACCCCCACGAACGATCCCAAGAAAGTAAGTCTTTATAGGAATATTCTTCTCCGCCTAAACCGGGAACCCAATCTTTATTAAAAATTTCTGGTTTAATTGCTAAATATTTTGGATACAGAACTTTAATATTCTCGTCCAAACTATCAATATGTTCTAGTAAAGTTGAACTATTATCATAAAATGAATTATGGATAATATGTCCTCCTTCATCATTAATTATTCTTCGGTAATCATTATTTAAATTTAATTTGAGACCAAAACCAACAGAATCTAAGATGGTTTCTGTTGTTAAATCTAAGACATTCCACAAAGTCACTTTGGGATAACTCTTTTCAAACAAACCCAAAAAGGAGGTTCTCCTTTGTTCATCAACTTCTCTGACAATCTTTAATTTTAATTGTTCCTGTTCAAAAGTGGGACAAGCAAGTAATTGTTCTGGAGAATGTTTTTTAGGGACAAAAATTGTTTGGCTCTCTTCAGAATCCAATTTCAATAATTGAATACTGCCCCCTGGTAGAATAACTTGTTCTTCCAACTTTCTTGAATAATCCCAATCTTTCTGTTTACAAAAAGAACTAACAAAATCGCAATCATAATAAATTTGATCAATGTCCAAAAATACTTCTTCTGGATAAAAATAATCCCCAACAGAAGAAACATGTATACTAATAATGCTTTTTGTTCCAAAGGAAAGATTATTTGTTTCTGGGAGCAAGTTTAAGCAATTTTCTGTTAATTGTGTTTCCATTACTGTTAAGATATTTAATTGTTTCATTGATTCTTCTTGTCTAACCACCATACCATTAAAATAAAACCCACTAATCACCAAGCCAATTATAATAACAATTATTGGATACTTCAATAAGGTCCACTTCTTCTTCCAATTAACATTAAATATTTTAAACGGCCAGTGTTTGAAAACGAAATAAGACTCATAATCAAAATAACCCACAAAATGTTTTGAAACCCTCTCAATAGTGAAAAAGAAAGTATAAAATAGGAAGATAATACATAAAGCAACAAAGATGATAACAAAAGGAATTGTTACTGGAAGATTAGTTAAGTTGATAATGAAAACTATAAAGTTGAACAAAAATATTGTTAAAGCTAAAGCGAAAAGCCCAGAGATATAATTAATAATTGCTAGTTCTGTAAACCATTCTTTTTTATTAGACTTGAAATAAGGGATTATAGAATAAACTAAAGTGATTATAGAACCAAATAAAAATATAGCAAACCAACTCTCACCCCTGTCAATTGAATTTACAACAAAAAATAAAATTAAGGTACCTACAAACAATAAAAGTAAAGGCATCCAATTAACTTTTCCTTTGTGAGCATAATTGATCGCTTTATCAACATCTTTCTCTGGCCAACCTTTTTTAAGGAGGGTTTTTCTTAATTGATTATCACTTAATCCACGAGCCCCTTCAGACTTAACCCAATCAATTAATTTTCTAGAGTGCATGCTTAACCACCTTAATCTTATACTTTTTAATCAACTTCTTAGCTTCAGGTTCTGTTAATAACCCATTCTTTGTTCCAATAGATTGAATCACAGATAAAGAATTTGCAATTCCTAACTTCAAAGCATCTTCAAAGTCATATTTCTTAATAATTCCTGCAAGTAATCCAGCAGTGAAAGCATCTCCTGCACCAGCAGTGTGAGTGACTTTAATGTCTGTTGGAAGGGTTGAATAAATATTGTTTTCGTGTAAGGTATATAACATCTTTCTTCCATTGGAGATGATAACCGTTTCTGGTCCTAGTTGATGTAATCCCATTAATAACTTCTTGTGTGAACCAGATTGAGTACTCAATAATACTTGAGCTTCTTCTTTGTTTAACACTAAAATATTTGTTGCATCTAACACAGATTTCAAATATCTCTTACCTTTTTTTGCTAAGTATAAAGAAGGATTAAATAATAAGTTAATTTTCTTTTTCTTTGCATATTGAGCAATTTCCTTACCAGTCTGGAAAGATTTCCCCATTAAACTAGCAAGATAAATCCATTTTGCTTTTAATTGTGATTTGTTGAAATCATTTGTAGAAATGTCACGAGAAGCCCCCTTATGCACATAAATAATCCGATCCCTATCTTTATGTGGACAAGAAATAATAGTAGAAAAGTCTGTACTTTTTTTACTATGCTTTAAACAAATGTTTTTTAATTTGTATTGTTTTAATTCTTTCAGAATAAATTCGGCATCATGATCATTTCCAAGTTTAGTTAATAATTTAACTTTTAATCCCAGTTTTGATAAAGCAGCTGCAGAATTAGTTGCACCGCCACCAGAATGTACTTCTTGATGGCTAACAAGAACTTTATCTCCCAGTTTAACACTTTTTAGAGAACAATCAGTGGTCAAGAATTTATCCAAAACAGCTGAACCTACACAAAGTACGTCGTAACGTCTAATCATTTACCTATCATCCTCTTTTTTATATACTAAAGAATATTTTATTATTTATATTAGTTGTGGTTAAATTAAGGTTGGTTATCGATTAAACCAGAATCATCATTTATAACTGGTTCAAAAGTCAGAAAATCTTCATGGTTAATGGTATCAATGACACCAACATATTCAATTGGAACTGGATCGTACCAATATTTCTGCATCTTGTTTACATCAACAGCATCTGCAGGAGTAGAACCACCACAAGGACCAATAAAAGATTGACTAGGATTTGCAAAAACATTAACATTATCTGATTCATCACAATCTTCATCTGTATCATCATCACAATTTAAGTTTGCTAAAAATGAAAAGAATCCTGGACCACAATTGTTTGCGTTTCCTAAATCTCCTTCTGGATTAAAGAAATTTTTATTAAATAAAAGACCATAAGGGGTTGGTGCATTTTTAGCTTTAGGTAATTCTTTGTATGCGACACCCCAATCTTTTCCTGCTTGTACTCCTTCTTGTACAACTTCAGAACCTATCATCTCATTAGCCCATTGTTCTAATCTACTTTCTTGATCAGCAACAGGAGGTTTCTCAGTCTGAAAAACGTCATTTTCAGAAACATCAGGGCCATTAGGTTCAAATGCAGCAGAGTCAGGTAAGTCTAAAGGATTAGGAGGACATATGTCAAAAAGATTTGTACTTGATAACTCACTTGGTGCGGCTTCTGGCATTCCATACTTATCAGTTTTAGTACCACCACCTTCACCAGAAGGAGTTGTTCCAAGAGGATTGTTTCCTTCACCAGCTTTTCCAAAATTTTGTCCTTCAGATTCAGCACAAGCCATCATTGTTAATGCAGCTCCAGCAATAATGCCACCAACAGCCCCGTTAGAAATTGTTCCACTTATTGCTCCTGCAGAAACACTACCTTCAGGAATCACTAATTCTTTATCTTCTTGTTCATAAACTTTAAGCATATTCTCAAACAAAATAGGATTCCAAGGTTTAAGTTCATCTTCAAAAGTATAACTATAACCATGAATTTTATCTCCAATCGCTCTTCCATCATAAACAACATCTAATCCTTGAAGTTGTTTCTTCAGATTACTTTCTGTTAATATTATCTACACAATTTTCTTTTGACCAACACCAGAATAGATGGCACTATACAAACCCTTGAACTCCCGATAATTTCCTCTGAAAGCATTATCCATTGCTGAGATATATTTGTCTGAACTAAAATTAGGAGAATTAAATAAATCTTTTTGAACTATGTTACTTGAAACAACAATTTGCCAGAAATCATTTGCCCTAACCCTCTTATGGCCAGCTTCTTTTGCATAAGTAGCGTAATGGTATAAAGCAACTTTATCAGCAGATAAACGAGATAAATCTAAAGACTTTCCACGAAACGCTTCACCAGCAATTGCTTGATCAGATTCTCCAACTGTTTTGGCAATAAAGAATAAACCTACAAAAACTATTAAGAACACAAACATTAGAAAATAGTGGTGTGTGAAAAAACTTTTAAGATTATCAAATACGTTTCTCTTACCTCTTTTCTTCACCATCTTAAATAAAAGAATATTTTATTATTTATATTAGTTTCCCTTTAATATCTCAACAATCTTCTTACCAAACTCTTCTGCTGCAGGGGGACCATTTGCAGTAATAATCTTACCATCAACTACAACAGCTTGATCAACAAACTCTGCTCTATTCTTAGTTAATATTTCTGCTTGGTTATTATCCTCATTCCAGACTGTTGCTTTCTTTCCTTCTAAGACATCAGCATAAGCAAGAATAGTTGGTGCAATACAAATTGCAGCTAAAACTTTATTTCTATTTATTGCTTCTTGAGCAGTTAAATGTGCCTGCACGTCATGTTGATAGTTTACAGCACCAGGGCCGCCAATAAAAACAATTGCATCGTAATCAGAAACATTTACTTCTGAAATTGCAATAGTTGCTTCGGTTGTTGTTCCATCCGCAGCAGTACATGTCCCCATTTTATTAGAAGCTGTAACCACTTCAATACCTGCATCTTCTAATATTTTCTTAGGAGTACCATATTCATAAGGTTGATAACCTTGTTGTGCGATAATAAGTAATGCTTTTTTCATTTTAAATCACCTTTTTAATACTAAACAAAAAACTAACATTTTTAAACTTTTATATTATTATATCAAAAAAAGAGATGTTATCAGAAATTATTACGTTAATCATTGGAGTTATCGCAATCTTAGTCTTAGCAGAGATTGCTGTAAGAAATTCAATTAGATTAGCTCACCACTTTAAATGGTCTGGAACATTTATTGGATTAACTATTCTTTCCATTGGAACTTCCATACCTGAAATTATGTCCGCAATTGTTGGAAGTATTGACATTATAAAACAACCATCTTTAATGAACACGATCTCTGGATTAATTATTGGAACTAATGTAGGATCAGATATATTTCAACAAAGTTTTATTCTTGCAGTAATCGGGTTAATTGGAACAATTGTTGTTATCAGAAAAAATATTCTTTCAGAAGTGGGTGCATTAATTGCTGGAGCAACTTTTATGTGGATCATGACTATTGGTGGAACAATCAATAGATTTGAAGGATTTTTAATGTTCGCTGCTTATGTTGGTTATTTATTTTACCTTAAGAAAAGACAAAAGAAAAAGAAACATGAAGATCTTAATATCAAACACGTAGTTCATGCTAAAGCTAGAAAGAGAAAACTACCAAATTGGAGAATAATGTTTGAGGTTGCTACAATTGCTGTTGCATTTACAATCATGGCTTTTGCAGCTAATACTGTAATTAAAACATCAACAAAATTAGTTGCAGAATTACCAATTAGCGCTTCATTTTTTGGAGTATTATTATTAGGAATTGCTTCCGCCCTTCCAGAATTAACTACTGCATTAGTTGCTGTTTTTAAAAACAAGAAAGGAATTTCTGCAGGTGTTCTTATTGGAAGTAATGTAACAAATCCCTTGATGGGACTTGGTTTAGGAGCAATGATTTCTGGTTACGCTATTCCACGAGTAACGATGTTATATGACTTACCATTTAAAATAGGAATTGCTTGTTTGATCTTCTGGTTCTTGTGGCGAAATGAGAAATTGAATAAATGGGAATCCATTACTTTAATTGCAATTTTTATTGCTTACTTAGTGTTAAGAAATTTCTTGTTCCCAGTAGATTTTTAGACTTCAACCCAACCTAAACTTATCACAATCTATTTAAATACTAAAAATAAATCAATGGATATGGCAAAAAATAATTTCCTATTAGTAGATTTGAACGAAAAGAAAACTAAGAAGTTAGCAGAAACTATTACTTCTGAAACAAGTAGAAAAATTCTCAACTACTTAACAGAGAAAGAACATGATACAGAAGCAAATATGTCTAAAGAATTAAAGATTCCAATCTCAACAGTTCATTATCACTTACAGAAATTAACTGAAGCAAGTTTAATTGTTGCCGAAGAATTTCATTATTCTAAGAAAGGCCGAGAAGTTAACCATTACAAATTAGCTAACAAATATATTATTATCGCACCCAGAAAGGTTTCTGGATTAAGACAAGCATTAAAGAATGTTCTTCCTGTCGGAATTATTGCTTTAGGTATTAGTGCAGTGATTAAATTATTCACAGGATTTGTTGGTAGAGCTGAAGATTTTGGAGCCACTACTAAAGTTATGGGGGCAGCACCTATATTAGAAGAAATGGCAAACCAAGCCATAGCTACAGAAGCAGCTCCAGTAGCACAACAGTTAGTTATGGATTGCCTACCTTCTTCTCAACCAGACATTGCTTTATGGTTCTTAGTAGGAAGTTTATCGGCCGTAGTGATTTATTTACTTGTCGTTGTGGTTAGAGAATGGGTTAAGAGAAAGTAAGTCAAATCAAAAAACTTAACAGAGCAGTAACTAAATTAGCAATGAAAGACAATCCCAAACAATAGATATATTTCTTTCTCAATAATAAAGTCAATAACAATCCTTCTGCCAAAATTACATTTAATTCAATTAAATAAAAGTTCCCACCAAAGTAATAAGCTAAGTTTGCTAAAGGCCAAGTAAATAGATTAATTAAAAGAACATACAGAAATAATTCTTTCCAGTTTTCTTTACTAAGAAAAAATATGATGGAAAACTCTAAAACAAAAGTTAAAATAAAACAAAATAAATAAGTTAAAATCATCTTCTAATTCTTCTAACAACCAAAACAATTATTAAGATTAAAGCAGATAAAGATAACAAAAACCCACTCAAAAATAAAGCAGACATAGTCCAGGGAGGAAAAATTGTTGTTCTTGAAGGTACAGGAAAACCACCATGGTCTAAAGAGCTTGTAATTCCTTGTTGCCCATAAACTTTCTCTTCAGAAGTTCCGTCTTCATAAGTGTAGATCACCTTATCTTTAACAATTAAAAGATTGTTTTCATCAAGTAATTTTATTTTTAAGACGTCTTTAGCTTTATCCAAAGGATCAAACTCCGAAACCATCCCGTAATTAGTTAATTGTAAATCTGATTTTATTAAATCAGGATTAGTTTCAAAATAATTTTCCATTACTTTATAATCTCCTTCTTTCAACTGCTCAAAATTTTTTAAGTCAAAATCTGTCTTTTTTATTGCATAAATATATGGGGAAGAGTACTTATAAAAATGAACTTCCTGGCCAGGTTCAAGTATTTCCCGAGTACCAATCTCTCCGTACAGGATAAAAACATGATCTGGATAATCAGCAATGTTCTCAATCTCAAAAGTATATCTAACAGATTTATGTCCCGCGGGCATCATGTCAGCCGTTACAGAACTAACTAAAAAAAGAGATAAAACAAAAAATAAAGAGATTAGTTTCTTCATCTTCTCTTCCTCACAACTCTAACAACTAACCAAATCAATCCTAAAGCGATTGCGTACGGAAAGATTACAAAGATTAACTGTAACAAACTGTTGAAACTGTCTACGATTGCATCAATTAACTGAGAAAACTTTACCAAAGCAACATTAGCATATTCAGAACGTTCTTCCTGAAGACTAACCCGAATTGTTGAATAATCAACTTTCATTTGTACGTTACTAAGGGCTTGTTCTAAGTAATCAATAGTTTTCTCTAAAGAGTAAATCTTATCCGCTAATTGAATCTGATCAGAAATTTCATCTGCTTGATTGTACATCTGTTGAAACTTAGCTAACCGAGATTTCTCTGCATCTAATTCTGTTTGTAAGTTAGTATACCTTGCAGTAATATCGCCCATACTTTCAGTAAAAGATTGTACTTCACCAATTTCTTTCAGTTGTAGAATAACAGAATCATACTTAGAAGTTTCAACTTTGATTTGATAACTACCAGAGTAATAAGATTTCTTACTTTGTCCGTGTTTATTTACGTTCTCGTTCAAAAGATAACCGTTGCTTAACTTAACGATACTTTTTAGTTTATCCGCAGATGATTGAAATGTTCCTCTGTCAACTTCTGTTGAAAGATAAGCATTCTTAGTTATTTTTCGATCTTCTACTTCAGGTGCAAATCCTTGTTCATAATATCTTCCCATTGAATCTGAAGCAATAGCCATCTCAGCTGATTCCCCCATTGGCATTCCAAATCCAGAACTCTTACTCAAGCCAGAATTAGTTCCTGAAAAAAAGGGTAGCAAAACAAATAATAATAGTACTAATCCAATAATCCAATTTTTCTTAATTGTATTCAATTGTTCTTTAAATGTCATTGTGTTGACCTCCGTTTAATAGAAATTAATAAATCCTAGGAGTATATAAATGTAAAGAAGAGTTTAATTTCAGTTGAAGTTAAAAAAATAAAATAAAAAACTAAGGACTCATTCTCTCAGGATCCCTAGGAAGTAAAACAGCTTCTCGAACATTGTCCAATTTAAGTAAACGTTGAGTAATCCGATCAAGACCAAAACCAACACCACCATGAGGAGGACAACCATATTTGAAAATGTCTTTATACTCTGGCATTTGATTCATGTCAAGACCTTTTCCTTTAGCTTGTTTCTCAAGAACTTCTAAACGATGTTCTCTTTGTGCACCAGTAGCAATCTCCACTCCGTTAAATAGTAAATCAAAACTTTTTGTTCCGTTAGGATCTTCATCGGCTTTCATATGATAAAACGGCCTAATTGCAAAAGGAAAGTTTGTTAAAAATACAAACTCAGAATTATACTTCTCTTTAACGATTTCGCCCAACATTTTTTCTCCTTCAGGATCTAAATCATCTTCATCAGCATACTTTTTACCTTTTTCTGCTAGAAGAGCTTTAGCTTCTCCCATCGTAATTCGAGGAATTTCATCGGGGATGTTATGTTCTATTCCCAACAATACTAATTCTGAGGCAGATTCTTCTTTCAATTTAGTTAATAGATCAATTAACATTCCTTCAATAAAAGTCATAATTTCATGTTCGTCTTTGATGAAAGCCATCTCAAAATCTACACCAGTAAATTCTGTTAAGTGTCGAGAAGTGTGAGACTTCTCTGCTCGAAAAACCGGAGCAATTTCGTAAACTCTTTCAAAACCACCCGCAACAAACATCTGTTTGTAAACTTGCGGAGACTGAGATAAATAAATGGGTTTACCAAAATAATCAACCATAAACAAGTCTGCTCCAGACTCAACACCAATAGTAGTTATTTTTGGAGTATGAATATTAGTGAAACCACGACTATCCAAAAACAAAGCCACATTTTTAGTAATCTTACTTCTAATTTTAAAAATAGCTTGTTTCTTAAGATTTCGAGTATCTAAGAATCGATGGTCAATTCTCTTATCAATATTGGTTTGACTTTTGTCAGTATTGTCAATTGGATGTGGTACTTCTGATTTATTAAGAACCTTAACATTCTTAATCATAACTTCAATTCCCCAATGAGAAGTTTTATTTTCTTTAGGAGTGCCAATAATTTCTACTACTGACTCTTTTGTATAATCATCAAGTGCATTAAATGATTCTTCTTCAGTGTCACCTTTGAAAGCCAGAGTTTGCATATCTCCAGTTCTGTCTCTTAAAATTAGAAACTTGATTTTGCTCAAATTTCTTAATTCTTGAATCCAACCTTTCAGTAAGACTTCCTTTCCAATGTTATCTTTTAGATCTTTAATTAGTGTCCGTTCCATTTTAAAATGTAGAATAATAACTAGTTTTTATGCTTTTCTGTTTTAATTAGAATAAATTAAAACAGAACAAAAAATCAGAATGATTTTTGCTTTTTTATATAAGTAAAAGAAAATAATAAAAGAATTCTAAAGTCTTCCCCGAGCCCTCTCTGCATCTAAAATCTTCTTAACAGCTAAAACGTACGTATTAGTTCTAAAATCATGCTCACTTCCAGAATACTTCTGCCAGATCTGTTCAAAAGCACTAATCATTTTCTCTTTCAACTTAGTTTTTACAGTTTCTGCGTCCCAATAATAATCTTCATTGTTCTGTAACCATTCAAAATATGAAACAGTTACACCGCCAGCGTTAGCAAGAATATCAGGCAACACTAAAACATTATTAGAATGTAAAATTTCATCAGCCCCAGAAGTTGTTGGACCATTAGCTAACTCAACAACAACTTTTGCTTTAACATTACCAGCATTTTCTGCAGTAATAACATTCGCTAAAGCAGAAGGTACTAAAACAGCAACATCTAATTCTAACAACTCCGCATTAGAAATTTTCTCAGCATCAGAATAATTAACCACGCTTCCAGTTTCAGATTTGGTTTTAATTAATTCCCCAATATTTAATCCATTATTATTAAGTATTCCACCTTTAGAATCTGAAACAGCAACAACATTAAATCCCCTCTCCGCTAACAATTTAGCAGCATTCATCCCCGCATTACCAAAACCTTGCACAGCAACAGTTTTCTCAGATAAACCAATTTTCTTCATTGCTTCTTCTAAAACATAAACTCCGCCAAGAGCAGTAGCAATATCTCTAACTAAAGATCCACCAGCTTCAATTGGTTTCCCAGTAATAACGCCAGGGGCTTTCTCCCCAACTAACTTTTCATATTCATCTCTTATCCAAGCCATTATTTCAGGAGTAGTATAAACATCAGGAGCAGGAATGTCTACTTGCGGACCAATCACTTTGTAAAAAGCTTTAACATAAGCACGACTTAATTCTTCAATCTCTTCTTTAGACAATTCTTTAGGATTAACTGTAATTCCCCCTTTTCCACCACCAAGAGGAATGTCTGCAGTTGCAGTCTTTAATGACATCCAAAAAGCTAGAGCTTTAACTTCATCAAGATTCACTTCTGGATGAAATCTAATTCCTCCTTTGAAAGGCCCCCTAGCATTATTATGTTGTACTCTAAATGCAGGATACTTTTTACCAGAAACTTCTAGTTCTGCCTGATGAATATGTTGTGGTGTTTTTAGCAGTTCTAATTCTGCTTCATCCAAATTGGCGATCTTGCCAATCTTTTCTAAAAAATTAATTATGCTTGCGTATTCCATAACAAAAATAGAGAACTAGTTATTTATAAAGATTTATGAGTAGAGCATTAGTAATTAATAAGATTGCACTACTACAAGAACTTTCCTTGAGAAAGGTTATTTGCTAATTCTTTTAATTCTTCTTTATATTGATCTAAATCATCAATATTTTTTTGTGCGACTCCACTTTCCATGGCCGCTTTAGCCACAGCCGGAGCAACATGGTACAGAACACGAGGATCAAAAGGTTTAGGGATAATATAATCTGGACCAAAAGAAAAATCTTGACCATAAGCAGCAACTACTTCTTTTGGAACTGGTTGATGTGCCAATTCTGCTAACGCCTTTACAGCAGCAAGTTTCATTTCTTTATTAATTTGGGTCGCACGTACATCTAAAGCCCCACGAAAGATAAAAGGAAAGCCAAGGACATTATTAACCTGGTTAGGATAATCTGAACGACCAGTAGCCATGATGGTCTCTGGAACCGCTTCTTTAGCATCTAAATAAGAGATCTCAGGGGTAGGATTAGCCATTGCAAAAACAATTGGCAAT
Source organism: Candidatus Woesearchaeota archaeon (assembly GCA_018696595.1). Taxonomy (GTDB): domain Archaea; phylum Nanobdellota; class Nanobdellia; order Woesearchaeales; family GW2011-AR9; genus JABJOX01. The sequence goes on along the minus strand of JABHQW010000008.1, from coordinate 405,190 downwards.
TTAGCCATCGACTTAACCATTTCCTGAGAAATAATATTGCCTTTAGAAACGCCAATAAAAACGTCTGCTCCAACAAAAGCATCTGTTAAACTGTGATTATTTTCTTGAACAAATTTAGCTTTATATTTATTCAGTTCTGGTAACCTCCCCCTTGTCAAAAGACCTTTACTATCAAACATGAAAATATTTTCTTTCTTTGCACCCAAATCAACCAAAAGATTTGCACAAGCAATCGCTGCTGCTCCCGCACCAGAAAAAACCATCTTCACTTCTTCAATTTTTTTCTTAGCAATTTGCAAAGCATTTAACAAACCAGCAGCCGTAATTACTGCAGTACCATGTTGATCATCGTGAAAAACAGGAATATTCATTTTCTTAATTAATTCTTCTTCAATCTGGAAACATTCGGGGGCTTTAATATCTTCAAGATTAATTCCACCAAAAGTAGGTTCTAAAGAAGCAACGATTTCAATAAATTTTTGAGGATCTGTTTCATTAATCTCTAAATCAAAAACATCAACCCCTGAAAATCTCTTAAATAAAACTCCCTTGCCTTCCATAACTGGTTTACCAGCAAGAGCACCAATGTTTCCCAAACCCAAAACCGCAGTGCCATTACTTATTACAGCGACCAAATTTCCCCTAGCAGTGTATTTGTAAGCATCTGTAGGATTATTTTTTATTTCCAAACAGGGTTCAGCAACACCAGGAGTATAAGCTAAAGATAATTCTTCTGCAGTAGTGCAAGGTTTAGTAGGAACTACAGTTATTTTCCCAGGTATTTTTTGAGAGTGATAATTTAATGATTTTTGTTTTTCATCCATAACAAAAGATAGAGAATCATCTATTTATAAATATTATGGGCGTGTGATGATTATAGAAAAGAATGCATAATTGAAAAAAGAAAAGAAAGAAAAAATTTATGAAGTTCCTGGCCAACCAAACAAAGTCATCACAGGAGAATCAAAACTAAAGTCCACAGTTACTGGATAAGACATTCCGCCAACTTTAAAAGTACCAACATACACATCACCAAATTTTTCCATTGCTAACTTTTTGATTACATTATTCTCCCAATAATTAAATATCAATTTCTCTTCTTCAAAATCAAAATAATAAGAGTTACTGGTTCCTTTTAATTTGAAAGAATTAGAGTAGGTATCATCTAAGTATAATGCAGATTTCATCATTCCATCAGTCCCAGGCCAATTATTTAAAACAATCTTAGTTTGATTAATAATACTAAAATCTAAAAGTACAGAATAAGATACACCACCAATCTTAAAATTATCCTCATAATTGCCATTTGCTGACTTTTCTAATTTATAAGCTACATTATTGCCTGAATAAGTTAACGTTAATTCTTCTTTTATAATATCAAAATAGAAAGGATAACTGGTCCCCTCTGCTTTTATAATGGCCTTGTAAACATTATTTTGGTACAACGTAAGTTTATTATTTGGAAACTCCCCAATACAAGCGCCATTTTCACAACCATTGTTGCAAACAGCAAGTTTGTCCCACCTCAGTTCATTTCCATCACAGTAAATCACATTAAGATTATTACCTAAACACATATTTCTTTCCATTAACTTGGAACCAAAAGAAGAATCATAAATAACTTGTCCATCACTTTCAGTACATGTCCAGGTTAATTTTTTAATTTTTGATCTTACTCTACTTATAGGTATAGCACGAGCTTGTCCTGCTAAAGCACCGGGTTCTTCATCAGAAATAACATCAAGAAACTCTTCATCAGAGAGTTCTTCCAATTCAGCATTGAGTTCTTCATCAGAAACTTCCCCAGTACAACCAACTAAAAACATTGCAATTACCAATAAACTTAACATTAAAATTATCTTTTTCATATATATCAGCCTCATTTTTTATTAAATATTTATTAAGAAGAAGAAGAAGAAGAAGATATATAAAACTTACTCATAAACAATCTTAACACTATCTCCTTCTTTAGGAACAAACTCAGAGTAAGCATAATTCTGTTCATTGTTAACGTAAACCATTGAAAATTCAGAATCTATTTTCATTCCGACTTTCTCTAAAACATGGCCAAGAGATAATCCAGAAGAATACAGACTAACTTGGTTGCCACTAAATTTAACAAAAAGATCTTCATCTTTTCCAATTAGATCAAGAGAAGTACCATTTCCCTCAACAACCAACTCGAAACTTAAAGGATTGTCATTAAAAGAATAATAATTTCCTTCTTCACAAGTATTCTGAACGCATAAATTCTGAGAGCATAACACTTTAACGGGCTTATCCTCACAAATCAAATAGCAATCAACATCAACTTGACAGATTCTTGGCTCAACATAACCTTGAGAGTCATTATTAGAATCAATAGACCCCGGGATCATAAACCCAACAGCAATCATGATTAAGAATAAAACAATGATAATCTTACTGAACAATTTTTCCTTCTTTTTACGCATAAAAAAAAGAAAAAGAAAAAGATAATAAAAGCTTTTTGGTTTTTACTCAACAACTATAGTTCCAATCATTCCTCGCCAATCTTCACAACTGCTACATTTGAACTCAAACTCACCAACTGTATCAACAGTAAACTCAACGGTTGTAGGACCAACAATCTCTTGTTCAAGCCCAAACGCTGGCAAAGCAAAAGTAAAATCTAATCCATTAGGGACAATATTTAATTGAACAGTATCACCCACATTAGCAACAATTTGGTTAGGTCCGAACATCCATTTCTTTGCTGTAACTGGAACAACTTTTAACTCTCCAACAGGTGCTACAACAACTGGTTCCTCAACTACTGGATCTGCCACTACAACTTCTGTTTCGGGTTCAACCACCACTTCTACAACTGGTTCTTCAACAACAACTGGCTCTTCTGTCTCAACTACTTCACCGGAAGCTTCAACTAAAGCCGCTTCGATCTCTTGTTTAAACGCTTCAAAAGGTTGTGCACCGGATATTAATTTTCCGTTAATGAAAAATCCAGGTGTTCCTGAAACCCCATAAGCTTGACCGTCAGCTAAGTCTTTCTTAACTTCTTCGGCCATTGCTCCAGAATCTAAACAGCTATTAAACTCAGCAGTATCTAAACCAAGACTAACTGCATACATTTTGAGGGTCTCTACTTCTAATGCATCTTGATTCTCAAACAAAACATCATGCATTTCCCAATACTTTCCTTGTTCTCCTGCACATTCAGCGGCTTCTGCTGCTTTCTGAGCACTAGGATGGAAATCTAATGGGAAGTCCCTAAATACATACTTAACCTTACCAGTCTCAATGTAATCCTTAACAATCTGAGGATATGTTTCTGAAACATACTTGCCACAGAAAGGACATTCAAAGTCACTAAACTCAATAATTGTTACAGGCGCATTAGCATCTCCTTTAACAGTATCATCGTCCATAGAAACTTCTACTGCTTCAACAGCCGCTTCAACAGTTTCAAATCCTTGTGGAAAAAATAAACTACCATCTTTTGTAATGTAAGAATCAACTGTTTGTCCAGCTACACTTAAAGTCACTTTATACAAATTGCCAGCATCTTCAGAACTAGTTAATTCCGCCACAAATGGTGCTTGTAATAGATTATTATTTACATAACCTAACGCTTTAACCTCAGCTTCTGTTAAAGAGATATCATCCCCTAGACCATTGCTTGCTGCTAATCCAAATCCGTTTGTATAAACTGAGACTATCAGTAATATAATCAAAATTCCGGAGATCAATTTCCAAGAAGAAGTACTTTTAAACATCCCACCTTCGTCTTCATCTTCATCAGCCCAAGGATCAATTGGTGCTATTGTTTCAGCTTTTGGTTCAGCTTTTGGTTCTTCTTTAATTGGTTCCTTAGTAGAAGTTATTTTCACTTCTTCAGTGTTATCTTTAACTTCTTTATCATTCTCATCAATAATAACCGTTTTCGGTTCTTCTTTTGTTTCCATTTTATCTGCCGCTTCTTTTTTAACTGTTTTTTTTGTAGAAGCTTTTGATTTCTCTTTTTTTAGTGGTTTCTCTTCTTTGAGTTCCTTCTTAGGAGTATCTTCCTCAATGAATTCTTCACCAAAAAAAGTATCTTCTTCATCTAATTGTTTTTGTTCCATGAAGCTCACCTCACCCTTTTACCTGTTACTCCATATCATGATTTATAAAGATTTAGCTAGTTTAAAAGATATTTTACTATTTAACCATCACAAAACACTTAAAACTAGAAAAAAAATCATCCCCGATGATTCTTCTTAATCTTAACAACTTCACCGTCTTTCAGATAAACCACTTTCTGAGCATACCTTACTAACTCTAAATCGTGAGTCACCAGAATTATAGTTTTACCTTCTTTTGTATGTAAATTAGCAAGAAAATCCATTACTTGTTGTCCTGACTTAGAATCTAGGTTTCCAGTTGGCTCATCAGCCAAAATAATTTCGGGATCATTAACCAAAGCACGAGCAATTGCTACTCTTTGCTGTTGTCCACCACTTAATTCATTAGGTTTATGGTTCATTCTGTCTCCTAAATCGACCATTTGTAATAGTTCTTTAGCTTTCCCCAACCTTTCCAATTCTGGAACATTCTGAAAAATTGTTGGTAAAGTAACATTTTCTAAAGCAGTTAAGGTTGGAATTAAATTAAACTGTTGAAATACAAAACCAATTGTTTTCCCCCTTAATTGCGCCAAATCAGATTCAGTTAACGTAGAAATGTCAACCCCATTAAGATTGATTGTTCCACTTGTTGGTACGTCTAAGACACCAACTTGATTCATCATTGTACTTTTACCAGATCCAGAAGGACCAACAATAACAACAAACTCTCCTTTGTTAATCACTAAATCAACCCCCTTAAGCACATCTAAAGAAACTTTCCCGATGTAATAAGTTTTCCAAACTTCTTTAAGTTCAATCAAAGGGTATTTTGTTTTTTTCATAATATTTTGTTATTCCTTCTTTTATATTTTATTTAACTTTCTATTCATACCTTAGCGAATCTACAGGATTCAATTTAGATGCTCTTCTTGCAGGAGCAATTCCAGAAAGAACACCAATTAAAAATGAAAAAATTAATGTTCCAATTATAAGAACCCAATCAATGGTTATTACTAAGAATGCTGGCCCTACTGCTTGAACAAAAGCAAATTCAGTAAGTTTAGCAAACCCGATTCCTAGAGTAACTCCAATTAAACCCCCCAGAATACCATACAATCCCGACTCAACTAAAAATAAGTATAAAATGTGAGAGTTTCTTGCCCCAATAGCTTTCATAATTCCAATCTCTTTCGTTCTCTGTAAAACAGCAGTGAACATGGTATTCATAATCCCGATACCACCAACCAAAAGTGCAATTCCTGCAATACCAATTAAAACAATTTGGACAATATCTAAGATAACTCCAAAAGTTTCTGCAAATTGTTCAGGAGTTTGAATCTCAAAATCCTCTTCGCCTTCATCAAGACGATGATCGTCCCTTAATTCTTCTTCTATATCTTCAGCAACTAAAAAAGGATCTTCTGCCAATTTAGTTTGAGCAATAATAAAATTGAGTTCATTATTAGAATCAAATACTTCCTCGTATGCATCTAAAGGGATAATCGCTGCTTGATCATCAGGGGGAGAACCAATCTTTTCCAAGAACCCCACCACCTTAAACTCTTTATTATGTAGTAAAATTTTATCTCCCAATTCTACTCTCTTATCAAATAAATTAGGCAAAGAATATTCATAACCCAAGATTGTTTTGAACTTATCACCTTTCCTTAACAATCTCCCTTCCGCCATTCCATAAGTCTGTGCATCCCACACTAAAGCTCTTTCTTCAGGATCCGTAGAAATCCCTGAAATGAAACCATAATGAACCAAATCATTAAATTCAGATTTAGCGAAACCTTGCGTAAGACCAGTAGCAATCTTAACACCAGAAGTACCCTGAACCAATTCTAAGTCATCTTCTGTAAGTAATTCTGAAGAACCCATTCCAAAGAATCCCCCTTTTGGTAGAATGAACAATTTATCTTTTCCCAAAGCAGAGAACTGTTTTTCAATTGCATTCTCTAAACCCTGACCTAAAGTAATCAAAGAAACAATCGCAGCAATACCAATGAAAATACCGATAAGAGTTAACCAACTACGTAACTTCCTTCTTCTGATTTCCTTTGCTGGTATTTTGAAATAGTCTTTTATCATTTTATTTTCTTAATGCATCCACCGGTTTCAAAGCAGCCGCTTGTCTTGCTGGGAACCAACCAGACAAAGCCCCAATAACAAATCCAAATGTTAACATTCCAATCAACAACCCCAAATTAAAATCTGCTCTTATTAAAAAGCTACCATAAATTTGGAAGGCAATAAGTTCAACTGATTTACTAATTCCAAAACCTAAACTTACCCCAATGATTCCACCAATCACGCCCAACATCCCGGATTCAATAACAAAGATAGACATAATTTCCCAATTCCTAGCGCCAATTGCTTTCATCACACCGATTTCTTTAGTTCTTTCTAAAACAGCAGTATACATCGTGTTCATAATTCCTATACCACCAACAACAAGAGAAATTGCAGCAATACCAACTAGGACACCTTGTACGATTAATAAAATGGTATTAAGAGTAGCCAAAAGACTTTCAGGAGTTTGAATTGTAAAATCTTCTTTACCTTCTTCCACATTACGATATTTTCTTAATTCTTTTTTCGCTCTTTCTGTAATTATTGTAAGATCTTCACCAGCACTGATTTTTGCAGGTATAATATCATAAGTTTCTTCGATTCCCAAGATTTCTCTCATTGCGGCTTCAGGAATTACTATGGTTTCGTCCTGTTGAGGGTTCCCTGATTTCTTTAAAATCCCAACGATCTTAAAATCAAAATCTTCAATTAAAACTTTATCTCTTACTTCTAAACTGTTATCAAAGAAATCTTCTGCAAAGTTGTGTCCAATCATTACTTTGTATTTGTCCCCTTTCTTAAGCAAGCGACCTTGACCAATCTTATAATTATTAGCCTCAACTGCTAAATCAATATCTTCACTATCTTCTGGAAGAGAAGCACCAAATGAATATTTAACTTCATCATTGGATTCTATTTTAACAGAACGAACTAATCTACCAACAACATTATCAATACCTTTAACCTTTTCAAGAACTTCCCGATCATTAATAGTTAAAGGAACTTCAACACCTGTCCCAGGAGGACCAAAACCAGAACTGATTCCCTGAATAATTATTTTATCAGAACCTAAACCTACAAACTGTTCAGCAATAGCGGTTTGTAAACCTTGAGAAAGAGAAACTAAAGCCACAACGGCAGCAATACCAATAAAAATACCAATCATAGTTAGCCAAGAACGCATCTTTCTTTGTTTGGCACTTTTATATGCTAACCTAAAGTAGTCTCTTATCATTGTGTATATGGATATAATAAAACCCTATTTTAATATTGTTGTTCTCTAATTATTTCTTTTTTCTGAATCTGAAAGATAATCTTCTCTTCCATCTCCTAGAAAACTTGTCAGGATCTTTCTTATAACTTCTGTAAAGAATAAAACCAATAACGCCCAACACAATTATCAAAAAGTAAATTCCCGCACTACTACTTTCAACCAATCCAAACTTCTTTAATTCGGAAGAAGAATAAAGATTCATTTCTAGATCAAATTGTTGCTGAAAAGGTTTGTTGTTTGCATCAGTATACTTCAAAAGCATTGGAACATGCAAAGTTTCAACCTTCTTGTTAATGTAGATATCAACTTCCTCACTTTCAGTGTCATCAGAATCAACATCCCCCATATAAAAGTAATTAGTAGTAGAAACTAATTGATAATCGTCAGAAGGCAATAAAGTAATTTCTAAAAACTTAATGTTAGAACTACCAGAATTAGCAATTTCTAAAGTAATTTTTCCTTCTGATTTTGCTTGTAAAACTGCACTTTTCTTAATGTAAGCTTTAAGTTTAGGAATTTCTCCCACTGTAACAGCTAAAATGTCACTTACAGAATAAGCATTGCCATTCTCATCATTATAGGTTATTGTTACGGGTACTTTGTATAGACCAGGAGTGGCCTCAGGATCAGCAATAACATTAAAGCTTAGACTATTTTGATAATTAGATTGTAATTGAGAAATTCTTCTTTCGGAAGAGGATTGATAAGGTGCTAAAGGTAAATCGTCATCATCGAAATCTAATTTAAATTTGATATCTTTTAACAATGAGTCGGCTAAGTTCTTAACCATAATGTTTACTTCTGCACTTTCTCCAGGAGCAATTTGTTTTGGGTTTGAACTAATTGAAGTAATGTCTAAAACCGCATCATGGGTTTGAATATTTATTAAAAACTCATCATTAGTGTAACTTTTTCCTAAGCCCTCATCTATTAAAACAATAAGTTCTAATTCTGTATCTCCTTCGGCTGCTTTTTCATCAACCTTTAATCTAAACTCAACAACTGTTGCATCCGTACCAGAAGAAGCAAGAAGTTTTCCGATATTTTTTTCAACAATGCCATCATAACTAGAAAAAGGAAATTTAGGAAGAACTTTAACAATTACATCTTCACCCGTTTTTTTTCCATCATTTTCAATTTTGAATTTAACTTTCACAATTTGTCCTGGTTCTACAGGATCGGGATCTTGAGATAATAATGTTGTTTCAACATTAGGAAAACCATAATTAGTTGCAGCAGAAACTAAAGGTAGTGCCATAACTAAAGCAAAACAAACAACCAATATTAATGAATTTATTTTTCTCATGAACATCACCTTTTTTATATAAAAAGTAAAAAATAAAAATAGTATATAAATTTATGGGTTTGCTATCAGTTCAAAACACAACCCGTCTTCTTTGCCAATGTTGAGAATTGTTGTACTCCTGCTAAAATGGTCCCATCGGAAAACACCCAACTAGGATAACCCGAAATGCCAGATTCCACACATTTTTGTTGTTCAACAGTACATTCAACATAATCTACATTCTTGAAAGAACTTCCAAACATTGCTTTTTGATCTTTACAATGACTACACCATTCTGCACCATACATAGTAGCACCATTCTCAGCTAAACATTCTGCAAATGCATCTAAGTTAGTTGACCCAGCTATACCATTCCCTGTATTTCCACAAGAAACTAGAAATACAGTTAACAAAGCCAACGAAACAATTAATACCTTTCTCATTTTAAATTCACCTCATTTTTAATGCCAATCAGTTGTTGGTTTCATTCCAGTAACGTAAGCGTAAGCGCTTAAAGCTGCTTTAGCCCCTTCGCCAGCAGCAATAATTGCTTGTTTGTAAGGCATATCTGTTACGTCACCAGCAGCAAAAACTCCTTTTAGAGAAGTCTCGCCAATTGAGTTAACAATAACTTCATTATACTCATTAATTTTAATTAATTCTTTAACAAACGAACTATCTACAACATAACCGATTTCTAAGAACAAGCCATCAATTTTGATTTCTCTTTGTTCTTTTGTTACTTTGTTTTCAACTACAGTAGCATTGACAAATCTTTCTCCCTTAATTTCAACAGGAACAGAATCTAAAACTAATTCTATTTTAGGATTGGTCTTAATTTTCTCAATGGTAACTTCATCCGCTCTAAATTCTTGTCTTCTGTGGACTAAATAAACTTTTTCTGCATGGGTTGACAAATCAATAGCTGCCTCAACAGCAGAATTTCCGCCGCCAACAATGGCAACAATTTTGTTTTTATATAATGGTCCATCGCAGGTTGCACAAGTACTCACTCCTTTCCCAAAGAATTCATCTTCACCAGGAATACCTAATCTACGAGGAACTTTTCCGTAAGTTAGAATTATGCTTTTAGTTTTATGAATCTCAGTATTACCCACAACAATTTCAAAATGATCATCGACTTTTTTAACTTCAGTAGCTTTACCAAAGAGAAATTCTACTCCTTGAGCGTCAACTTGTTGTTTAAACTTATCAATCAGTTCCATTCCAGATTGAGGTAATGCACCAGGATAATTCTCAATATGACTAGTTAAGTTTCCCTGACCACCTACATCAATGGTAATAATCGCGGTCTTTAGTTTTTTTCTTCCAGCATAAATTGCTGCTGCTAATCCTGCTGGACCGGCTCCGATAATAATTGTATCATACATTTTAGTTTGAAAGTGTTAATGTTTGTTTAAAAATGTTGCTAAAGAATGAATTATTTCATGTTGATTTTGCACTACCTACTCTAGAATAGTTAAAAAAGCTTAATAAACCTCACTGCTATTCTCTATAAATAATGCAATTTAGAATACATAAAAAAGAAAACGAGAATATTCATAAATATCCAACTGATGATCTTAAATTAGCACAAAAATTTGTTCAAGAAGTTAAAAATGAGCTTGGCGACTTTTTAATGGGAGCGGTTTTGTTTGGAAGTGCGGTTAGAAGAGAAACAACCAAACATAGTGATATTGATGTTTTATTAGTTAGTAATGATGTTTCATTCCAAGTTACAGAAGCTTTAATTGAAAGTTACAAGATTATTGTTGAGAAAGTTATTTCCAAGATTTCAGATAAATTTCATATTACTTCAATGACTTTTACTTCCTTTTGGGAATATGTTAAAGCTGGTGACCCAGTTGCAGTTAATATTCTAAGAGATGGTGTTGCTTTAAATGATTCTGGATTCTTTGAACCATTACAAAGATTATTACAACAAGGTCGTATTCGTCCCTCGGAAGAATCTGTTTGGCGATATTTTGGTCGAGCTCCAAGAACTTTATTAAATTCAAAATGGCATTTATTGCAAGCGACTCTTGATTTATATTGGGCAGTAATTGATTCTGCACATGCAGCTTTAATGCGGAAAAATATTGTTCCGCCAACCCCTGAACATGTTGCAGACATATTAGAAGACACTTATGTTAAACATCGTTTATTAGAGAAGAAATATGTAGAAACCATGAAGAAGTTTTATGTTCTTAGTAAAAAAATAACCCATAGAGAGATTAGAGAAATTAAAGGTGTAGATTATGAAAAGTATTATGCTGAAGCTGATGGTTTTGTAAAAAGAATGAAGAAATTGGTTGAGAAGGGCAGGTTTTAGATATAATCAAAACCTTTAATAACTACTACTTCTTTACAATCAACAATGAAAGACACTATTCTCAAACACTGCCTAAAAAACATCTACCAATTTGGTTCTGTCAATCCTAAAGTTGTTCTGGGATTAACTCTGAGAGACAATCCTGAACTGAAAAAAGATGTTCCAAAAGTTTTAAAAGAAATTGATAATACGATTAAAGAGATTTCTAGTTTGTCTAAAGAAGAAGCTAAATCTAAACTGGAAGAGATTGCCCCAGAACAACTTCAAGAAAAGAAAGAAGAAGTTAAAGGGCCTTTAAAACCATTACCAAATGCAAAAGAAGGTAAAGTTGTTGTTAGAATTGCTCCATCTCCAAGTGGACCATTACATATTGGTCACGCTTATGGTTCTTCATTAAATTATGAATACGCTAAAATGTATAAAGGTAAATTCATTTTAAGGATTGAAGATACCAACCCAGATAATATTTATTCAAAAGCTTACGAACTGATTGAAGATGATGCTAATTGGTTAACAGGAAATAAAGTGGACCAGATCGTAGTACAATCAGAAAGATTAGGCACTTATTATGATTATGCAGAAAAGTTAGTCCAAAAAGGCAAAGCTTACGTTTGTACCTGTAATACAGAAGAATGGCGAACTCTAAAAGCTAAAGGAGAAGCTTGCCCTTGTCGGGAGTTAGATGTAAAAGAAAACGGTCTTAGATACGCAAAAATGTTTAATGAATATGCAGAAGGAGAAGCTGTTCTGAAATTAAAAACAAATATTAAAGATAAAAACCCGGCAATGAGAGATTTTTCTTTAATGAGAATTAATGAAAGAGTCCATCCAAAAACAGGCAAGGAACAACGAGTTTGGCCATTAATGATTCTTTCAGTAGCTATTGATGATCACGAATTAGGTGTTACGCATGTTTTGAATGGAAAAGATCATCACGATAATGGAATTAAAGAAGCGTTGGTTATGAAATATCTTGGTTGGAAAGTTCCCGAGTATAAGCATTGGGGGAAAATTAACTTTGAAGGATTTAAATTATCAACAACGAAAACTAAACTCGCTATAGAACAAAGAGAATATCATGGTTGGGATGATATTAGATTGATGACTTTAATGGCTTTAAGAAGAAGGGGTTACCAAGCTGGCGCATTTAGAAAGTATGCTTTAGAAATTGGTCTTAGTTTAAATGATAAAACTGTTTCTCAGAAAGAATTCTGGAAAAACATTAACTCTTTCAATAAAGAACTAATTGAAGAAAAAGCAAACAGATATTTCTTTATTCATGATTCGGTTGGAATTAAAGTACTTAATTCTCCCAAGAATTCTGTGCAGTTAGATTTACATCCAGATTTCCCAGATCGAGGACAAAGAACTTTATCTGTGCACGACGAAATTAATATTGCCGAAGATGATTATGAAAAGTTAGTTGAAGGAAAAGTTCATCGTTTAATGGATTATTGTAATTTTGAAGTTGTTGAAGGAAAATATAAATTTGTTTCTGAGAGTTATGAAGATTTTAAGAACTCTTCAAAGAAAGGCATGATTATCCATTGGCTTCCTGTTGAAGATAATGTTGTAGTAGAAGTAGTAATGGAAGATAATTCTCATGCCCTCGGCTTGGGAGAGAAAAGCATGTTAGATTTGAAAGAAGGAGACATTGTGCAGTTGGAAAGATTCTCCTTTTGTAGATTAGACAAAAAAGAGGGTAATAAAATGATTTTTTATTACCTACATAAATAGAGGTAGATGAAAAATGGCAAAAATTAGTCGAGATACTCCGCTTGCGGAAATTACATTACGTAGATATGAAAAACCAACAATGAACGACAGAGATTTAGTAAGAAAATTCTGCTTGTCAGTTGGATTATTACAACCTGGAGATTCAAGAGATGTTGTTGTAGATGTTCTGCATGTTTTATTAAAAGCAAAACAACAAAAAGAACAATTACATTCTGAAGAAGTTAAAAATAATGTTATGGATTTAAGAAAAGATTCTAAGTTACCAATGTTAGGCATTGCCTCTTCCAATATTAGAAGACAATTGAAAAGATTGAAAGATTTACATCTGATTGAAACTAACGCTAACTTATATCGAGTAACTGAGTTTAGTAATTTATCTGAAATCTTTGAAGAGAAAGTAGAAGGCTTCTTGCTAAAGTCTGTAATGAGTAGAGTTAAAGATTATTTGAAAAAGATGGATGAAGAGTTCAAACATCATGAAGAATGATTAAATTAGGCAAATATAAACACTTCAAAGGAACAATCGTAGAAGTAATAGGAATCGCATTACATTCTGAAACCATAGAAGAGATGGTTGTTTACAATCATCCCGATCCAGTAAAAGGAGAATCTGCAAATACAATGTGGGTTAGACCAAAAGAAATGTTTCTAGATAATGTAAAAAAAGAAGATTATGAAGGACCAAGATTTAAGAAAATATAAAAAAATTAATTTATTATTTCTTTCAATTCTCCAAGATCATCAACAATCATATTTGCATCTAAACCCGCACTAATAAAATCTCCTTTGGTGCTTTCTCCAGTTAAAACAGCAATGAATGTAATTCCTGCATCTCTTGCAGCAAGATAATCGTCAGGATGATCGCCGACAGAAAGAACCTCAGACTTAGAAATATTCTTCTCTTGCAAAAAGTCTAACGCTGGTCTTAAACAAAGAGGATTTGGTTTACTCTGTTCTTTAGATTCTGGTTGAACAATAAAAGAAAAATCACTATAACCAGCTTGATCTAACCGATGACGAGCCATCCGAACTCGGTTTGTCACAATTCCTTGAACAACTTCTTGTTTAGACATAGTTTCAACAAGATCTATCCCGCCAAGTGTTGAAGAAAAAGGAATTTCTTTTGCATCTTCCCGGTATTTTGCTAAAACCACGCCTGATAATGGTTCATCACGAATATAGCCCAACGGATTTGGAAATAGTTTTACAAAGATATCCTCAAAAGGAAGATTTTCTTTTTGTACTCTTTTAATTTCTTCATCACTTGGAACTGTAAATGGAATGTCTTGACAAACTCTTAATGCCGTTCTTCTTAAATGACCAAGTACAAAGCCATCAGTATTAACTAAAGTATTATCCATGTCATAAATGATTGCTTTTATTTTTGTGTCTTCTTCAGGTTCTGTTTTAATTTCTGTTCTGGTTTCTAGTTGAGACTCTGTTTCAACATTAACAGTTGGTTCTACAAATGTTTCTCTCTCTTCTATTGGTTGTTCTACAGGTTCACTTACAGAAGAAGAAGAAACTTTTTCTTGTTTGACTTCTAAGTTCCATCTTCCTGGCATAACGATCATCTGTTCTCTTTTTGGACCAATGCTAACCAAACTAATTTCAACATTCCCCAACTCTTCAATTTTACGTAAATAATTCTGGGCATTAATAGGCAAAAGACTATATTCTTTAACATTAGTTATGTCTTCAGTCCAGCCAGGCATTTCAACCCATTGATGAGGAACACAATGTTCTAACAAAAACCCATCAGCAGGGAAATCTTTCAAAATTTTTCCAGTGAAGTAAATTTCGCCATTAAAAACTTTCTTAGGTCCAAGATATTTGTAAGAATTACAAATTTTAAGTTTCTCCAAACCCGTTAAAACATCCAATTTACTAATAACAATGTTTGGCCCATTAATTAATGCAGTATGTCTTGTTAAAACAGTATCATGCCAACCACATCTTCTTGGTCTCCCAGTAGTAGAACCAAACTCGCCACCTTTTTCTCTTAAATAGTTACCAACATCATCAAATAGTTCTGTAGCAAAAGGGCCTTCACCGACTCTTGTAGTATAAGCTTTAACAACACTATAAGCAATATCTAAGTGCGGTAAACCTAAACCGGTTTTCAAACCACCAATGGAAGCGTTAGAAGAAGTCACAAAAGGATAAGTTCCGTGATCAACATCTAACAATAACCCCTGTGCACCTTCTAAAAGAATACTTTTACCATCTTTGGCATTAGATTCTAACATCAGCCGAGTATCTGTAATATGTTTCTTTAATATTTTACCAACAGAAAAATAAATATCAACAAAGAAATTTGTTAACTTGTTCAGATTAATATTATTTCCCAAATCGAGTAGTTTACTTCTCCATTTATCAAAAAATGTATCTTCAGGAAGAGAATCTCTTAAAGCCCCCATAATTATTTCATCATCATCTTCATGTAATTTCTTAAATGAACCAAACTTTTCCCAAACATGTAGGCTAACTTTTCTTTTTAACAACTCTTTATCCAACAGATCATTCATTCTGATTCCAGTATAATAAGCTTTATCAGCATAAGTTGGACCAATACCTCTTCCCGTAGTGCCAACTTTCTTTTTTCCTTTTGATTTCTCTTTATATTTGTCTAAGACTTTGTTGTAAAGTAAAATCATATGCGCTCTTCCAGAGATGTAAAGATTATTAACAGTGTAACCTTTTTGTTCTAAAGTATCAATTTCTTTTAACAGAATTAATGGATCAATCACCATTCCATTTCCTAAAAGACAATCAACATTCTTCCAAGTAATTGCAGAAGGGATTAAATGAAAAATATGTTTCTCTTCGCCAACATAAACAGTATGTCCTGCATTGTTACCACCAGTGGCTCTCGCAGAAATGTCAAAATACTTAGCTGCCCAATCTACAAATTTTCCTTTACCTTCGTCTCCCCATTGTCCACCTAAAATTGCAAATGTGTTTCCCATTTTAGTCACCTCCAAAAGAATTAATCAAGTCTGGCAATTCTGCCAGATCAACAATGTTGTAATCAGCCTTAGTTTTTCGATTAGGATCGTAATTCACACAAATAAAGCCTTTCTCTTTTGCTTCTTCAAACTGAGCATTGATTGGACCAATGTATAAAATACCTTTTTCTTCAGTAAGTTCATCGAGAACTTCAATCTCCATTTGTTTTAATCTTTCGATAATCTCAAAGTTCTTTACTTCTGGGGCTAAGAAGACTTTTCTTACTGCAGGTAACGGTTCTTCATATTCTTCTTTGAACTCTTCCCATTTTCCAATTGCTAACTCTGTTAATTCTTTACTCAACCCAATATAATTCTCTGGTCTTAATTGTTTTAGTTTCAATTTAGTTTCTTCTTTAATATCTAACTGGTCAACAAAAGTGTGCAGTTCTTGAACAGTACAATGTCTGCCCCGAGAAAAATCTTTCATTAATTCATAAGGCTGTTCGTACCCTTCTTTTCTCAGTAAAGTCTGAACAGCTTCTGTTAAAATACTACCAAAATCTTTCAGTTCAGAAGAAACTTTTTCCTTATTTACCTGTAATCTTTCTAATTCTTCTAAAACATGTAGAACTACTAAATAAGAATGAGCAAACCCAACTCCTATCGCTCTTTGTGCTTCATGATCCGACAAATCTCTTTGTAATCTAGAAACTTGCAACTTGTTGATAAATCCAATCAACTTAGCGTTTGCTTCTGCTACACTACCTTCAGCAACTTCCATCCGCCAAGGATTAATCTTATGTGGCATTGTTGAACTACCAACTTCATGAATAATCTTTTGTTGTTGTAAATATCCCAAAGAGATATAAGTCCAAAAGTCCATCGCTAAATCTTTTAGAATATTATTGATACTAATCATAATGCTAAACAATTCTGTTAAACCATCATGAAACTCAATTTGTGTACTCATTAAATTTGCTTCAAAACCAAGATCTGTGATAAATTTTTCAGTAAAAGACATCCAATTAACTTCTCCTGCAGCAAAATATTGGGCAGCATGATTGCCAACAGCACCATTACATTTTGCAGGTAATTTAAATTGTTTAAGTTTGATTAACTGTTTTCTTAATCTGTCAAGATAATTAGCCATCTCTTTACCAACTGTTGTTGGAGTTGCCGGTTGGCCATGAGTTCTACTTAACATAGCGGTAGACTTTTCTGATTCTGCTAGTCCTTTTAATTCATCCAGTAAAGAAACTAAATTTGGGATATAATGTTGATTTAATGCTCCATTAATCATACAATTGTGAGCAATATTATTCATATCTTCTGAAGTTAAACCAAAATGAACAAATTCTTTTACATCTGTTAATGAACTTTCTTCAAGTTTTCTTTTAAGAAAATATTCTACAGATTTACAATCATGGTTAGTCGGTTTCATTTCTTGATAACCAAACCGATCAATGTTCTGAATTACTTGTGCATCCTGTAAAGTAAAGTTACGCACAATTCCTTTTAAGAAATCTTTTTCTTCTAAAGTGAAATTTCTTACTGCATTGAACGGTTCATTTTCCGATAATGCAATTAAGTACTCAACTTCCATATGAAGCCTGTACTTAAACAATGCAAATTCTGAGAACCAATCTGCCAATGGTTCGGTCATTAATCTATGTCTACCATCAATTGGAGAAATAGCCTTTAAAGAATGTAAATTTAAGTCTTCTGATTTATGGTGAGCCGTCATTTAATTCATCTCCCTAATTTTAAGAGGCGAACCAGATCCCAAAAATTCTAGAATTTTTGTTTTAATTCTAATCACCCCAAGTAATAAGAATAGATTGTTACCTTATATACATTATTATGATTAGAAATAGATAATAAAAAAGTAATTAATTATTTATGATTGTTTAATCTCTTTAATCATTAATCTGTAAGATAAACGAGTCTCACAAGTTTCCTGTTTCAAACCTTTAATTGTTTCACAAACAGAAGTGTCATTGTAATAATAGCCTGCAATATAGAGGCAGGAATCTTTTCGTTTTGTTTCATCAAATGTATTACAATATTCTAAACTTTCTCCTAATGAATTTGTAGAATTAATATTTGACATCATTGGATGATAATCATCAAGTGATTCACTCATTTGAATGACCATTCTCCCAAAAAAGAATAAACCAATAATTAAAACTAAAATAACTCCTATAATTATGAGAATAGTCTGTGTTTTTTTACTTTTCATTTGGCTAAATAAAAATTAATTAAAAAAATTAAATTATATCTTCTTCTGCTACAACAATAAAGTCACCAGAAGCAATAACTGCGGAGAAGGGGATTAAAATACTTCCTTCTTTAGTTTTTTCTAGTTCCATCTTATCAATGTAAGAGGTAGGATGTCTAAGTTGCATATGAATCAGTTCACCAGAACCAACTTCAAAAATTAAATCGCCAACTTCGCCAAACTTCTTTCCTGACTTTGAAACTATTGTTTTACCTAGTAATTCTTTAGAATAACTTTTTTCTTTATCTTCCATTATAATTCACCCTCGTTTTTAATTATGATGAGATTATATAATCGTGAAGAATATATAAAGTTTTCTGTAGAGGAAAGGTGATTAAACAGTATTTGTTAGCAATTTGCTATTTGTGCGATCTGATTAAGATAAAAGTCTAATTCTTCTTCAGTTAATGGAGGAGCTTGATAATTATCCTTAGAAGGATCTGTATCTTGACAGTTCATAGGCTCACCTTCAGCAAGAAATCCTGTTTTTATTAGTTCTCTTAAATATTCTCCTGGCGCATTCCCCATAAATGTGTAACAGTAAGTTGTAATAATGTCTGTATTCCATTGAGGATCGCCAATATATTGGAAGTAATCTAAAACGTTTTTGTTAGTTGTAAAATAAAAAGCCTGACAAGTTGGAACTTGATCCCAAATCAGATAAGTATTTAGATCCAAATAAGTGTTATCAATTGGCAATTTGTTTGTGGTCAATATTCCTTTTTTTAACACAGAATAAACAGCATTCCCCTCCATAGTTAAATCCAGAGTTGGATAAATAATTCCGGTATGTCCACCCAAATAAACTGGAACTTCTTTCGAGGGAATATTATTTGATTGTAATAATGCAAATATAAAATGAGCAGTAAGTGGATCACTTCCTTTCTTAAGATCTAATAAACATTGAAAATCATAATTCATAACCTCAGAAGGAAAATCTGAACATCCTTCTGCTTCACTTCCAAAATGGACCCATTCATCATCACGCATTCTAATTATAATCAAATCAAGCAAGTCTTTATGGGTTTTAACTTTTAGATGTGGATACTGTTGTTTCGTTTCTTGTATATATTTGAAGGCAATTAGAGAGTCACCATTAAATGCAGATTGTTTCCTGGCTTTGTAATATCCTCCATTTTGGTACATGGGAACATCAGTTAAAACATCATCAACATACAGATCTGAAAGCAATAAGTTGAGGTGTTCATCCGAATAATCAAGGATACTCCAAGGAGTTAAAGCATTAGCTTCAATATATAAAGAAAAAGCAACTTTTTGTAAATATAATTCTAATAGATCCTCTTCTTGCCAATTGGCTTGACTTCTAAAGTTATTCCAATGAGCCGTATTTCCAACTTCAAGATCACTTATTTTCTCATTCAAAATTTTCTGATAATTATTTGTGGTAGTTAGAGGATTTAGTTCTATGGCATTAGTTATTCTTTGATTTGATAAAAGAAGATTTAGGTCTATTTTTGGACGTACTAGAATGGGGTCACTATCTTTGATTTCTGGATTTAATTCACACATACCATCTTCACAAGAATGTCCACCAGTACAACCACCACAATCAATCTCTTGACCACAATTGTTTATTTCAGTTCCACAATCTTTGTTGACACAGTAATGGCCACACATACCTAATGTGTCTTTAACAGATGTACAACCACTTAATAGAAATAGAGAAATTAGTAGTACTGAAAGAAACCATAGTTTTCTCATGTATAAAAGTAAGAGATGGAAGTATTTAAAATTAACCTCTAATCATTTTTAATACCAAAGAATTAATAAATGTTAACGGATAACAAAACTTCATGTACATTCACAATCTTAACCCAACATTACTTTCCTTAGGGCCGTTAGAAATCAGATGGTACGGGCTAATGTATGTCCTGGGATTCTTTCTGTCTATTGCTTGGTTATATTATCTTAGAAAAAAAGGCAAACTAGAATTAAACAAAGAACAGATCTGGGATTTTGCATTTTGGTTGATGGTCGGAGTATTAATCGGATCAAGAGTATTTGAAGTTTTTTGGCAACCAAGTTACTACTTGTCAAATCCATTTAACTTTCTCAAATTTTGGGAAGGAGGGATGAGTTTTCACGGTGGATTTGTAGGAATTGTAGTTGCAGCTTACATTTATTGTAAGAAACATAGATTTAATTTCTGGAAATTGGCTGATGCTATGTCAATTCCCGCCTTGTTTGCTTTAGCTTTGGGAAGAATTGCTAATTTCATTAATGGAGAATTAGTTGGTAGACCATTCCAAGGTAAGTGGTGCGTATTGTTTAAAGGATATGATGGTTGTAGGCACCCATCTACATTATACGCAGCAGGGAAAAGATTTATTGTTACTGGTTGGCTTTTCTTGCTAACATTCTGGAAATCATTTAAGCCAGGGTTTATATTTCTGAACTTCGTTTTTTGGGAAGGATTAGGAAGATTCTTAGTAGATTTCTATCGCGAAGACGTTTTATGGTTCAAATTAACGATTGGCCAATGGTTTAGTTTGATTATGGTAATTGTTGCACTATATCTCTTTGTTAAGTTTTATAAGGAAGATTGGAGAAAGATATTTAAATAAACGTCAATATTTAACCTTATATATTTTGGAGGACAATAAAATGAAGAAAATATTAGGGTTAATAGCTTTGTTAAGTGTTATGTTTCTATTAGTGGCTTGTGGATCAGAAGTAGTAGAAGATAATGTTGAAGAAGTAGTTGAAGTAGAAGAAACTAATACTGCAGTTGTAGCAACTGGAGAAGTTTACCAAGTAGCAATTGAGAATTCTCAATTCATGCCTATTGATTTAGATCTTAAAGTTGGTGACACTATAGAATGGGTTAACAAAGATTCTACTGCGCATACAGTAACTTTTGAAAATGGTGATTTTGATGAGAAACTTCCAATTGGAACAACATCATTAACTCACACCTTTACTGAAGCAGGACAGTACAGATACTTTTGCCAATTCCATCCAGGAATGCAAGGTAGCGTAATCGTTTCTTAATTTTTTATTTTTCTTTTTCATTATTTTTATAAAAGTAAACGTTTCTAAATGGAAATATGGTAGAAAGCCTAGTAGCTAAATTAAATCCAAGAGCTGGAAGATTCACCCCGAAGATAATTAATGCAATTGAGCAAAGATTTGCTGAAGACTATAGAGTTAAAATATATTCAGGAAATTATCCTAGAAGAAAAACTTTACAGGATAAACCACAAGTAATTACTCTTGGAGGAGGAGATGGAACAATCAGATATGAAAGTAATAAATTCATTCTTTTATGTGAAGAATTAGGTTTGTCATTTAACAAACAATTATTTGCAATATTAAAATTGGGAACGGGTAATGCTATTTCTTATGAATTAGGTGCAGGTAAAGACCATTTAGAACAATTAGAAATGATTTTAGAAACAGATGTTAATGAATTACCAACAATACAAGTCCCGTTAATTGAGATTACTGGAACCACCCCTCAAGGAGAAAAAGAGAAAACTTATTCTATGTTAACCGGGGCTGGTTGGGATGGAATCATTTTAAAAAAGTACAAACAAAGCCCATTGAACGGTTTAGTAGGATACTTTAGCACAATCCCTTCTTCTGCTACAGAAATCTTTTTTGGTAAAAAACTAAAATTTGAAATTAGTTTTCCACAAGGGGCAGAACTTGCTGAAATTTTTGAAGAAGACATAGAATTTATGAGGCTTCCTCTTGGAGATGGGGAAAGATTCTTACAAGAAAATCAAATCCATGCTTTAGTAGCAGGAACGACCCCTTATTTTGGTTATAATTTTGTGGGTTTTCCTTATGCAAAAAAAGCAAGATCAGAAGGGAAAATGCACATTAGGGCAGTTGGAGGTAATCGTTACTCGATGATCCCAAGATTTGTTGCCCACACCAAAAGTATTTGGAGTGGAGAATATCGTCATCGTGATGTTTCTGAGATTGTTGCCCCAGAAGTAGAAATTGCACTTCTTGATAAAGAAGCATCAGCCCAAGCCGGTGGAGATCATTTTGGAGAGTTTACAAGAATCAATTGGAAAGTTTCTGATTATGTTCTTAATCTAGTAGATTATAATGCAATGAGAACTAGTTCTTAGTTATAATACAACTTTCCTTCTGCACGTTGTTCTCGATCCTTTACACTTCCGGCTTTGTTAATCCGAGGCCGATGCGAATTTGGATCTCTACGTAATGAAATGCCTAACTCTTCTAAAAACAAATTCATTCCTTCAACCATATCAAAAGGACCTTGTAATAAACCAGATTTAGCGGGTTCTCCTGTAAATACAGCAAGTCGATCAGACAAATAATCTAAAAACATTAAATCGTGATCTACCACTAAAACAGTAATCTCTCTTTCTGCAGTTAAACTTTTAATTACTTTAGAGATTAATAATCGTTGTTCAACGTCTAGATAAGCAGAAGGCTCATCCAGAAGAAACAATTCTGCATCTTCACTCAGACATTTAACAATAGATACTTTTTGTAATTCTCCACCAGAAAGTTCAGACAATTTTTTCATCATTAATCTTTCCATATCTAATGGTTTAATTAATTGGTTTTGATACTGTTGAACTGCATCATCTAAATATTGCATTACTAATTCATCTGAAGCAGTTTCTAAGTATTGAGGTTTGTAAGCAACTTTAATTTCAGAATCAATCTCGCCAGAGTCTGGTTTAATTAATCCCGCTAATACTTTTACAAAACTAGTTTTACCAATTCCATTTTCCCCTAAAACACCAATAATCTCGTTTTTATATAATTCTCCAGATTCAGATTCCAAAATAAAGTTCCCTAACTTCTTGCTTAAATGTTTCCAAGAAATTAGTTTTTGTTGAGTTCCCACTTGTCTATCTTGAACTTTCTCAAACTTAATAGGATAAGACCTAAAACGAATATTTTCTTCTTTCAGAAAACCTTCCAAGAAAGCATTGATTCCTTCCCTAGAATTCTTGATCCCAGAAACAATACCATAAGCAGATTCTTGCCCGTACATTAAATTCAATAGATCTGTCATGTAATCAAGAATAATTAAATCGTGTTCAATAACGATGATTGAAGTATCTTCATCTGCTAGATTTCTAATAAATTTAGAAACGTTAACCCTTTGCTTAATATCAAGATAAGAGCTAGGTTCGTCAAAGAAATAAATGTTAGCTTTCTTTAATACAGAAGCAGCAATTGCTACTCGTTGTAATTCTCCACCAGAAATTTTGTTAACTGGAGTATCTAAGAATCTTGTTAATTGTAATTCTTGAGCAACTTCATTTAATTGTTTTTTTTCATCAACTTTTTCTAATAACTCACGAACGGTTCCAGTAAACTGTTTAGCAATCAAATCAACTTGTTGCAATTTGTAAGATAATTTGATATCGCCAACATGCATTTTCATTAAGAATTTCTGAGTCTCACTGCCTTTGAAATAATTGATAACATCCTTAAAATCAGTTTCTTTTTCATAGTTGCCTAAGTTTGGCTTTAATAATCCTGCCAGAATTTGTAAAGCAGTAGTTTTCCCAATACCATTCTTTCCCAAGATTCCTGTAACTTGACCAAAGATTGGTGTTGGTAAAGAAAATAATTCAAAAGCATTCTCTCCGAACCGATGAACTGGTTCTTTGTTTAATGCTTCTGGAAGATTAATAATTTGGATTGCTTGATAAGGACATCTGTTTGAGCAAATAGAACAGCCAGTACAAAGTAATTCGTCAATCTTTGCTTTTTTATGTATTTCATGTGGCAAGACACAATCTGTTCCAGTTCTATTAACAGGGCACAATTTAGCACAAAGATAATCTCCACATTCACTAGGATGACATTTCTCCTTATCGATTATAGCTATTCTTTTCTTCATAGGGTTATTTTAATGATTACATTTATATGGTTTTTGGTGGTAAGTTTTAAAAATCAAAAGACATAAAGTATTCTAAAATGGCTAAATGTACAATTTGTGGGAATAAAATCGCTGAATTATTTTTAGGAAAATTAAAAGGAACGATAATTAAGAAAGAAGGCAAGAGCAAACAATATGAAGTTTGTTTCGAGTGTCAAAAGAAGTTTAAGAATAAAGAAGAAATGTTAAAAGAGATTAAATAGTTCTCTGAAAGAAATGATAAACCCTTGCTCCGTCTTGATACCCAGTACTTTTTCTAAAACCTAAATCCCTTTTTAATGCAATATTAGGACTATTATTCTTCTCAACAAAAGTAATCACCCTATTAATACCATCAACTGTTTTAACTCTTTCCAAACAATCTTGATCTAACATTCTGCCAATACCATTTTTTCTAAAATCGGGATGCACATATAATCTGGAAAGTTCTAAATCCCCTGCTTTAACATGCTTATCTGCTTGATTGTGATATAAATGAGTGACTTGGAAACCAATAACATTTCCTTCTGGAGATAAAGCTAAATAACAATCATCATTCCCTTGATTAATTTGTGAAAGAGCATCCTCTGCCCCCTCTTCAACCATTTCCATTAATTCGTCATCTTGATCATTTTCATCTAAAGATTCTGGATCATCAAAGGGGGAAATTTCTGCAGAAGGAAATGGCCATCTTAATCTATGTTCTACTTCTGCTTCAAAACCTCGCAGTAACTCTTTCAATTGCGGTTCATACTGTGATTGATAGAGTACAATCTGGATCATTTTATCACTTCCAAGAGTATAATTTATAAATATTGCTAATAAAAGTAAAGTATTCATGCCCCTGTGGCTTAGTAGCTATAGCGACTGCCTCGTAAGCAGTAGACCGTGAGTGCAACTCTCACCAGGGGCTTATCTTTAAAATGCCAAAATTAATCTTAATTAAAGGACCAGCAGGAGTGGGAAAAACTACTACCTGTAAACATCTTTCTAAAAAATTAAAAAAATTTAATTATGTTAATTTAGAAGAATTTAAAGAAAAATTTAATCATTTGGAACGTGCAGAAAGAAAAATTAAAGCCCACTCATTATATTACCCCAAAATCAAAAATTTAATTAAAAAAGAAAAGGATATCCTTCTCCAAGAGTCTTTCTTAAAAGATCTTAACAAAGAACTAGGAAAAGAATTGAGAACTAATAAATATAAGATTATTTCTATTTTCTTAAAAGCATCTTTAAAAGAAACAAAAAAAAGGAATTTGAAAAGAAAACAAAAAATCGCTTCTGAAGAATATATGAAAAAAAGTTATTCTTATCTTGCCGTGCCGGAAGAAAAAGATATTCTTATTGATGTAGAAAGTATTTCTGTAAAAGAAACAGTTGATTTAATTATTAATTTATTAAAGAATTAAAAGCCATATTTTTCCCCATAAAAAATCACCACAAAAAGTAAGCTAAAACCTTATAAACCACACCCACAAAATAACATTCTAATGGACAAAGAAACCCAACAACTAATAGAACAAGCAAACCAAGTGTACAAAGACAATTTTCCAAATACCACTTGGTACGGTAGATGTATCTTTCTTAGTTGGTATTGTGATATAGGAACATGCAAATTCTGTTTTAGAAGCACAATCAAACATAAAGTTCAACATGCTAAAACTGCCAAAAGATCATTAAGTTCAGATTTAGTTGAAGCACTTCTTTGCAAGAAACTTGGCTGGCGAATCGAATTTCTTACGGGAGGTTATAGAATCTTTCCAAAAGAAGAAATGTTGGAACGAATCAAATTAATCAGCAAAGTTTACGGAGAAAAAATTTGGTTAAACATTGGAGTAATAGAAAAAGAAGACTTAGAAACATTCAAACCCTATGTTAAAGGAATAGTTTCTTCAATTGAAACAATTGAACCAAAGTTACATAATGAGATCTGTCCGGACAAACCAATTCAACCTTATGAGGAAATGTTTGAGAAAACAAAAGACTTTCAGAAAAGCATGACTATGGTTATTGGATTAGGAGAAAAGAAAGAAGATTTCCCATTACTAAAAAACTTCATTAAAAAACATAATTTAGAAAGAATTACTTTCTATGCTTTGAAACCAGTTAAAGGAACAATCTTTGAACATGGTAACGGACCAAAGACAGAAGATTATCTTTGGTGGATTGCAAAAACAAGAATCAATTTCCCAAAATTAGAAATCATTGCTGGAACTACTGCCAGAAGATATGAAGAAGTTGGTTCGTTATTAAAAGCAGGAGCTAACGCATTTACTAAATTTCCCGCAACAAAAATGTTTGGCACAAAAGAAGCATTCAAGATTGAGGAAGATATTAAATCTGTTAATCGAAAATTAAAAGGAACAATAACTAAATTGCCAGATCTTGATTGGAATAAAGAAGTTGAATTATTAGAATTAAATGAGGAATTAGAAAATGAAGTTAAAGAAAAGTTGGAAATCTATTTAAAAAGAATTAAAGCAAATTATTCTAAAACTATGGAAAATAATATAAACTAAAACAACACTTAACATACAAAATGAAAGATGAGATCAAAATAGGCCAGGTTATTGAAAAAGAACTTGACCGAGAAGAACAATTTGAAATCAATAAAGCAATTAAAGAAGATCTTGAAGACCCCGATGTAGATAAAGGAGATGCTAAAAACATTATTATTTCTGTTGTTGTGATTTTGGGGTTGTTTGCTTTAATGTTTGGCGGAGCAACATTCTATAACGGAATTACTTCTGCTGCAGTTGTTGATGTTGACGCATTACATCAAGAAAATCTAGAGGGAGATCTAGATGAAGACGAAGGTTATATGCATAATGGTTACAGTTTTGTTAAAGTTGATGGCCTGTGGTGGACAGAGATGAATAAATTTGACACACTATTAAAAGTACCATTACATTTTGGACCAAAAGAATTGGAAGAGATTATTATTGAAGGAAGCTTATCCCAAGACTTCAATATGGGAGAAGAAGTTCACATTGCTATTGACCCTAAGGTTGTTAACAAATATTACACATTATCAGTTTCAGAATTAAGTTTTAATGTGGTAAAAGGAATGGACCGAAAACCAGTGGGTTCTTGCACGGAAGAAGGAACCGGTTGTGAAGAGAGACCAATCATTAGCTGTGAGAACAACCCAGACAATAAGCCAGTAATTGAATTAGTTCTAAGTGAAGAAGCCAAGATTGAACTGAGTGATGCTTGTATTAAGATTTATGGTTCTGATTATGACCTTGTTAAAGGTGTAGATCGACTTCTTCTTCAATGGTATGGGATTATGGATTAATTTTTTATTTCTATTTTTCCCAAATTAATTCAAAAAATTTCTGATAAGATTTCGCAGCAAGAGGTTCTTCCATTAAAATTCCAAAAGGATGGTCAAGCCAAACAATAATTGCTACTTTGTTTCCACAAATTACGGTTTCAGTTAACTCTTCAAAATCTTTTTTCGTTGTTCTAACTTCAGTTAATTCTAATTCATTTAGTTTATCTCCCCACCAACCCAAAGAAGAATGGAAAACCAGTTCAGCATCAATACCTTTATGGACTCTTTTTTCATGAAAACTTTTCCAAAAAGTGTGTCCCAATAAATCATAGGCTTTTTGAGGACCACCATACGCAAAATACTCTTTTGATTCTGTATCAAGCATAGTATTAAGAAGATTCTTCACCCCGTCTTTTCCAGAATAAGTCTTAATTCTTTGATCCCAAAGATAATCAAAATATTTTTTATAATGATCAACGGTTTCTTTACTTTCAACAACATTAATGATGGCTTCTTTTTTCCAAATAATTGTAGCAACTTTATTCCCATAAATAAATATTACCCCTGGACTATTAACTTGTTCGGGGAGAACTTTCACTTGATAATGTTTTAGTTGTTTGGGCACCTCTTTCTGTTTTATTAGAACGTCGGCATCAACTAAATCCAACCACATAATTTTTTTCTTTTCCCTTTCTAGGTTCCAGTTCTCAAAGAATGCTTTATGATACTTAACCATCCCCCAATTACCACCAATAAACCTAATCTCTTTAGAATTAAGAGCTTCATTAAAAATAGTTTCCACGCCTTTTTTTCCTCGAAATGTTCTTGTTTTCTGATTCCAAAGCTCATTAAATTGAATGATACAGGTTTTAACAAATTCTTTATCTTTAATCACAATCGATGTTGGATTTCCCCTAGACGCTGTTGTGATAATAACTCTATCTGGAAAAACTTCATAAGCACTCGGAGTAGATTCATGGGGCATTATTTTTATCTCTGCCAAGGGATTTGTTTCTTTTCTTGCAGACCTTGTTGTTTTAGAACTCGTAGCTTCCTCATTAAACAATATTTTCAGTTTAATTCCTTTTTCTGCTCTTCTTTTATTATATTCAAAGAGTAATTTGTCAGTTCCCTTCGATGTTTTTGTTGCTCCAAAAACATAACTAGTGGCCCCATTTGGTGTTGCTCTTAAGGCTTCATCGAAAGCAAATTGCATTCCCTCCACCCCATGGAAAGTTTGCACTTCTTGATTCCAGATTGCTTTAAACTGATTTTTGAAAGAATTAGCAATGATCTTGTCTTTTATTAAAATAGTTAGATATTCTTTTCCACCAGATGTTGAGACAATGGTATATTCACCATAAACACACATTTCTGCTGGAGATTGATATCCGTGGGGACTATCAACCCTAACATTGGTCCCAGGCAAATGTTTAATCAAATCTATCTCTGGAGAGAGTTCATTGTATAACAAATAATGATTAACTTTCTTTTTAGAAACATCTGTAATAAGTTTCTCAAAAAAAGGCAGTAAATTATTTGCTACTTTAGGTAAAAACATTGCATAACAATCTTCACCTTTCTTTAATTCTTTGATAGCAATATTATAAGCATTTTTTAATCCTTTGGCTCCTTTAAAGACGGTTGTTTCTGATTCGGTTTTATTTAAACTTTTTAACTTTGTTAATTCCTCAATTAAATTAACTGCGGATTTCTTTTGTTGCCCAATCTTGCCCTGTAATTTATCTAAATATGAAATAATTGTAGTCGCAGGATTTGCAGTATAAATTGTTTTTTTATCCAATTTAACAAATGAAACTAACCCTTTTTCTATCAAGCGATCCAAAATAGGATAAACTTTAGATGCATGTACTTTTGATTCTTTGATTAATGGCCCAGTAGAAGTAGAACCTAACTTAAATAAAGCCAAATATACCCTAATTTCTCCATCAGTTAAACCAATTTCTTTGAGTAATTCTAAGTCCATTAGATTAAATAAGCTTGTTTTAGTTATAAATCTTTCTTTTTTCGCCCCTTCGAGGGGAGAGAGCATTTATATACCAACAAACATAACTACTAAATAGTAGTTAAGCAGTTTGCCTTTCTGCCTAAAAAAGGAGGAGATATGAAAAATGACAAATGAAATGATTTTACCTTCAGAACTTATTGAAACTGGAGGAAAAAGATATTGGAAAACCGAAGGAAGATTATATCTTCCAGAAGATATTGATGAAGAAGCAAAAGTTGCTGAAGCACCACTTACTGCAGAAGAGAGAATTATACAAGAAGTTGCAGGAGAAGGAAAAGTTATTAGCGATAAAAGAGGGATCGCATTAGTTAGAGAACCAACTATCTTAGAGAAAATAACTGCAGAAGCAAAAGAAGCATTACAAAGATTAGCCACCCCCAGAAACTTAGCTTATGCAGCAGGAGTGGCTTGTGCAATATTAGCACCAGGAGTTGGCCTAGCAGATGAAACCCCAGCAAGCGGATCAGTAGAATTATCAGCAGGACACCAATCAACAACCTTAGACACAAAAGTGTCCACAAGTATCGCTCCAAAAACCAATTTGTTCTTGAGACAAATGACCACTTCAGACTATGAAGGAGAAGTAAGCTTTTTTGGTTTAATGGACTTGAGCTATAACTTAGTTGATGGCTTAGACATTGTAGGAGAAGTACAGGCAGCACCAGGAATGGGAGTAATTCCAAGAGCAGGTTTGCAATACTTCAAAGCACTAGGAGATTTTGCAGTGTATGCCTTAGCAACAGTAAAAACAATGGAAAGCCCAGACGGAGAGTTTGTAGTAAACCTAAGCTACAGCCCAGAGTTAGGAGAAAAAGTTGATTTGCTAATAAACTTAGAGGACCTAACTAGTGTTGGAGAAACTGGCCACCAGTTTAGTGTTCAGAAATTAAGAGCAGGAGTAACATTAATGGACAAATACCAAATTGGAGCTGCTGCAGACCTAACTGAAGTTGGAAATGAAGGAACTCTTGATTACAACTTAGGTGGATTTGTTGGAACTACCTTTTAATTTTTTATTTTTTTTCTTAATTTTTTTATTTCCAAAAAACATATTAACAACAAGATTATTCTAACATCCATGAAAATAAGCTTTTTCGAAGAGTTTCCCACAAAAGAAAACTTAAGTAAACTGAGATTAATCAATTTTCCAACGAAATTATATCTAGCAGCCCCTTCTTTAAAGGAATTTAATGAAATTAAAAAAAGCATTAAGAACAGACACATCAAAGAATTTATTTACTGGCCAATTTTAAAAAGAAGCGAAGGATATTGGATTTCTCCTTTCAGCAAAAGATCGGCTTTGAAGAGAATCTTTAAAGAGACAAAAAAAACAGCAATAATGCTAGACCTAGAATTGCCAACAAGACAAAATCCTTTTCTTTATGTAACCCAGTTCCTAAATTTCTTTAGAAACAAATCATTAATTAAGGAATTTATTCACAATTACAACAAACCAGTTTATTTGGCAGAATATTATCCAGAAAGTAAATTAAGCCAGTTGTTATTAAGATTCTGGGGTTTACATTATAAAAGTAAAAAAGTAAAAGTAATCAAAATGATCTATCATTCTTTGCACAATTTCAAAGAAGAATATGTAAGAAAAGAATTAGAAACAGGAGTTAGAGAACTGGGAAAGAATTATCTTGTAGCATTGGGAACAATCTCAGTAGGAATCCACGGCAATGAACCGAATATCAAATTAGAACAATTAGAAATGGATTTGAAGTTAGCTAGAGAAGCAAACGTAAATGAAATAATTATCTTCCGCTTAGGTGGATTGAATAAAAAGTATCTGAGAGTGTTAAAGAAATTCGCCTAAATACTTACTAAAATATAACATTCTTGGCTCTGCCCAAATAATCTTTCTAAATAACGTAGTTACATTCTCCCGTGTATAAGTGTTCAATAATTTCAAAACTTTAGGATTATTAGAATAAGTAGCTAACTTTTCCCAATCTTCTCCACTAAACCGATCATGAACTTTTCTAATTTTCAGATGTAACTTGAGCCTACTAATGATGGGTTGAAGCTCTTCTTCATAATCCAAATCAGAATCATTTAAACATCTAACTAAAGCTTCCGCCTGTTTCATTCCAGGAATTACACCACCAAGAGTAGTCGCTTTAACGAACCCAGCAGCATCTCCAAGCAAATAACAGCTATCTTTAACCAATTCTTGTGAAGGATGATAGATAGGAATTGTACCTGCCTGCATTTCTAAGAGTTCATAATCTTTATTCTGAACAAATTTCTCAAAGTATTTACGGGCATCTTTTTCTGTAGCTAAACCAACTCTCGCCATGGTTGAACTCTCAGGAACAACCCAAACAAACACACCAGGAGCAATATCTTTACCAAAGAACGTTTGTACTGTATTAGAATCAAAGTTCCCCCCCACTAAAGCCTGCACACCATAATTGTGTTGTCTCTGATGATGATAGAAACCATAAGCTTTTGCTACGCTTGATAAGGGGCCATCTGCAGCGATTACTATGTTTGGTTTAATTTCTTTTTCACAATCATTAGCAAGATCTTTAACAACTAGATTCTCACCTTCTTTCCTAATAAATGAATGTTGCAAGAAAATTTTTGCTCCTTCAGTAACAGCCAGATTAGCTAAGTGGTTATCAAACTTAGTTCTGCAAACCACATATTCTTTCTGATTAACAGCAATCTTGCTACCATTAGGAAAATTGATTTCCGTTTTATTAATAGTATTAACTAAAAATTTATTTTTGTTTAGAAAAGAAAATCCATCAAAGTCAGAAGTAAATATGCCAGTACATTGAACGGGCTTACCAATCTCTTTCTTCCGCTCATAAATATTAACATTATGTCCAGACTTAGCTAGTAAATAACCAGCGTAACTGCCGATTGGACCAGCCCCAATTATTGCTATTTCCATTAAGCTAGTAACAAAATCTAGAGTTTAAAAAGGTTATAGAACTAATAAACAGTATTAAAAAAACATAGAAAAAAGATTATAAGAAAAATAAAAGCCCTCCCAAAAAAAGAGAAAAAAAATAAAAAATTGGAGGAAGATTAAACGTCCCCACTTACTTAGTAGTAAGTTTGTTCTTCTTCGTCTTCGTCGTCTTTTCTTAATCTACTGAAACCAATGATTAAACCAATGATTACTAATAGAACAACTAAGACGATTAAAGCGATTTCCAAACCGTTTCTTAAGCTAAAACTCTCACTAGCGGTGCCAGCTACGTTTGCTTTTAGAACGATGGTTTCAAGAACTTCGTCACCAGACATAATAGCAACGCTTGCAACGTGTTGACCTTCAACAGCATTACTAGCAGCGGTTACATCTACTTGAACAACTTTGTTCTTTCCAGGTTCTAAAACAACTAAAGCATCACTAACAGTTGCGGTAGCCCAGTCACCAGTAACTACATCTAAAACATAAGCTTTAGAAGTTGATCCTGCGTTTGTTAATGCAACAGCATAACTAGCAGTGTTACCAGCAGCAACAGTTTGACTTTCCGGACCAACAGCTAAAACTAACTTGTCAGACTTTTGGAATAGTTCGTTAGCTAAAACATTAACTTTGTAAGTTTGGCTAACAGTTTCCCTTAAGTCATCGTATTTAACTGTAACGATCATGTCGTAAGCACCAGCTTCTGCAGTAGCAGGAAGAGGTAAGAACATTTCAGGAACGTCTTCATAATCTACATTATTGTTATCGGTTACAACAACGTCAACGTATTCAGTAGCTTTAACTCCTAATGCAGGAATTGCAACTTCAACTTTAACGTCTTTCTCAGTTTTATCTCCGAAGTTTTCCAATAGAACAGTAGCTAAAAAAGATCTACCAGCTTTTTGGGTTTCTCCAGGGGATAAAGCAACGTCTGCAATATCGATTCCATGTCTTGTAGGTTCGATTGATAATAAAATATTGTGGGTAATTGCCGCAGTATTCTTATCCATTACACGAACTCTTAACATGTATTCATCCTTGTCTAATTTCTTAGGCAAAGTTACTTCCAAGTCAAAATATTTTGTATTTCCAGCTTGGATATTATCGATGTGTGCGGTAGCTTCCATATCTTCTTGGTCGTTGTATTCATAACCTGAAATTTCAACTTCCACTTCAATATTTTCTGCACCAGCGTTAGCTAATAAGCCAACTTCAACATCTAAAGTTTCTCCTTCTTCAACAGCAAGAACTTCGCCATCTTCTACATTGTGGCCATTAACTTCAATAGACTTAATTACTAGGTCATTTGCATCTAATGCACTAACCATTGATAAAGTCAATAAGCTAATTACGAATAAAGCCATTATACTTAAAAGTTTTTTCATTTTTTCTTCCTCCAAAAAAAATTTATCCTTTTATGAATGTTATTTTTTTGTGTTTTAGTCTTTAAAACCGCTTTGGTTTATAAAGTTTTCGTTGGTTTAGTATTGTTGAGTAGCTACACTTAATAGCTACCCCGCAATAGTCATACCTAATAGATTGTTACCAACCTATAGGTTTGTTCATGGAAATTGCTGTTACTAACACTTACCTTAACTAGATACTCACCAGAGTAAGCGTAATAAGGTAACTGTAGATTAATGTTCTTGTTCTTACTTTGCCCTGGTTTCAAGTCAAACTCACTCACAGACTTCTTCAATCCAAGCTCAGGAACAATCACACTAATCTTTAAATCACCCATATCTTTCTCGCCGTTATTTTCTACTTTGATTTGAGTAGACAAATAACCACCAGCAACAACTTCTTCAGCCGCCAATTGTACGGATGCTAGCTTAACATTCTTGTAAGCTTCAGCAACGCCAATTGTAAACTTCTGTGTTACCACAAACTCTCCGTCAGTTACACTAATAGCCACTTTGCCATTAGTTAAATCTTCAGGAATCCATTCAACTAACCAATCTTCAGACATAGTCATCCCTTCAGGAGCGTCAACTAAAGTTACAGTTATCTCGTCTCCGTCTGGATCTTCCGCCAAAAATTGGTAAGTGTAATCATGATTCTCGGTTGCAACAGTAGTTGGATTTGATAAGATTAAAGGTGCATGGTTAACTGGATCATCTTCAGGACAACCATCTTCGTCTTCAATACCATCAAAATCTTCTGGATCTAACGGACAAAGATCAACTTCGTCGCAAATACCATCAGAATCTGTATCAACACAAGGTTCAACTGGTTGTTCTAATACAGTGATTTTGATTGTCTTTTGTTCCGATTTAGCTAAACCATCGTCAGCAGTAAATCCTACTAAGTATTCACCAACTTGTGCTTCTGTTGGAACCCATTTGAAAATAAAAGTGTGTTTATACTCTGTTTTCAAAAATAATTTCTGCATGATGTTTTTTAAAGGCAAAGGTGCAACCCGATTAGAAGCAAATACTTCTGCTCCTTCTGGAAGTCCTTCAACAATTAAGTCCATGTTTTTATCATTGTCATCAGTCACATGAATTTGAAATGTTAATTTCTCTTCTGCATAAACAGATTGATCCATTAATCCTCTTAGAACAGGAACCATATTATCAGCAACAGGTTCTTCAGGACATCCTTTGTTATTCTCAGTACCCACTTCATGCGGACAAAGATCATTTTCATCACAAACTCCGTCGTTATCCACATCACTACAAGTATATTCACAACTTTCATCATCTTCGGTTGCTTCAGGATTGTAGTTTAATGCAGACTCATCCATACATCCAAGAATTGGAGCATCACAAGCTTCGGTAACAGTAAATGGTTCCATTAGTTCCGCCAAGAATAGTCCATCGTTAGCAGTAAATCTAAGGAAGTAATCTCCAGCACTATCACAATCAGGAGTTACGGTTAATTGAATTGTATTCTTTGCAATACTTTCCATAGAGATCCAATCAGGAAGATCATTACCCATGAATTCATATCCCATTAAAATAATCCCCAAGTCCAAGACGTCTTCTTCATCAGCATCAATGGCAGTAAAAGTAGCAACAAAGCTTTTTCCTTCATCAACATCTTCTACGCCTTCTGAACTTAAAACAGGTAATTGATTAACATCGTTAACAGTTACTTTATGTAAATTATAATCTTTTGCTTCTCCGTCATCGGCAATAAAAACTAATCGAATAGATCTTTCTGTTGCAGGATGTTTTACAAAACGGTAATCCGGAGTCCAAGTAAAAGCATATTTGTTTTCAGAAACAAAAGTTAATTCTGAATTTTCAGGAGCATCTGTGTAACTTGCAAATAAGCAAAGCCCAAAAATATAAATCTCACATTTTTCAACCTTAACTTCTAAGTTAACAATATCCTCATCTTCAATTTCAACGATTAAGTTTAATGAACTCATTTCATTAATTTTGTTAGTTCCAAAAACTTCAATAATGGGAGCTTCATTAATAACTTCTTCAGGACAACCATTATTATCTAATAGCCCAGGTTCATCTGGACAAAGATCATCTTCATCACAAACACCATCGTTGTCAGAATCTGTACAAGCATATTCACAGTTATTATCTTCTTCTGTTGCATTTGGATTAAAATTCTCTGCTTCTGAATCAGTACACCCTAAGATTTCATCTTCATCACAAACACCATCGCCATCGGAATCTAAACAATCGTATTCACAACTGTCGTCTTCTTCAGTTGCATTTGGATTGTAATTATTTGCATCTGTGTCTGTACATCCCAAGATTTCATCTTCATCACAAACGCCGTCATCGTCTGTATCTAAACAAGGAGCTTCTGTAACAATTAATGTTAGTGTATCAAATCCTTCATCGTTTTCTTGAGCATAGTATGCTGAAGCAACAATAAAGTAAGTTCCTTCGGTTAAAGGAGCATTATAATTAACAGTATACATAGTTGTTCCGCCAGGGAAAGATTCTACGTTTGTAGTTTCCCAACCAGGATTAACCATCTCATCATAACTGCCATCGTAAACTTTAACAAAGAAGTTATAATCGTTTAAATTATCATTTAAAGCATTAACCATCACTGCGAAAGTAGTTCCTTCTCCAGTTTCAGCATTTAATATTTTACCTGCAGCTTCTCCATTAACTGACCATTCAGCTTGAACAGAAACATCTGCTGCTGCTGCTAATGGAACAATAGATAGTACAAATAGGAAAATTGTAAAAAAAGTAAAAGTATTTTTCATTTTAAGTTTACCTCACATCAAACTCTATTTGAAAGTGTATCCTAACATTCCAGATCCTGCGCCGTATCCGCCACCAAAGGAATTTGCTCTTCCTTCTAAACCTAAAACAATTCCGCCTGGTTGACCAAAGTCAAAGTCAATTCCTAATGCGCCTTCTAAACCAACGCCATTGTAATTGTCAGACAGGGCATCAATTTCTTCCCCATTACGAGAAATATCTTTACTTGCTTCAGTTTGCATAAAAGCAGCTCCTACTTTAGCATAAGGAGTAACAGCACCATCAGCAACAGGAAACCTAGCCATTAAACCAGCTCCAGCTCTTCGAGAAGTGTTTGTTTCAGTATCTACATTTTCAGTCATGATTCCTAAATCATTTTCATGGTTATCAGTTTCTGAAGGGTCATATGCAGGAATATTTCCGTTAACATAACCAAATAATCCGAAATGTTCTCCGAAAGTTCCGCCAACACTTAATTCAGGTTCAATGTAAACAGCAATTGAGTCTGAGTCAGCACCAATTCCGGCAGAAACCGTTCCTCTAAGATTTAAGTTAACTTCAACATTATTTTTATCAGTAGATTTAACTTTATATTGATCAGAAACTTTTTTATCAAGAGAACCAATACCACGAGAGTTTTTATCAACTGCAGTATCTAACTCATCAATAATTTGTTCATTTTGATCAACAACTTCACTTAACTCACTAAGATTTTGACCATTTTGGCTAACAGATTCATCCAATTGATGGATATAGGTTCTATTATCTTCAGAAACTCTTGCAACTAAAGCAATTTGTTCACCAAGATTGTCAACTTCAGAACTATCATAACATAGAGTTGTTCCAGGACATAATCCTTTTACAGCAGGAGTAAGCACATTATGAGATTCTGCTAAAACGGGTTCAATGCATCGACCATTTCCTTCATACTGTTCAACACATCTTGGCCCTTTCTTCTTAGGAGTTTTACATTCTGCTTTCAAGTTACTTCCGTCTTCGGTTGCAACTAAATAAGCTTCTTGTCCTTTTTCACATCCACTTACTGAGAATTTCCCAGCATGAGAAGGTGTTTCTGTTTTAACTTCAGCAACTTTTTCTTCTAAAGGAGCTACAGGATTATCTGCAACAGCTGGTTCAACTACGGGAGTTGTTCCTTTGTAATCAACAGCATTAGGTCCTGCAACAGTATCAGCGACAACAGGTTTTTGTCCAAGCTTGTAAGCAGTTCCATCCTCATTAACAGGAATAGGAGATTGTGGTTCTAGAACGGGTTCTGCAGGATTAACAATTGCTACATCCGGATCTGCAACCGCAGGAGTTGTTCCCTTGTAATCTACGGGATTAGTTTCTGCAACAGGCTCTACAGTTGGAGTTTGCATAACAGTTTGCCCATTCACGTTCAGCAAATCACCCCAAGAGAAACTCGGAGAAGGAGTATCAGGAGTTACAGCAACTTCAAGAGGTGTAGCAACATCAGGTGTTTGAACATCAAGAGGTGCAACGACTTCAGGAGCTGATTGAGTTTCATAATTAGTAACTTCAGGAGTTACAGTAACTTCAAGAGGCGCAGCAACTTCAGCTGTTTGAGTATCATAAAGATCTCTTTGTTCAGGCTGAACTTCAGATTGAACTTCTACATAAGCGTCAGGTTGCTCAACAACATCTTTTGGTTCTTCAGCTAAAGCTTGACCACCAAAAAATAAACCAGCACCCAAAGTAGCACCAGCAACAGTATATTTACTAACATTAAGAACATTTCTTCCAATTTTTCTAATATTCATTTTAAATTTCCCCCATAAAAATAAGATTTTTGACTATTTTCTACTCAAAAGTAACACCCAATATATAAAAGTTTCGTAACTATTGCTAACTTTAAGTAGTAACGACCCAAAAAGAAAAGTTTTAGAAAAATTGATAAGCGATCCCAACAACAAACATCAGAATCAAAAAGACACCCAAAATGTAATGTTTCCCCATTGTATATTCTGGTTTTCTATCACCAAGTTTCTTGGCTTTCCAATACATTAACATCACTAAAATACCATCTAAACCCCCCGCTATTGCACCAGTAATCCCTAAAACAACGATGAATGAGGTGAGTTTAAACAAAACAATTAGAAGAGGCAATGAAAAAGTTAACAATAAAGAGGTCCTTCTAGAAACACCATAATCATACTCAAAAATCTCAACTAAGGCAGTTCCTATTGTTAAGAATGAAGTGAACATCGCTAAAACTGCTAGCAAATTGGCGAATATCCCCAAGATTTGGTTAGAGTATAAACTTAAAGCGATTGTCGCAATTCTTTCATTAGGACCTAAAAGTTCAAAGTTTTCCAAACCAACAATCCCAATAATGATTAAGGAAAAAGCAATGTAAAGAACAATTGGAATTACTGAACCCACAAGAATTGCTTTTTTCATCTTTTTCTTTTCTCTACCCAATTCCTCTTGCATTTCTGGAATTGAGGGTAAGCCAACAAAAGCAAAAACTATTACACCGTAAGGCACAAGTATTTTTGTGAGATCAAAATGAACCAAGTTAGAAAACTGAATCTGATTATAGGATAATAGACCGATGAAAACAACAACTAGAAAGAGTAAAGAGATCAAAATAAGTTCTGCCTTACCAGTTGCTTTTAT
Organism: Candidatus Woesearchaeota archaeon; assembly: GCA_018696595.1. Lineage (GTDB taxonomy): Archaea > Nanobdellota > Nanobdellia > Woesearchaeales > GW2011-AR9 > JABJOX01. The sequence continues at coordinate 366,236 of JABHQW010000008.1, read as the reverse complement.
TCCCCGATAAATAATGTAAACAGTTATTGCAAAAAAGATGAAAGTGTACATTAACGGAACACCCCAACCAAAAATGGTATGTAATGCTGCACCTTCTCCAATTAAGTAAGCAGTTAATGCACCATAAAGACCTATAAACATTGACAAAGTCATTAGTCGTTTGCCCCATTTACCCAAATACTTTTCCGCATACCCCGGAAGTTGATGTTGTTTCTTAGTTCTCAGAATAACTTCGCCCAGAAAAAGATTAAGAAAAACATAAGCCCCGCCTAAAAGAATAATTAAAAGTAAGCCATAAACAAATCCTGTTTTAGCAATAACGTAAGGGATTCCTAAAATCCCGGCCCCAATGATTGTTCCGATTAATGTAGTTGAAGCAATCGCTAGTTTATGATTAGCAAAGAATCCTTTCTCTTCTGAACCTCTTTTTTTTAACATTACTATGGATAATTAAATGAAATTAGTTTATATATGTTTTGTAGAAAGAAAAGAGTGGGGACACTGGGACTTTCGTTTTTACAAATTCGAACCCAGATCTAAAGCTTGCTTCAGGAAAAGTTTATCATCGCCGTAAGACTCAACTCTCCATTACTGGAGGCTCCTATACTAGCCAGGTTATACTATGTCCCCACAAACAACTAAGAACTAAGTTCATTTATTAAGTTTTTTGTTTTAAAACTAAAAATTTAAATATAAGTGTTTAAAAAATCTTTATTATGACATATGGCAAATTTTTTGAGGAAGAAGAAGTCAGGAAATTATTACCTGATAAAGTTAACCTAGAAATTGACCTCAGCATTTTTGACGAAGAAAGAACTCCATATGAAAAAGAAAATAAATATCACCTCATCATGTCAATAAGAGAACATGCCAAGATTAAACCTGCTGATATTATTTCAATTAAAGATATTGATTCAGACGAAGCAATAAAGTTAGTTAAAAAGATAGAAGGGATTAGAGGCATAGACGGACATTGTGCTTCAGTAAAAATTTCTGCAGAAAATATTAAGATCCACATAGATAATGACGGATTTTACTAAAATATTAAATAACAATAATGAATTCTAACTTATTATGATTAAACTAGATGGCGCATACGGATCTGGAGGAGGAGCATTAGTTAGAACTGCTCTTGCACTTTCTACACTAACTGGAAAACCGTTTTCTGTTGACAAAATCAGAGCAGGTAAAGGTGACAAAGGCGGATTAAAACCGCAACATCTTCATGCTATTAAGACCCTGAAAGAAATTTGTGGAGCAAAAACTTCTGAAGTAGAATTAGGCACAAAAGAATTTTGGTATCACCCAGGAAAAATTAAAAGAGGAGTTTATGAAGTTGATATTGGCACAGCAGGAAGTATTACTCTATTCTTACAAGCAATAATTCTTCCTTGTTTATTTGCACCAGGAAAAGTTACTTTGAAAATTAAAGGCGGAACTTGTGGTAAATGGCAAGCTTCTGTATATTACTTACAAAATATTTTACTTCCACACTTGCAAAGGTTAGTTGAAAAAATTGAATTAAAAGTTATTAAGAAAGGGTACTATCCAAAAGGTGGCGGGGAAGTTCATCTGATGATTAATCCAAGATTTAAATTAAATGATTATGATAACTTTGCACAGTTTTATGAAGATTTGAATTTTAGAACAGCAAAAATAAAATTAGTTTCTCAAGGAGAATTAGAACAAATCCGCGGAATAGTTAATCTGTCATCAGAATTAGAAGACAAAGAAATAGGTGAGAGAATTAAAAAGTCTGCAGAAAATTTGTTACGAGATTATAAAGTTCCAATGAACTTACGAGTAGAATATGCAAATACCCTTTCTATTGGAGGAGAGATTGTTCTTTGGGGAATTTTTAGTTTAGGTGGTAAAGTGGACTTTGATAATCCTGTAATTCTAGGAGGAGATGCTTTAGTGGAGAAAGGTAAACTATCTGAAGTAATTGGGAAAGAAGCCGCAGAGATGTTAAAGAAAGAGATCTCTTCTGACACTGCCGTTGATAGAAACCTGGCAGATCAGTTAATTCAGTTTATGGCTTTGTTACCAAATTCAGAAATTCTTACCAGAGAAATTAGTAACCACACAAAAACAAATATTTATGTTACCGAACATTTCTTAGAAGTTGGTTTTAAGATTGAAGGAAATAAAGTTATTGTTGAAGAGAAGTAAGAAAGTTATTTAAATAACTAAAAAACATTTCCTCTATGAAAAGGGGTTTTAGTACTAAGAAATATTTAATAGCGCAAACAAAAGCGATTAAAGAAAGACTTTCTAAATTTGACAATAAGCTATATTTAGAGTTTGGTGGAAAACTTCTTTATGATGGACATGCATCTCGAGTTCTTCCTGGATATGAAGCTGATGCAAAAGTTCAACTCCTAAAAAAACTAAAAAACTTAGAAGTAATTTATTGTATTAGCGCAAAAGACATTGAAAGAGGCAAAATTAGACAAGATACTGGGTTAACTTACGATTCCCAAGCACTAAACGAAATTCGTGAAATCAGAAATCAAGGATTGAATGTTTCTGCGATTGTTATTACGTTATATGAAAATGAAAAGAAAGCATTGAAGTTCAGAGATAAATTAAAAAAAACAGGAGAGAAAGTTTATTTGCATCCAAAAGTGGCTGGTTATCCCAAGAATATGAAAAAACTATTAAGTAAAGAAGGCTTGCCAAAAAAGCCATTTATTAAAACAAAACAACCATTAGTCATCGTTACTGGCACAGGAGGCAATAGTGGAAAAATGGCAGTTTGTATTGCTCAATTATTTAATGAACAATCTCAAGGAATTAATGCAGGGTATGCTAAATTCGAAACATTTCCGGTCTGGAATATGCCTATAGATCACCCATTAAATATTGCTTATGAAGCTGCCACTGCTGATTTGGGGGATAAGAATATTATTGACCCCTATCACTTAAAATATTATCAGAAGGAGGTTGTCAATTATAATAGAGACATAGAAAACTTTTGGATTCTTAAAAAAATGATTAAAGCAATTACCCTAAAGGATAACTACATTAATCAATATCATTCCCCAACTGATATGGGGGTAAATATGGTTAAAGCAGGAATTGTTGATGACAAGATTGTTAAAAAAGCATCTAAAGAGGAAATAGTCAGAAGATTTTATCGTTATCAACAAGAATACAAAAAGAAACAACAGAATAGAAAAACCATGAACAATATCCGCAAGATTATGAAAAAAGCTAAAGTGGATGAAAAGAAATATCCTTTAATGAAAATCTAACTTCTTATCTGTTTCATCACAATATTTATAAAACAGGACCAATTTGAAACTACAATAACAATCAGAGGTTTTTAATATGGAAGAAAAACATTGTATGTCATGTAAAAAGAAAGTTGCTAACGACCAAGGCAATGCAACATTTACTTGCCCTAACTGTGGTAAGTTTGAAATTGTTCGATGTGGTAATTGTCGTGTTAATGCAGTAAAGTACAAGTGTCCTAGTTGTGAATTCGAAGGGCCAAATTAAGAGGTGAATAATTATGGGAAAAGCAATTATTACATTTAAATTAATGCCCGAATCTGTTGATGTAGATTTAGAACCAATCAAAGAGAAAGCCATGAAAATTGCTGAAGAAGCAGGTTCTATTGGACAGATGCAATCTAAAATTGAACCAATCGCTTTCGGTTTGAAAGCAGTTATGGTTCTAGCAATGTATGAAGTAGAAGGTGGAGACTTTGATGGTACCGCCGCTAAGATGGGCGAAATCGAAGGTGTTCAATCTGCAGAAATTGCAAAGATGGATCTGGCTTTGGGATGAAATTTTTATATTCTTATTCTTTTTATCCAAAAATAACTAATTGTTAGTGTTAAGTATATAAAATAAAAAAGGTGGAAAAATGGGAAAAGCAAAAGTAGTTGATTTAATAGGTGAAGTGAAATTCCCTAAAGAAGATTTACGATATAAAATGATTCTTTTAGTAAAGAAAGTTGCAGAAAAAGTTTCATTAAAATTTCAGGAAGGAGAGTTAGAGATATATGGGCACCTTGAAACAGAACGTCGTGTAGGTGTGATGTACATCCCACCAAAAAAGCACTGGTATAGTTTTGCAACAGCCAGAATTTTTATTGGTCTTAATAATCCCAAAGATATAAAAGAAGTTCTAGTAAAGGTAAGTCATGATCCAAAATTCATTAGTAAAGAATTAGTTGCTGAAACTAAAAAATTAATTGAAGAATATGCGGCTGAACTAAACATGGAAACAAAAGAGGTTTAATCAAAATTTTAGAAAATATTTTAAACTTTAAAGATTTCTTAAGTATAGGTGATAATTCATGGAAAAGAAAAAAAGAGTGATAAAAAAAGCAGCACCAAAAGCTGTTGGTAAAACATGTTCTAGTGGATGTTGTAGCAGTTCATGTTGGTTCTGGACAATTGTATCTGAAGCGGGATTATATTTCTTCTTCTATTATGTATTGTATATAATGCAAGCAGAGGTAAATTTATGGTTAGCATCAGCAATAATGGTAGTGTTAATTAATGTGAGTTTCTTCGCATGTCCGTACATGAGAAAACATTTCATGTGAAGTTTATTTTTTATTTTCTTTTATTTTTCTAATTATTTCTTTAATCCCTTTATCAGTCTTAACGCCATTCTTAGAAAAGTGTGTTCTAACTCCCTTAAGTTTCTTTAACATTAAATCCATCTTCTTTGGCTCTAACTTGTACTTCTTGCCAATCACATGTAAATCATAAAAGCCAACCATATCTTTCTTGGATTCTCCTTTTAACAAGTCGAGAAACTTTTGTTCTTCTGGAAAAGGATTATTCTTAGCCATTTTGGCAATTAACTTTGAATCAAACAACTTTCCAGTCCAAAGAGGACCAGCACGATCAAAATTAGATACGCATTCACATTTCCCTAGATTATAATTAGATGCCTTATGATTTAGGCACTGCGGACAAAACAATAAGTATTGATGGTGTTTGATTAATTCGTCACATTTCTCTTTGCCTTTCTCACTTCTAAAGTATATTCGAAAATAATGATCTTTATGATAAGCTAGAATTGGAACCATTGCTTTATCAAACTGAATTCCTTGTAACTGTACTTTTCTAATTAGAATTCTTAATCCAATCTCGTGCATCATATAATTACGTAAAGATCTCGCCCAATATTTTCTTTTAGTAACTTTGGGATATGTTCCGGTTAAAGCGGCAGTGTCTGTTGCTGTTATCGCTAAAATCCCATTACGTTTGATTTTGTTTACTGCAACGCTAATGAAAGGATTAGGAGTTCCGAATGGATCAATATCAATGTAATCCATGTATCCACATGATTCGTCACAATGTTGACTTAATAGAAACTGTTCAGCATCTTGTGTGGAGATGTTTATTTTATTTGTTTTTAGAGAGTTTAATTTTAAATTTTCTTTAATAGTTTTCTCAAAAGTTTCTTTTCTATCATTAAGATAAAGGTGATTCAGTTTTCCTTTCTTAAGTTCTTTAAGAAATCTTAATCCCCGGATTCCTGAACCAGCCAGAGGTAAAGCTAAACCCATCTCTTTATTTGAAATAGAATTAAGTAACACAATCGAGAGGTTTCGATTAGACTTCATCAACGGATTATAGAATACTTCTTGTTTCTTAGTAGCATCTCTTGTTGGGAGAGTCGCTTTGATTTTCGTTGTTTGTTCTGTGATTAGTTTCATATAAAGAAATAATATAAGAAACCTTTAAAAAATATTCGACTAATTCTATATACATGGCAACTAGAAAGGTATTATTAACAGTAGTCGGACACGTAGATCATGGAAAAACATCTTTACTAGATAAAATTAGACAAACTGCAGTTATCAGAGGAGAAGCAGGAGGAATCACTCAAGCAATTGGTGTTTCAATTATTCCTATCGAAACTATTCAAAAGATTTGTGGAACATTATTAGATGCTATGAAAGGAAATCTTACGGTTCCTGGTTTGTTAGCTATTGATACACCAGGTCACGCTGCCTTCACCAGTTTAAGAAAAAGAGGCGGAAGTTTAGCAGACATCGCCATATTAATTGTAGATATTAACGAAGGGTTTAAACCGCAAACAATTGAATCTATTGAAATTCTTAAAGCCAACAAAGTTCCGTTCATTGTTGCTGCAAATAAAGTTGATCTGATTCACGGTTGGCAATATGACAAAAACAAATTATTATTACAAAATATTCAAGCTCTTAACTCGAACATCCAAGGAGATTTTGAGAAAAAAATGTATGAACTGGTTGGAAAATTCTCTGAACTGGGTTTACAATCAGAACGGTTTGATCGAGTGGAAGATTATACTAAACAAATTGCTATTGTTCCTGTCTCTGCAGAAACTGGCCAAGGAATTCCGGAAATTTTAATGGTCCTTACCGGACTCGCACAAAAGTTCTTAGAGAAAAAATTAGAAATTGAAGAAACAGGAAATTGTAAAGGCACGATCTTAGAAGTTAAAGAAGAAAAAGGATTAGGAACAACCTTAGATGCAATTATTTACAACGGCCAATTAAAAGTTAATGATCAATTAGTAATTGGTGGAATAGACCAGCCAATCGTTGTTAAAGTTCGTGCATTATTAGAACCAGCAGAACTTGCCGAAATGAGAGAAAAGAAAAGTAAATTCAAAAATGTTAAAGAAGTTGCAGCTGCAACTGGTGTAAAAATTTCTGCTCCGGGCTTAGATGGGGCCATCTCAGGAATGCCAATCAGAAGTTGTTCATCTAAAGAAGAAGTTGAAGCATTAAAACAAGAAGTACAAGAAGAAGTTGGCGAAATCATGGTAGAATGTGATGAATGCGTTGGGGTAATTGTTAAAGCAGATACTATCGGAGGGCTAGAAGCATTAAGAAACTTATTGCAAGAAAAAGAAATACCTGTATCGTCTGCTTCGTTAGGAGATATAAGCAAAAAAGATCTTTCTAAACTTGAATCTTTACAAGAAAAAGACCAATTTAGCGCAGTGATCCTGGGATTTAATATTAAAGTCCCGGAAGAGATTGAAGAATTAGCTAAAGCCAAGAAGTTGAAAATTATTAATCACAATGTAATTTATCGAACTATCGAAGAATATGAAGAATATCGGGAGAAATTAAAAAGAACAATTGAAGTCGAAAATCTTGCAAAATTAGTTAGACCATGTAAATTTGCAGTATTGAAGGGTTACACATTTAGACAAAGTAATCCTGCAATTGTGGGAGTAGAGATTGAAATTGGCCAGATTAAAACTGGCGACCCAATTATGAATATGCAAGGAAAGCAAATAACTTCTGCTAAAAGTATGCAAGAAGGTAAAGATAATATTTCTTTAGCCCAACAAGGTAAACAAATGGCCATGTCCATGGATGGTGTCACTTTAGGTAGACAAGTTGAAGAAGGTGACTTTCTTTATACGGACATTCCAGAAAATGATTTCAAAAAGTTGAAAGAATTGAAAAAACATCTATCTAAAATGGAAATTGAAGTTCTTAAAGAAGTTGCTGAGATTAAAAGAAAAGACAACCCAGTTTGGGGTGTAGGCTAATTTATATCAGCCCAAACAGAAAAGCATAAAAAGAAGTATGTCTTTCCAAGTATTCCCGAAACATATGGAACATATAAATGAATACCTTTTAGAAGCAAGAGAAGAACTCAAGCGGCTTGAACATATTATCTACGTAAGCTTAAAATATACTAGAACAGTTGATGTGATAATTAATGCTGTGAGTAGATTGCTTGACATTTATAATCTGATTATAGAAGCATTGTTAATTAAAGCTAAAGATGAAAAAAAGATTGCTGCTTTGCCAAAAAGTCCGGCCTTGCGATCGACAAGATTGGCAGAGATTTACAATGATGATGCCAAAATGCAAAAATACCTCTCATTTTACTCCTTCTTGAAAACCGTTTTAAAACTACCCTACGAAAGAAGAAGAGAATATCGTAGACATGTTACCTTAATTGTTAGATTAAAGAATTCCACAGGAGAAGTAAATATTGATAATTTGACTAATTGTGAAAAATTTGTCCATAACTTCTTTAATTATTCTTGGGAATTAGTTAATGGTAAAAAAGAAGAAGAAGATTAAGATTCTAGATTATACCAGTTAGGATAGAGAAAACATTAAATACTCTAAACTATTTTAATAAGATATTAAAGAGAGGTATGGTCCAATGACAAGATTTATTGCTTTAGTCTCAGGAAAAGGAGGAGTGGGTAAAACTACAAGTACTCTTAATTTAGGTTTTGCACTAAACCAATTAGGGAGAAAAGTTCTTTTATTAGATGCAAATTTAGTAACTCCTAATTTATCATTACAATTAGGAATTCTAGATCCAAAAGGAACATTAAACCAATTTCTAAGAAAAGAAAAAAGCATTCAGGAAGTAACCCATTTACATGAAAGTGGAGTTTCATTAATTCCTTCTTCACCATCATATGCAGAATATCAAAAAACTAATCCTCAAAAGTTAACCGAAGTATTTGAACATTTAGATGACCACGCAGATTTTGTCTTAATTGATGCACCATCTGGCCTAGGTTATGAAGTGAATCAAGTGTTAAAAAATAGTGATGAAGTTTTAATTGTTGTTAATCCTAACTTAAGTTCAGTGATGGATGCACTTAAAACGATTCAATTAGCTAAAGCAAATGATAATATTATTTCTGGGGTTGTCTTGAACATGAGCAATAATGGTAGAAATGAAATGAAAGCAGAAGAAGTAGCCAATATTTTAGGTCACCCGATTATTGCTAACATCAAACATGATCGTAAAATGAGAAAGTCGTTACATAAACAAGCTCCTTTGACTTACCTTTACCCAAAATCAAGATCTGGAAAAGAATTTAGAAAAATTGCAGAATTCATTGACTTCCATTCAAAATTAAAACCATGAAAGTAATTAAAAAAAAAGAGTTGCAAGAGAAAGGTTGGACCGAAAAAGAGATTAGAGATACAGAAAATATTTTAGACAAAGAAAAAGCATATGATACTCATTTTTCAAAAATAGTTTTTTGGAGTGCATTAATAGTAATTATCTTTGCCAATCTTATTGTTTCATTAGTATTAATTCCTTTCTTAATTGTTTTAAACAAATGGATTCTGTTTACTACGATTGTCTTGTTGGCAGGAACTGTTGGTTTCTTATATAATTTCTTAGTTAATGACATTGGCCATTTACAGAGAAGACATCATGTTCTTGCTGCGATCATCATACCTATACTTACACTTGCAAATATGATTACAATGGTTCTAGTTTCTAACAGATTTATTAGAGACTTAAATGTTGATAACGTTGAACATAATCCATGGTTGATTGCGGTAGTATTTGCAGTGGCTTTTATTCTACCTTATGTTTTTGATAAGTTGGTTCTTAAACGGTAGTTGAAAATAGTTACTAAGTTTAAATTTCTTCACATTGAATATTACTTGAAAGATTCTGACCCCAATAGTCAAAAGATTTATTAATAAACATAACATATAATACCTATATGGAAAAGCCAAAACTATTTGGAGATGTTTATGACATAATTTCTTGTTATGTATTAATTGTGATGGGAATTGGGATTTTCATATATTCTTTTATTAATAACCATAAGGGGTTTCTATATGGGGGATCTACTTTAATTGGAGTATTTGGAGGGTTACTATTTTTTTCTTATTATGCACGTTATAAAAATAAATTTACTGAATTTAACGCCGATCTTAAATCAATTATAGTTTCCGTTTTTGTTGTATTTTTGATTATATCTACATTAGTTATTATTAATATCCTCATTGGCTAATGGCCTGAATTTTCTTTCGTTATAATATCACTCAATTTTACTTTGCAATTTTTTCTTACAGAAAAGAAACTTAACATCGTTAAACTAAATAATCCCCTTAAATTAACTACCAAGACCAATAAGAATAATCCCAATAACAATCCCTATCAAAGCCATCCACTTGAACTTATTCATTTTCTCTCCAAGATACTTGACAGCAAACAAAGTTGTCCAGATGTAAGCAGTAGAAACTAAAGGATATAAGACACTAAGATGTTCTTGTCTTAACGCCACCATGTAAAAAACCAACGATAAAGCATAAAGAGATAGACCAACCCAAATGTCAAAACTAAATATTAATTTGAAGAAAGCGGTTTTATTAGTTCCTTTCTTAATTACTGAAGTTCCAACTGCACCAATAAAAGAGCCAACAAGAATTAAGAGGATTGCTAAGTAATTAACCACAATTAACACCTCGACAAACTTTTCTTTTTGGTTTTTCTCTGATCCCTAACAAACTAACGGAAACCAGAATTACTGTCACTCCAACCCACTTCCAAATATTCATAAAATCGCCGGGGAACAACCAAGGGGAGATTAAACTGACCCACACATAACTCGTTGCCACAATTGGATATAAGATGCTCAGTTCCCCATATCTGAAAGCTAGTAACATTAGAACAAATCCGAACCCATAAGAAACAAATCCCAAAATAAATGGTAAATTAAAAAGAGTAATTAGATTATCAAGGTTTACATTCATAACTCCTAATTTCCAAAGAATTTGTCCAGCAGATGTGAAAATAGTACAGAGTACCATTAAAACGATTGCTATCGTGGAAGTTCCTTTATTCATCTTAAACTCTTGAGAAATTGTCCATTTATAAAATTGATGAAATAAGTATTAAGAATTTAATCTTTCAATAAATGTTCAATCATTGTTGCATAAGCAGGTCTAGCAATTAGAACCCCAAAAGAGATCCCAATAATTGTAGTAAAAGCAAAACCTTTCAATAATCCTGCGCCTGCAAACCATAACGGCAACATACCAGCACAGGTTGTTAAATAAGCACCAACAACAATAAACATTGCATTTTTAATTCTCTTTTTCCAATCTGAGATTACTTCTCCCTTAAGAGTTTCATCTGTAATAACAATCAAATGATCGACCCCCGTACCAGCAACAATAATAATACCAGCAATCGCTGCCAAATCTAAGTTCCATCCAACAAGGGCAGCAAATCCGAGAATCAATACAATCTCAGAAACCATAGTCAGAACCATTGGGATAACAACTTTTATTTTTCTGTATCTGATTAGAACAACAGTAACAACTGCCAGGATTGCTAATAATCCAACAAAAATAATGTTGTTCAGAAATTCTTTCCCTAAAGATGGAGAAATGTTATCCATCTTAACAATGTTTAATTTTACAGGAAGACTCCCAGTAATAATAATTGTTTGTAACCGCTTCATGTTATCTAAAGCATTATTTAATGCATCAATTTCAGTAGGACCAGAACCAGAACCAGAGATTTGGATATTGGTTGTAGCTTTTCCTTTAAGATCAGCACCAATTCTTAACCGATCAACTTCATTATCATCTAAGTAAAGAACAATATCATCACTTAGGTAAGTGCCACCACTTTCACCAGTTAAAACAGTTAACAGATCTGTTGCTTTAGCCTGCCTTTCAGCTGCTTCTTCAGTTAAAGTAATTCCAAAATAAAAACCACAAGCATAACCTTCAGTAACTTCATAACAACCCACTCTGGGATCAATTCCAGAACAGTCAGTACTTTTACAAACATAGGTTATATCTTTCTTACCACCAAAGAAAACAGTACTGTTACCGATCTTAGCCTCAAATTTTCCTTGTTCTTTAAGCTGTTCAACATCTCCTTCGTTACCACCAGCAATTTCAATTAAAATATAATCGTCTCCTTCCAAATCAGAAACTGTTCTAATAACAACATCACTCAACCCATAAGCGTTTAATCTTTCTTTTAAATTGTCAAGAGTTGTTTCTAAATCTTCTTCAGAAACTTCCCCTTCAGGTTTTAATAAAACTCTAGTTCCACCTTCTAAATCTAAACCTTTCTTCAGATTAGAGGAAGGAATTTCAAAAACAGTCATTCCCAAATCAACAACTCCTGCTTCATTAGTTTTTGTTAATAAATCATACTTGCCTTTGTTTGTTTTAACAATAACAGTTCTGTCTTCTTTTAATGCAGAAACTATTTCATAATAATTGTCAGGACTTTTTACAGTTTCACCATTAATGCTTAAAATTCTTTCTTTTGATAACGGCGGTAAGTTGGATGAAGGACTTTCCAACCCTGCAAATTCTGCTGAAGAGTTTTGGGCAATGTTCTTAATTGCTACTCCTTCATTGCCAAGTATTTGTGGCTTAATTGCAAAGACTGAAAAGATTAGAAAAATGATTAGGAAAATTACTCTCCAATTGGTAAATATACCTTTTAGTTTGTACTTCATTTTATTTTTTCTTCCGTTCTAAATACAACCTTAAGATCCCTACGTTCTGAATCCAAGTCATAACTAAGTCCACTAATAAACCAATGAATAAGATAATCATAATTTGTTTAACAACTTCACTTTGAACAAAAATTAAAGCCACAGTAATAGCAACTAAAGTCGTAGTGCTCATAGTAAAGCCAGTTTTCATTGCTCCATAAACTCGATCCATAACACTACCTTCTTTTCTTTTTAGTAATCTACTACTTAACAGAATGTCCGTGTCAACAGAATAACCAATCAACATTAAGAAAGCCGCAATTCCTGCTGTGCTTAACTTCATACCAGTTAGATTAAAGATTGCTAATGTAACAACGATGTCAGATAATGCAGCCAAGATAACTGCTAAACTTGGAACAAAAGTTCTAAAGTAAACTAGAACTACGAAACCCATTAGAATAAATGCAATGATTAAAGCAATAAATGTTTGTTTAAAGAAACTCTTACCTAAAGCAGCACCCATAACTTCAATACTATAATCAGCTTTAGTTATTGAGGGATATTTCTCTTTTACTGCATTAACTACATTGTCAATTTCTGCAGTTTCTTGAGCATCAGAATCTATTGCAACTGCAACAACTTGTCCTGCAGAAGTAATTGTTCTTACTGCGATATCTGCTTTATCAAATTTTCCTTGTAAGAATAATTCTAAATTTTCGGAATCAATATTAAACTCATTCTCAATAGTTACTGTAGATCCACCCTTTAAGGTGATACCTTTATTCACAAAACTATCAGTCATCGTAGCTTGTAAACCAATTTGGACTAAAGCTAAGACTAATAATAAGAATGGAATGATTAGTAAGATCTTGTACTTGTTCTCATATATGTTCTTGATCTTGTTTTTCATCTTTTGCTTTAAATTAGTGGATATTATTTAAAGGTTTTGATGTTAGCGAAGTTGAAAGCAAAAATATTATAAACTGAACAATGATATTGAGCAACATGGCAAAAAAAGAATCTAATGATGAACAAATTGGTTTTCATAAAGGAAGCTTATCAACTCTAGCTAAAGAAAGAGAAGAAATGATGCGTATCCTACAAATAGTTGAACAGTTAATGCAAATGCATGTTAAGGAACTTAAGAACTTAGGCGTAGACTTACAAAAACAAGCTAAGACTGCTGCAAAACAACTTAAAGGAAAAAAACCAATTGAAGACGTCTTTTAAAAAAATTAGAAAAAAAAGTTAAAAAAAGAAAAAAGTTTTCTTATTTACTTCAACAATAGTGCTAACAAAAATAACACTACAGCTAACAAGATTACGATTCCGCCGATAACCCAAGCAATGAATCTTACTTGACTCCAGTCATCTGTTTGTACTCCAGAATCTGCAGTTGTTAAACCTTGAATGCTTAATGGTTCAATTACTACATTGTCGTCAACAACACTGTTTGAAGGAGTAAAAGTACTTAAAGTTCCGTAACCATCTGAGTCACTGTCACCATTAAGAACCTTGTCGATTTTTTCTCTTAGATCTTCAATGTCTTCATCTAACTTATCTAAGTCATCTAATAAACTTTCATCAAGTTCATCTTCATCTTCAAGAGTCTCAATTAAATCTTCAACGTCTTCTTCTAAGTTCTCAAGGTCTTCATCAAGGTCTTTTAACTTGTCTTCGTATTTCTCAATCTTGTTTTCATTGTCATCATCTACAGCGTTTTCATACTTTTTCTTGTAGTAAAAGTAGTCATCTTCGATGTTTTCAAAATCCTGATCGTATTCTTCATACTTCAATTCTTCTGAAGTCTTATCTGGATCAACTGGATCAACTGGATCTGTACCATCGGCACTATCACAAGCATCTCCTAAACCATCTGCGTCTGTATCTACTTGCTCAGCGTTCGCAACTAGAGGACAATTGTCATCTGCGTTTAAAACACCGTCTGCATCAGTATCTTCCGGATCAACTGGGTCTACTGGGTCAACAGGGTCAACAGGGTCTACTGGATCTACTGGATTCATGTATTCATCTAAGGATTTCTCCAACATTTGTCCTTGCACGTATAAATCCTTAATTTCTCCGTAATAAAAAGAGTAAAAATGGCCATAGACTGTTTTATCATCAAAAGACTTAACTAAGTTAAAGTAAGAACCAAAGTCTGTACTTAAGTCGTCCACATTATCTTGATAAGACTCAACTTTTTCAACAAGTCCATTTAAAACTTCTTCATCAACAACAGTTTCTCCTATTGCTGTTTCAACTTCTTCTTTTAAACTTAAAGATTCTTCTGCTAAGTTTTCAGCGAGAACTGTGAAGTCATCCAGAACATGGTTTAAATCATCTTCATTAACTATCTGCGAAACATAGCTATTAAGTTGTGATTTGTACTCCATAACTGCAGAACCATACCCTTCCATTAAAGTTACCAAGGCTTCTGTTTTCTCTACAACTTCTTGTTCTGCTAAATCTTCAGAAACATCTTCTAAACTAGAACTAATCTCTTTATGTAATGAAACAATCATTTCCATAATCATTTCAGCATTATCCACGGTTTCTATTCCTTTTTCAAAGCTTAATTCTCCTTTTTCTGCTTCTTTAAGGTAAAAGAAAACGTCAAGAACTATTTTTTTATGAATTTCTTCTTTCTTTTCTACGAAAGAATCATATTGACTTGTTAATTCTTGTAACAAAAAAGCATTCATATCTTTAACTAATTGTTCTTCAAAAGAAATAATCTTTACAATTAATGCGTCAGACTTAACAACTAAATCATTAAATTTTAGTTTTAATGTTTGGTCTATACCAATAGCATCAAATTCTTTTGCTACTGATGTTTTTTTAACATCTTCAGTAGATTTTCTAATAAGAACTAAAGAATTTAGTAAACTTTTAATTTCTTCTTTATTACTAACTTCTAACTGAGCATACTCATTTGTTAGCTGTTGATATTCGCTTTCTGCTTGTTCAAAACTGTTTTCCAGATTAGCTAAATCAGCAGACAAACTTTCCTGAGGATTAGCTAAACCAGTAAAACTAAACAAACCTAAAAACAATACACCTAACAACAAACTTGTTAATATATTTTTGGCCATCATTTTATTTTTCTCCATTTTTATTTTATTTATCGCGATTTTCTACTGTTAGATGACAACACACTTATAAACCTTTCGATAATTTCTACTAATAAGTGATTAATAAATTTAGAATAAGCTTAAAATTTAAAGAATTACTTCTCCCCGATGGATTTTTGGAAGAAAATTGAGAATCTTTCCTTCTTTATATTTAGCACACCCAAAGATGTCTTTTTTGTATTTTAGCAAAATTAACCTTGCCTCTGAACCCAGGTCTTTAATTAGATCTTGGCCTTTAAAATATGTTCTCATTTCAGGTTCGTCTAGCTCAAAAACATTCTCAAGTTCCTTCTTCTCTTCTTTAGCCATTCTGGCCAAGAATTGTGCCCCTTCTTTACTTAAGCGGACATGATTATCTTTATGTTCGGCGAAATAAAGCCCAAATCGATCAATTCTAAGCTTATCTAGATCGATTCTTCCAAAATCCTTGTTAACCATAAAAATACGATTTTTCTCATTCTGTAAGAAAGCATAATCATGTTTAGGAAAGAAACCAAACTGTTTGATAAGAATTTCTTTGATTTTCTTAACTTTTCTGGTATTTAAGATTATTAGCTTTTGCATAATTAAATATAATAAATAAGAAAGAGTTTAAAAATTATTCTAATTCTTCTAACTTTATTACTGTAACTGGACAAGCATCAACCGCTTCTTGATTTCTTGACCGTGCATCTTCTGTATCAATGATTCTCTCCCAATGATCCCCAACTTGTTTAGATTCTTTTAATTGTGCCATTCCTTCGCCATCCATTTCCCAGAATTCTGGACAAATCGCTGCACAAGCACCACAACTGATACATTCTTCTTTAAAGTGTAATATTTTGAATTTTGCCATTTTGCTATCCTCCCATTTGACTGAGCAGGAAAAACAGACTTCTCTTTATAATTGTTTTCATTGCAGAGGGCTACGTTCGGAATAACACTATTTTGTATACTGCCTGCAATAGGCGCATTTTGCGAGTAGGACACGGCACCCGAGATTTTTTGACTTTTAGTCAAAAAATGTGCCTCATTTGGCGCTACTCACAAAATCCACGCGCCGGCACGCAGTATACAAATGTCTTCTATTCCGAACGTAGTCCATTAAAATTTCAGTTCAAGACAGCGAAAAGCTTATATAATCAATTTCTTTTATTTAGAATTATGAAAAAGAGTGTGAGTTTAACGTTATGTTCAGTACTAGTGATTCTAGCTTTATTTCTTAGTTCTTGTGGTGGCGCGATTCCAGCAGGAGAAAAACCACAAGATACTGCTGCAGCATTAACAGCAGTTCAAACTGGAACACAAGGAGTAGAAATTCAAATTATTCAAAATCAACCCCCTGCTTTAATTTATGATGATAATGAATTAATTGCAATGGTTGAAGTTCACAATAAAGGAAATGATGATATTGAAATTCCTGATTGTTATATTCAAGTTACGGGATTTGATAAAAGTATAATCAGTGGAAGTTTTACAAATAGTATCCCTTGTGCTGCAAACATGGGTGTTTTGGAAGGAAAAAATGTATATAATACATTAGGAGCAACTAATGTGATTCAGTTCACCTCACCAAACGTAAACTTACCAACAGATGTTTTTGAATATAATCCAGTATTAAACTTTTTAACTTGTTATCGTTACACTACAACTGCGAATCCGCAAGTTTGTATTGATCCTTTATTTTATCAAATCACTTCTGAACAGAAAGCTTGTATCCCACACGATGTAGGAATGGGCGGCGGCCAAGGAGCACCAGTAGGAGTAAGTTATGTCGGCGTAGATATGATTGGAGATAAAGCCATCTTTGAAATTAATGTTGTTAATAACGGCGGTGGCCGAGTTTTAGATTATGGGGCAAACATTCAAAATTGTGGTGGCGCATCTTTAGAATATAAAGATTTAGATGTGGTTGAGTTTGAAGTTTCACTAAATGATGGATCACCATTAAACTGTAAACCATTAAATCATAAAGTTCGTTTAACAAATAACCAGGGCAAGATTGTTTGTACTTCTAACAACATTGGCAATAGTAACGCTTATGAAACAATTTTACAAGTAAAATTTGATTATTCTTACATTGACTCTTATACTCAACCGCTTAAAATTGTTGCTTCACCACTAGGACAATGAATTTCTATGGAATTGCTGTTTGCATCATTAAGTTAAAATTCTATTAAATATTAATTAATTGAGCAAAAGCATTACGCACGGCACCTAAGATTTTGTCCATTAATTTTAGCCACTTCACGTTGTTTCGTGCTTTTCATTAAATAAAAAATGAACAAAATGTGCCTCCATTGGCGGTAATGCTTTTGCTAACACAGAAGACTTGACTACACAGACAATGAGTAAACTTTATATATGTCAATATTCTTTTCCAATATAATTATAATTAAAAGAGGTAAGATAAGATGAAACGAATAATTTTAGCAATTTTATTGATTAGTGCAATTCTATTAGTAGGATGTGATGGTGAAGACACAACTACAACAGCAGGTAGTGGAGCATTCATTGGCGGAACACAAGGAATAATGGCTACCTTCGAACCATTCGGAGTTGTAGAAGACGGAGTTTATAGTATTTTTGATGCAGAAACAATTCCTATTGAAGTTACTCTGAACAACAAAGGAGAATATGAGATTCAACCAGGAGACATTACTGTGGAATTAAAAGGACCTTCTATGGACTTCACAGGAATTCCTTCACTAGCATTAAAAAATGCTGGAACAATTGAAACTGTTTCTGAACTTTTAACTATCGGTGGAGAAGAAACTTTAACATTTTCTTCAGATGCAAAATATAGTCAACCAGTTAATGGAGCTATTGACAGAGAATGGTTTGCAAACTTTGATTACAATTATGAAACTTATTTGATCGTTCCGGAAGTTTGTTTAAAAGAAGATTTAACTGACGACCGTGTTTGTACAATAGATGGAGCAAAAACTTATTTTGTTTCTGGTGCACCAATTACAATTACTAGTGTGGAAGAAAGTACTGCTGGTAAAGGTATTATGGCTTTGAAGATTAAAGTAAGTAATGTTGGCAGTGGTAAAGTAACTAAGCCAGGAGACGACTTTGGAGTTCAGGAAAGAGTGGCTTACGCTATTGATGATATTAATTGGGAATGTAAACAAGGTGGCAAGTTGGGAGAAGCTCGTTTAATTAACGGCGAAGCAGAAATAATCTGTAAGTTAAAAGAAGCGTTACCAGAAGGAACTTTAGCAACTAAGCAGTTAGGGTTAACAATTTCTTACAAATACAGAGACATTATTCAGGAAACTCTAAGAATCAAAGAGAGTGTTGAATAAAGTTTTTTTATTTTTTTCTTTTTAATTTATTTTTTCTATCCAGGTTTTAATTGTAAAAGTAATGTGGTTCAGAAACAATTAATTCTTTTCCTTCCAACCAATCTGCAAATAGTTTATTTGATAGAGACCGATCTCCATCTAAACCCAAATTATGATTAGCCCCATGAAAAATAATTAATTTAACATTAGGAAAATTATTTACTGCCTTTTTACTCTGTTTAATATCAACTACTTCATCAGCATCACCATGAATCATCAAAACAGGACAACTAATATTTTTAACTTTATCATACATAATATGATTGTGTGCATCTTCAAAGAAGGAGTAATCAACCCTTAAAGTGCCTCTACTTTTTTCAATCATTAAATGGCCTTTCTCTTTCCATTTTTTTATTTTTTCTTCACCATAACTTTTTCTTCTTTGTTCAACATAATCAAATGTTGGAGATTTTAATGCTAGTTTTCTAATTTGGGGACATTGTAAAACCGCAACCATACTTGAGATTGCACCGCCACTAGCCCCCATTAAATCAATATTCTCGTAACCTAAACTTTCAACAAACTTAATCGCAGAAACAATATCGTCTGCCATGCTTGTTACTGTCTGTTCAGCGAAGTATCCTTCTGATTCGCCACAACCATCCAAATCAATTCTAAAACTATTCATCCCTCTTGTCGTCAATTCTTTAGCCATGTCTGATGTTGTTTTACCTTCTTTATTAGAACTATATCCATGAACAAGAATAACAATTTCTTCTTTACTTTGCTTAGGTTCTTCTAGGACCCCACATAACTTTTGCTTCTTTGAATTGTGGAAGTATATTTTTTCTGTCATTTTATAATCCCTATCTTTTCCATTTATATATTTTATCCACTCTCAGAACCATTAACGTGCCCTTCATTAATTCTGAAAGCGATTGCACCAACAACAATAATTACGCCCATAACAACAAATGAAGTAATCAAATCGTAATTAGCAATCTTTCCAAGAACTAAACGCATGATTCCTAAGTATAAAGAAACAATCATTGAAATTACTGACAAAACGGTGGCTCGATTGTAACTCTTAATATGTGTATTTTGATACTGTGAAAATAAAGGCCATCTAATCTTCATAAAACCTTTTTGTAAGACGTACCAAGTAAAAGATAACCAAGGACCAATAAAGAAAGCCATCACTAAATATAATAATCCGGGCAAGATAGTAGCAACAAACATTGTTTTGCTAACTCCAAACCTTCTTTCAATTTTGTAAGCATATTTCATTAAGAAAAAACCTAAAACAGACCCAATAGCCATAGCCACCCCAAATAAAGCATTATTGACATTGGCCATTAAAAAATATGGTTGAAACAAAAATAAGATTACATGTGTAAATGGAAGCGTAAACACAGAAAGAAGAATTATTCTTCTCAAAGATTTATTTTCAAGAATATGAACTGTTGATTCTTTAAACAATAATAGCGGACTTTTTCTAACAATATCTTTCTCGTGTTTCCTTTCTGTAACAAATAATGAAATTATAAAAGCAATTACTGCTCCGATCGTATAAAGCCAAAGTAATAGAACAAAGGAATCTGAATCATGCGACCTAGCCAAATATCCGCCTAACGTAACCGCAAAAACGCCCGCAACTAAAGCATAAGAATTAATTGAGCCCCAGACCTTGCCCATGGTTCGTTCTTTCTTTTGATACTTAAGAGAATCATAAACTAACGCTTCTATTGCTCCAGAACCAAAAGCGATTCCAATTCCAAACAGGATCTCAATAAAAATAAATTCTCGATAAGAGTGAGCATAAATGGTCCAAATGTTTCCTATTACATAAAAGAAAGTTAGGATTGATAAAGAATACTTTCTGCCAATCTTATCTGCAATAATTCCAGTTGGAACTTCCATTAGTAGCACAGAAATTATTAAGATGGCTTCTAAAGAAACTACTTGAAACGTATCTAAGCCACGAGAGAAATAAAAGAGAGTGATAATTGGCGAAAAGAAGAATAATGATTTGAAGAAATACACTAGTTTTATTTTAGTAAGGTTATCAAACTTCATATGATAAAGAAATTAAAATAATATATAAAACTACTTACTACCAACCATAACAACGAACGCCAGAAAAGCTTCTAATTGCACATACTCATCTGATCCTTCAGACATTCGAAACTCTACTTCTCCACATTTGTCAATCAACTCAACTTTCTTCTCATCAAACAATTCTAAGTTCCAAATTTCTCTTTGAATCTGTTTAATCACATCTAAGCCAGACAAACCATAATTTAACATTAAGTCAAGAAGTTTCTTACGTGAAGAAATGAAATCCCCTTTAGCAGCAACTTCTAACAATTCTTTAACCTCTTTTGGTTTAGCGACAGAAGCCATAGAATAAACTAATTCTCCATCCAAATCTTTTTTGATTACAGCACAAGATTGCATTACATTCTCAAGTCTTCGACAATCGCCATTAGATACCTCAAATAAAGCCTTCTTAGCCTCTTCAGAAACAGTTAAGCCTTCATCTGTAGATAACTTATCAATCATCTGATAAATGTCTTCTTCTGCAAGAGGTCTAAATCTAAACACTGCACACCTTGATTGAATTGGATCAATAATCTTTGAAGAATAATTACATGACAAAATAAATCTGCAAGTTCTAGTATAGTTCTCCATGGTTCTTCTTAGAGCTTGCTGTGCTTCTTTTGTTAAAGCATCTGACTCATCTAAATAAATCAATTTGAAAGGTACATCGCCGATTGCTTTTGTTCGAGCAAAATCTTTAACTTTAACTCTGATAACATCAATTCCTCTTTCATCAGAAGCATTTAATTCTAAAGTGTTTTGTCTCCAAGATTCTCCGAACAGTTGTTTAGCAATTACTAAAGAGAGAGTTGTTTTTCCTACACCTGCTGGCCCGGAAAATAATAAATGAGGCATACTTCCTGTAGAAACAAATGCTTTAATTTTATTTACAATCTCATTCTGACCCTTAACTTCTTCAAAAGTTTGCGGTCTGTACTTTTCTGTCCAAATAGATGAAGTCATAAAAATACTAGGAACTTAATTCTTTATAAGTTTTACTTGTTTAGAGAATATTTAAAACGCCCACAGCACAATCCCATAAGCCCAACCCAACAAATCGTTGTAAGAGATACCAAACAACACAACCAATACGAAAGCTATCAATAATAAATAGAATACCACCTTGAGAATTTTAGAAAGGAAGCTAGCAGAAACAACTACTAACAAAGCGATTACAATAATTCCGATTGGTGATAATATGTCCATAATAAGAATAAAAAGAAAGAGAATATAAAAATATTTGCTTATTTAAAGCAACTAAAAGCACTACGGCACGGCGCCCGAGATTTTGTCGTTACACTCCAAAATGCGCCTCCATTGGTGGTAGTGCTTTTACTAAGGAACTTACTTCTTTAGCTCAATAGTTTGTGTTGGGAAAGGTATTCCAATTTTAGCTTTGTTCAAAGCATTATAAATCGCTTCAGTAACTTCCAACTTCTTACTGTAAGCATCGCCCCATTTCTCTACCCAGAAATATGCTTTAAAGTTTAAAGCAAAATCACCCATAGACAAAAAGTGTACAGCTGGAAGAGGATCAGATAAAAGACCACCCGTTCCTTTCAAAGTCCCCACAATTAATTCAGTTACTTTAGCAACATCGCTGCCGTACTCAACACCAAAATCTATACCTACACGAACTTTTGGATTTGGTCTGGTATAATTCTGTACTTGAGAGTTTGCTAAATATCCATTAGGGATGTAAATCACTTCATTATCATAAGTAATTAATTTAGTACTTCTTAAGCCAATATCATGAATTGTTCCCACTTTACCAGATTCAATCTTAACTTTATCCCCAATCTCAAAAGTTTTGTCTAGAAGTAAAGTGATTCCACCAAGAATGTTTTTTAGAGAATCTTGTAAAGCAAACCCAATAACTATTCCCAAAATTCCTGCCCCTGCCAAATATGGGCCAATATCAATGCCCCATATTTTTAAGACCCATAGAATTGCAATGATCACAAATAATACTTTTGTAAATTTATGAAATAAAGGTAATAAAACGTCATCAATCTTACTTTTAGTTTTCTTAGCAAAAGTTTCTCCCCAGATATCAATAACTGTATCAACAACTTTAGCAATAATAAATACAAACACGATTGCCATAAGTGTATTAACTAAAGAATTTACGATCCCATTAACTTCTAAATGTAATATTGCTAACTTCAACCCAATTGCTAACAAGAAATAAAATGCTGGCTTTTTAGTTCTGTCAAAAATAATATCATCAATTTCAGTTTTAGTTTTCTTGGCCCATCTTTGGAAATATTTCTCAAAAATAAACAACAATAGTTTAGCACCAATTGTAAACGTTACCAAAATCAAAATAGCAAAAAGGTATTTATTTTGTAAATAATTACCATAAGGAATTGTCCCTAACCAATTTAAAATTATTTCTTTCATTTTAATGTTAAAAAAGAACTACTATTTTTAAGAGTTACGTATTATTTATGCCTATGTTTTCTTTTATGTTTGTGTTTTTTCCCTTCAGCTCTTTCAATTCTTCTTTCAATAAGGGTTTCCCCTTCTTCTTCTGCAGGAGGCATTTTTCTTTTAATTAAGAATACTCGAACTGAGCTCAACACAATTGTTCCAGTAATAGCCACGTAAGCAATCTTAGATAAGAAGAACGCATGAGGGATTCCAGCATTTATTGCCAGTTGAGCAATCGCTGCTGCTGCTAAACCACGAGCAAAAATTGCGTTAACTAAAGTCCTATGAGTGTCGTCCATTCTTTTAGTGAGTAATAATGAAGCCATTCTGGTACCCATTAAAACAAAGGATAATACTATTCCAATAACTAACGCTTTCCAATCAGAAATATCAATCATAATTCCAATGTAAACAAAGAAAAATGTTTTTAGGAAAAAAGAAATTTGATGATAAAAATATTCTTCGCTTGGAGTTGTTACAGACACGCCCAGTTCACCTTCAAGAGCTTTCTTTTTATCTTTAGCTTTACTACTTAATAATCCCCGAATAATTGAAGACAACTGTTTAGAATTCTTTAAAATCAATCCAAAGAATAATGCTGCGATTGCACCATTACCACTAAGGAATTCTGTAATAACATAAATTAAAAGTAAGTAGGCAATAGCGATCATATAATTGTGTTCTTTGAATACTTTTAAAATTAAGAAAATCCAGATAACTCCACCTATTAATCCAACTAAACCAGCAACTGCAAATAAACTTACTAATTGTACCAATGTTTCTTGTAATCCAAAACCACCTAATTGAAATATTTCAATAACAGTTAATGAAAAAACAATACAAAAAACATCTGTTAATGCAGATTCTAACGCTAATAAAGAATATAACTTTTCTCCAACTTTAACTTGTTTTAAAATGGGGATTACAAACGAAGAAGAGACCCCTCCCAAAAGAAATCCACCTAAAAGTGAGAGTAAAATTGAAATCCCACCAACCCAGAAACCAAACAGCCATAAAATTAATGCCACAATTACTGAAGAGATTATGAAATTAAAAATTGTTAAAACAAAACTGTGAGAAAATTCTTTGATTAAAGAAGTTAAGTTTATGTTAAACGCACCATCAAACAATAAGAATACTAACGTAAACGTTGTAAATACGGGTGCAATGTCTGCTAGATTAGCAGGGGTCACATATCCTAAGGAAAAAGGACCTAAGATAAAACCAAGAATAATTAAGAATAAAACGTCTGGAACACTAAATTTACGGAAAAACCATTCTGCAAAGAAACCAAAAAATAGAATTAGGCTAATTGCCAATAAAATTAACGTTACCACATCCATAGTCCTAGAAAGTCATTATTGCTTTATATATATTACGGAAAAATGAAGAAGAATTAAGCAGCAATAAAAGTAAAGAATTCAAGGTCCTCATGATTACCTTGAACAAATTGATAATTAAGTAAATCAAAATAAAACTTTTCTACCTTCATTCTGCGTCTTCACTATCATCCATCGCGCCACTAGGAACAGCATTCTTAGAAATTATTAAAATGTCGCCAACAGCTTTAACTAACTGGTGCGGAACAATAACTCCTTTAGCACTTCCCAAAACTCTGCTTAAGAAAGAATTTTTTGTAGCTTTAATTTTCCAACCAGAAACTTTGTTTGAGTTGATGATACTATCTTCAACATCCCCAAAATAATCTCCTGTATCGGTAAACACTCTTAAATCGTAAGTTTCAGATACTTTTTTCATTTTTAACATTGTATAAACCACCTCACTATGTAAATTTAATTAAATTTACTTAAGTTTAAATACTTTTCTGTATTTGAACCTAACTATGGACAACGTTAAAATCATAGGTACTTCTCATATCGCACAAGGAAGTGTTGATGAGATTAAAGCCGCAGTTAGCTCTTGGAAGCCAGATATTGTTGCTATTGAATTAGATCTACAACGAGCATCTGCTTTAATGGCTGAAGAGAAAAGTAAAGTTTCCTTGGCTATGATTCTTAAGATAGGTGTAAAAGGTTACGTGTTTGCCAAGATCGGCCAGTTTGTTCAGCAGAAATTGGGTAAAATGGTAGGAGTTTCTCCTGGTTCAGAGATGAAAGCCGCAATGGAACTAGCTCGTAAAGAGAAATTAGAAATTGCTTTTATTGATCAACCAATTCAAATTACTTTGAAGAAGTTTTCTAAATACTTAACTTGGAAAGAGAAGTTTAGGTTTGTTTATGACATGTTAAAAGGTTTATTGTTTCCTAAGAAACAAATTAAAGCATTGGGATTAGATCAATTTGATTTGAATAAAGTTCCCGGAAAAGAAGTTATTAAGAAAATGATGAACATGATGAAGAAAACTTATCCAAATGTTTATCGTGCTTTAGTTTCAGATCGAAATAAGTATATGGTTAAAAATATTGTTAAGATATTACGTAAGAATCCAGGTAAGAAGATTCTTGTTATAGTTGGTGCTGGTCACCAAGAAGGGATGGAAAAGTTGTTGCTTAGGGTTGAAGTCTTTTGATAGACTGCTGGAGTACATACAAATTTATAAAAAATATGCCCCTCTCAGAATTATTATAAAATGTTTGGCAAAAGAAAAGTAACTGATTCAGAAATTTTAATAGAAATTGTTAGATTTGAAGAGTTAGCAGCAAGAATAGAAAATTTAAAACTTGAGGAAGAACCAAACGAACAAGACTGGAAGCAATATGATGATCATATGAGGAATACCATACCGCTTCTAAATGAGTATCAAGGGGAATCTAGAAAACTTTTCAAAAGGTTTGCTGCTTGTGAAAATTCTTTTAGAGAAAGAATCAGTTATAAACCACGTCCACCATCATACTATTTAAGAGCAGAAATGGCTCAAATAACACCCTAAAGAAATATAATTATTGTTGTTGAAATTGTTTAGATCTTTGAAGGTTCTAAAAACTGTCTTAAAGTTCTACCATCCGGATGAATAATAAATTGATCTTTATCATCTTCAGTGATTGGTTGTGGATCCATAACACAATATTGAATATTTCTAATTGCTTGACAAGGGATTCCACCAAAAACAAAGTATGTTGACAAATATTCAATGTTGTTACCAAATTGTGCACCAGCAAGACCTTCTGGATCATAAAAAATGTTCCTTGTTTTTTGTAATTCTTCAACATCAATTTCAAACTGTAATGCAACGGAGTAAATGGTTTGATAATCTAAAGAAAACATCCAACCATTGATACCAAGATCATCATCATCTCCGCCTGGTAAAGAAGCTTCTTTCAAATATGTTGCCCTATCAACTCCAGGATTTCCTATAACCTGGTTTCTTAGTATTCTATCTACTCCTTTTTTAAGTGAATCACCAGTTCTTAACCACGCTTGATGCACTAAAATATCACTTTCGGGAATAACAGGTTTAAATTTCACATCAACGAATTTTTTTCCACGGTGAGAATAACTTCTATCAATTTGTACTTCTCCATTATATTTCATAATATGATCTATTAAGAACAATTCAACCCCTCTCTCTTCAGGACCAATGAGCATTTTGCTCATTAAGTCAATGAGAAAATAAGAAGGTGGTTTGATTATACGAGAGTCTACTTCTTTTCTAATTACATTAACATTTTCTACTAATTGATCAAGATTTAAAGCAGTACAATTAGTCTCAGGATCTATAAGTATCATAATAATAGATAATGACGAAAGACTTTATAAATGTTTCTTATTTTATTACTATAAAGTAGTTAATTATCTAAAATATAAGAAAACATTTATAAAAACCCGGACAAAATGAACCAATAGGTAGGAGCGGTATTTAGCAGAAGGTGAATTTATTCGCTTAGGAAAGTCCGCCCACTATGAAAGGTTACTCACGGAAGTGAGAGTCAGAAATGGCTGTCCATGGCTCAGAAACGACACGTCCATACATCGGGATGATAGTGGCGAAGTTGCTTGAGAAAGCAATGAGTTAACCCCATGACTATGTTGTATGGGAGCGATGAAACGGCGAATACTAACCAGTGCAAGTTGGTTCAACGCTTAGTAGAATGCTAAAACAAACCATCGCAATTACATTGTTAATTGTTTGGGTTTGACAAAAGGCGGCTTATTCCGCCCTACCTATCTTTTAATATGGAATAGATGTTCTTGGAGAAATTAAAATGAAAATATTATACGTTGAAGAAAACCCATTACATAGAGAGTTAACTGAAAGACATCTATCCCAAATAGGGCATCAAGTTAATTTATACCTACCAGAAGAAAGTATTTTTGGTTCTAATCCAATAAATAAAGATAAAGAGATCTTAACATTTGCTAATGAAACAGATTTAGTAGGAATATTAACTGCAGGGAATTATAATGCTGCCGTTCTTAATGCTGAAGCTTTTCGTCAAGGGGATGTAACAGAAATATTTGTTAAAAGATATTTAGATGCAATTTCCAGTTCTGAATATTCTGGTAAGGTTGTAGTTACAACTACCTTAGCTTCAAGATACAACGAAGCATTTTTTGGAGAAAATAACCTCGAGAGCGTAGAAATTGTTGGAAAACCATTTAGTTTTCATCTTTTAGATGAAGCGTTAGAAGATAAAGTAGATTAAAACGGATTATCAAATTACCAGGTCGCTTGAACAGCAAAGCCCGCCGAATAATCTTCTTTACCTTCTACGCTGCCATAATTGGCATTAACTTCAGCAGTAACAGAATCACCAATCTTTGTTTGATAAGAAGCTCCCGCCACTAAGTTCTCATCTTTCATTTCAACTTCAGCAACTAAAGAACCCTGGCCTGCAATTTCTGCACCACCCTTAACATTAAAATCTCCATTTGGACTAACGGTTACTTCAGCTTTTGCATTCTCAGAATTATAAGCCCCGCCAAAACCCTTCTGACCAACAACTGCACTAAAAGCACCAACATTAGATAAGTAATTAAAACTAGCTTGAGCCCCCCTTTTTGTACTTGCTTCAACAAGTATATTTAGAGGTACTTCTGGATTGAGAACAAATGCTCCTTGAGCTTGAATTTCTTCAACAGTTGCTGCCCCAGTAAGAGTCCAAGCAGTACCTTGTGTTTGAACATAAGCGGTTGGTAAAAAACCTCGTTCTGCTAAAAAAACTCCTGTTTGCAACACCCCGTCCTCTGTTGCATAATCAATAGTTGGAAAATAATCTTTGGCGAAATAAGCAGCCGCCCCAACAGCCTGGCCCATTTCAGAAGGTAAATCAAATCTGTTGGCCAGTCTTTTTCCTTGTTTAATGTTATCATTAATTTTCTCGGCCTGTTCTTGATACTCTTTAAAAGTTTCAATATGTTCAGTTAAAGGCTCAATTGCACCACTAAGTTTTGCAATGGTTTCCTCAATTGCTTTATTTCCTTCTAAATATTGAATCAATTGTTGTTGTGCTGCATCAGGCAAATTTTCAATTTCATCTTTATATTCTTCAATTTGTTGGGCGTATTGTAAAAGGGGTTGACTAAGTTCTTCGCCAGTGGCAAGTAAATCTTTCTTATATTGGTCAAAATTTGCCAGCTGAGTAGAAAGCTCAGACCCAAACTGTTCTTCCATTTTTTTCATCTCATCTTGAACTTTAGACAATTCTTTCCCCTGACTTGCAAAAAGTTTTTCAAGATTATCTTGATATTCTTTAATGGGCTCAGCATATTTCTCATCCATTGATTTTGCAAGAGCATCATTTACTCTTTTGAGAGTCATTTTACTTGGATCAACACTACCAAGAATTTCTTTAATGTTTCCCTTTAAGCCATCTAAATATTTCTGATCACCCAAAAAAGTACCGTCAGATAATAAAACAACTCCATTTTCTAGTTCTTGTTTTAAGTCAGTATAATCATAAGATAACGCACCCTTAAGTTTTGATGTAGGATCGCCAATAAAACCTTTATTGCCAAGCGCATCAAAAGTTAAAGCAATCCCTTCAACGTTTAGTTTATCTTCACCTAAAGTAACAATTGTATCTTTTGCTAAAGCAACAATTTCTGTACCTTTAGAATCAGTCATTCTTGCTCCTTTAGAAAGAATAATATTAAGTTCACCATTAATTTCTTTAACCTCTGCACCAGCCTGGAAATCATCTAAATTAATTTTACTATCACCAAGATTAAATTCTCCTAAAGAGGTAGACTTTTTTTTAATTGTAAAACCGCCACCATTTAAAGAGGAGATTATTGCTCCGTTAAAATTGTTTAAATCTAAAGTAGTATCACCATTACTAAGAAGCCCATCTTTGTAAACCACATTTCCTAAATTCAAAGTTGCTTTTCCAAGACCATGTTTTGTAGAAACAGCGTCCCAGGCCTTAGGATATTTTTTTAAGTCTCCTGAGGGGATTTTATTAAGGTTACCTTCTTGAGCCCATTGGTCTTCATTTAAAACATGACCATTGCCTTCTTTTAATGCTTCAGCAGCATCAATCTCAAAGTCTTTAGGAGCCATGATTATTGATTCAGCACTAGCATAATTGACTTCATAACTATCTTCAGCAGCACAAACTAAAGGGAACAATAAAACCAACAACCCAAAACAAACAATAAGTCTTTTCATATCAACACCCCAGTATTGTTTAATTTTGCTGCCCATAAGAATTTTAATGGTTCATGATTAATTATTGAATTGTTGTCAGTAATTAAAAAAACGTAAGTGTCGTTATTTAACATTGTTAAGTCAATGGTATAATTTTGTTTTAAAAGATAAACAACATCGATAAAGTAAGGGTTGACTTGTAACCGTTCAACAAAATCTTCAACAAAATTAGCTGTCCGGTTTAAATCAACCTCGATCTTTTTGGTGGGGAAATTAGAAATTTCTTTCTCTTGGTCCCTAAATTTTAATTTTAATGGCCAGTTTACTGTGAACATTACTGCCTCGTCAATTATTTCTGTAGATGTGTTG
The DNA here is from genome assembly GCA_018696595.1 of Candidatus Woesearchaeota archaeon. GTDB lineage: Archaea > Nanobdellota > Nanobdellia > Woesearchaeales > GW2011-AR9 > JABJOX01. The sequence continues at coordinate 336,163 of JABHQW010000008.1, read as the reverse complement.
ATTTTGCCTTTATCTACTTGAAACGATTCAAAGATTAAATCGTGGTTGACAATATTTTCTTCCACATTAATGGATTCTTTTTTTGTTAGTTTATCCACACAGTCTTCTAAATGTTCTTCCATCATAATACTTAAAGAATCTTCCATCTCTTCTATCGAAGAAGTTTGTTTTTCTCCAAAATAATAGAGATAATTGGCATCAAATAATTCTTCATCAAAGAAATTGCCAACTAGCTCTTGTTTACCACCATAAGCACCAAGATTTAGTATGGCTTTACCACCAATATCATTAATGCACCAAGTAACTGCGTTATTAACTCTCTCGGAATTAAGATTTAATTCTAACCCATCTGTTACATCCTGTTCAAGCTGTTTTGTTTTTGTATAATTGTTCAGAAAGACAAAAGAAAAAACAGTAATAAGTACAAATATTCCCAAAATCATAAATATTGTTACTTGACCTCTTTTTTTCATCTTAAGAATAAAAACAACTAGGTTTATAAAAATTTCCAGTACTAAATTAAAGATTATTTCCAAAAACCTTATAAAACCTATAAAATTAGACAATTAACATGGCACGTGACAATAAAATAAGAATGCCTTCTGGGCAAGGTGGACTAACAAGATACTTCGATGAATTTAAGTCAAAGATTGAATTCTCTCCAGCAGCAGTTATTGTTCTTAGCATAGTTATAATGATTATTATCATTCTGTTACATTACTTTGGAGGAAATTGGTTCTCATGATGCCAGGAATGAATCCCCGGAAAATGCAACAGATGATGAAGCAGATGGGAATCCAACAAGTTGATATTCCTGCAACTGAAGTTATTATTAAAACTGCAGATAAAGAAATTATTATTACAAACCCAAGTGTGGCGAAAGTTAACATGATGGGCCAAGAAAACTTTCAGATTTCTGGAAATGTTGAAGAGAGAGAATTGTCAACAGCTCCCGACATTTCTGAAGATGATGTTAAAACTGTAATGGAACAAGCTAACGTTTCTGAAGAACAAGCCAAGGCAGCAATTGAAGGGGCTGAAGGAGATTTAGCAGAAGCAATTATGAGTTTTAACAAAGAAGAGTAAAATGAATTCTGGTCAACCTTTTTTGGAGTTAGTAGAAGAAACATCCATTACAAGAACTTACAAAAGAGAGTCCCCCCCAGGAAGACCAATAAATGTTATTGTGAGCGCAGATGATGAAAGAATAAAAGTTTATTCCCCAGAAGTACCCTTATTTTCTCCATTAAAATTTAATATAAAAAGTTATTATCCAGAAAAAGGATTAGAACAAAAAGTAGACAGAGCAGTTATTGAGTATTTAGGAATGTTAAATGATTTGAATTCTCTTGGTTGTTAAGCTATTTTCCCACAAATATTTTATACCCCAACAACTTTCTAAGTAAATAATGGAAACTTCAACAGATTTTCTTAAAGCGAAAGAGTATGCTACTCAGAAATATGAAGGTGCTAGACATTTGCTTAATGTAACATTCCCAACAGTAAAAGACCCTAAACTTTTAATTGGAGTTATTGATAATTTAGTTGAATCATTTAAGTATTCAATGGACGCAATTTTAACATATGAAAGGTTGTTGAGATTAGTTCCAATTTACAATGAAGATCCAAGAAGTAAATTTAACTTGTTCAGACAAAAGTCAGTTCCCAGAAATAAGATCCCCACAAGGTATATGGTTTTGTATATGGAACTAAAAGAAATCATAGAATTGCATAAGAAAAGTCCAATGGCATTTCAACGAGGAAATAAGTTTGTTATTTGTAATAAAGATTATATGCTTAAAACTCTTTCAATAAACGATATTAGAGATTATTTACAATTAACTAAAGAATTCCTAAATATCACAGAAAATGTTTTGAGCGATTATAATAAAAGGAATATTTCTAGAAGTATTTAATTTAATGAGCAAGGCCAGTTCGCTTCTTTGATGTTATTTTCTAGTGCGGTCCCCCCCGTAAGGGACGTCCCCCACCGCAAACTTATGTTTTTTAAAATAAAACGCTCATTAAAGAGTGTTTTCTAGAAACATTTAAAACCTAAAAAATAATTCTACCTGTTATGAGCGTGTTAGACAAATTAATGTTTTGGAAAAAAGAGGATGATTTTGATATTGATTTTGATAAAAGTGTAGATAAAGAAATGCAAAAAGGAGATGACTTATTCAAAACTGATGATTTGGGACTAGATCAAAAACCAGCAGGATTAGATGAAAAGTCTCCGTTTGATCAACCAGCTACAGAAGAAACAAAATCACAACCTTGGGAACAACCAAAACAAGAACCAACTGCGGTTCAACAATTACAACAGCAAACTCCTGGATCATCAACTAGAGAATTGGAACTGCTTAGCAGTAAGTTAGATACGATTAAAGCAATCTTAAATTCTATGGATCAAAGAATTGCTAACATTGAGAGTTCTACTGGAACCGCTAAAAAAGAAGATAAATTATGGTAAAGAAAACATTTTTTCAAAAAAAAGAGTTCTTATTCTCATTAATTGCTATTGTGGTAGTAATTTTAGATCAATTAACTAAATATTTAGTTTTGAAGTTTCAACCTTATTTTGGGTTTAGATATCTAAAAATAACTTTTATCAAAAACACTGGAGCAGGATTTGGGATACTGAAAGATAATGCTTTGTTACTAGGAATTGTTTCTCTTATGGTTGCGGTATTGGTTATTGTTTACTATAAGAAAATACCAACAGAAAAAATACCTCAAATACTATTTGCTGTATTTTTAGGAGGAGTAGTTGGAAATTTGTTAGACCGATTTTTTAGAGGTTATGTAATTGATTTCATCAATCTTAGTTTCTGGCCTGCTTTTAACATTGCAGATTCTGCTTTATCAATTGCGGTAGTTGGGTTGGTCATTTATAGTATTAAAGAAGAATTAAAAGAAAAAAAGAAAAACAGACATCATATAAAATAATCTATTAACTTCTCACCTGTTTCTTTAACTTTATTCAAATCAACAGTATACAAGTCTCCACTCTTACTTCCTACACTTAGCAAATAATCTCTTGCTTGAACTTCTCCATTATTAAGATGAGAGAACAACACACTTGGAAGAGTGAAATCCCCTTTAACTTCCCAAGTATCATCACTTCCAAAAACAACGTATGCTTCATTCCCTTTTCTTGACAAAGAAACTGGTTGGCTTTCCATACTCCCTTTATTAATAAAACCAAATTTCAATTCAAGATTCAGCACTTCTTCTACGCCTTCACCGCCCAACCCATTAGATTTCGCCATTTCTATGACTGGTTGAGTGCCATCCACACCATACTCGACGTCCCCATCCTCATCATGACTTTCAAGTGCTAAGTTATACTGTTGAGCTATATTTTCAATCAAATTCATTAAATTCATTTTTCCACCTCTAATAAAAGAAAAAAATAAAAAGTAAAATTACTTAACACAAGTGTGTTTCCTATGACCTTTACGTTGTGCTTCTCTTTTATCTTTAAACCAAACTTGCCTTTCAGTCTTGATTTTCTTTGCCCATTCGCATTTAGGTTCATGATAAATGTTACTTCTAGCACTAGCTACAAACTTACCCGGAGAATGTGTTACTTTATTTTCTTCAACAACTTCTTTTTCTGTAACTGGCTTTGGAAGATCAAACACTTCACTATGTGGTTCCTCAGAAGGTTTTTCTGTAGCTTGACAACTAGAACCGCAACATGCTCGCTTAGGTACTGCCATTAAGAACGCTAACAAAGTTAGGAACAACAAAATCAATGACAATCTTCCATCGTAAAACCAAATCATAACTAAGTTTACTAAATACGTCAAGTAAACAAAAAATAATACCCTCTCTCCCCAACATTTGTTGTAACCAATAAAACCAATAAGTGTTAACAACAACAAAAATAATGTCCCAACTAACTCTAACATGAAAAAATTCCCATTAGAATTAATAAACAATCTTATCAAACCAAAAAACAATAAAACAGTGATGATTGCGTAAATAAATAGTTTTCCTTTACTTTTTTCTTCTACCATCCATTAATTTAGAGTAAAAATAGTTATAAGTATTTCTATAGTGGATTGAATATGATTAGAAATAATGTTTAAAATTCTTCTTCAATACTTTTCAATAAACCTTTCTTCTTTAAGAATGATACTTCTGCTTTACTTCGATATTTATAAATCACATCACCCTTAGTGTCTCCACCAAGTTCCCAAGGTTCAACAATAATAACATCATTTTCTCTTACCCATAACCCTCTTCTTAATCTTCCTGGGATTCTGCACATTCTTTCTTTCCCATCTAAACAAAGAACTTTCATTCTGCTACCACCCACTCTTTGTTGAACAATTCCTAGAACTTCTTTGCCTTGCGGTAAACGCACTCTAATCATTGGTTGTTCGGGTGGGGTATATGCCATTTAAATGTTAATTCGTGGAGTCATTTATAAAGTTTTGTAGTAAACTATTTAAAAACAGCAAGTAAAAACAATAAAAACAATAGTTTTTAAGCATTTCAACAAAGTTGAAAAACAATAATAATGACAAAACAGATCTTTGTGAAGAAAAAAGTAGAAGGAGAATTTGGAATCAGTCCAGAAGAGAAAACAACAGAAACTTTGCTGAAGTACGGAATTATTAATATTGATAAACTAAAAGGTCCAACTTCACACCAAACAGCAGATTATGTGAAAAAAATTATTCCTGTTAAGAAAGCAGGTCATTCAGGAACCCTTGATCCGGCCGTTACAGGAGTACAACCGATTGCTATAGGTAGAGCCACAAGAATCACGCATTTCTTTCTTACAGCACCAAAAGAGTACATTTGTTTGATGTATTTACATAAGAATGTGGAAGAAAAAGTATTTCGGGAAACTATTACAAAATTTGTGGGGAAGATTCAACAACTCCCTCCAATTAAGTCAGCAGTAAAAAGGCAAGTTCGTACCAGAGAAATTTATGATTTTGAAATTCTAGAAATTAAAGATAGGGATGTTCTTTTCAGAGTTAAATGTCAAGCAGGAACTTATATTAGAAAACTTTGCCACGATATTGGACAAGAATTAAACACTGGAGCACATATGGTTGAACTAAGAAGAACCCAAGCAGGACCATTTGGAGAAGAAGATAACTTAGTAACATTAAACGATTTAAATGACGCAATTCATTATTATAAAGAAGAAAAGAATGACAAATTCTTACGCCATTGTATTCAACCGATTGAGAATGCGTTAAGGCATTTAGCTAAATGTTGGATCTTTGACACCACAATTAAAAGTTTAACCCATGGTAGAGATTTAGGGATTCCAGGGATTAGTAAGTTAGAAAATTTTAAGAAAGGTGAATTTGTTGCCATTGTAACTTTGAAAGGTGAGCTTGTTGCGATTGGTGAAGCTTTAATGTCAGCAGTAGAAGTAAACATGAAAGATAAAGGTTTAGCTGTTGATGTTAAGAAAGTGTTTATGGAAGCTTTTGAATAAACTTTATATAAGCACAAATAATTCTAATTGAGATATGGCAATATTAGATGTTTTTTCAAACTTGGGAGATATATTCTCAAACCTTGGAACAAAAGCTTTACCCATAGGTGGAGTAATTATTGTTATGATCATTTTAATTTTTTTTGTTCGTAGTAAAACAGAAGGCGGTAAAGAAAGAAGAGAAGCAAAATCCGCAGGTTCGACATTTTGGAGAGTGTATAAGCGTTTTGCTGGATATAAGAAAAAACAAAAAGCTTACCAAAAGTTAGTAACAAAAAAACCAAAAGGTGATGATGTTTCTAGTGCAACAGAGAAAGCAGGCAAAGGTGCAGCTAAAGTTGCTGGAGATACTGAAGCGTTAGAAGAAAAGACCACAGAGTTAGAACAAACCACTGCTGCAATGGCCGCAGACTTAGAAAACTCTACAAGAGCAATCTTAGATGAAGTTGAACAAAAATCTAAGATGGAAAAAATACAAGAAATAGAAGTTGCTAAGTTAGAAGTATTGGAAAATAAGATTCGCGGATTAAGAAATTTTGATCAAATTGATAGTAAAACTGCTGAATTTGTTAAAGAATCATTAGAAGCGTTGGCTAAGAACTTAAAAGATCAAGTAAGTTATGAAGAACAAAATTCTGAACATCAAAAAGAACTTGTTAAAAAGTTGAGGAAAGCAATTGCTGATTTTATTCCAATTGCTAGACGCGCTAAAAAAGAATTAAAAGGAATTAAGAAAAAAGAAAGGAAAGAAAGAAAAGATTTTAAGAAAGAATTTTCAAAATTAAAAAAAGCAATCAGGAAAAAAAGAAATAAGTTAATTGCTGAAGAAGCTAAAGGAGATAATGCTGACCCTGCATTAATTGCTCAATTAAAGAAGGAAATTTCTATGTTAAAAAGAAATTCTGCAGAATTAGAAGTAATTCATAAACAGGTTGTTAAAGCAAATGAAATCATTGAATTAGAGATTAAACAATTAAGAGCTATCTTACAAAATGTAATTAAGATTGGAAAAAGTCAGCGTAAATATGGTAAAGGATTAAAAAGTAGAGAAAAAATATTAAGTAATAGATTAGATAAAGTTGAGAAAAAACAGAGAGCCTTAGAAAAAAGTATTGAAGACAATTCTGGAAGTGAAAAATTGCATGGAATGGTTTTATCTGCTTCTTCTAGTATCAATGAATATTTTACTTACTACATTAAAGCATTGAAAGGAGATCTTGCTTTTGAAGAAAAATTAAAAGAAATTCTTGAACAAAACTTAATGACTCAAAGAAAAATGGAAGCTTTTGTTAAGTTATTACCTGCATTAGATCAGTCTGAAGAAGCATTAAATGCAGGTGTTGCTGCTGTTCTGAAATTAGTTGCTATAATGTACACTCAAGATGTTGCAGGAACTTTGAAAGACCAAGCAGAAGCAATACAAGCAAGTTCTGGAGTATTGGAAGATGAAAAAAGAATGGATAAATATCTTGCAGCATTAAACCAAAGAACTGAACAAGAAACAATGTTTACATTTAAAAGACTGAATGAATTAATTGAAAAAGAAGAAGATAAGATTGATGAAAACGAAACATTACATAAATTACAATCAAAACATCTAGCCGATTCTATGGGAACAATGATGCACAAGAAGTTAGGCATGGATAAAAAATATATGGGCGAAGCAAGTAAGTTTGGAGAACAGTTACAAAAAGCTAATGCCCAAGCGGGAGCAGCATATAAAGAAGCAATGAAAACTACTGCTTATCAAAAAGCAGCTTAACTTAATTCTATTACCATTCCTTCCCAACCAGGGTGAATAACAATGGTTTTACCAATCTTGTCTTGCATACCAACATTCTCATGTAAATGACCACAAATCATTAATTTAGGTTTCATTCTCTCCACAAATTTACGATAGTCCATATTGCCAACATGCCTTTTTTCTAAGAGATCTAGTGTTGTGTTTGCTGGCGGACCGTGAGTTACCAAAACAACTTTATCATCTTGATACTTGCTGTACCAATCACGAGATATTTTTCTGAATTCTGGGTCTTGAGCAGAAAATCCGCCACCCCCGTAACCTAAGAAAACATAGCCATCTTTCTTAATGACTTTACGATTAAAGTTGATACAATTTGGATAATCAGAAATTACTTCTTTAAACATTCGATCACTTTCATGATTTCCGGGAATAATATATATTTTCTTATTAAGATTATTTAATTGTTTGAGAATATAACGTAAGCCCCTACCAAATAGAGTTATATCACCAGCACAAACGACAAAGTCTATATCATCTTGCGAAGCTCGTTTAATTAGTTCTTTCAGATATTTTTTATCTTCATGTAAATCTACGAATGTTAAAAATTTCATTTTTAGTATAGATTAAAAAAAGAAAGAAGAGTTTATTCTTCTTTTGTTTCTTTAGGAGTTTCCTTTAGAGTCTCTTTAGCTTCTTCTTTAGCTTCTTTTGTAACTTCTTTTGGAACTTCCTTTGGAGCTTCTTTAACTTCAGGTTTTTTAGTTTTATCTTCCACTGTTGTTTCTTCAGTCGCAATTCCTTTCTCGTTAAGTTTAAGCATCCTTACAGAAACTTCTTTTACTGGATAAATCTTTTTCAGTTTCTTTTTCAAGTCCATTTGAGTTCTTCTACTAACTAGTCCAGAAATAAATGTTGCGAAGTCAGATTTAGTAATACTTTCTTCTAAGTTCTTCTGTAATTCATGTCTTAAAGAAGTTCTTGTAGAACTTTGAGTTTTACCCACAGTAACCATTAAACATTTAACAATCACATTCTTACCGCCTTTAGTTTTTGAAGTAAAATAATGATCTAATTTGTTACAGTTCTTTCTCACACATCTTTTAACATATTGAGAAGATAATTTGTAACTAACAATTGAAGTCCTTAGAGTGCTTCCATCAACTTTGTTGATTTGTAATCCAATATGAACGTTTTGATCTTTAACATTTCCAGTCAAATCTTTTAGGTTAGCTGTTAACTTTCTACCAATAGAATTCTCAGGAGCTTGTAAATAAGATTCTCCGATTTCTTTGTTTCCAAATATTTTAGGAGCAATAACTTTGTACCATACTTTCTTTTTAACTTTGATTTTACTTACTTTCTTTTTACTTTTCTGTGCCATGTTTAAATCTCCTTAGATACCCTATTTTTATATCTATTATTGCAGTTATTTAAAAAGGTTTTCACAAAAATTCTTATAATAGTAATGTTTTCTCATATTAAATGCAAACCCACAATCAAACAACACCCTTCACAACAGCAGCTTCTTCATTACTTACTATCCTTGCCACTTTAGATTCAAGAATAAAAGCAACTAAAGAAAAAGAGTTTGAGATTTGGAGAAAAACAGTTAATTTACCCACAAGAGGTTCTTCTATTTTTGCTTTAGCCACTTATGCAAAAGAACAAGGATTAAACCTAAAAGTAATTGTAGAAAAAAAAGAGTATAACTTCCCAGATTATCGTTTTTATAGATATAAAAAAGAAGAGATTGAAGAAGCAAAGTTTTCTTCCAAACAACACCTTAAAGAAGCAGAAAGACAAGGTGTTAAAATCGAGGAGAAAACCATCAATCTTGTAAACATTAAAAGTAAATTAAATCAAAATAAGATTCTTCTTCTTAGAGTAAATACTAAACCAATTAGAAATGAAAAAAGAAATACCTCCAATTTTATTGTTGTTTTTGGACATTCCAATCATTATTATCATATTTTTGACCCTGCTTTAGGTGGTATATCTGTACCCGAAAAATTGATGGAAGAAGCGTTTTATACTTTGGAAACAAAAAAATTTCGTGATCACCGAATGATTGAATTCTCTTAATTATGACTGCCAAAATACAAATAAAGGCAATTTTTAGCTTTTAAATCCAATCCATATAATAATTATTCTTTAGAATTAAGGATTGGCCATTTTATTAACCAATAAATAGATTAAGAGACCATTTAAGCACTCCATTGCAGAAATATTTATATATTAGTGTACTATTACCTATACTAAAAGATAAGAAAAATCAAAAGTATAAAATAAAAAAATTATGATAAGATGAGTTCAACAACAGGGATAGAATATGAATTTGCTTTAATTGATGAGCAAGGTTATTTAGCCAATAGGGCAAAAGAAATAATTGAAGATCCTTTAAATGATGGATCAATTGTAGATGAATCCAACCATGCCAGAGTAGAAGTGAACTCAGATCCAGCAAACACAGTTAAAGAATTACATAGGGGAATTCTTCCAAAACTCAATTTATTAGAAGAGATTTGTGATAAACATGATATTTCTGTTAGTACAGTTAGTGAATTAGGAGGAGGGGAAAGTCAACAAAGACACGACAAAGAAAAGTGGAGTCTTTATATCCCAATAATTGGCCAGGAAGCCAACGATTTAAAAAGAAGAATATCAGGAATACATGGCCATTTCTCACAATCACCAAATCATCTTTTAGAACAAATGTGGTTATTCACAGCATTAGACCCATTATCTTATGCTACTACATCAACCTCACCAATGTTAAATGGAATTAATGAAGGAGTTAATTGCCACAGGATCAATGCGACACGAAATCAAATGTTTATGGATTATCCATTACATGCTCAACTTCAGCCTTATGTTCAATCAATTGAAGAAATTAATATAAGAGATAACATTAGATTCAACCAATGGTTGAACGCACCAGGTACAGACAGGGAGGCATTCAAAGAACTTTTCAAACCAGAAAGCACAGGATATCACCCAATTAGAAAAAGAGATTCAATTGGAGAAACCGGCACGTGGGAAATTAGAAGTTTTGATACAACCCCTTTGGATATCTCTTTAGGCATGATTGCATTGTATAAAGGATGTAATGACAGAATAACAAAAGAAGACATCCCAGTTAGAATATCAGGAACAGATGGGGTTTATTCATTTGATAATAAAGAAGTAGTGTTACCAAATTATACAACGCTTAAAGCCCTTGAAACAGAAGCTATCAAATATGGGTTAATGTCAAATAATGTTGCTCAATATTTATCAGACACATTAAAATTCTCATCCGAAGGTTTGCCAGAAGAAGATCTTCCGTACTTAACACCAATTTTTGGTATGATCCAAACAAGAATGAACCCATCAAATAAAATCATGGAACATTTAAAAGAAAAAGGACCGTACCCCAACCCAGAGAAAGCCGCAGCCCAGGGCCAATTGTTTATGAGACAGGAATATTTAAAAAGTTTAGATTACCAACCCCACAAACAACAAAGTTACCTTGAACAATGTGTCGGATGTTAATTGCGGTTGGAAATGTAAATGTTAATCTACTTCTAGATGGTTTGGTCACTATGGCCAATGACGAAAATGAAAAACACGAAAGAAATCAAAACAAGAATGGCAACTGGAAACATGACGGAGGTTGGGGGATTGCTTATTTAGAGAATAATAGGTGGATAGTAGAAAAATCAACAAAACCTATTTTCAAAGATCCCAAAGTTAATAAATTCAGAAACGTAAAAACAAATTTAGTGATATTACATGCTAGAAAAGTGACAATTGGGAAAATTTCGATGGAAAATACACACCCATTCCAACTTAATGAATTTATTTTCTGCCATAATGGCACTGTTAGAGATAAAATTTATTATGATTCTAAATTTACGGTTAAAGGAGACACAGATTCCGAACATTTGTTTGGTTCGATTCTAACAGAGAATAAAAAAGAAAAAAATATAATAGAAGCCATTAGAAATAATCTTAACAAATATCAAAATTACACTGGAATAAATTTTATCCTAGCTAATAGAAATAAATCTTATGTGTTCATTAAAAAGAATAACCAACCAAAGTATTACCAAATGAAAATGGGAAAGAAAAAAGATTTTTTGATTGTGAGTTCAGAAGAATTGCCGCAATTACCAAACATAGAATGGCAGAAAATAAAACAAGAAGAAATAATAGAGATAGATAATAAAACATTACACTTAAAAACTAATAAGAAATGAATATGAGGGTACCCAAAGAGACCAAATCTAAATAATATAAAAACACCATCTATTTTTACCCAACAATAAAGCCTTTCGCTTCCAAAATTCTTTTTACAGAATCATCAATTTGTTCTTGAGGAATTTCTCCAGCAAGAACCGCCCCCTGAACAACTTCAATCATGTGTTTAATTTCATTGGGATCTTCATCAAAGTTAATAATTAAATCATTCCCAGCCTTAAACACAGCAACATACATATCCTCGGTGGAAGGGAAAAAATTTCTTAACCCCAACATCATTGTATCATCAGTAACGATTAACCCAGAATATTCATCCTTAAGTTGTCCAACAGCTTCTTCAGAAACCACAGAAGGGACCCCCTTAGAATCTACTTCACCAAAAGCGATTATGTGGGTCACCATAACTGCTTGAATATTTCCTTTCTCCGAAAAGTAATTGTAAGGATATTGATCTTCTGAACTAATCTCCGCTATAACTAATCCTTTATGTGGATCATTCGCCACTAAAGTGTTTCCAGGATAATGTTTTGCAGTAGCAATAATACCTTCGTTTTGTAATCCAATAGCATAAGCTTCTGCTAATTGAGTTATTTGAGTTTCATTGCCAAGGAAAGCACGGCAGTTCCAAATTTGGTCATCTAAATCAACAACAGGAGCAAAATTAAAATTAAATCCAAGTTCTTTCAAATATTTTCCTTCAATCGAACCTTTCTCAAAAGCTTCACCAGTTGTGTTGATTTCATTAACAGGAACAAACTGTTTGAAATTAGAAAAAGGACTCCAACAACCTTCTAAGTCTGCAGTAACAAAGAATGGGATTTGCATATCTTCTTGAAACTTTGCAGTTATATCTTGAAATAATTCAGGAGTTTGCATCGCGAAGTGATGTATGCCACCAAGTTGCATATCTTGCCATGGTTTTAAATTCCATAACCCTCCGTGAACAATAACCATCTGACCAATTTTTTGTTCTAAAGTTAATGAATCTAATAAAATAGTATTATCGACAATTATGATTTCTGGTTGTTCAGGAATTAGCCAACCTTTAGCTTTAGCAACATTTAAACTCCCTAAAGTTAAAACAATGATAATTAGAACTAGGAAAACTTTCTGCTGTAAACTCCACCTACTCTTTTTTTGTTTTTTCTTAGCCATTTATCTCCAAATATTCAATTGTCTGCAATAATTGTAAGCTTTATCATTCAACCAGTACTTTAATACATTTCCAGAACCGGTTTTACATTGCCACTCTACGGTTTTGTCTTGATAATACCATTCTCCTTCAGAACAATCTAACTGTTTCCTTGCTTCAACACAACAAGAATCTAGATCATTCCATTCATTGTAAGAATCTTGCCAATTAACTATGCATAAAGGTTCTGATTTGTCTAAAGCATATTTCGCTTGCCCTAACGTAGGCAGTTCTACTTCAAACAAAGTTAAAGTTAAAATCAATGCTACCAAAACTAGAGAAACATTCATCGTAGCCCAGATTTTATCATTCATAAACTAAATAAAAGAAAAACTATATATAAAAGTTATCTTTATTTAGTGTTAGAAAACGATTTGAGGTTTATAAAAATGGAAGTTAATGTTTATTCAATACCAACGTGCGCTTGGTGCGAAAAATTAAAAACATGGATGAAAAAGAAAAAGATTTCTTTTATCGAACATGATCTTACTGAAAGTGATTCTGCTAGAGATGAAATGATTGAAAAATCTCATCAAATGGCTACACCTGTAACTATTGTCAAATTCTTTGAAGAGAAAGAAGAAGATGGAGAAATCATAAAAACATTGGTTAAAGAAAATGTAGTTGTTGGCTTTGAAGAAAAGAAATTAGAAGCAGCTTTGAAAGAGGAATAAACTCAAATTCCTTTCAGTATTTCCTGCGGATCTTTTCCTTCAAACAAAATTTCATACAAACCAGAAATCAAAGGTAATTCCAATCCCGTCTTCTCTTTCAGACCAATGGCTTCTTTCAACGTTGTTACTCCTTCTGCAACCATTGCCATTTCATCGATTACTTCTTGTAATTTACGACCTTTACCAACTTCTACCCCCACAGACCTATTTCTAGAATGTGGACTTGTAGATGTTACAATCATGTCACCAATGCCTGCAAGACCGTAGAACGTTTCTTCTTTCGCTCCTAGAGCAACACCAACATCCTTAATCTCTTGCAAGCCACGAGTCATGATGTAAGCCTTAGCGTTATCTCCTAAACCCATGCCGTCAAGTACGCCAACAAATACTGCTAAAATATTTTTCAAAGCAGCAGCAACTTGCACGCCAATTAGATCATCAGTTAAATCTACTTTCAAACTGTCAGATGCAATAACTTTCTGAAGTCCTTCTTTACCTTTTCCACCAGCCAACACAATTCCAGAATACATGTCTTTACAAACTTCTTCCGCATGAGTTGGACCATATAAACAATAAACTTCTCCAGAAATTTTTTCTTTGACAACATCACTTAAGAATTTTAAATCTGAACCAAATCCTTTTGAACAAATAATTACTGCTTGTTCTTGAATAAACTCTTTAGCTTGTTCAATTGTTTTCTCAACATGATTTGAAGGAACCACTAATAACAATAATTCAAAATCAGATAACACTTCTTCAATTTTATGAGAAACAAAGATGTTCTCTGGCAACTTTGCTTCTGGGAGTAATTTGCAAACTCTTCCTTCTTGCATTTCTTTAGCCTGTTCTTCAAAGAATTCCCAGACTTTAATACCATTATCATTTTTAGCTAAGTGTACTGCTAAAGCTGTACCCCAACTTCCCCCACCTAAGATTGCGATTTTCATGTTTGTTAAGAATTAGTTAGAGTTTAAAATAATTGTGATTCTATTCAACAATAACCTTGCCAACCCTACCGATAACTACTGCATCAATATAAGTGAACTCTCCTTTCTCTTCAAAAGTCCAACTGAAATCATCCCCTGGTTGAATAAATTCGCTTTTCATGTCAACAATCTCTCTTAAACCGTAAACCAAAGAATTAACCCTCTTCCTTTCATTTTTCCAGACAACAGTCTGACCTTTCTGAATCTTAACTTCTTTTGGTTCAAACCCAGAATCAGTTATTTTAATGATAGGGGGAAGTGTTATTTCTACCTTTTTCACTTTAGTAACTGGAACAATAATTTTCTTAGTAACCGGAACTACGACTTTCTCAGCAACAACAGGAACATCAAGAGAATCAAATGGAGAAGAAAATAATAGTTGCTGTTCCAATTTAACATTTAATGTAGGATCATCAAACCGATCAAAGAAACCATCATAAAATCCAGCTTGCACAAAACTGAATGATAACAATAAAACTACTAAGAATGTTGTTTTCCCCATCACCATCCCATCTCAGAAAAAGTAATCATTTAAATTCTTTCTGATTCTAGAGAACTAAAAATTATTCATAAAGCATTAGATTATGAACTTCTTGCATTTCATAATGATAATTAAAATCAAGCAATACAGTTGTAGTATAAGAACCCTGTTCTTTTAAATGTGTTTTACAAACTAATAATGCTTCTTGGTTCTGTTTTGTCAGTAATACTTTTTTACTATCAAAGTATCCTTCTTTAAACTTACATTCATCAAATTCACTGCTACCGAGCATAGCCTTAGTTAGTTCAATATATTCAACTTCTCCTTGGCCTCTATTTCTTAACAAAAATCTAAACTCGACTTGCCCACCAACAGTTTCAGGATGAATTATTTCTTCAACTTCAACAACTGCAAGAGGAGCACCTTGACCAGAATAAGATTTTCGATCTTCAATTTGACACCCTGCATCGTATACTGAATATAAGTTGGGATTAATGCAAATAGTATCAACAAATTCCATTGTTGAATCAAAATCAATGTTTAGAAAATACTTTCCTTGATAACTTTCTGCATTTAAAAATAATTTCTCGGATTTTGCAGGAAATTCAATATAAGAGACCCCTCCATCTGGAAGATATAAGTTCCGTCCTTCTAAAATAGAAAAGGTTTCAGTCTTTTTTTCAAAAACAAAATATTGAGGATTAATCCCAGATAAAGTTATTTGGCCATTAACCAAATCATAAGCAGCTTTATTCTCCATTTTAAGAATAACATTAAAATTAGAGTTTTCGTAAATCTTTTTTGGAGGAGCATTATCCATAAAACTTACTTGTAATCCAGAAGTGCCTTGCTTAAAATTATAATCTATTTGTTTTGTTCCACCACCAGAACCACAACCTAATAGAAATAAGGAAAGAAGTACAATCCCAATAATTTTATTTGCTTTTATCATCAATCACTCCCGCAGTTATTCCCACTTCTCTTTCAATTAAGTAATCGTACTCCAATTCTGCTCGGAATTCAACTGTTTCGTCTCCCAAAGCAGGGTTAGCCATTTCTTCAGGAAGATTGTCAACCCAACAGAGATGTATGGGGATTCCTGAAGATTTCATAAATTTCTGAGGGACATTTAAAGATCCACTTAGACTACAACCAGAACCAGAAAAAGTCACCCCATTAAAACCAATAAAATTATAACTATTGATGTTTGTTATTTTTCCATTACCTAAATTATCCACATCTGCTTCAAAAGAAATGGAATCTGAAGTTTCAATAATCGGTTCTCCTTCTGAAGGACCAAAAGAAAAATCGATTCTAGCGAAATCTTCAGGACCAGTAGAATGACGACTTTCTATTGAAGAATATTTAAGGTTAAGGAATTCTTTCATCTCTTCTTCAAAATCTTTTCTGGCTTTTCCCCTTAATTCTTGTTCTTGTTCAGATGTTAAGTCTTTAATTTTATTAATTTCATCGTAAATCTTTAAGTCATTGAAAAAACTTCTTTCTAATCTAGAAGTTGTGTTTACTCCTTTAAATTCAACATAAAAAACAACATTATAAGAACCATTAAATATTCTCGTTTCTTCATTTAATTCGTAATCTAACTTAGTAGGTTGACAAATTAAAGGAATAGATGATTCTGTTTTATAAATGGTAAAATGTTTCCATTTGCTTCCTTTCTCATTATTTTCCCCCTTATTTTCAAAGCCCACAATTTCTGCTTCGCCAATAGAAGTTTTCCTTCTCTGGGTGGTAATGTTACATGAAACATAAACTTCAAATGGATCTAAACGAGGATTCTTTATTTCCAAATCTATTGGAATTTTAATTGCTTGTCCTTTCTCGTGAAGTAAATCGTACTTCTTTGCCTCTTTAGGAATTAATTCTGCAGTAATTGGTTCTTTAATTGTTTTATCGTTAAAACCAACAACATTGATATTCTTATTATCAAGTTCTTTTAACTCGGCAGTACATTCATTAAAACTAGTAGTTCCTTCTGGGAAACCTTCTGCTTCACAAGCCACTTTTCTTTTAGAATCATCTTGACGATCTTTTATACAAACCGGCAGATCGTTAAATCTTCCTTGGACCACACATTTAAGGTTAGAATAAGCAGGGTTCTCTGTCTTCGCAAATTTACCTTGAGCAGTTTCCTTTGCCTCAATAAATTGTTCTATACCTGGAAGTAATTCTTCCCCTTCAGCCCCTGAAGCAATACTAGAAGCGAAGATAATAATAGAAACGAGGTATGCAATCCCAAGCCACTTTGCGACTGTAATAAAGAAACTTTTTTCTCCTTTCTCTTCGTCTTGAATCATCACAAACAAACCCACATACCCCCACAAAGGAATTAACCTTAAGATTTCAGTAAGAATGTAAGGTAAATTTACGACTCCTTGAGAGACCATTTCAACCAGACCAATATCCAGAAAGAAAATTAATATTGCGCCAAGACCGTAAAGAATCTCTTCAGTAAAACCATGAGCAAAAGTATCTTTGCTTTTAAATTTTCCCAATAACCCGTGAATTATTGAACCAATTAAAGCAATTGGCACAACATAGTATAAAACACTTTCTAAGCTAGCTCTCCCTAATAAGAAATACCAAACACAAAAAATAGTTACGATGTACGCGCCCCGTCCTTCAAAAACAGCATATGCACAATAGACCATAAACAATACTGAAGCATAACCATAAAAGTCGGAAAGACCAAGAACCTGTGAAATGATAAAAATAATTACTGCTGCTAAAAACAATGGGAAACCTTTGTTTCTGAAAGACTTAGCTGCACTTTGTGTTGCTACAGCTGTTGCACCGGCACCAGCACCTGTTAATCCAGGAGTAACTTTAGACCCTGCGCTCTTTAATGCTCCACCTATCGCCGCTGCTTTTCCCATCATTAACCTCTTTTTTGTTAAATTATAAATAAAAAAATAAAATAAAAAATTTTACTTTACCAAATCAATCTTAATTTCTCTCATGTCTAACGTCTTCTTTGGTTTGACTTTCAATGCATTTGTTCCTTGTACTAAATCATCACTCAGATCAATCACATAATCAACTTCTTTAGTATCAAAATGTTTAGTGTGACCATTGAAAACAACTTCACCATATTTACTTACAACAACATCAACAAATTCCATTTCTAATCGAATTCTTCTCTTTTCAGACATTACATCTTCATACTGTTCGTAAGAAACATCGAAATAATATGTTGGATATTCTAATTCTTTCAATTCAGATTCAATTGTTACATGCGATAAGATATAAGTTCCGCTGTTTGTTCTAAAGATAATCTCGTTCTCTCCTTGGAAAACCATATCTGAAGAAAACTCAATCGGAATCATTGCTAATTCACAATCGGGAACCGCAGAGTAAATTTCTTTGCCGTTAATCAGAATTTCTAACTTACCAACTTCAGTGTACTGACATTCAGGTTGAAATCTTAATACAACTTTTTCAAGATTCTTTTTCTCAACTTCAGAAACTAAGAAAATATTTTTTGAAGATTGTGCTTCAACACTAGTCACATCAGCTACAACTTTAAGTCCTTCTAAATTAACTTCGTTAGTTGCCCAAAATGCAACCCCGATTGAAGAAGCACTAAAAATAAGTTCATTTTCTTCTTGAATTAAGTTTTCAGGAAAACTTACTGTTAAGGATTCACCACTAGTAACTGCAGATTTGTAAACACTTTCACCATTTAAATCAACAGTTAAGTCTCCTTTAATCTCATTTACTTTAAAATTTAGCAAGAAATCTTGAGTATTGTCTAAATCGGGAACATTAAACTTAAACACGCCTTGTTCATTAGAAAATGCACCATTTTTAGCATAAGCAACATTTTTTTGTGCTAGAATCTTACTTTCAGTTTTAGTATAAATATTGACAACGGGCAAGGGATGTTCTATCTCTTTCTGCGAAAGATAATCAATTCTTCCTGGAGAAACAGTTAACAGATTAGCTTCTGGAACTGCTTCTTCTATTTCGTCATCAGAACTGCTAGAATCACTATTATCAATAACATCAATATCTTCTCCTAAAAGTTCTGCCCTCTCAGCGGGAGGAATTAAAATAATAAATCCAATTAGTAAACCGGCAACTACTGCCAGAAAAACAGCTGCGCCAGCAGCTTGACCTCTTTTATTTAGTGTAACCATTTTACTATAAAAGAAATACTTTTTATATATAAAGTATTCTGTTTTGTAAAGGGGTTGATTAAGCACAAACACAAAACTTATTATATCTTAACCTTTTTCTTACCAACATGAACATAATCCATGCAGATTTTAAGAAAGGAGACGTAAAACTAAGAATAACAGATCCTGAAGACTTATGGTACCTAAGCCATTTGATTGATCCGGGAGATTTTGTTAAAGGGAAAACTACTAGAAAAATTAAAATTGGTGATGGAGATAATGCTAAAACTGTTAAAAAAACTTATTTCTTAAAAATCGAAGCAGAAACCATAGATTTTGATCAGTCGGGAGACATTTTAAGAGTTAACGGTAAAATTAAGGAAGGGCCAGAGGAAGTTCCAAAAGATAGTTATCAAGCAATTCCTTTAGAGGAAGGTAGCGAATTTGTTTTAGAAAAAGTTGGCTGGATGGAATTTCAAAAACAAAAGTTGGAAGAATCTGCTCAAAAGAAACATAATTTCTTAATTATAATTTTTGACCGGGAGGAATCATTGTTTGCATTAACTAAAAAGTTTGGCTACCAAGTTATTCTAAAAATAAAAGGTGACGTTCCTAAAAAAGCCAAGACCGTAGAAATCAAAACAGATTTTCAACAAGAAATTATTAAAACAATTAATACTTACAATGAAAGGCATTTGCCAGAAAAAATAATTCTTGCCTCTCCTGCTTTTTGGAAAGAAAATTTGTTAAAGAAAATTTCTGATCCAGAAGTAAAAAAGAAAATAGTTTTGGTTAATTGTTCTGATGTTAGTGAAAGATCTATTGACGAAGTGTTAGGAAGTAAAGAATTAGAAAAAACATTACAATCTTCTAGGGCAAGAACAGAAAAAATATTAATGGATGAACTGTTAAGCGAAATCAACAAAAATGGACTGGCAGTATATGCTTGGGGAGAAGTAAAAAAAGCAATTGATGCAGGAGCGGTTAGTAAATTATTGTTAACAGATGATTTCATTCAACAAAAGAGAGAAGAAGGCCATTACATAGAACTAGACAAGTTGATGAAACAGATTGATGTACTAAAAGGACAAATTAACATTCTTTCTTCTAAACAAGAAACCGGGCAAAAGTTAGACGGCCTAGGGGGAATTGCCGCAATTCTACGTTACAAATTAGAGTGGTAGTAAAACCGCAAACTAGATATTGTTACTACTAAAACAAGTCAAGCTATACTTTGGAAAACCACAACCTTTTAATAGTAGTTTGTTTTACTGATAACCAAGTAATGAAAATTAATTTCTTGCTTGTTAGGCAAGATTAAAAATTCCTGGAATCATAATGGAGGGATTTTTATTTTCGTGAAAAAGGAGGGGTTTTGAAAAAATGATTGTAAAAGAAGAATTATTGAGTAAGCTAAGACGCTACTTTGATCTGAATTTGTATGAAGTTAAGTTATGGGCTGCTTTGTTAAGTCGAGGCGTTTCAACAGCAGGAGAATTATCAGATATTGCTGATGTTCCAAGATCTAGAAGTTATGATGTTTTAGAAAGTTTGGAAAAGAAAGGTTTTGTTGTTATGAAATTGGGTAAGCCAATTAAATATATTGCGATTCCACCAAGCGAAGTTGTTGACAGAGTTAAAAAGAATATGCACAACGAAGCGCAAGAAAAAGTTAAAAGATTAGATGGCATTAAGACATCACCATTATTAGTAGAGTTAGAAAGTTTGCACACTAATGGTATTAGTTTGGTAGACCCATCTGAATTAAGTGGATGCTTAAGAGGCAGAAATAATATTTATAACCACCTAGACTTGTTAATTAAGGATGCTAAGAAAAGTGTTAATATCATGACTTCTGACAAAGGATTTATTAGAAAGGTTGAAGGATTGCGGGCAAATTTAGAAGTTGCTAAGAAAAGAGGAGTAAAGGTTAGAATTGCTGCACCACTAAACAAAGAAAATAAAGTATTTGCAGATAGTCTAAAAGGATTAGCAGAAGTTAAACATAACGACAAAGTTAAATCCAGATTTGTTACAGTAGATAGTAAAGACTTAGTTTTCATGATGCTAAATGATCAAGAAGTACATCCTTCTTATGATTTGGGCGTTTGGGTTAAAACACCTTACTTCGCAACTGCAATGGATCAAATGTTTACTGACTCTTGGAACAAGAAGTAAATTTTTACCTTTTTCTTTTTTCTCTTTTATTTTAATATCTAGTCTATTTTAAAGAAGATTTTATAAATAAATAGCCCTTCACATTTTCTAATATGGACTTAAAACCAATAATCTCAAAATTGCACGATTTAGAGAGAAAAGTATTACCTGTTTTAAAAGAGAATACTGAATTATCTGCAATTGTTAAAGCCTCTAAATTGCAAGAAATTGAAGTCATGCGAGCTTTGCAATGGTTAGAGAATAAAGAAGTTGTTAAAGTTAACAAGGAAGAGAAAAAGATTGTGATTTTAGATTCAAATGGCTTAAAGTATAAAGAGGAAGGATTCCCAGAAAGAAAGTTCTTAGAATCATTATCTGAAGAATTTCAATCATTAACAGTTGTTGCTGAAAAAACCAAATTAGAACGAGAAGAACTTAATGCCTGTATTGGTTTATTAAAAAGAAAACTAGCAATTGAAGTTAAAAAAGAAGAAGAATTAATGATTAAATTAGGATCACAAGCAGAAAAAATTCTTAAAGAAGGAACTTATGAAGAAAAGTTTTTGGAAAAAGAATTTCCGCTTGATTTGTCTTCTGTCAAAGATGTTGAAAAACTAGCTTTTGATGAGTTAAAGAAAAGGAAAAGTTTTCTTAAAGTTGAAGATGAAAAGAAATTAACTATTGAACTAACAGAATTAGGAAAAGAGTTAGCAAACGAGGATTTGTCGGGAGAATTTGTTAACAGATTAACAACTGGAATGTTAAAAACAGGTAGTTGGAAAGATAAACAATTCCGGGCCTATGATGTTGAGATTAATGTTCCTAAAGTTCAAATGGGAAAAAAACATTTTGTTAATGATGCAGTTGATTATATTAAACAAATTTGGATGGACCTTGGTTTTAAAGAAATGACTGGAAATTATGTTCAATCTGCTTTCTGGGATTTAGACGCATTGTTTGTTCCACAAGATCATCCAGCAAGAGAAATGCAAGATACGTTTTATCTAAATGGAAAAGCTAAGCTGCCAGAATTCTGGGAGAAAATTAAAGAAGTCCATGAAACCGGTGGAGAAACTAATAGTAAAGGATGGCAAAGTAAATATTCAAAAGAAGAAGCAGAAAAAATTATGTTGAGAACACACACCACAGTTTTATCTGCACAAACTATTGCTGGACTTAAAAAAGAAGACCTTCCTGCAAAATTCTTTTCTGTGAATAAGGTTTTTAGAAACGAAGCTCTTGATTGGAAACATTTATTTGAGTTTTATCAAGTTGAAGGGATTGTAATTGATCCAAATGCTAATTTGAAACATCTGAAAGGATACTTAAAAGAGTTTTATCAAAAGATGGGGTTCTCAAAAGTAAGAATGAGACCAGCACATTTTCCTTATACAGAACCAAGTGTAGAAGTGGATGTGTTTCATCCTGTAAAGAAAGAATGGGTCGAATTAGGTGGAGCAGGAATTTTCCGGCCAGAAGTTGTTAAACCATTATTAGGATTTGAATGCCCTGTTTTAGCTTGGGGACAGGGAATGGGCAGAATCATTTCAGAATATTGGAAAATAATGGATATTAGAGAATTATATAAAAACGATTTAAAACAAATTAGAGAAATGAAGGTATGGTTAAAATGAAAAGTTATGCATTAAGATTAAAACCAGAAATGGATCTAAAGAAAGAATTAAATCTACTCACTAAAGAAAAAAACATTTCTGCGGGTTTTATTGTCAGCTGTGTTGGAAGTTTAAAGAAAGCAAAGTTAAGATTAGCAGATGAAGAAGTTATAAAAGAGTACAATGAAAAGTTTGAAATTGTTTCATTAGTGGGGACTTTATCACAAGATGGTTTACACCTACATATTTCTTTATCTGATAAAGAAGGAAATGTTATTGGGGGACATCTTAAAGAAGGATGCGTAATTTACACAACTGCAGAATTAATCATTGGCGAAGAGGAATCATTAAGATTCTGTCGTAAACTTGATGAAGAAACAAATTTTAAGGAGTTGGTAATAGAATAAAAATGGTAAATGCAAAAGAAATAAGCGGATTTTTAAACGAAGAATTGAAGACCAAAGACTTTGAGGATTATGCCAATAATGGTTTACAAGTAGAAAATACAGAAGAAATCAAAAAGATTGGTTTTTCAGTAGATGCAAGCCTAGAAACATTTGAAAAAGCTAAAGAAGCTGGCTGTCAAATGTTAATCACACATCACGGAATGATGTATAAAGGATTAACACATATTAATGGACACCATTATGAAAGAGTTAAGTTCTTAATTGAAAATAATATTGCTGTTTATTGTGCACATTTACCATTAGATGCACATCCAATCCATGGCAACAACATTCAAATTGTAAATATTCTAAAGTTAAAAAAAATTAAACCATTTGGAGAACATCACAACCAAACAATTGGATATCAAGGAGAATTTTCTGGAACATTAGAAGATGTTAAAAAAGCATTAGAAGAAAATGGAATGAAAACAAGAAGTCTAGATTTTGGAAAAAAAGAAATAAAAACTGTTGCCATCATTTCTGGAGGAGCAGCAGAAAATACATTTGAAGCAATTCAAAAAGGTGTAGATCTTTATATTACTGGAGAATCTTCACAATATTTACATCACTTAGCTAAAGAAAATAAAATTAATGTAATCTTTGGTGGACATTATGAAACAGAAGTGTTTGGAGTTAAAGCTTTAATGCCTTTGTTAAAAGAAAAGTTTAATGTTGAAGTAGAATTTATCGATGTACCAACATTAGTTTAAAATAATCACCAAGAACAGAGAAAAACAAAATGCCAACTATAACACTAAACAAGAAAGTATTTGAACAACTAGTAGGAAAAGAACTCCCACTAGAAGAACTTAAAGATAGAATTAGTATGTTAGGAACGGATTTAGAATCTATTGAAGGTAATGAAATTACTGTAGAAATATTTCCTAACCGGCCGGACCTATTATCAGTTCAAGGGTTCGCTAGAGCATTCTCTAGTTTCATTGGAGAAAAAGTCGGATTAAAATATTATGACATTAAAAGCTCAGGACAAAAAGTAATTGTTGAGGAATCTGTCAAAGTAGTTCGTCCCTATACTGCTTGTGCAATTATAAAGAATATTAATTTTGATGATGAGAAAATAAAAGAAATAATTCAGATCCAAGAAAAGTTACATATCACTTATGGCAGAAATAGAAAGAAGATGGCCCTTGGTGTGTATCCAATGGAAAAGATTGGTTTCCCAATAACCTACAAAGCAGAAGACCCAAATAAGATTAAGTTTCAACCTTTAGAAGCAAATAAAGAAATGACTGGTTTGCAAATATTATCTCAACATAAAACTGGAAGAGAATTTGGCCATTTGTTAGAAGGACAAGATAAGTTCCCAATTTTTGTAGATAATAATAATCAGGTTCTAAGTATGCCCCCAATTATTAATTCAGATAATCTAGGAAAGATTACTGAAGAAACTAAAGAAGTTTTTATTGAATGTTCTGGATTTGATTATGAAGTGTTAAGTAAATGTTTGAATATGGTCGTTACTGCTTTTGCAGAGATGGGTGGTGAAATTTATTCATTAGAATTAGATTACCCAGACAGTAAAAAAACAAGTCCAGATTTAACTCCAGAAAAGATGAAATTAGATTTAAGATATATCAACAAGTGGTTAGGGTTGAATCTTTCTGAGGAAGAAGCTAAAACCCAACTTGAAAAAATGGGTTACGGTTATGAAAATGGAATTGTGATGATTCCAGCTTATCGTTCAGACATTTTACACCAAGTAGACCTAGCTGAAGATATTGCTATTGCTTATGGTTATGAAAACTTTGAAGAAACAATTCCCAACGTTGCAACTGTAGCAGAAGAAGATCCTTTGGAAAAGTTTTCTAAAAAAATTAGAGAGATCTTAGTAGGATTAAAATTATTAGAAGTTAAGAATTATCATTTGATTACTAAAGAAAACCTTAATGAGAAAATGCTTTTAGAAAATGAGATTATTCCTTTAAAGAATGCATTAGGTGAACATAACCATCTCAGAAATTGGATTTTACCAAGCTTATTATTAAATTTAAAAGATAATCAGCATCACGAATATCCACAAAACATTTTTGAGATTGGAAGAACTTTTGTTTCAGGAGATACTGAAACGAAAGTTGTTGAAACTGAGCACTTAGGGATTACTATTTGTCATGAGAAAACTGACTTTACTGAGGTTAGGCAAATCTTAGCTGCTTTAATGGGTTCTTTAGGATTAGAATTTTCTGTAAAAGAAACTTCGCATCCTAGTTTTATATTGGGTAGGGTTGGTGAAATTATTATTAAAGATATTATTGTTGGCTTTATCGGAGAATTGTCTCCAAAAGTTCTTAACAATTGGGAATTAGTTGTTCCAGTTGTTGGAATGGAATTGGATCTTGAGAAATTGTTTGAAGTTTTAAAAGAAAATAAAAAATAAAAAAATAAATAAAAGAAATTACTCTTTCTTCTCTGCAGCTTTTTCTTCTACTGGCTTCTCAACAGGCTTCTCTTCGGTCTTAGGCACTTCCTTCTTTTCTACAGTTTTCTCTTCTTTCTTAGTTTCTTTCTTAACCTTTTTCTCTGTAGCGGGTTTTGCCTTAACTTTTTTAGTCTTCTTTACTCTTGGGGCTGGAGTTTTACTTTTCTTTTCCCAAACCGGTAATTCCAACTTTTCAAAAGCTTTCTTAACTTCATCATGAGAAGCTTTGTCTTTAAGATCAACAGTTTGTGTTAACGGTTCTAAATGTCTAAGGTTAACTTTTTTCCTTCTTACATCACCATCAATAACTGCAAAATTCTGATCAATTAGTTCAACAATTACGCACTTTCTTCCTGCGTCACGGCCTGCGATTTTCACTGCTAATCGTCCTACTTGGAATAAACTCATTTTTCTCCCTCCCTAGCCTTTTGTTGTAATAACTTTCTAGTACAAGCTGAACAAAATACGCCACCATAAGGTCGCTCTGGTCGTCTTGCAGATTTTGGTATTGCTCTCACTTTTGAAGGGATATCTTTAGGTACTCCCTTTAATTCTTTTTTACAAGATCCGCAAATTGTCTTAGATGGTTTTCTTCTTCTGAAATGTTTTACAGTCTTTCCACCGGGAGTTTTAACGAATACTTGTCTTAATGTTCTCGATTTATGCATTCCTCTTGGCATGTTTATTTCACCTTTATGTTATTTTAAGAAGCTAATTAGAATCAATATATGACTCGAGTCGCCTCCGAATCGTCCACTTGGGACTTATTATACCCAGAAAGAATGTGGTTTATAAAGTTTACTAAGAAAAAAGAAAGAAAAAATAAAAAACTAACCACAACTTGCTGCTGTAGCTGTTCCTGCTTCGTAACCAAATCCAGGTTGGTAAGTTTCTGTGCTTACCCCAGTTGATTCAGTACACTCAACAGGCTGCTCTGAGAAAGCACCACAAACGGTGTCTAAATAAGCAGCTGGACTCCTAGCGGAAGAAACCTTAACACCATTAATAATCAAAGTTGGACTTCCTTGAACGCCATACAACTCATTTTCTTGATCGTGGGTGTTAAACTGAGGAAACTTTCCCCCTTGCCAAGATGTTTGATCAGCAAAAAGTTCAGAGATCTTAAATTCTTTATCAGCCTTATCAACGCAAGATTTCATTTTAGCCACATCAACTTCAGTAGAAGTTAAACAACTTTCACCATCTCCAGCACCTAAGAAACATTCCAAATAAGCATTAAACTTATCATTTTGTTCTTTCTGGATACAATATTGGTTAAGCTGTTCGTCAAGTTCTTTCTTACCATGCATTGCATAATTAACAAACTTCAACTCAAAGTCAACTTTATCTCCCAATAAATTTACGATTGGTAAGATTCCTTTCTCTGCTTGAGTTCCGTAAGGACAATGTGACATTACAAATAAATCGACTACTGGCTTATCAGTTTTAGGAACATCAACAGTTGCGGCTGCCTGAGCAGAAGCATCAGAAGTTTCAACTTCCTCATTAGTCATTAAACCTTGTGGGAAGAATATTTCTCCATCTTTAGTAACGTAACTGTCAATCTCTTGTCCAGAAAGGCTTAATTTCATGTTATACAAACCGGACTTTTCTTCAATAGTTAGCAACTTTGCTGCTGATTGTCCTTGTAATAGTACACTATTAACAAATCCAAGAGTTTCAGTTGCAACTGTTTCTTCTGAAGAAAAAGCAGTTCCACTAAAATTAAAGTATAACGAAACTAATAATAATATTGCTAATACTCCCGTAAAAACTTTCCATAAATTAACTTTCATACTTTTTTTCTTTTTCTCGCCATGTGGTTTATGAACCTCGGATTTGTGTTTATGATCGTGATAAACTTCCGTTTTAGGTTCATGATGTTCATGGTGTTTACTGTGTTCATGATGATTTTTATTTTCGTGACTTGTTGAATCACTTTCTTCTTTCTTCTCAAAATGTGTCATTTTTCCCCTCCCTTAAGTTAAATATTAAATTAAATATTTAAAAAAATAAATCAGTAAATCTTTAATAATTTTCTTAATCCCATACTAAAGATCAATGAAAATATGATGTAAAGAGCTAA
The DNA here is from genome assembly GCA_018696595.1 of Candidatus Woesearchaeota archaeon. Lineage (GTDB taxonomy): Archaea > Nanobdellota > Nanobdellia > Woesearchaeales > GW2011-AR9 > JABJOX01. The sequence continues at coordinate 308,499 of JABHQW010000008.1, read as the reverse complement.
CCAACCAGGTTGCCAGCCAAAGATAGACAAACTAGCTTGTTTTTCACCATCACTAAATAAATGATTTAATGGTTTTAACTGATCGTAATTAATTGTAATAGATTTAATGTCTGAATGTTCATACGCTTTAGATATGGGAGCAACCTTAACTTCTGTTGTAATTAAAATTTCTTTTTCTTCGATCGAATCACCGACTTTAACTTTAATGGCATGCTCTCCGGCCGTGCTTTTCAGTTTCCAATTCACTTTAGCCCCAGATACTTCTTGTTTGGCTTCACTAATCAGTTCCATCCCAGCATCCGGGATAAGTTCGGCTTCTCCCTTGATACCTTCCAAGAAATCTGCGGTAATATTAAAAGTTTCACCAGGAAGAATAGGATCATAACTAAAGTGACCAGCCATCCAGCCAAAGATTAATAAGATAGGGATCATAGTAACTAATGTTGGTTTGAAAGACTTTTTCATATATTCCATGTTCATTTTCATTGCTTCTTTCTGAACTTTCATCATCTCAGCAGGATTATCTTTAAGTTCTTTCATCTTCTTTTGAGATTCTTTCTGCTGATCTTTCATTTCTTTCATTTTGACTTGATCGGTCATTAATTTGTAAACAATAACAATTACTACAGAAATTACTACAGCCAAGATTAAGATTGCCAAGAACGGACTCTTATTTAGTAAAGGTTGTAGTATCGGATTAAACACCGGATCTAATACATTTTCAAAAGCCATTTTATAGTTTTTATTAAAGGATTATATATAAAGGTTATGGATTTGCTGCGTTTCTAATAGAATTAAACCTCACTCCATGAACTTTCTCATAGCAGGATGCATGTCCATCATATGTTGCTTAGCAATTTCTTCATACAACTTATAGACAATCATAACAGCTAATAAAATACCAGTTCCTCGCGATAATGCACCAGTCAAATCAGCAAGTGCTGCTAATAATCCAATAGCTGCTCCACCGACAATAGTTAATGGCCAAATGTACCTTTTCAGAATCCTTTCCAAAACCCGTTCATCCCTTCTAAAACCAGGGATCTGTAAACCAGAAGATAATATCTGTTTAGCTTGACTCTTAGCATCCATGTTAGCAGTCTGCATCCAAAATACAGAAAACAACACTGAACCTAAAATAAAAATGATAATATAAATTGCTGCTTGTCCCAACATACTCCAAACAAAACTTCCTTTAATAACATTCTGTAAAATGTCAGGAGAATGTACCCAATAAACTAAACCACTAACTGGCGTGTTTCCAGAAAAAGTTCCAAACCAAGGATGACCCCACTTCTCCAGTAAACTAGCTACTAATTGTATGTTTGCCATCAGTGCAGCAACTAAAATAACCGGAATGTTAGATGTATAAAAGAAATTTAATGGCCATCTCATTCCGTAACCACGTACTTTTCCAAAAGATAACGGGATCTCAACTTTCATTGCTTGCCCATAAACGCAAATTAAGAATACAATCACCGTAGCTAATATAGAAGCGAATGCCAATCCAAACAATTGTAAATCATTCTGACTTAAAGCATAAAATATTTCCCAGATCTTTCCAGAAGCTGGTTCTATCCCAAAAGGGTATCCCAATCCAACTGCTCCTCCTTGAATTCCACTAGCAGTGAAAGGACTAAGTAACCTAATTAAAATTTGCTGAGCTACTCCACCCGCAATAAATAACGAAATACCAGAACCAAAACCCCATTTACTAATAACTTCGTCCAAAAACATAATTACAATTCCACCTAGAATTAACTGGAACATTAACAACATTTCTAACTGAAAAAATATTGGTGTCCCCATGAAAGCATCACTAGGAGCTAAACCACCCATAGCGACATAAATTATTGCTTCAAAAACAATAAAGAAGATTGCCAAAATCTTTTGTAACCCTTGGAACCTTTGCCTACCTTCAGTAGTAGTCATGTCCATGTTTAATATTCCCGTTCCCGACAATAATTGTAATACAATAGATGCAGTAACAATCGGACCAATTCCTAAAGAAATAATACTTCCAAAAGATGCACCTAAAATAATTGATAAAAATTCAAATTGAGATAAAGCGTTTTTACCTAACCCAAATAATGGAATCATTCCCATCACATAAAAAATAACCAGAACAACCAAAGTCCATTTTAGTTTCTCTTTAAATGGTAATCTTTTTTGTTTCGGTCCTCTTACCTCTGGTAAGTACCTACTAATTGTATCTAAGATAGACATTTTTAAGATTGAGTTTTGTTTTCTTCTTTAATTGCTTTTTTAGTTTCTTCAACGGTACCAAAAACTATTTCTCCACCTGCAGATTTGATTTTTTCTTCTGCCTTTGCGGTGAACTTAGCAACAGATAACTTAAGTTTAAATTTAGTTTGACCCGTTCCAAGTAGTTTCTGATAACCTAAATCGGCCAGATTAATAATGTAAAGTTCTCCCTCTTTTTTAACTTTGTTATTAGCAACCAACTTTTCCATAACTTTTTCAGTAAAATAGTTAACATTAATAGATCTTACTCTAGTTCTACTTTTACTAGTAAATCCATGTTTCCCTAACTTTCGAGAGATACCTGCTTTCTTCTGTCCTGCTCTTTTACCAGTACCTGCATTTCCTCTTCCTCCTCGGGAACCAGCGCCACGTCTTTTCTTACGATGACCGCCGCCATGAGTAGTATGACTTCTGTACTTAGTTACTTTTTTTGCTTTATTAGTTACCATTTTTTTATTTCCTTAAATAATTATAACATTCTTAGGATCAGATCATTCATCTTTTCCTTTCTATCTCCTAATCCTCCACCAACTTTGAAAGCAATCTTTATACCTTTTCGGCCGAAACCTTTTCTTGGCGGATTTAATCTGAAATATCTTTTATATTTTTTACCATTGATGTCTAACGTTTTATAATTATACTTCTTTTTGCTATCAGATAATCTTCCTTCGTATTCTTCTCCACGTTTCTCAACTAACTGATTATATACATCATCAGAGATTTCTCCCCAAGTAACATAATCTTTTACTTTCTTGATCATACCCAAATTAACGGGACTGTTTTTAACAACAACGCAATGATTTTTTCTGTTTATATTAAGTAAAAATAATGTGTCTTTAACTGGTTGAGGTAATCCAACAATTCCACGAACTAAAACTATTGCTATCTTTCCACTAGTATTTTTAGGAGTCTCCTTAACACTAGCTTCTTTCTTAACTTCAGTTTTAACTTCAGTCTTAGGTTCAGTTGTTTGAACTTTTTCTTCTTGAGTCATTTTAACTTGATTCCTCTTTCTCTTCTTCACTTGCTTCTGAATCTGCTTCCGCTTCAGTTAGTTCAGCTTGATCAGGAGTCTTTTCTTCTTTAACTTCTACCTTCTCTTCTTCTTTTGCTTCTTCAACAGCAACTTCTTCAGTTTTCTCTTCAGCCACTTCGGTTTCTGAGTCCGCTTCAACAGCAACAGTAGGGAGTTCTTCGTCGTCAGATTTCATTTTACCTTCAACAATTCCTAACTTTTCAATATCACCTGGTTTAAGTTTAACTTGAGATAAATTCTTAATAGCATCCATTAATGCCGCAATTAGATTAACTTTAACTTTAGTTTGTCCAGATGTTCTACTCCAAACATCTTTGATCCCAGCTAACTCTAAAATCTTTGCACATTCTTTTTCTACACAAAGTCCTTTTCCTTTCGGAGCGGGCATTAAAGTAACTTCAACGGAACCACACTTACCACTGCTAGCAAATGGAACTGAATGCGGTTGTTTACAATTACATTCCCAACTTCCACATCCTCTTCTAACTCTCATTAAATTTAATTTAGCTTTACGTTTTGATTTGTCTCTTGCGGGAACTGTTTCTTTACTTTTTCCTGTTCCAACGCCAACATAGCCATTTTTGTTTCCAACAGCTGCATAAGTTAAAAAGTGAATTTTATTTCCTTCTTTAGTTTTCTTTTGGGTTTGTCTAAAAATTCTTCTTTGACCACCGCCAAATTTACCTTTAGCTTGTCCAACTAATAATAACTCGTCTTCCAGGTTTGGTAAAAGCATATCAACAATCTCTGCTTCCAGAATCATTTTTCCTTGAGCAAAAATCTGTTCAATATCTGTAACTTCGCCCTTCTTTACTTCGATTCCTAATTGAGTCTTAGGTGTCCAAGTTTCTGAAAGTGGCCGAGGTTCTTCTCTGGGTCTAGAATACCGTGCATTCTTTGTATTTCTTGAATTCCTAGGATTTCTTGCGTTTCTTGCATTTCCAGCATTTCTTGCATTCCCTGTATTTCTTGCATTTCCAGCAGATTTTGTTTTTTCTTCAGCCATTTTTAGTATTATCCCATTATCTTTGCTTTAACTTGATTAAATTCTTCAGTAATCTTTTCTTGATTAATAATATGTTTACCTGCAATAGTTTCTTCATCAGGGAAGATTTCTTCACTTCCGTAAGGAACAGTAAATCCTGAATCAATTACTCCCTTAAGGAAAGCAGTTAACTTGCCTTTCTTCATTAATAATTTGAATCCTGTGTCTAAAACTGCTCCTTCCAATTTCTTTTCTACAGCTTTCTTTCCTAATAAAAGACCAGCCAAATAAGCAGCAGATCGATTCTTAAAAGAATGATTCCAACCCATGTTCTTTAATGTAGAAGAATCAACACTAACTAAAACTTTGTCTCCTTCACTAGAGAATTCTATTAACTGAGCAATAACCTGAGTATTTGTTAATCTTACAACCAATCTTGGTTTCTTTGAAAGTAATAACTTTAACCTTTTGGTATAGTTAGTTTTTCCTTCTCTTTTCCTTCTATAAGGAATTGTTTTTGGTTTTTTAGTTGCCATTGTTTAATTATTTTTTTTCCTCAATCAAATGATATTCAGTTAAATAAAGTTTAATGTGTCTCTTATTTCTAAAAAAACCACCTTTAACTTTACGATAAAGTAATCGGTAATTACCGGTTGAAATTAATTTCTTATCTCTTAATTCTTTTAACAGTCTTCTTTGAATTCTTACTTTAGCCATCCATTTTTCTTTCTTGGTTACGGTTGCATGTTTAGCTCCTTTTTTGCTACCTTGACCCTTTTGTCGACCTTTTCTTTTCTGAGTTGCTATTTTTCTTGCTCTTGCACGAGATTGTTGATTTTTTCTACTTTTAACAATCTTCTTAATAGCAATTAATCCTCTTAAATCTGACCGAGTAATTGCTTTCTTAATATCTTCTAAAGCATCAGCTACAAAACTAATCTTCTTTGGTGATACTTTCAGGATTTCTCCAGCCAGTCTTTTTTTGCTTTTCATTTTTATCGTTATGTTTAGTTATTATATTTTTGATTATTGTTTTTTAATGATGGTCTTTTCCGACTCTTTCTTCTCTTCTTTAATCTTTTCCTTTTTATCTTCAACAGTTTCTTCGATAGATTTCTTTTCAGCTTTTATTTTCTCTTCTTCTTCCTTTTTCTTTTTCTCTTCAGCGTTCTTCTTCTTTTCTGTTTCTTTTTTATTCTTCGCCTGAGATTTGTCTGATTTCAACTTTTTTCTTGCATCGAAGCTAGATTTGATTTTCTCAACAGTTTTTTCAATATCTTTAACATTAGATAAATGGATCTTGTTTTCTTTAGCTAATTCTAATAATTCTAATCTTTTTTTATTACCAATGTTTGTTAACAAAGCAGATTGTTTTTCTTTATTCAAACTTAACAATTCATTTTTATTACTAACAGCAACAATTTCTAATCCCACTTTGTTTAATCCTCTTACAAGTCGAGGAGATCTACTTCCAACATTAACTAATAATGGTCTTCCTTTATGCATTTGTCTAACTTTTGAATGTTTACCCCTAGGGAAACGCCATCTACTCTTTACTCGCGCTGAAAACTTAGATTCCTTAACTACGAATTTAGGTCTAGTTTTCCGAATTTTTTCCCGTACTTCTAACATTTTTTTAGTTTCCATCTTATTGCCTTTATTATATCTTTATTATGTTTAGTTTAAATCTTTTCCAGCTTTATGGGTGATATAACATCCATCTTGGAATATTCTAGTATCACGATTAGTAATTCGACATAGGTTTTCAATTCTTGCTGCCATTTGTCCAGCTTTTTCTTTATCTACGCCAACAATAACAATCTCATCACCGTTAACTTTAACATTTGTTCCTTCAATTAATTCAACTTTTCTAGGGACACTTTCTCCCAAAAAGTTTTTAACAACTAAATCTTTACCTGAAACACTTACATTCATTGGAAAGTGACCAGAACAAATTTTAACTTTGTAAGTAAAAGGTTCTTGTACACCAGTAATCATATTCTTAATATGAGAGACCATTGTTCCTAATAATGTTTTTTCTCTTTTAGTTGCTTTCAAAGCAGACAAAACAATTTTATTTTGTTCAACTAAAATATTTGCTTTAGGATGAATAAAATCCCTATTAACTTCTCCTTTAGCTCCTTTTATAGTTAAAACTGCCCCATTCAACTGTACAGTCACTCCGTCAGGAAGTTCAATTTCTTTTTTTAAGTCTGCTTTCATTTTTGTTTTCTGTTTAGTATGATTAATAACAATAGGCTAATAGTTTTCCGCCCATCTTTTTCTCTTTAGCTTGATCTTGAGTCATGATTCCTTTTGGGGTTGAAACAAAAAGTAATCCAAAGTTATTAGCTGGTAAGTAACGTTTCTCCCATTTCTCAAATCCATTTTGTTTAGTTGAAAATCTTGGTTTGATTACACCACAACCATTAAGGTTGCCTAATAGGTTAACATTCAGTTCTCCACCTCGCTCTGAAGTAATTTCTGTAGCTTCGCCAGTGTAATTATTCTCGTTCATCATTGCCAAGATCTTTTTAATTATCTTAGAGGCCGGTTTAACAACTACATTCTTCTTTCCTACTTTCTCTGCGTTCATTATTTTCGCTAACGTTGCTGCCAATGGGTCGTTTAACATTTTCTTAATTTATCCTCTTATTCTTAACTGTATTTTTTGAAACCTAATCCTAAAGCCATTTCTCGGAAACATTGTCGACACAAATGTAAACCATATTTGTTAATATGGCCACCATTCCGGCCACAGTTCCGACATTTTCTCAAAGCTCTTCCACAAGATCGCTCTTTAGGTTGATTAAACTTGATATACTTTAATTTTTTAATTGGTTTAGCGTTCAGTTGTTTGAATGCTTTTTTATAGTCACTAGTAGTCATTTTGTTTACTCAACCTCCACACCAAGTTTGCTCTTCACAAACTCGATTGCTTCTTCTTTAGTGATTAAATGATCTTTACCAACTGCTTTATTGGAAATTTTTCTTTTCTTAATTCTAAATCCTGGTCTTTCCAAAGTTACTGCTGCTTCTAAGCCCAGAATCTTTAAATCTGGGTCGTATTCTAATCCTTCAATATCAATATATTCGGGAACTCCAAAAGAAAAGTTTCCATTATTATCAAAACATTTTTCTTTTAATATATTTTCTTTAGCCACTAACAATCTTTTAAGTAATTCTTCAGTGTTTTTACGAACAGTTACTTTACAACCAATTGCTAAGCCAGGTCTTAATCCCCAACCAGGAATTCTTTTCTGAGTAAAAGTTTTAACAGGAGTTAAAGGTGATAACTTTTTCAGTAAAACAATACCTTTCTTTAGCAAATCTTCGTTCTTACCTGCACCAATATTTAAGGTAACTTTGCTAATTCTAATTTCCATCATTGGGTTATTGTTTTTTTCCATTTTTTCAGTTAATTTTTAATTTCAATCATTGATTTTTTTTTGCCCACTACAAATAAATATTCTTTTGCAGTTTCGATATCTTTTTTATCTTTAGTATAAATTGCTTCTTCTTTTCTAATTTCTTTGAATAATCCAACATCACCGCAATGTTTTCCATCAATTAAGTAAACTGTACTTTCTTTTTCAAGAGGTAACACTTCTTTAACTTCTAATTTTGGTAATGATAATAATAAGGTATCCCCAACTTTAACTTTAGTATCACTAATGATATTCTTACCATCATGTAAGTTTAATTGTATCTTTCCTTTTGTTAAGATGGTCTTACCTACAACTTTACAAGGTTTAATTAAACTTTCTGTATCACTAATTTCGTTGATAACAATTTGTTTTTTCTTATTAAACATTAATCTGAAAGATTTCTTTTGAATTGGAATAGTAATCACATCAAATAAACCAACAATGTAACGATAATCTTTTCTTCTTTTTCCATCAACTAAGATATCATTATTGTTAAGCACTTTCTTTGATTCATTCATAGTAGTAGATAATCCTAAAAAGTCTCTTAAAATAACACCAAGTGGTAAACCACTACCCATTTTATGAGCTCCAGGTTTAGGCCTAGTAATAAAAACGGAACTTTTCCGATCAATAACCCAGGTATGAGGGGATGCGATTCTTTTCAAGTGATTTTTCATTTTATTTCTTTTCCTCTACTTTTGATTCTACTTTTTTTGATTCAGATTTAACTTCAGCTTTAGGTTCAGTCTTACCTTTGCTTTCTAATTTCTGTTTTCTTTTTTTATCACTCAAGTCTAATTCAATAATCATTAAGTTGGTTGCATTTAATGCAATAGGTAATTTTGTTCCTTCCTTCTTGATAGTTTCAATACCAGCCACGTAAACTTTTTCATTTTTTAAACTGATTTTGTCCACTTTACCTTCTTTCTTAGCAAACTTACCACGTAAAACTTTAATTTTATCTCCAGCTTTAAGTTGTACATTTCTGAAACTGTACTTCTTTCTTAATTCTGTAGATAAATGAACATGTACCATTTTTTGTTTAACATGTAATGGAGCATTATACCTATACTTACGTTGCTTTCTAGGTTGAGTACTTTTATTCCATGTTTTTGCAAAACTTGTTTTTACCATTTTTTAACCTTAAACAATTATTTTAGCCACTTTAGCTACTGCTGGCCATCTTTCTGCCGCTTCTTTAGCAATTGGACCTTTAAAGATTGTTCCCTTTGGGTTTCCTTTAAGATCTTTTAACACAACTGCTGCATTATCTTCAAATTTAATTCGAGTTCCGTCAGCTCTTCGGTATTCTTTCTTTTGTCTAACAATTACCGCAGGAACAACAGTTTTTCTCATTTCTAATTTTCCTTTCTTAACTGAAGCAAAAACTAAATCGCCAACACCAGCAGCAGGAATTCTACCTTTAACAGTCTTATGTCCTTTTACTGCAATTATTTTTATTAACTTAGCACCAGAGTTATCACAAGTACCTAATTGACATTGTGAAGGTAGTGCTTTTGTTATTTTACTGCTTAGTGCTTTCATTTTTATTTCTTAGTCCCCTTAGATTCTTCAGCTTCAATGATTTTGATAATAACATGATTTTTTGTCTTACTGATTGGTCGAGTTTTGGCAACTAAAACGGTTTGACCAATATTTGCATCGATACAAGCAGGGTTATGAACTCTCATTCTACTACGCCTAACTTCATATCTTTCAAATTTAGGAACATAATGTTGTCTACTCCATTCAATTGTAGCAGAGTGATTAATGTCTTTCTTAACAACTGTTCCTTTGAATAGTTCATTCTTTACATTAATCTGCCCATGAAATGGACATTTTTGGTCAGTACATTCCTTTCCAGGTGCTTTTGCACCAAGTATTTCTTTTTTCATTTTTCGTTTCAGTTTTTTGATTGTTTTTATCTGCCTTTCAACCGTTCTTCTGGTCGCTTAGCAATCTCTTGCCCGGAGATGATTTTTCCAGACTTGATCAACTTGATTGTGATGTTATTTTTCAATAACGTTTTAAACTTACCGTTTTGTTCAACTTTCAAAGTTGTTTTTGTTTCGTCAACAACCTTGCCTTTGATTGATAAGTTGTAAGTGTTTTTTGCTTCAATGATTTCAATTTCTTCCCCAACCAGTTCGTTAGGATAAATTGTTTTTTTCATCTGATTAAGCAATCTCGATTGTTTCTTCAGCAAAACCCAGATCCACTAAAGTTTGTTTGATTCTCAACTTGTGGTTGCCTTGTAGTTCCATTTGACCGTTTTTAGCAGTCCCGCCACAAGCAAACTTGGTTTTTAAGGTTTTAAGTATTTCATCAATGTTAGCTTCCTTGCCAACCCCAGTGATGATGGTATACTTCTTGCCAAATTTTCTTTTCTCGATAAACACTTTGATTTTTTGTTGTTCCCGTGCGATTGTTTCACAAACGCAAAGGTCTTGTGGTAGCCCACATTGATTACATACACCTACCATATTTTTTTAGTTAACCCCCTTCTCTTTCTCTTTGAGTAAGGTTAATATTCTTGCAACATTCTTTTTCACTTGCTTGATCTTTCCAGGACTGGAAGGGTTTGCTCCACTAGCAACTTCAACACTTAACTTAAGTAATTCTGTTCTAAACTCAGCCATTCTTGTGTTCAGTTCTTCAGGAGATAATTCCCTTAATTCTTTAGTGATTTTCATTCTTGCTTAGGTTCCTCTTCTTTAGTTTCTTCTTTAGTTTCTTCTTTTTGTTCTGTTTCTTTCTTCTCAGATTCTTCAGGAACGGTTTCTTGATTAGGAGTTTTTTCAGTAACTTCTTCTTTTGTTTTTGTTTCTGTTTCTTCAACAACAGGTTCTTTAACTTCTTTAGTTGCAACCGCTTCAGTTTTTTCTTCAACTTTCTCTTCTACTTTTGCAACTTCTTCAACCTTAGCTTCTTTTTTCTTAGCTGGTTTCTTTTTAGTAGCAGTTTTTTTCTTTGTAGCTTTCTTCTTAGCTGGTTTTTTCTCAACTTCTGTTTCTTCAACAATTTGTTGAGGTTCGTCTAAGATTTCAATATGATCAGGTAATACTAAATCGGAAGGCATAATTGCAACCTTAATTCCAATAATTCCACTTTTCAATAAAGCAACAGTTTGTGCCCTCTTTACTCCGTGAATAGCAATGTCTCCGCACTTTTTTAAGTAACCTAAATAAAATCTCCAATTCTTTGCCCTAGAACTTGGAATTTTTCCGGAAATAATTATTTCAACACCTAATGCGCCAGCGTTCATTACATTCTCCATAGTTTTATGACCAACACCTTTGAATCTTGCTGCTCCAAATCTTTCTAAAGATGAAGAGATTCTTTCTGCAACAATATGAGGGTCAAGGAAAATGTCTTTTACTTCATTAATTTCAATTTGTGGATTTTCTAATTTGAATTGTTTCTTTAATGTTTTAGTAAGTTCTCTGATGTTAGAACCTTTAGATCCAACAATTAAACTAGGCCTACTAGTTTCAATAATAATCTTTTCTCCCAAAGGAATCTTTTTTAATTTGATTGAGGAAATTCCAACTTTGTCTAACTTAGACTCAATATGCTTCTTGATGTAGTACTCTTTCGTCTTTTGGGCGATGAATTCTCTCTCAATCATTTTTTTTGTTCCTCAACTTCTTTTTCAGCTTCTTTAGTTGCTTCTTGATTTTCTTGATTATTAGTTTCTTTAATTTCTTCTTTAGGTAGTTCAACTTTTTCTTCAACTTTTGCTACTTCTTCAGTTTTAACTTCCGCAACTTTCTCTTCTACTTTAGTTTCTGGTTGCTTCTCTTCTTTTACTTCCTTCGCAACAGGTTTTGAAGATTTCTTTTTAACTTCCTTCTTTTTAACAGCAACTTCTTCAACTTCCATTTCTACATGAGATCTTTTTGTTCCTCTTCTATGTCGACCGCCAGTAGCCGGAATTGATGCCTTATTAGCTAAAATTTTAGTGATTTTTAATCCAGATGTATTTAATCCTTTAAACTGAGCATTAGCTTCAGCAGACTTAATTAATTTCAAAAACTCTTTAGCAGCTTTCTGAGGGAATCTTCCCGCAGCCATTCCTGCTTTATGTCCAGTATCTTTATTGAACTTCTTGAAAGGAATTGGTTTTTTCAAATCAATTACACTTTCTAAGTAATCTTTAGCAAAATCAGTATTTTTGTATCGTAAAAATTTACAAATTTCAACACAATGCTTAGTAGAGATTGACGCACTAATTACTTTAGCCCGAGCAACGTGTTCACTTTTTTCTACTTTTGTTTTTTGTGTCATTTTTGTATCTTTATTTTTTATATTTATCTTGCTGAAACAGCTTTACTTGATCTTGTTGCTCCAACTCCAGCCGAACTATGAGTTACACTCTTTCGGGTTTGTGAAAATTCCCCCAAATAATGTCCTAACATTTCTAATGTAACTGTAACCGGGAAAAAGTCTTTTCCATTATACACTTTAATCATTTTTCCTAACATGATTGGCATAATTACCAAATCTCGGCAATGGGTTTTAATATTCTGACTATCAGCTTCAATAAGTTTCATTAAAGCTTTTTGTGCGTCAGTAAATCCTCTTTTCAAAGATCTTCTTTGTCTAGTAGGAATTACTTTCATGAACTCCTTAATGTCCATTTCCTTTACTTCCTGTTCACTTTTTCCGTGCCAAGTTAATTCTTTTGCCATTTTTTATTTTTTTAGTTTATATTTTAATATTATTTTATTTTTATTTTATTTTCTCCTACCTGTTCTTCTAGGAGCAATCTTACCAACCTTTCTTCCAGGTGGTGCGCTTCTTGGAGATAAAGTAGGTCTTCCTTTATGAGTACTGTGACATCCACCAAATGGATGGTCCACCGCATTCATAGAGATTCCGCATACTTTCGGATATAATTTGTTTCTTGCCTTCATTTTATGGAATCTGTTTCCTGCTTTCATTAAAGGTTTTTCTAATCTTCCACCACCAGCAATAATTCCAATAGATGCTCGACATTCAGGTAAAAATAATTTTTCTTTATTTGAAGGTAATTTAACTCTGATAGCTTTTTCAGTCTTTGCTACAACTTTAGCAAAACTTCCACTTGCTCGAACTAATTTTCCACCGTCTCCAGGTCTTAATTCTAAATTATGAACTAAAGTTCCTTCGGGAACATTTTTTAATCGTAATACGTTTCCAGACTTAATTTCTTCGCCACCAACAATAATTGAATCTCCAACTTTAATTTTTTCAGGAGCAAAGGCTAAACTTTTATTTCCAGTCAAATATTGTACTTCTATTAATGGAGCACTATGACCAGCACAATGAATAATATCTACAACAGTACCGGAAGTGTCTAAATTATTATGGACAACTTTACCTTGGTAATTAAAACTAGGTGCACGATATGCGCCAGTTCCTCTTCCTCGCCTTTGTTGTATGATTCGTTTACCCATTTTTATACCTAAATTAATCCTAAGTCTGCACTTACATCAGCAGCCACACTTTCTGGCCCTAGTTTAACGTAAGCTTTCTTTTCCCCAGTGAATGAATTTTGAACATTAATTTTAACAACTCTTACTTTGAACAATTCTTCAACCGCTCTTTTAATATCTCCTTTAGTTGCTCTTGAATGAACAACAAAAGATAATCTATTTTCAAACTCAATTTGACGAATACTTCTTTCAGTAGATAAAGGATATTTGATAATCTCATGAGGGTTAAAGTCTTTAACTGCCTTAACATTCTCCTTCACTTCTTGAGTTTCAGTTCCTTTGATTTCGGTTTTTTTTGCCATTTTTGTTTGAATTTATTTGATTAGTTGAATAGTTTATCTTTTTCTAAGATATTGATTGCGTTTTCAGTCCATAAAGTTACTCTTCCAGGCATTGCCCCAGGAGCTAATAATTCTGCATTCAAAGCATTAACCTTAACTACATCTATTCCAGATATATTATTAGCAGCCTTTAGTAAAGAACAATCTTCCCCTACAACAATCAAGATTCCTTTCTTTCTTTGATATTTTCTTCCTCGAACTTTTCCAAGTCCTGCTCTTACTTTTTTAATTAATGATCGAGATAATTCATCTTTAAAACCAAGATTTAACAAGATTGTTTGAACATCTTTGGTTTTGTCTGTTTTTTCTAGAGATGAATCAATAATGAATGGATAACTTTCAGGTACTTTATGACCTCGTCCTTGAACAAGCTCTTTATCAATTGTAGCAGCGATTGCTGATCGAATTGCTTTTCTGTTTTCTTTTTTATTAATATCTTTTTCAAAAATCTTATCAGCTTTAGGAGGGTGAGATCTTCTTCCACCAACAGTTTGTGGGGAAAATGTTCCAACCCAATGCATTCGAGTTCCTCTTCGGCTTAAGATCTTTCGATTAACTCTACTGATTCCAAATCCGTAACAGCCCCGATATTTTCTTCTTCTTTTACTTAAATCAGAAGAATGTCTCATACCTGCGTCAGGTTTAGCTCCGTAAGCTTGTCTAGCCGCTGATTGTAAAGCGTGAACTGCTCTTTTAATTAGATCTGGACGATAAGATTCGGAGAACTGATTAGGTAATTCTTTCTCACTTGTTTTTTTCTGATCCAGACTTAAGATTGGTATTTTCATTTTTTATGGATGTAAGCAACTCCTGGTGCTTCTTTAGTTATTTTTTTGTTTGCACGGATTGATGCTGTTAATACAATTGCACCTTTCCTAGGACCTGATACAGATCCCTTTAATAATAGATAGTCATTTTTGATTAAGCCATATTGTTGAAATCCACCAGTAGGATTAACTTCCGCTGCATTATTATCAACTTTAATGATTTGTTTATTATATTCGGTTCTTAGGTGGAATCCCATTTTACCTGGTTGAGGCACTCTAAAGTCAACTCTTTTAGGTGTCCAAGCTCCCAAGTTACCAATTCCTCGTTTAGTTTTCTCGGATTTGTGTTGTCTAATAGGAACACCAAATCTTTTAACAGTTCCTTGGAAACCTTTTCCCTTAGTAATTCCATGAACATCTACTTGTTTACCGCTGTCAAAAACATCTGCAACTTTAACTTCCTTACCAAGATTCTCTTTAGCAAAAGCTAATTTGTCTTCATTAGAACCGCCTAAAGCAATTTCTAATAATTTGGGTTTCTTCGTTCCGGTTCCAGTTAAATTTGGAGTGGATACAAATAATAATCGTAAATCGTCAAATTCTTTGATTTCGTCGAATTTTTTAGTGATTTTTTTAGGTAATTGAATTTTTCTGGAAACTTCTTTAGGTATTTTTGTAGCCAAAACAGAAGTTGATTTTTGAACTCCAAATAAAGATTTTTTGTAGAAAGAAACTCCAATCATAATCATTGGTGGGCATTCAATAACAGTTACAGGCATAGAAATCTTTTCTCCTTTTGTGGACGATTTCGGCCGGTTGTCATTAACCAACAAATGAGTCATTCCTGCTTTATAACCAATAAAACCCAGAGGTTTAGTTTTGCCTTCTTCAGCCCAAGATCTAATTCTAGCTAAAGAGTGTCTAGACCTTTTTCTAGGCCAAAATTGCATACTTCCTCGTCTTGGATTATGTGGTTTTCCCATATTGTTTATACTTCCTAAATTGCCTTTAACTGGTTTCCAACAAAGAACGGTATTCGGTGTTGGTCACCTTTTCAGGCTAATCATAACTATAATCACTTACTTTCTCAGGAAAGTAGTTTGATTATAATCGTGTTTCTCTCTTGGGAACGAGTTTGTTTATAAAGGTTTCGGCATTAGAAGCTTCATTTCCCAAGTGTCTTAGGCAGATCATCTGCGACTTTCTTAATTGCAGATTCAATTACTTTATCTGGGTCTTGTAAATGCCGATCATGTCCAGAACCATGAAAATCTACTTGGACCCAATTCTTTTTACCACATTCACATATTGCAGATTTGTAATGGTGGTTAGGATTACTAGAATCCCATTCAGAAGTCCACTTTTCTTGATCTAACTCAACGTTACAACGATGGCAAACTAATTTGCCTCCTCTCTTCAGACCATCAACAACTTTATCTAAATGCATTATAAAACCCTCGATTTTAAGGAATGTGTTTAGTTAAGCTTGCACGGCACGATTATTTTTTTCAAACAATGGAAAAAAATGTGCCTCCATTGGCAAAGCTAACTAAACTCATACTTTTTAAGCGAAAGTTTATATAGCTTACGTTTCTGTAGAGTTTCCATGAGATATTCCTTTACTAATATATTAGGGAAGTTTGTTTACGATGTTAAAAGTAAGAGCATTGAAAAAGCTAAATCTAGTGAGAAACTTGAACAATTGCCTAAAAATAAAGTAAATGAAGTCCTGTCAAAATTCAAAGATAGAGAAAACTATACTCAGTTTTATGAGAAAAATTTAGCATTGACTAAGAAAGGAATCAAAGCTTCTGTATCAGAAGATATGTTAATTATCCAAGCAATTGCTAACGTTAACGAATTAGATAAAGTAAATAATATACTAATTAAAAGGCTTCGTGAGTGGTTCTCTTTATATTTACCAGAGTTTGAAAATGTTATGAACAACCAAGAAAAGTTTGTTGAGATGGTTATTAGTGAGAGTAAGGAAGATTTGATGAAAGAATTAAAGTTGAAAGAAACTATGGGTGCAGACCTAAAAAAAGAAGATGTTAATGAAATGTTAATATTAGCTAAACAGATTCGTGAATTACAAGGATTACGTAAGAAACATGAAACTTATTTGGAAGGAGTAATGAAAAAGTTTTGTCCAAACTTATTAGAATTAGCGGGCGCAACTATTGGCGCTAAATTGATTGAACTTGGCCGAAGTTTAAAACGTTTAGCTCTTTTACCCTCATCCACAATTCAATTATTGGGAGCAGAGAAAGCTTTATTCAGACATATTAAAACAGGTTCTCGAAGTCCCAAATATGGAGTAATCATAAACCACCCATTAATTCAAAGATCTGAACGAAGAAAAAAAGGTAGAGCTGCTAGAATGCTTGCTGACAAATTATCGTTATGTACTCGCTTAGACTTCTTTAAAGGTGAGTTTAAAGCTAAAGAATATCGTAAAGAATTAGAAAAAAAGTTAGATGTTAAGTTGTAAAAATGAAAGAAATTGAAGTGAAAATCTTGGACATTGATCTTGAAGAGATCAGAAAGAAACTATTAGATTTAGGGGCAGAGAAAGTTTTTGATGGAGAAATACATGCACTTGCTTTCGATCATCCAGACATGAGATTATATCAGAAAGACAGTTTTATCCGAGTAAGAAAGGTAGGAGAAACTGTTGAACTTTGTTTTAAAGGCCCAAATAGAGGTTCAGTATTCAAGTCGAGAGAAGAGATAGAAGTTAATACAAGCAATTTTGCAGATACTATTGAAATATTAGAAAGAAGCGGATTGAAAAAAATTCATGAAGGTAAAAAACACAGAGAATCTTATACGATTGGAAAAGTTCGGTTTGAAATTGATAATTGGAAAAAGATCCCACACTTTTTAGAAATTGAAGCACCAACCGCAGAAGAAGTTAAAGAATATGTTGAAAAGCTTGGGTTTACAATGGAACAAACAATTGGTTGGGGCTATTTAGAAGTTGAGGAGCATTATAATAAAAATGAGTAGAAGAATAAAAGAACATAAACTATTTGAAATTTATCAGGAAGCTCGAGGTAAAAGAATCTTCACTAAATCTATTCTTCCTAGAAAAACACATTTCGAAGAAAGAACTTCAAGAGATGGAAAAGATGAGTACAGAGAGTTTGATCCACAAAGAAGTAAGTTAGCAGCAATGATTATGAAAGGTTGCACTAACATTGGAATCAGAAAGAATGATGTGGTTTTATATTTAGGAAGTTCCCATGGTTACACACCTAGTTTTGTTTCTGATATTGTTGGAGAAGAAGGATTAATCTTTGGAGTTGATCCTGCTCCGAGAGTAATGAGAGATTTTGTTTTCTTGGCAGAACAAAGAAAAAACTTAATTCCAGTTTTAGCAGACGCAAACCACCCAGAAGAATATATTGAAAGAGTTTGTCAAGCAGATATTGTTTACCAAGATATTGCTCAGAAGAATCAAATGGACATTTTTGTAAGAAATTGTAACATGTATTTGAAAAAAGGCGGTTATGGTTTGTTAGCAGTAAAAGCCAGAAGTATTGACGTTAAAAGAAGACCAGAAGACATTTTTGTTAAGATTCGAACAGCGCTTGACAAAATATTTACGGTTATTGATTACAAAACTCTTGACCCGCTGGAGAAAGATCACTGTATGATCATTATTAAAAAGTAAGTAAATGGTAAAATATTGTAACTATAATTAAATTTATAAACATTAAAAGAATTCTTTCTGTATGGGTTTAGTTAATGAAGCGGGTTATTTGTATGTTCATTCTAAAGAATTGCTTGTTTTAAATAAAAGAATTAAACGTTTAAGTAAGAAAGCAAAAAAACATGTTGATAAACATACTAAAGCAGAAACAGAAGGTGCTCGTTCCAAACATAAGAAGAAACATACTAAAACCACAGAAGACATCCATAGTTTAATGAAAAAACATAACAAAGTTCTAATAAAATTAAAAGCGCACCAGATTGCTTATATCCATGCACTAAGAAAAGAACATAAAGTTTAGTGGATACGATTAAGTAAGTTTAATTGAAGAAAACATTTATATACTAATAATTATTCTTTTATGCTGTGGAATTAATAAGATTAAAAGGGGTGACCAAGCAGTACAAGAAGAAAAATATTCTCAGAGATGTAAATCTAACTTTAGAAGCGGGAGATGTTCTAGGAGTTATTGGCCAATCCGGAAGTGGAAAAACAACATTATTAAATCTTATTATTGGTTTCATTGAACCCAGTAAAGGTGAAGTGGTTTATTTTTCTAAAGTGGAAGGAAAAGAAAAAGATCTGAATGACAATTTGCATAGAATTAAAAGGCATTTTGGTTTTACACCGCAACACAATTCTTTTTATCCAAAATTAACAGTTAAAGAAAACTTAATCCATTTCGGGAAACTTTACAAAATTGATAAAAAAACATTGGAACATAACATTAATAATTTATTAGAGTTCACTAAGTTAAGTCATCACAAGAAGAAATTAGCAGAACATCTTTCCGGAGGAATGCAAAAACGACTAGATATTTCTTGTAGTTTAGTTCATAAACCAAAATTGTTAGTTTTAGATGAGCCAACTGCAGATTTAGATCCGATCTTACAAAAAGAAATTCTTCGTCTTCTTGATGAAGTTAGCCGACAAGGAGTTACAATTGTTATTGCATCTCATAATTTAGGAAACATTGAGAAAATTTGTAACAAAGTCGCGATTGTCCACAAAGGAAAAGTTCATAGTCACGGCCTGATTGAAGATGTTAAAAAACCTTATCTAAAAGATCACCTTACTATTAACGTTCAGTCTGGAAAAGAAAAAGAACAACTTTTAGAAAAAATTAAAGACCTTCACTTCAAGAAAATTGTTGATAAGGGACATAGTTTAGTAATTTATCCAGAAACTTTAGGAAAAACTATGGATAGTTTAATGAGCGTGATTAAAGAAGACAATTTAAATTTACATGATTTAGATTTACGTAAACCATCTTTGCATGAAGTATTTGAAAAAATTGCTCAAGAAGAAGATGTAATTGGAGAATAAAATTCCCAATTAATTTCATTTAAAAAAAGAGGTAGGCACTATGAGATCGTTATGGTTATTGACTAAAAAGAATATTAAACTATTAGTCCGATCTAAAGCGTCAGCCCTGATTATTATTTTTGCTCCACTGATTATTATTTTATTATTAGGATTATCTTACAACACTTCTGAACAATATGGATTAAACATTGGAATTTATGCCCCCTCTTATACTGAAGATGTAAATTCATTTATCGCAGTGTTACAAGAAGAAGAGTTTAGCATTAGTAAGTATGAGTCTTCATTAGAAAATTGTATTGATGATGTTAAAAAAGGTACACTCCATACATGTATTTCTCTTCCTGAAAGCTTACAGCCAACTGGAAATGAACAAAAAGAAGTTACGTTCCATATTGATCCAAGTAAAGTTAATTTAGTGTGGATGATTCAGGAAACAGTAAAAAGTAAATTTAACATTAAAGCACAAGAAATCTCTCAAGAACTTACTCAAGATGTTCTTACAAGAATTACAAGTACTAAAAACACAATTGCTGCTAAGAAAACTGAAGTTGATGCTTTGAAAGAAAAAACATCTTCTGCATCTTCAACAGCAGCAGCTGCAAAATCTAGTTTGTCTGGTTTAGATTTAAATGCCCCGGTAGGAGTGTATGATACAACTGCAATTGCAGGAATTAGTACCAGTCTTAGTACAGCAGTCACTAAAATTGAAAAAGCAATTACTGCGGTAGATAATGCTAACATCACTTCAAGTAAAACTGCAATCAAGAAACCATTACAAGATGCTTTGGACGAATTGTCTGGATCAAATGTAAGTGATAGTGTAGGAATTGGTGCTATGGTTACTGCTATGCAAGCAGACTTAACTGCTGCAAAAGAAAAATTAACTGCTGCTGCCTCTGCAGTAGACAGTACAAACTCTAATTTAGCTTCTGTTACAAGTGCATTAAGTGAAAGTGCAACAACAATTGATAGCGTACAAGCGGGATTAAATGAGGTCATTAACACAATTGAAGGACAGAAGATTACTGACGCAAATACAATTACTAATCCCTTAACAACTAAAATTGAAAAAGTAAGTGAAGACAACACATTCTTAGGTTACTTATTCCCCTCAATCTTAATTTTAGTACTTATGTTTAGTTCTTTGTTATTAGGAACAACATTAGTAATGATGGAAAAAACTAGTCCAGCATTTTTACGTAACTTTTTCTTACCAATTAAGAAAGCAACTTTTGTGATTTCAACATACTTAACAAACTTAGTTTTGATTCTTGTTCAAATAGTCGTTATTTTAGGCATTTCAATGATTTTCTTAAAAGATTCTTGGCCAGACTTACCAGCAGTGGCATTAGTCTTGTTCATTGTAGCATCTGTGTTTACATTCTTAGGCATGGTTATTGGTTATATCTTTAACTCTGAAGAAACTGCTGTGCTTGCATCAATCTCTTTAGGAAGTATTTTATTATTCTTCTCAGGAACAATTTTTCCGTTAGAAGGAATTGCTTCTTGGTTAAGACAAATAACTTATTTTAATCCGTTTGTAATTGGTGAAAAATTAGTTAGAGAAGTATTTATCTTTCATGGTTCTTTAGGAGATGTTTGGTTAGATTTAGTAATCTTAATTGGATATGCTTTAGTTCTATTTATTGTTATCATGATTGTGGAATCAATCTTGCATAAGCATTTGGTTAACCGCTTTATGAGGCACCATCATCGAGCTCATGTACAGAAAGATAAAAAGAATAAGAAAGATGCTTGATAACTAAACATTTATATTCTTCTTTAGTTTTATTATGTCTATGAAAGTTATTGCAATCACTGGAACGCCTGGTACTGGCAAATCCACACTTACGAAATACTTAGAGAAAAAGTTAAAATTTGCTAGATTAGACTTACACCATTATTACAAACAAATTTCTACTGGTTACGATAGAAGTAAACAATGTTATGACATTGATTTGAAAAAGTTGGAGAAGTTAGTTAAAGAGAAGTCTAAAGGAGAGAATCTTATTGTTGATTCTCACATTTCTCATTTGTTGAAGAAAGTAGATTTATGTATTGTTTTAACTTGTTCTGATTTGAAAAAACTTGAGAAAAGATTGCAAGACAGAAAATATTCTAAGAAAAAGGTTCGTGAGAACTTAGATGCAGAGATTTTTCAAATCTGTTTAAATGAATCTAAAGAAAGAAAACACAAGATTATTACGATTGATACTGGTAAAAGGTTTGGCAAGGGAGAGTTAATTAAAAAGATTGCAAAATTCTTATAAACACACTCCATTTCTAACATAAACATGGCAGCGATAACCGCACAAGAGAAACTGAAACTGAAAAAAATAGTAAGTGAGTTACGTAGCCATAAGGCTCCACATACAGAGTTTGTTACAGTTTACATCCCTTCTGGTTATGATATGACAAAAATTATTCAACATCTAGCAGAAGAGCAAGGAACCGCTTCAAACATTAAATCTGCTGCTACTAGAAAGAATGTCCAGAATGCTTTGGAAAAAATGATTCAACATTTAAGAACTATTGGTAACACACCAGAAAATGGTTTTGCGGTTTTTTCTGGAAACGTTGCCGCAGGAGAAGGTAAACAAGATGTTCGAGTTTGGAGTATTGAACCACCAATCCAATTAAACACACGTATTTATCGTTGTGATAAAAACTTTGTAACTGATTTATTAGAAGAAATGATGGTTAACAAAGAAGTTTATGGTCTTGTTGTTATGGATAGAAGGGATGCAACCATTGCTCTGTTGAAAGGAAAATCTATTGTCCCAATGCAAAAAACACATTCGGAAGTTCCTGGAAAAACTAAAGCAGGTGGACAATGTTGTATGAAAGGAACATTAATTCAATCCACTCAGGGAGACATCTTAAAAATTGAAAATTCCCATAACCCAATTGTGCTCAAGAGTATGGTTATGGAAAGTCACTCAATTAAAGATTCACCAATTACAGATAAATGGAATGCCAAAAAACATGAAGTTTACAAGATCACAACAAAATATCCAAGACTACAAGTAGAATCTTCTAAAGACCATATTTTCTTTGTGAAAACTGAGAATGGAATCAAAGAAAAAGCCGCTGAAGAACTTCAAGAAGGAGATTTTCTAATTATGCCTGAAAAAATAGAAGTAGAAGGTAAACTTCAAACCATCAAAGCAGTTCAATATTATAATTCTTTCAAAATAAATAAAGAAGGACAAAACCAAATCAAGAGAAAACGAGAAGAAAAAAGTTTATTTCAGAGAGATGTTGCAAAACTTACTGGGCTTACCCAAACAGCAATATCAACTTACGAAAAAGGAAAAAGAAATATTGGAAGAATTCCTTTGCAAAAGCTTTGTGCGGCCTTAGAAATTGATTTTTATGATTTCCTAAATAACTATACTACTCCTGAACTATACAAAAACATCAAATTGCCGGTTCTTCTTGAAGCAAATCTCGCTCAATTTTTAGGTTATCTAATGGGTGATGGTTGTATAGAAAAAGATAGAATTACTTTCTTTGAACAAAGTAAAGATCTTGCTTTACATTATAAAGAATTGTTTGATCAACACTTTGATCTGAATTGTAGTTATAAATTTAGAGAAAGTAAGAATTACCACCAGTTAAGATTTACAAGTAGACCATTAGTTAGATTAATTCAAACAGAATTTCCAGAAATAAAAAAAGCAAGAGATTCTTTAATTCCCGAAAAAATATTAAATTCTCCAAATAAAATTCTTGCAAGTTTTGTGAAAGGATTTTTTGATGCAGAAGGTTATGTTTCTCAAAGAAAACAGGCTGCATTTGGAATAAATAACAAAATATTGGCACAACAAATACAAATGGCTTTGTTAAGATTTGGAATCATTTCTTCTTTACATGAATATGACAATAGAAGAAATCCACTAAGTGATAATCCTCGCTTTACAATTGACATTACAGAAAAGAAATCTTTAGAATTATTTAAAGAACAAATTGGATTTACTTGTAATAAAAAATCACAAAAATTAGAAAAGAGTATTGATTTAAGATCAAATAAGAGTAATGTCAGACAAATTATTGCTTCTGGTTCGAAAATCAGAAAGATAATTGAAAACGCTGGTTACAACACAAACCAATTTCCAAAAGTAACAAACTTCTTTAGAAATGAGAGAATGATGAGTAAACAAACATTTAAGAGTTCTATCTTGTCTTGTGTTAAAGATAAGAAATTATATACACAATTAGAAGAAGTTTATAATAGCCCCATTTTGCCGGTTAAGATTGCTAATATTGAAAAAAGAAATGAAGAAACTGAAATGATTGACATTTCTGTTGGCAATCAAAACTTCATAGCAAATGGATTAATAGTTCATAATTCTGCTCAAAGATTCGCTCGTCTAAGAGAAGGTGCTGCTAAAGATCATTTTAAAAAAATTGCAGAATATATGAAAGATCAATTCTTACCTCTTGGAAAAGATTTGAAAGGCATTATTATTGGTGGCCCCGGTGTTACGATTAACGATTTTATGAATAAAGATTATATTACTGGAGATGTAAAGAAAAAAATTATTGGTACTAAAGATTTATCGTATACCGGAGATTTTGGATTGCAAGAATTATTAGAAAAATCTGAAGACCTTTTATCAGAAGAAGAAATTGCTCACGAGAAAAAAATTATGCAACAATTCTTAGGCACTCTTAGAGATACGCCCAAAAAAGCAACTTATGGGGAGAAAGAAACATTGAAAGCTTTAGAAATGGCCGCAGTTGACATTTTACTAATTTCAGAGAGTATTCCTGAAAATAAGATTTTTGATTTGGAAGAGAAGGCACAAGCAGGTGGTGCAGAAGTTAGGATTATTTCTACAGAAACTAGAGAAGGGGCACAACTTAGAGATTTAGGCGGCATTGCTGCTATACTTCGATTTGAGATTGAATAGATAGAAAAGAACTTCATCTAGAATAAAATGAATTTGTATACTGCGTGCCGGCGCGTGGATTTTTGGAGTGGCGCCAATGGAGGCACATTTTACGAATTTTATGAGTAAAATCTAAGGTGCCGTGCCCTACTCCAAAAATGCGCCTATTGCAGGCAGTATACAAAATGTTATTATTCTGGATGAAGCTATAGAAAAGAATATTTTTATATAAACAGACGATTTCTTAACACTATGAACAAAAAAGGATTAGCTTCACTTGAACTAGCAGCGATTATTAACGAATTACAGTTCTTAGTAGATGGAAGAATATCGCAAGTTTACCACCAGGAAAAGATGGAGCTATTATTTCAGTTACATGCTAAAGGCGAAGGCAAACAATTATTGAAAATTGTTCCTGGAAAATTTCTTTGTTTGACTTCGCGGAAAGATACCCCCCTAAAACCATCTTCATTCTGTATGCAATTAAGGAAATATTTGGATAACGCTTCTATTAGAAAGATTGAACAAAAAGGCGCTGAAAGAATTATTGTTTTTGAAATTGAAAAAAAGGAGAAGTATTATCTAATTATTGAATTGTTCTCTCGTGGAAATTTGATTTTGACTGACTCTAAAGATATGATTATTGCTGCCCTTGAACAAAAGAAATGGAAAGATCGTAATATCAGAGTGAAAGAGAAGTATGTTTTTCCTACGCCAGGAATTGATTGGAAAAAGTTGAATGAGAAAGAGTTAACTACTGTTTTGAAAAAGAGTGATAAAAAGAATTTGGCTACTTCAATTGCTACAGAAGTGGGATTTGGTGGATTATATGCAGAAGAGATTTGTAGATTAGCTGATGTTGATAAAGACAAATTACAAAATGATGTTACTGAAAAAGAGATTAAAGAAATTATTAAAGGGATTAAAACATTATTGAAAGTTATTGAGAAACCTTCTGGATTTATTTATGAAAATCAGATAACCCCTTTTGAATTAACTAATGAGGAGAAAGTAGTAAAGAAAACTGAAACGTATAATGAAGCAATCAATATTCTTAATCCGTTTGAGATTATATCTCCCTATGAACAAAGAATAATTTCGGCTAAAGGAATAATTTCTAACCAGAAAAAATCGATTAAGAAACAAGAAGATAAGATTGTATTAAATACCCAAAAGGGAGAGACTGTTTATGAGAACTACCAACCCTTACAAAAGATTATTGATTTTGTTAAATCTGCAAGAAAAGAAGGTAAAGATTGGAAAGAGATTGAAAGCGAGTTGAAAAAAGTTAAGAAGATCAAAGGGATTGATTTGAAGAATAAAAAAATACTCCTAGAATTTTGAACTTTCTTAAAAAAATAAAAAAGAAAAAATAAAATAAAAAAAATTATTTCTTAGCGAACCCTTCGAATGATTTCAAGATTTCTAAAGGTACAGCAAAGACAATCGTGTTACTTTGATCTGAACTCATGTCGTTAATACTCTGTAAAGTTCTCAGATGTAAAGCACCAGGCGCCTTTGCAAGCATTGTAGCGGCTTTAGACATATTATTAGCAGCCATAACTTCTCCCTCTGCTTTAATGATTACTGCTCGCTTTTCTCGCTCAGATTCGGCTTCCTTAGCCATAGTTCTTTTCATGTTATCTGGAAGTTCTACATGTTTCAAATCTACTGACTCAACTTTAATTCCCCAAGGATCAGTTGCTTTGTCAACAATCATTTTTATCTTCTTTGAGATTTCATCTCTTTCTCTTAAAAGTTCATCCAAAGTAACTTCCCCCACAATATCTCGCATAGTAGTTTGTGATAACTGAGATGTTGCATAAAAGTAATTTTCTACTCCGATGATTGCTTTCTCTGCTTCGGCTACTTTAAAGTATAAAACTGCATTAACCCTTACAGAAACATTGTCTTTAGTAATACAATCTTGATCAGGAACGTCAACAGCTTTCACTCTCAAATCAACTCTTTCCCAACTTTGAATTACTGGAATAACCATTCTTAATCCTGGTTTCATCATCCCCGTATATTTTCCTAATGTAAATCGAACTCCCCGTTCGTATTCTTTAACAACTTTCAAACTTGCCAGAACGATTAAGATTACGGCAATAACAATTGGATTCAATAACCCAAACAATAATAAATTTACCATTTTAATTTCCACCCCCATGGATTAATAGAGTATCACGTTACGGAGAAGTATATAAAATTTGTTATTATTCAACTTATCATTGAATGAAAAAAAGAAATTCTCAGCAGTTCACGTCCGAAGTTTCAAACACAAGTATCAATCCGAAGACGTCAACAAGCGAAATCAATTCTCCCGCAAACAACTGAAACGATTTAACTGAACACGTCCGAAGCATCAAACACAAGCATCAATCCGAAGACATCAACAAGTGAAATCAATTCTCCCGTGAACAGTAGGAAATAAGTAGAATGTCGAGGAGTTTATAAAAATTTCCTGTCCCTGCGAGGTAGAAAAACATAAACATTTAAATTAGTTTATTCTTGAAATAGTTATGATCAGAAAATCGTTTATTTTTTTGGAGAAAGTTGGTTCCGGTAAGGAGAAAAATATTTGGAACTCAGGAATTAAAGATTGGAATGATTTTCTTCGTGTTGATAAGATTAAAGGAATTTCTGTGCGAAGCAAAGAATATTATAATCGGAAAATTAAAGAGGCTAAAGAAGCTTTAGTTAATGAGGAGAGTAATTATTTTATTGGAAAATTAGCTGCTGTTGAGACTTGGAGATTGTATGACTATTTTAAAGAAGAAACAGGTTACTTGGATATTGAAGTTGATTCTGTGGGGAAAGTTATCGTAGTAGGCATTTCTGATTATTACAATAGTAATTATTTTGTCAAAGGAGTTAATTTGTCAAAAGGAGAAATTGAAAAAGAGTTATCGAAGTACAAATTAATTGTTACGTTTAATGGTGGTGCGTTTGATTTACCGAAGTTAAGAAAGGAAATGGGTATTGTTGTTAAAGTTGCTCATCTAGACTTGAAACAACTTTGTGTTAATTTAGGATTAGTTGGAGGGTTGAAAGAAGTTGAGAAGAGACTGGGATTAGGGAGGCCAGCTCATCTTTATGGCAATCCTGTTGACTTATGGAAAGCGTTCCACGCTTCTGGCGACCGAGAGTATTTGGATTTGTTATTGGAGTATAATGGTGAAGATATTGAGAATTTAAAAAGTGTTGCCGGGTTTGTTTATCAGAAATTGAGTCTTAAATTAAATTTACATGTGGGACATTAAGTAGTTAAAGAAAAGCAAGATTTTTATATAGGTAAGTATTTAGATTATATAACATTATTAAAAAATCATATTAAAAAAGAGGTTAAGAAAATGAAAATTATTATTGTTGGTGGCGGGGAAACTGGCCTAACTCTAGCAAAACTATTTGAAAAGGAAATGGAAGTTACTCTTGTTGAAAAAGATGAAATCCGTGCTAAAGAGTTAGCGCAAAAAACTAACGCTTTAGTCATTCATGGTGATGGTACAGATATTTCTATTTTAAAAGAAGCAGAAATTGATAAAGTTGATGCTTTAGTGGTTGCAACTGGTGATGATACTACTAACTTAATGATTTCACAAATTGGAAAATCAGAGAAAGTACAAAAAGTTGTTCCTTTAGTAAGAAAACCAAAAAATGAAGAATTATTTGCAAAATTAGGAGTTAGCACGTTCGTTTCTGCAGCAGGAAGTAATGCTAGTGCAATCAAAAGAATTTTAAGAACTTACGGTGATGCCAGAATTATTGCTCAATTTGGAGAAGGAGATTAACAAAATTCTTTCTGAATCTGGAAGGAAAATTAAAGTTTTAGAAAAAGAAAAGAAAAGCTTCAGTAATAAATTAAAGTCATGGGAAAGAAGAAGAACAGCCTCTTTAAGTTTACTGAATAGAGATAGCCAAGCTTTAAACCAAATTAAAAGAGAAATGAATGATTTGGAAAAAGAATTATTACAAAGGAAAAGTATTAATGAAGCAAAAACGAAAATGATTTTGCTTGACATTCAAGAAAAAGAGAATGAATTAAAAACAGGAAAAATAAAATTAAACAAAATTGAAAAGATGTTAACTGCGGTTAAAGCGGTTTCTGGAGATATGCCAGCAGTGATTGATAGTTTTAAAGCTGAAAAATCTAAAGCTAAAACTAGTCTTAAAAACATAGAGAAAGAAATGTTGCTTAAAAAAAGACAATTACGTTCGTTCCAAGATAACTCTTTTTCTACACAAAAAGAATTTTTAGCTAAGAAGAGAAATATTGAGCAGTTACAAATTAAAGTTTTAAAAGAGAAAAAAGAACACCAAACTTTACTTGATAATATTGAAACTTCATTAGCAGCTGTAAAAAGACAATTATTATTATCAGTAAGAAAGGAAAGTAAAGTTCAAAATGAAAAACAACAGAAAATTGTTAAGAAACATTTAGATTTAAATAAACAAATTGAAGATATTTCCAAAGATTTAACGAGAACACAAGAAGCTTATCGAAAACAAGCTTTGAAAAAAGAAGAAGTGGGTAAAAGAATTAAAGCTCTTAACCAAAAACAAAACTTTGCTATGACTAAGTTAAATAAAAATAAGAAATCATTAACTGCTACTAACAATCAAATTTCTTCTGAAAAAAGAAAACATCAAAGTCTAGTTGAAGAAGAACAGTTATTAAGAAAAATAGTCCAAAAAATCCAATTAGAAAGAAAAATTAAACAATCACTCTTAAAGAAACCAGTTTATGATCGTTTAGATAATTATATTGCCCGATTAGAAGATGAAGTTAAATCTAACACTTGGAAGAAAATCAAAAATGTAGAAAAAGAAATTGCTTTAGAAAAAATTAAACAACAAAAAATTAGTGTCGATTTGACGAGAAAAAAAGTACAATTAAAAAATAATCTTGAAAATGAAAAGAAAAGGCTTAAACTTAAACAAGCACGGGCTAACAAACAGGCAGGATTAAAGATTGCTGATTTAGATAAAGAAATTGTTGTTCTTAATCGTAAAAAAGGAAGCGCTTCCAAACAATTAGAGAAAAGGAAATCTGAAATCGATAATGAAATGGAAACTAAAAAGAAAGAGTTATCTGCTAATAGATTGAAATTATTAGAAAAGGCTAAAACTCTTCGTAAAAGAAAATCTAACATATCAAATAAAACAGCTAATAACGAGAACATTCTTCGAAAATTAAGAGAGGAAGAAATAAAGCTAGAGGATAAACAAGAGAAGACTAAAGCTAATTATAAGGCCATTTCAGAAAAATTATCTGATAGGGATAAACAACTTAAAAACTTAAATAAAGTTGTTAAAGAAAAAATTAAAAGAGTTAATGATGCTAATAAGTTAAGAGATGAACTACACAAGTTGCATTTAATTATTGATGAGAAATTACCAATTATTAAAATAAAAACAAAAATTGTACAAGTTGTTAAAATCAAAACGAGAATTGTTAAAGAGATTAAACGTATTAGGGTTAAAGTTAAATCTAATGTTGATGTGGATAAAGATCTTAAACCGGCATTAAGAAAAATTGATGGTTTACTTGGAAAATTGCCTAAAAAAGAAATTAACGCATTTTCAAAATCAAAAGATTTCAAAACTTATAAAAAGATTATGAATAAGTATGGGGTTAAATAGCTAAAATGGGATTATTAAGTAAAGCCGAATCTGCTCGAAATAAGAAGCTGCACAAAGTAGATAAAGAGAAAAAGCAGTATATCCATCAAGTAAGTCCTGCTAGAAAGAAAGTTATAACCCAAGAAATTAGAAAGAAACGTAAGAAAATTGTTAAACATTTAGGCAAAGAATTGACTGCAACACCTAAATTGAAGAAAGGAAAGAAAATCCCTACTGTAAAAGTTTCTCAAGTTAAAACAAAAGTAGTGATTAAAGACAAAATCAAAAATCAACTTAAAGGAATTAAAGATAAGATTATTGCTCCAAAAGGAGATCAAGAAACCGTAAAAGATGTTGATTCGAAAGGTAAAGAAACAATTCCAACAGAAGAAACAGTAGCAGCTAAACCGACAGGAAATAAACTATTTGATCTTGGCTCATTAAAAGCAGAAATTAAATCTCAATTTGAAAGAAGCCATGCTACTGCAGCTAAAGAAGGGTTTATTTATACAGGGGTTCCTGGATTTGATGACTTACTTGATAATGGCATTCCAAAAAACGGTTCAATCTTAGTTGCTGGTGGTGCAGGTTCAGGAAAAACTATTTTCTGTTTACAAACTTTATTTCATCATCTTGCTGAAGGAAAGAAATGTATTATGATGAGTTTTGAAGAATCTGAAGAAAAACTTATTGGACACATGGAACAGTTTGGTTGGAATCCTAGAAAGTATATTAAGAAGAAACAATTTTATGTTAAACGATTTAATCCTTTTGAAATTACTCGTAGTGTAGATGCTCTTCTAATGCAAGCTAAAGGTGAGTTAATGATTGAAGTTGATCCGTTGATTTTACCAAAAGGTTTCAAACCGGACTTTATTGTTGTTGACTCTTTAACTGCGATTGCTTCTGCTTTTACTGCTAAAGATGAATCATACAGAATTTATATTGAACAGTTGTTCAGATTCTTTGAAAATATTAAAGCTACTGCTCTTTTAATTACGGAAACTGAACAAGTTCCTAAGATTTTCTCTACTACTGGTGTTGAAGAGTTCCTTGCCGATGGGGTTATTGTTATCTATAACATCAAACGTGGCAACATCAGGGAAAGAGCGATTGAGATCCTTAAATTACGTGGTACTTCTCATCAGAACAAGATTGTAGCGATGAGTATTGGTGAGAAAGGTGTAACAGTTTATCCTGAACAAGAAGTATTCGGCGAGATTCAAGGACCTTAGATATTATAATTAATTCTTTAATAAACAGTGTCATGATGAGCAAAATCCACGAATAAAATAAAGTTTTTTTCTTTATCGACATTAAAAGTTAAAACAAAATGTTTGTCAATATGAACACGCTTTAAATGTTGTAACGGAGTTCTTAGATTTTTATACCTGTCAATTGTTTTATGGTCATTGGCAATAATTTCTTTAATTTTCTTATTGATAATCTCAACTTTCTTTTTGTCCTTTTTAGATAACTTACTAAGAATCGTACTTAATTTATCATGCAAATCAAAATCAAACATATAAAAAACCCCTTTAATTTAAACCACTAATTTTATCTAATTCTTTTAGATTCATTTTTCGGTAACCATATTTTTTGATATGCTCATCAGTCATTTTAATTACTTTCTTGACATATTCATCATTAGCTTCTTTCTCCACTACTTCTTCACCATACATTTCAACAAATTTATTAATTGCTTCAGACTTATCATTAAGGCTAAATTTAGCTTTAACTACATTAAGTACTTTATTTGCATAATCATTCAAAGTTATTCTTGCATAAACCATTTTGACCTCCGGGTGTACCCCCTGTGCATATGGTGTGCATCTTAGATATATAAAGTTTTTGGTTAAAAACTTAAATTTATTGAGAATAAGGTAATTCTGATTATCTTCAAAAATAAGAAATAAATAATTATACTTTGATAACTTTATCAGCTAAAACTTGTAGCTTTTTATATAATTCTGTTTTCTTATCTTTATCGGCAATAGTCATCACTAGAACCACATGACCAGTTTCTCTAACTTTAGTACTTAAACTATGAACAAAATTAGTCAACACTTTTGGACTATGATAAACTAAAAGAGTAGACAAAGAATCAATAAAGATTAATGGGAAATGAATATCTACAAACTTATTGATAGCCAAACTTAATTCTGTTAAAGCTCGAGGAGAAGATACTAAAGCACAATTCGGAGGAGTTATTTTTGGTTTAAGAATTGTGGAAGTTACACAATCAATAAAAAAGAATTTCTTGGTATCAATCTTATTTTTTTCAAAATCGTTTACTAAAGCACTATGACCTTTATTTGTGGTTACATAACAAATATTCTTGCCTTTAAGTTTCTTAACTTCTCGCAGAATAATTTTATTATAATCTTTGTTTGGCACTACCAATAAAATGATGCTATTCTTAGCTAATTCTTTCTTTAAAGTAGTCTTCATTTTGTTTTCAGAGCTCTTTTAACTCTTTTAATCAAATCTTTATTATCAAATGGTTTCTCAATGTAATCAACCATATTACCCTTAATAACATGCTTTTTAGTAGCTTCTGCTAATCTAACTACTGTTAAAAAGATAACAGGAGTTTTTATTTTTCTTTTTTTTACTTCAGTAATGATTTCTCGAGTTGTTAAACCAGGCATTAAAATGTCTAAAAGAATTAAGTCTGGTTTAATTTTTTCTAGCTTTTTAAGCATACTAGCGCCATCTTTAGCAGTTTCAACTTTAAAACCTTCATCTTCAAGAACGGATTTAATAGAATCTCTGATATCATTCTCATCATCTACAGACATGATTAAATATTCTTTTTTCATTTTAACCTCTTTTAGCTTGTAAATACTTCGCCATTTATATTATTTTTGTTTGTTTGTTTGTCCACTATTTTTAATAGGTAATGTAAAACAAAAAGTTGTTCCTTTCTTAATTTTAGTTTTAATCCAAATTTTACCGCCGTGTAAATTAACAATCCCTTTAGAAATTGGTAATCCTAAACCAGCGCCTTTAGTTAGATACTTTGATTCTTTTCCTACATAAAACAATTCAAAAAGATGTTTTCTTTCTTTTTCTGAAATGCCTTTACCTTGATCTTCTACACAAATAGTTACATGATGATTAGTTCTTTTAGCAGAAATGGCTATTTCTTTTGTTTTACTATGTTTAATAGCATTATCAATCAAATTGATTAAAACCTGTTTAATCCTATCTTCATCAAGGGAAATTGTTGGAGGAACTCTTTTGAACAAAGTAGAAATCTTTACATTTTTATCTTCAGCTAAAGGTTGCATAGTAGTGATAGTGTTTTTAATTAAATTTTTAAGATTAACAGATCTTTTGAATATTTGCATTCGTTTTGATTCTAATCGAGATATTTCTAAAACATCATTAATCAATTTGTCTAAACGAACGGTATTTCTTAAAATCATTTGCAAAGATCCTTGTTGCTCTTGAGGTTTACATTTTTTCCCTAACAACCTTTGTAATTGTGAACGAATCGGAGTTAAAGGAGTTCTTAATTCGTGAGAAACAAACGAAAGGAATTGAGTTTTTAATTGATCTAATTCTTTAAGTTCTTCAATCTGTTCTTGAATTTGAGATTCATTTAATTTTTGTTCGGTGATATCTCTCACTGTAGCTTGCAAGAAAGTGTCTCCATTAATAAGAATTCGATTCAAAAGTACAGTTACTGGAAAATCTTCTCCTTTGTAACGTTTATGAGTCCATTCAAAGAAGTTTGAACCTTCTTTCATTGCCTTTTCAATCATCTTCTTTGCTTTTACAGAAGATAACTGGCCGTCTGGCTGTTTCTTTGGTGAAACTTGCCAAGGTCCAAGAGAAATAAACTGTTTTTCATCTTTACAATTAAACATCTTTACAGTAGCAGGATTTCCAGCAGTAAATTTCCAAGTTGGAGGAGCAAGAGTCATCAACGCATCTTGAGAAGAAATAAACAAAGTTTGATATTTCTTTTGGCTAACTTTTAATTCAATTAATTTGTTTGATAATTCTTGAGTTCGCTTTTTGATAGTATTTTCTAAAGTATTTTGATATTGTTTCAACTTTTCTTCTGCTTTCTTTTGTTCTGTTATGTCCCTAATATTTGCTTGAATAACCAGGGAGTGATCAATGGGGTAGACATTAGAGATAAATTCAACAGAAATCTTTTTTCCTTTTTTTGTTTCCAAAGGTAAATGACTATATCTAACGTACTTCTTTCTTTGTAACTCTTTAAACTTATTTTTATTAGGAACAATATCTTTAAATGGACTTATTTCAAATATTTGTTTTCCAACAAATTCATTTTTATTATATCCAAGAAGTTTCTCAATGAAAGGGTTTGCATCTGTTATTCTTCCAGTTTCAGTATTAATGATTAAAATGCCATCTTGAGCAGATTCAAACAATTTCCTATACTTTTCTTCAGATTCTTTTAATTTTTCTTCTGCTTTCTTTCTTTCCGTAACGTCACGAACAATACCGAGAATCCCGTTAACCTTTCCGTTTTCATAAATTGAACTTTGAGAAGTGTGCAAATAACATTCTTTTCCGCCGATGGTGGTTAGATAAGTCTCAGAGACAGTTTTCCCATTAAAACAAAGATTATCAATTTTCTTAATAAGGGTGGCATCTTTTTTAGAAAATAATTGTTCTGGAGTCTTACCAATAATCTTTTCATGGTCTCGGAAAATTTATCTTAAGAAAAAACTTGAAGGATTAAAATTAGACCTAAAAAAGACTCTTGAACTTATCAAATCTTTACAAAAAGAATGTTTTGTTCAACATAAAATAAATACTGATACATATCATGACCGGGTTGTTAAATATGAAGAACGTATTGCAGAGATTAAACATTCTCAACCAATTATAAAAGCGAGATTAGAAAGAAAAAGTTTTTCTTATTTGGGATTAATTACAAAACCGTTCAAGAAAAAAAATACTACCCCCAATGAGAAAAAGATTCTAAGTAAAAAGAGAGACAATAAAAGTAAAATTAAAACGGAAAGTAAAATCAAAAATAATACTAAACGGAGTAAAAATAAAAAGAATAAAGCTAGAAAGAAACAAAAAAAATCTAAAAAATAAGATGGAATAAAAGTGAAATGAAATGATTTTAAAAGAAACATTAAGTAAGAGGAAAATAGAATGTTTGCTATAGAACTTATCCAAGGGATAAAAATAAAGCAACTGTTTTTTACACTATTTGTAGCTGCTATTACTTCATTATTTTTTTATTTAGCAGATTATTATTTGCCACCCACTCCTTTGCTTATTATTTCTTTATTTTTTTTAGTTGCTGGGATGAACATTTGTGTTGATATGTTGAAACGTTTCGGTATTGCGACAATATTCATGTTCTTTGTTGCTATGTTTACTTTCAATTTAGCGGAATTGGGATTATTTAATTGGAATAAAGTGATTACCTATGTGATTGCAATAATAATCTTTGAAGTAATTCATTTGATATTTAAGATAGAATTGTCTTCATTACATTTAGATATTATTATTGGGACAACAATAAGTTTTACAAGCATGTTTTTAGTTTCTGCAATGTTATTATCACAAACAGTATTATTAGTTTTCTCATCAGAACTAATCAACTTATTGATATTAACATTTTCGACCAGTATAGTTTCTTCAACTATTTTTGCTTTGATTTGGGGCAAATTATCTACAACAAAGAAAATTATTAAATTTGAGGCTTATTTAGCAAGTTTTGGCAGATAAAGAAAAAGAATGACTAAAAACTTATAAACAATAAAACAATAATGAATAAAGAACAAACTAAAGAACAAACAAAATGGCAGAAAAAATAACACAAAAAGTAACACCCTGGGAAGTTAAAGGAAAAATTGATTATGATAAATTAATTAAGCAGTTCGGCTTAAAACCGTTACAACATCTTCCAGAAACATTTCAGAAAAATGTTTTATTTAGAAGAGAGATCATTTTTGCTCATCGAGACTTTAAACAGATAGTAGAAGCAGTGCAAAAAAAGAAAACTTTTGTAATGATGACTGGTCTTATGCCGTCCGGCAAATTCCATTTTGGCCATAAATTAGTTGCTGATCAAATTATTTTCTATCAATCTTTAGGTGCAAAAGTTTACATTGCTGTTGCTGATATTGAAGCATATAATTCTAGAAATCCCAACATGAAAGAATTGCGAGAAACTGCAATAAAAGAATATCTAACAAATTATGTTGCCCTGGGATTAAAATTAAAAAATTGTGATTTCTATTTTCAATCAGCAAGATCAAAGAATGGAAAACAAGCTAATGCTTATTACAGCCTAGCTAATATGTTAGCAAGACATGCAACCTTTAATGAGTTCAAAGCGATTTATGGAGAAATCAGTCCGGGGAAGATGAGCTCTTCATTATTACAAGCAGCAGATATGTTGCACCCACAACTAAAAGAATTTGAAGGTAAACCAATTCCAATTATTGTTCCCGTTGGATCCGATCAAGACCCGCATTTAAGGTTAGCTAGAGACGTTTCTCAAAGAATAAAAGCATTTAGGTTTAAACAATTAAGTTCAACTTATCACAAATTCTTACCAGGATTAAAAAGTGGTAAAATGTCTTCCTCAGATCCATTATCTTACATCGCTTTAACTGATACTCCTGAAGAAGCAGCAAGAAAAATTAAAAAGTATGCCTTTTCTGGTGGACAACCAACTTTAGAAGAACATCGTAAGAAAGGAGGCAACCCAGAGGTTGATATTCCATTTCAGATGTTAAAGTATGGCTTAGAACCAAATGATAAAAAGTTAAAAAAGATTTATGATGATTATAAGTCTGGAAAATTACTGAGTGGAGAACTAAAACAAATTGTGATTGACAAGCTTACTAAGTTCCTAAAAGAACATCAACAGAAACGTAAAAAAGCAGAGAAGTTAGTAGATAAGTTTTTAAATTGAATTTGTTTACTATTAAATATAAAAAAGAGGTGGTCGTAATGGCTAAAAGAAAATCTAAAAGAGCTCCAAGGAAATGGCACGCAGTTCCGTTAAAAGGTAGTTTTATGGCTAGTGCAATGTTGGGATTTTTCATTTCAGCGTACTATGTTTATCCAAAAACATTCAATTTTGGAGTTACATTTATGTTTATATTCGCATTAATGTTTATTGCAGCACTTGTTAGTATGACTAAAGCACCAGAAATTAATGAGAAATATTAATAAATATTAAACAATTATAAATCAAAAAAGAGGTATTAAAAATGACAAATAATTTAACTTGGAATTTTCCAGTAAAAAAAGTATTCTTGCTTAAGATAGAAACTATTTTAATAGCGTTCTTAGCAGTATTAGTGTTCTTTATGACTTTCTTACGTTATGAAAGATGGTATTTAGCAGTAATTTTTACAGTTCTGTTTTTAGGAGTTTATGTTTTGATCTCAGCCCTGATCCAGAAATCTCGTCAAGTAAAAGAGAAATATACTCTTTCATCAACACATTTGGAGATTACTCGGGCAACTAAAAACAAAATAAAAAAAGTTAAAATCCCCCTTAATGAGATTAAACATCATAAATTAGATAAGTTCTTTTTAGGTGGATATGTCTTAACTCACTTGGGAGATAAACATCCGTTATTTTTTAACACTAAACAAGAGATTGTAAGATTTGAAAACTTTTTGTTAAAACATTTAGGAAGAAAAGTAAAGACAGTCAAAAGTGTAAAAGTTAAGGTTAAAAAGGTTGCTAAGAAAAAAACCGTAAAGAAAAAGACAGTAAAAAAGAAAGCAGTGAAAAAAAGAGTGGTTAAGAAGAAAGCAACTAAAAAAAAGACAGTTAAAAGAAAACCAGCTAAAAAGAAAATAGCAAGAAGGAAAACTGCTAAGAAAAGGCCAGTAAAGAAAAGAAAACGGTAATTCTTTTTTTCTTATTTTTTATTTCTTATTTATTCTTTTGGTCAAACTTCTCTTTTGCTTTAGATTCTTTCCAGAAAATAACATGGGACGCTTTCTTCTCAAATAATGACCTGGCAATCTGAACAAGATTATGATCTTCATTCATTCCATGTTTGATTGCCAAAATCTTCGCTTCTTGTAAACTAACATCCATTATCTGAAAGTTACTCTTCCTGCAAGTTTCTTCAACTTGCCTTTCTTCTTCTTCCGTAAGAAAAACTTCTTCCCAAATCGGATAATTAGTCCCAGGTACAGTTTTTGGAAATGTTTTGCTGAAAGCCATTATGAATCGATGAATTAACTGGTATAAAATAATTTCGTAACTATTATTCCTTTATCCACCACATTTCTGTTAGTTTTTTAAATCCTTTTTGCCTAAGAATATCTTCATTAACAATCCTTTCATGGATAAATGATCCAGGTAACAAATAAGGAGAGATTTTATCAAAAACTCTTTTCTTTGTTTCTAGCCCCACAGTAAATGCTTTTGCCATTAAAACTTTAACCCCTCTTCTTATTTCTGGAGGGATAAATTTAGAACTATCACCTTTCACACCATAATAAGCAACTAAATGCTTCTGTTTGCCATTGAAAAGAAAAGTGTAAGAATTTCTTCCTTTTCTTTTTAAATTGTGAAGAATATTAAACCTTTGTAATAGTTCCAGATTTGTTTTTAGTTGTCTTCCACTTCTGTGAGGATCTTGTAAAACATAGTACTTAATGTTTGGGAAACAAAAAATAATGATTGGGTCATCAAAAGATCCAGGGTAGTATGCTACTCCTTTCTTTTCCTCAGCAATTGCTTTTGGAATTGATTTCACATATCCCCCGCTTATTCCCCGCATAAGCATTAAAGAGAAATACTTGTCTGCTAAAATTGCAGCTTCTGTTGCAGGAGAAGAAACTCGGTTCAAGAAGGGGAACTCTTTATCTTTAACAATATCAGAAACCAATCTCTCAAGAAATTCTTCTTCTGAAAAGAGTATTTTATGTTCTTGATCGAATAATTTTTTTAGCTTATCTATGGTAGGACTAATTTTAACCTGTTCTTCAAAAGTCCATTTTATTCTATTGATCTTCTCTTTTATTTCACTCATAATTTCTAATTGTTCTTGAAGGATATCTTTAAGAGCATTAATTTTTTCTTTAATCTCTAAAACTTCATCAGTTTCTCTATTAGTAAGAACATTTCTATCTTTAAGCAAAGCAATTAGTTGATTTTCTTTCTTCAAAACATTAAGTAAACGTCTAGTTGATTTTTCTATTTGAGGTAAAAGTAATTTTAATGTATTTAAACCTCCGTGGAAAATCCCAGAAAAAGTTTTTCCCTTTTGATTAAAGAGAAGTATATACTCTTGAAAAAATGAATATAACTTTTTCACTTCACCTTTAAGTTCATCAATGTTGATATGCTTGTGAAATATCCACTTAAAAAGGGCCATAAATAATAAATAAATCGTTATCTAATATAAACTTTTATATACTAATAAAAGAAAAGGTCTTTATGCCATCATTTTGGAAACATGTAAACAAAGTAATCAAGGAAGCAGATATTATTATCGAAGTACTTGATGCTAGAATGGTTGAAGAAACCAGAAACTTTGAAGTAGAAGATAAAGTTAAAAAGGAAGAAAAGATCTTGCTTTACGTTTTCAATAAATGTGATTTAGCAAGTAAAGAGAAGCTAAAAACGATAAAACATAGTTTAAAACCAAGTGTATTCATTTCTAGCAGAGATAAGTTGGGAACTACTATTCTAAAAAAGAAAATCATGGAACTATCTAAAGGAAATCCCACCGTTGTAGGTATCTTAGGTTATCCAAACGTTGGTAAAAGTTCCTTAATTAATGCTTTGTCAGGAAAAGGTTCTGCCAAAACATCATCTGAATCTGGATTTACTAAAGGGTTTCAGAAAATCAGGGTGGATCCAAAGATCATGGTCTTGGACACTCCTGGAGTATTACCAAAAAGAGAGAAGGATCCCGCTAAACACGCAAAAACCGGTGCATTAAGTTATGGTAAGATTAAAGATATAGAAACTACTGCCTTAAGATTAATTGAGGATGAGACAGAAAAAATTACTGCCCATTATAATATTAATAGTGAAGATCCAGAAGAGATTCTTGAACAGATTGCCTTTAAGTTTAAAAAATTATCTAGTGGCGGAAAAGCCAATTTAGAAGTAGCAGCCAGAATGTTATTAAAAGATTGGCAAACCGGTAAGATTAAACAATGATCTCGTTACCAAAAGATGATTTGAAGAAACAAGAGATTTTAGAGAAAATCGCTCAAGAGTTCATAAAAAACCAAATCTATAACGAAATAAAAGTTAATGAAATTATAAATTCATTTGATGTTGATGATCATGTCATGATAAGAAGAGAGTTAATTAACTTTGGATACTTACAAAGAGATCCATATAAAGGAACTTATTGGCTTATCAAGAAAAAGTTATCTAGTGAAGAATTAGCGAAAATTGGAAAGAATAAAAAGAAAATTGAGGAAATGGATTAATTCTTTTTCTTATATTCCTCATTAAACATTCCAACTAATCTATCTGCAATCTTATCTCCAATCTTATCTACTTTCATCAATTCAACTTTATTGGCATTAGCTAAATTCTTAATTGAACCAAATTGTTCAAGAAGTTTTCTAGCATTAAGAACACCGATATTGGGAAAAGAACTAACAATAAATTCTTGCTGTTCTTTCATAGATTGTGGTTTAGAAGAATGGTAAGAGATGTCTCCCCCTTTGTTTTGTTCACGTTTGGCCATTACAGCTAATAAACAAGCGGTATCTTTGGGACTTTTTGTATACAATACAGGGACTCCAAAGTCTAAAGTAATCGAAGCTAACATGCCTCTAATCGCATTAGCATGAACCTTCCTAACAGAATAAATATCTTCTTCACCCTCAATCACCAGAACTGATTTCTCAAAATTGTTTTTTAATCCTTTAACTTGATCAATTAATCTGCCATCAATAATAGAAGCAACAAAATCAGGAACTTTTTTCAGTTCTACTGCAACTCTACCTGAAACTAAATAATCTGCAACTTCTAGCTGGCTAGTTCTAACTGAAACTCCTAAATCAATTAATTCTTTGACAATCTTATTATCTTTTTCACGATGGTCAGCAAGAATAGCGACAACTTTTTCTTCAGGAATGAATTTATCCAAAGTGTTATTGCCATTATTGGTTTCTTGTCTTTCATCCAACGTTGAAAAGGAAAACTCTTTTTTGATTTTGTCTAAGTTAGTATACATTCTTTTTTCTTTATGGAAAGAACTCCAACGATAAACTTCGTCTCTTGTTTTAGAAGTAACTAGAATTGTTACTGTCCCTTCTTCTAATCTTCCAGTTCTGCCCCTTCTTTGAATAGATCTTACCGCGCTAGGTATTGGTTCATAAAAAATAACTTTATCTACCTTCGGAATATCTAATCCTTCCTCAGCAACGGAAGTTGCAATAAGAACATTAAACTCTCCATTTCTAAATTGGTCTAAGATTTCTTTCTGTTGTTTTTGTGAGAAGCCAACCCCATTCTTTTTAGCTTGCCCAAAAAAGATATGATTTTTAATATTTAATTTATCTATTTGTTGGACAATTTGTTCAGCAGAATCCCTAAACTGAGTAAAGATAATTATTTTTGCTTGTTGATCTTTTTCAATCTGTTCACCAACAATTTCTTTTAATTTAACAAGTTTAGGATGTTGAAAATTTTTATCGGCAAGTTCTTCTGTGAGGTACATTGCCGATTTGAAATATTGATCTAACATCAAGTTTTTAACGGCTTTAACTTTTGAAGTGAGAGATTCTGATTGAATTTTCTTGAAATAAGTCTGTAATGGATTAACCCCTTGCGATTCTAGCAATTCTAATGCATGGTCAATCTTTAACGCTTCTGCAGTCAAAGAAACAGATTTAAGAATTTCAAAATCTCTCTCTCCCGAAGATATTTTTCTTTGTAACTCTCCCTGTAGTTTTAGTAATTGACCTTTATGTAAATCTGCCGAGTTACAGTAACCATAATTCTGGGCCTCAATTAGTTTACTTTTTCTTGAATTTTGTAAATGTTTTTGGACTGATTTTAACTCTTCAGGAAAATCTAACTTAATCCAGTTAACTTTAACATTTTGAATGTAAGGTTTAACATCAGAATCTGTTTCTGTCCGGACTTCCACTTTCTCAATCTTAAGGTTGTTACAAACTTCTCGTATTTTTTCTATATCGCTTCCAGGAGAAGCGGTAAGTGCAAGAATTCTTGCTTTTAGTGAAGTTTTTTCATATTGTTGGGCTAACCAGACATAAGAATAATCCCCTGTAGCATGATGGGCTTCGTCAAAAATTAATAAAGAGATATCTTTTAATTGTATTCTATTGTTAATACAGTCATTTTCTAATCCTTGTGGTGTTGAAACTATTATTTGAGCATCTTTCCACATCTCTTCCCTTTTTTTGGGAGCGATACTGCCAGTAAACAAAACAATTTTCTCTTCGGGAACTTCTAAATGTTTCTTGAAAGTCTGAACATGTTGTTCACATAATGGTTTGGTTGGGGCCAACATTAGGATTTTAGAGTTAGGATAAAAATGTAAACGTTGAGCAGCTAGTAGAAATGCTAGGGCCGTTTTTCCCAATCCTGTTGGTAAAACTACTAAAGTGTTTTTGTTTGCGGCAGTGCCTAAGATTGTCTGCTGGTACAGTCTTGGTGTGAAATCTTTAATCATTTTTTATTTTGAGTCCAAATATTTTTTCCATTTTACCTAATTATCATAAGGGCTTTTTATTTTTAATAGGTCTGGAGAAGCCATATGTAAGTATATCATTGTAGTGTTAACATTATTATGGCCCAATAGTTGTTGTACTTCAAATACAGAATTGCCGTTCTGGATCAAGTGAGTAGCAAAACTGTGTCTTAAAGTATGAGGGTGGATGTTTTTTCCGATTCTAGAAATTTTTGCTGCTTTCTTGATTATTTGCTGGATGCTTTCAATACTATAATTTATGTGTTTATTGTTTCCAGTGAATAAGTAATCTTTTTGTTCTAATTCTTTTTCTTGGATCCAGTTAATCAGTTCGTCTTTAATTCTTTGTGAAAGTATAAACAATCGATCCTTGTTACCTTTCCCTTGTCTGACCCACCCATAATTATTGTAAAGATCTAAATCTTGCACTTTTAGTTTAACTAGTTCCCCGACTCTTAATCCTGCAGAATAAAGTAAGGTTACCATTAATAGATGTTTTCTGTTTTTTATTTTTGAGAAGAATAAATTTACTTCTTCCTTTGTTAAAAAAGTGGGGAGATATTTCCTTTTTTTATGAAATTTAATGTTTACTGTTAGTTTTCTTTTTAACACTTGTTCATAAAAGAATTTTAAGGCGTTAAGAT
The DNA here is from genome assembly GCA_018696595.1 of Candidatus Woesearchaeota archaeon. Lineage (GTDB taxonomy): Archaea > Nanobdellota > Nanobdellia > Woesearchaeales > GW2011-AR9 > JABJOX01. The sequence continues at coordinate 265,331 of JABHQW010000008.1, read as the reverse complement.
AAACATTAATTGTATTCCCTGGCGCTTTCCTTTCAACCAACCCATCAATATAATTTAAAATATCTTTCTTAGTTAGTTTTTTAGGATCCTTTCTGATTATTCTAAAAAATTTACTTAAACAATTATTGTAAGTATCAATCGTTTTTTTGCTTAATCCTCTTCTGAGAGCTTCCTTTTTCACTAAATTCTGAACATCCATGTTATATCTAGTGCTAGAACTTATTTATATATTCTTTCCAAGGTTGTCTAGTGCGGGAGTGGGTCAGAATTAGCCTATAACAATAGTATAAGCTTAATTTAGAATGAGTTCAAGAGTGCCACGCACTAACGTCGCTGCATATAAAATGCTCTGACAACTAAAGGTGATCCTTCACTCTTAAATTCGTATGTTTTAATTATTTTGAAATCTTTACCGAAAAATTCTTGAATATCTTTTTTTGAGAAGAAGCCAGTGTAATGTCCATTCTTAACAACCCACCATTCTATTAAAAGAATATTTTCAAAACATTTATATAAATTCAAAGTTAATATAGCTTTTATGGATATACAATTACAAAAAAAAAGTGTGTTACTAATGATTTTTCTCACAATCATTACTTATGGAATTTATATCCCAGTTTGGTTTTTAAATCGTAAAAATGTATTTAATAATCTAAACTCAAAAGAAAAAATTAACAAGGGCCCAATTATCTTTGTTTTAGTTCTTTTTATAATATCCGCAATAATATTAATCCCTTCAATATTGTTTATGGGAACAGAAATAGGAGCTATGATTGATGGGGCTGATTCCATAATTAATTTAGTAGGTGGAATTACTATGTTGGTTATGGCATTTAAAGTTCGAAGAATCATGAATGAACATTACAAAACAAATCTTTCAGCTGCTGCTACTTTTTTCTTCTCGTTCTATTATTTGCAATATAAGATCAATATTTTTTTGGAAAATAAATAGATCTGGCTGGATAATGAAAACCACAATTATTCTAGAAAAATAATAATTTAATTACGGATACCACTACCACAATTGTAAACACTACTTTTACTAATGCACTACCTTTTTTAATTGCAATGTTAGCGCCCAAATACCCCCCTAAAATGCCGCCCATCATTAAAGAGAACCCTACAACCCAATCTATTAATCCATAGAATGCGAAAATTATACTGCCAACAATGGCTAATGTTAAACCAGTTATTCTTCTTATTGCATTTACTTCCAAATAAGTTAAACCCATAAAAATAATAATAGATAAACTGGAAAGAAGACCGCCCCCAACACCAATAAAAGAATCAATAATAAAAATAAAGAAATTAACAACATAACCAATAATCTCTTTTGATTTAGAAAATATTTTTCTTTTCATTCCAAATGATTTCTTAAAAAAAGTAAATGGTAATGCAACCAACATCATTATAGCAATAAGATTTTTTACTAAATCTTCATTAACTGAGATTAAGATATTGGCTCCAATAATTGTAGCAAAAACAGTAATTACAGCAAGAATGATAGCAACTTTCCAATGTATCTTCTTAAATTTATGAAATTGATATGCAGCAATCCCATGACCACCAATGGCAGAAAATTTTCTTGTTGCAACGGTCATTTTGGGAGGAACACCTAACATCAACAATAACGGGGCCTCTATTAAACCAGCCCCCCCTCCAGCAAGATTAGAAAGCAATCTAGCAAAAAATCCAATTACAAAGACTATTAGTAAAGTAATTATATCCATAGGTGATAGAATAAATTATTATTTTATAAGATTATTGGCCAGTGAATAAACTCAGCGCATCTACAAGTACATCCTATTTCAAGTTCTGTTTCCCTGTTAAAGTAAGAATATTATCTTTATACTCAGTATTTAATTCTACAAGATTGTTAATTACAATATCATTTCCCAGAAGATAATAAGAAACATTACGTAAGTCATGAAGACGTACTTTCTCTACTTCTTCAATCTCTAAAACTTTAATTGGGGCTTTAGCTTTCAAATGAGGGTTATTATCTTCAAATAAACCAATAAATGCGGTCCAAAACCCATCTTTGTCCGTGCCCGGTTTTCTACTAATCGTAATACTTTTTGCTTTGTAAGTTTCCATATCCTTACTTGATGAACTTCTCACTTTTAAATGTTACGAAAATTCCTTTCAGATGTAAGTAATAGGACAACCCAAAAGAAACAACAAAAAAGATGATTACCCATAACCTACTAGCCCAAAAACTGCCCAACAGATAACCAATAAAGAAACCAAGAATAATCAAAATAAGAGGTAATGTTGGTTCTGCAAACCGTTTCAAATAATAAATTCTCCCCGCTAAAAAACCAGCTATTACAACAGATAAGAAAGTAATAATTGCATTATGTAGTAAAGCAGAGATAACAAAGCCGAGAACTAAAAAGAACACTGCAATAACTTCTGCCCAATTTTCATCTAATTTAAGACCCATTTTAATCTTTTTCAGATCCGATTGCAATATAACCAATAGCGACAGCTAAACCTATTACAATTGCAGCGATCAATCCCCCCTTTGTTCTTGTTAATAATAATACTGCAGCTAAAAGAACCATTACAATTCCAATCGCAAACATTTTCCTTGAACCAAAAAATAAACTTAATCCATCCTGTTGTGGGAATGGTAACCAAGCACAGAAAGCCATCATTAAATTAAATTGCATCCCTAACAAAAAGAAATAACTTTGGGGCATAGCATATAATCCAACTGCAAATAAAATCGCTAAAATTAAATTCCCAAATAAACCCCACATTGCGGTTATCGCCATTACCCAATGTGAGAAACCGTATCTGAATTCTCCCAACCTTTGTTTAACCATAAAAGCAGAAATCATTCCCCCTGCTAAAACCAAAGGCACTCTTCCTAAAGTAATAAAACCAATAATTAAAGAAACTACTATTCCTGCCCACCAAACTTTATATTCTGCTTTCTGGCCTTGAGTTAGAGCATAAATCTTTTGACTGGATAATCTGAAGAAGAATGATATTGCTACAACAAGAAGTGCTAGGAACAAGTTTTTCAACCCAAACATTAAATCGAACTGTTCTTCACCCCAATCTCTAAATGAAAACAGAAAACCAAAAACAATAATCGCTACAATTATTCCTACTAATTCTTGTTTGCTGTAACGAAAGTATTCTTTCAATCTTTCAATATTCTCTTTAGTGCTAACCATTACTATAAATAAAAAGGTTTAGCTATATAAATAATTTGTTTTTCAAGGTAAATATAAAACCCTCTTCTTTGCCTTCAAAATTCTCGTTTTGGTTTTTGATAGTGCTACGTTCCCGGATGGAGCGTCCCCTCGTAACGCACTAAATGTTAAATTTGTTAGAATTTTGACCTTATGGCAATGGTGAGGGTTTTATAATAACTACAACCTACTTCTTTTCCATTAGCCAGAACTTATGCACACTATCGCCTTTCTTAACCGTGTCTTCAAAAATTAACTTAAACTTTTCAGAAACAGATAATTCCCAATTTTCCCTACCAATAATAAATATTCGTCCGCCTTTCTTAAGAATATAACTAGCTTGATAATAAATCTCATTCAATTTGCCCTCATCTTTAGTAGTAATTTGTAAAATAAAACAATCAAACTCTTTTTCAGAAAACCGAACATCTAATTCATCCAAAGCATATTTTTGGGATTCAACTAAATCTTTTACAGTAGCAAGTTGGGCATTCTTCCTAGAAGCAGTAATGTTCTGTCTGCTTTCATCAAAAGAAAAAACCTTCTCCCCAGAAAACAAAGCAGCTTCAATTGCTAAAGTGCCATCTTTACAAAAACCAACAAGTAGTTTCTCACCTTTCTTAAACCCAGACTTTCTAACAAAATAATAAGCCAGATCACCCTTAAAGGAAGCAGAATGAGCAAACACCCGATAAGAACGAGAATTTAATTCTTCAACATTCTCATCGACCCCAACAAAATAATCTTTACCATTAAAATAAACTATAACCAACATCTCTGGCTTTTTCAATTCTAATTTTGGTTCAAAATCTAATTCAGCATAAACCATCCCTGCAACTTTTCTAGCAAGTTCTAAACGATTTTCTTGACCCTTAACATTTTCAATCTCAACTTTAAACAATTTGTCAGCAGAAAAATGATTTTTCCAATCATCATTATCAAAAGTTTCTAATCCTTTACCTAAAGAAACTAAAACTCTTCTTGCTGATTGTAATTTTTTTAATTTAGAATAATCATCAACTTCAACTTCTAAAACAGAATCATAAACCTTAGCAGAAACATTAGCTAACTCTTTAACTTCTTGCTGAGCAACTTCTTCCATTCCGGGATTGACTAAGATAAATATTTTCATAATCTAAGAACTATTTTCCTCTTCATTTAATTCTTCATTATCTTCATTACTCTCTTCATTTTCTTCATCATCTTGGCCTTCACTTTCTGCAGATTCATCATTAACTAAGTCATCTTCACTATTTTCATCAGGACCACCATTACTATTTTCTTCTTCTTCAACTAAAGGAAGTTCTTTATCATCATTATCTTCATCAATAATCTTTGCAGCGGCCGCCAATTCGTCACTCTCACTTAAACGCATAACCCTTACTCCTTGAGTTGCTCTTCCAATTACAGAGATGCTTGTACATTTCATTCTAATCGCGATACCATTCTTGGACATAATCATTAATCCTTCAGAACCGTCAACTAACTTTACAGTTTTAGCGGGGCCGTTTTTATCAGTAACTTTAATGTTGGTTACCCCTCTTCCACCACGATTACATAACCGATAATCAGAAACGGGGGTTCTTTTACCATAACCTTTCTCAGTTAAAGTTAAAATTTCTTTACCTTCTTCTGCTGCTAACATACCAATAACTTCATCATTTTCTCTTAACTTAATTCCTCTAACCCCTCGAGCAGTTCTACCCATTGAACGAACATCTTTCTCTCTAAATCGATTAGCAAGCCCGTTCTTAGTAGCTAAAAGAATCTCTTTATCGCCACCAGTGTATTTAACACCAATTAAAGAATCATTTTCATCTAAACTTATCGCCCTAATTCCACCTTTTCGAGGCCTAGAAAAGTTCAATAATTCTGTTTTCTTAACAGTTCCTTGTTTAGTTGCAAAGAATAAATAACCTTCTTTAAAGTCTCTTACAGGAATTACGGCATTAATATTTTCTCCTTCGTTAAGTTCTAATAAGTTAGCAAGATGTCTCCCTCGAGCTTGTCTACTCCCTTCAGGAAGATTGTAAACTTTTAACCAATAAACTTGTCCTTGATCTGTAAAAAATAACATATAAGCGTGTGTTGAGGTTACGTAAAATTTCTCAACAAAATCTTCATCTTTCATCCCCGTTGCTTTGACGCCTCTACCACCCCGATGTTGAACTTTGTAAGTTTCTAAAGGCAATCTTTTAACATAACCAGAATTAGTCATAGTAACAACAACAGTTTCTTCTTCAATCAATTCTTCCATATCAATATCTTCATCTTCTCCCTGAACAATCTTTGATCTTCTTCCGTCATCATAATTACTATTTATCTCAGCTAATTCTTCTTTAATCAAATTTAATACTTTTTCATCTGAAGATAAAATTGATTGATAATGTGCAATTCTTTCCAATAATTCTTTATGTTCAGACCTAATTTTTTCCTGTTCTAAAGAAGCTAACTTTTGTAATTTCATTTCAAGGATTGCTTTAGCCTGAATCTCAGAAAGGTCATAATTTGTCATTAAAAACTGTTTAGCCTCTTCAACGGTTTTACTGTTCTTAATTCCCGGGATCACTGCATCAATATTATTTAAAGCAACTAATAACCCATCCAAAATGTGAATTTTTTTCTCAGCTTGATCTAAATCATATTGGGTTCTTCTAACAATAACTTCTTTCCGATGCTTAATGTGGAGTTCCATTATTTCTTTTATTCCTAATACTTTTGGTTGATTGTCTACCAAAGCAAGTAAATTAATTCCAAAAGAAACTTTTAATCTGCTATATTTGTACAACTGATTCAAAATCACCTGTGAATCAGCATCTCTTTTCAAATCAATAACAACCCGGATACCTTCCCGATCAGATTCATCATTAATATTTCTAATTCCTAAAATCTTTTTATCTCTAACTAACAAAGCAATATGTTCAATCAGTTCCGCTTTGTTAACCATGTAAGGAATTTCTTTAACAATAATTTTATCATCTTCAATCTCAACAACCGCTTTAATTACAACTTTACCTTTACCTTTTGCATAAGCGTGCCATAAAGCATTTCCACATGAAACTTCTCCACCAGTTGGAAAGTCAGGGCCAGGAATAATTTCCATTAAGTCTTCAACACTAATTTCAGGATTGTCAATGATTGCAATTGTTGCTTCACAAATCTCGCCAACATTATGAGGAGGAATATTTGTAGCCATTCCAACTGCAATTCCTGTAGAACCGTTAACTAATAAGTTAGGTAATTTGTTAGGTAAAACTACTGGTTCTTTTAATGAACCATCAAAGTTATCTTTAAAATCAACAGTATTTTTCTCAATATCTTTAAGCATTTCATTAGCTAACTTTTGTAATTTTGCTTCAGTATATCTGTAAGCTGCTGCTTTATCCCCATCTAAACTACCAAAATTACCTTGACCTTTAATTAAAGGGTAACGTAAAGAAAAACTTTGAGCCATCCGAACTAAAGCGTCATAAACCGAAGCATCACCATGAGGATGATACTTACCCAAAACATCACCAACAATTCGGGCACACTTCTTAGATGATTTATTGTAAAACATTCCCAGATCGTGCATTGCATAAAGAATTCTTCGGTGAACCGGTTTTAATCCATCTCTCACATCTGGAAGTGCCCGGCCAATAATTACAGACATGGCATAATTAACGTAAGCTTCTTTCATCTCTTCTTCGATGACTTTAGGTACAATTTTCTCACTTTTTTGTGGTGCTGTTTCTTCCATTGTTAATAATTGATTTTCCTCTTTTATCGACGATAAAACCCTAAAAATAATAGAGTAGGGGGCTTTATAAATGTTGTGGTTTTATAGAATAAAAAACAAGAAAACTAATCTACTTTTGAAGTTCATCCATAGCAGAACCAATCTCGTCCTTCCCAGCCTTTTCTTTTCCTTCAAGTTCAACTAGCCGTTCTACTTCCTCTGCTTCTTTCTCAACAGCACCAGCTTCTTCTAAAACCTCTGCAGGGACTTCTTTCAAAAAGGCTTGCTTAGCCTCTTCTGAAGGGAGATCAAAATAAGAAAAGAATTTCTGAGATAATTTAACTTTATAGGTTCGGCCAAACTTCTCTTTAGCAATAAAACCCATTTCTACTAATTCTCGCATATGATCATAAGCGCCAGAACCACGCAACTTAATAATTTCTGATTGCACGATTGGATATTTCCAAGCAACGACTGCCAACGTGTCCATTAATGGTTTCTCTAATTCTAATGAAGAAACTAAATTACTAACAAGAGGAACATATTTATCTTGAACAGTTAATTTCCAACCATTATCTCTTGCTTCAATTTTTAAAGCATTATCGCTTTGTTCATAATCTTTAGTAAGCGCTTTCATAACTTTATTTACTTCTTTAATTTCTAAAGAACAAAGATTAGCAATTCGTTCAGAAGTTATTTCTTTACCAACTGCAAATAGAACTGCTTCTACTTTTTTTTGATTAGTCATTTTGTGTACCCTCTTTTTAAAAAATTTAATTTATTTTTTTTTAGCTGAATAAACACCATCTTTTAATTCAACCCTTCCTTCATCAATTAATTGATCTAAATAATCTTCTAATTTTTCTTGCTTTACTCCTGTAAATTTACTTAATTGCTCAGAACTAAAACTTTTATTATTTAATAAAACAAGTAAATAATTTCTTAACAATCCAGTCATGTTTCTTTTCAGTTGATCATTTTCAAACTTAACTTGCTTAGCTACCATATCAATATTATGTAATCTTGCTTGTAAACTGTTCAAAAAATGAGAAAGATCTGTTTCACTAAGTTTCAATTCTTTTGGTTCAATGATTTCAATCATTGAAGGCATATAATCAAAACAAAAACGTACTAAATTGTCAATGTTATTAGTTGATGCTTCGATTTCAGCAAATCCTGCCCAAAGTTCTTGTTCATCTTGTTTTTTTATTTGAGCATAATCTTCACTAGTAACTTTAAAATCTTCATCTTTCTTTAAATTACCAACAAACTTTTTAAGAGATTTTTCTACATGTTCTTCTGGCTTTCCTAAAACCTCAATTACAGCCCTAAATAATATATTTTTAACCATAATTAATGATAATTTGAATTGGTTTTTAAGTGTTTCTGAACTCCTTGTTACTACTGAACAAGGACTAAAATACAAAACATTTATAAAGGGAGAAGCCATTAATACTATTATGAAGAAAAATATTAAAATTGCAACATTAGTTATCGTAATTTATCTAGCCATGACGTTATCATATGTGCCTAGTATAAATGCCGAGAGTGAATTTCCTTTGGTTTTAGGGGCCCACAGAGGCAACTCTGTAGATTATTCTGAAAACACCATTTCTGCCATAAACAATGCATTAGAAGATTCAAAATATGAATTTATCGAATTTGATATACAATATAGCAAAGATAAACAAATAGTAGTTTTTCATGATCTAACTTTATTTCGTATGCAAAATAATCACGCTAAGATTTCAGATTTAACTTACTTAGAACTTTCTGAGATTAGTACATATCACATCCCTCTTTATGAAGAAGTAATGAACTTAATAGGCAACAAGAAAAGAGTCAATATTGAAATCAAATCTCAAGGAAATTTTGAAGATGATAAAGAAATAGTAGATTTAATTATTAAAGATTGTAAAGAAAGAGGAATTTTGGATCTAATTTTAATTAGTTCAATTTCCTCAGAGGTTATTAATTATGTCTCTGAACATTACCCAGAATTAAAAACAGGAAAAATTTACTTATTGCATCCAGTAACTTATTTGCCCTCCGAATATTTAGTTGAAAAATTCTATCAAGAGATGGAAGAGATGGGCGTAGATTACATCATGTTACATGGTATAAATATGAAGAATTATACCCTTTTAACAAAACTTAAACCAAAAGATAAAACATTAGTTTTTTGGTATTTTAATGATCAAATGTTTATGATGCAAAAAGATTCTTCAGATTTATTGTGGTAAATCCAAACTATTGCTTCTTTACCAGTACAAAACAAATCAACACAAAAACAACAACCAACAAATAAGGAATTACTTTCTTGGCTTTCTCAGAACTAGATTCATAAACTACCAAGCCTTTTGAGGAATAACCTTTGGAAGGAGTTGTTACAGTTTCTCCAGAACTACCACTATCAACAGAAACTTGTTGAGTAGAAACTGTTTGTTTTATAGCCGCTTCTGTTTCAATTTTAATCGGCCCAGTCAATTCCTTAACAGTTTTCTGATTATCCTTAATTATTTTCAGTTTCAGATTATAATCACCAGATTCTAAACCAGAATCAATCGAAACAGGCAAAGAAACCACTTTCTCTTTTCCAGAATCTAAGTCAAACTCAATTAAATTATCATCTCGTTCCCTTGCAGATTCGCAATCGTTACAACAAGAATAACATTTACTTCCCCTGTACAAATAAGCCCAAACCTTTATTTCATGATCTGAACTGTCTCCCGTAAACTTTACTTGTAAATCAAACTCTTTTCCTGATTTCTCTTTTTGGGGGAAATTAACAAAAGTATAAGCAAATTTGTTTGCGCCTCCAGAAGTATCAGAATTAGAAGAATCTTTTTCTAGCTCCTTAACGTAAGACAAATAATCCCTACATAAAGTTTTATCAACCCCTTCAATTTCAATAGTTTCAGAATCTTCCGTCCCCAAACCTTCAACAATTAACTTTGCTTTTCCTTCTTTGACTTTTAAATTACAATTAGGGTCCAATTGGATGGGCAAGGTCACTTTGTAATTAGTATGTTTATCTTTCAGATTAATTTTAGTAATTTCACTAATCTTCTTTCCAGACTTTTCTACATATGCTGAAAGAGAATATTTGCTAGTACTACCTTTATAGATTCCGACCTCTGCTTTAACAACACTGCCAAACTTTTTATTGGCAGGAGTGACTTTCTTAATCTCAATTGTTGAATCTTCTTCCCCACCAACATTTTCGCTAGAAGTAATTTGAGGATTAGTAATAATCAACATTTTCTCAAAATAGTTATTAGTAAGATTATAATCTTTGCAAGCTGGAGTAACTCTAGCTTTAAGGAAAAGAACACGATCTTCTTCTTCAATTCTTGGAGTATAAGACTTTTTATTAGTGTTAGTTGTTGTCACCTTATTCTTAATAGAATTGCCAAATAAATCTTCTACCCAATACTCAATTGAATAAGGATATGTCTTTTCATTAAGTTGATTGTAAAAACTTACTTTCTCGCCATCTTGGTAAAAAACTTTTTCAGTTAATACTGAGATAAAAACTTCGCAAGGAATCTTTGAAACATCAATCACTTTTACCTGTTTGCAAATAAAATCAGAATTAAAACTATTACCAAAGTCAGAATTAACAACTTTGCCACATAAATTAAACGTACCACCAGAAGATAAAACAATTTTTCCAGTACTAGAATAAGAGGAACAACCAATATTCTCTCTTGTAAAAGTGTTTTCTTGTATTGTTGTTTGATTCTCATCCGTTAAATAATAATCAACAGTAACATAATTCTTTTTAGAACAATTATCTTTGTTAACTAACTTTAATTTAAACAAATCATCATACAATAAGTTAGTATAAATGGTGTCATCCAAATGAACACTTAATTGAATTTCTTCTGGAATGGTTTTAACAGTTTCTTCAATAACTAAACTGCCAGTATTTTTTCTTCCAGGGGTTCCATAAAGTTCCTTGCTCTGAACCCAGGTATTATTAATCAATTCTAAAGAATAACCATCTCCATCCGCAAAATCATCTTCATAATAAGTTGCAATTTCATAATTGCTATCAGAAAGAGTGATTGTTCCTTTTGTATTACTTAAACTAAACGATTGAGAATCAACTATATTGATACTCAAATCAGAACTATTCCAAGCACGATCTGAATTCCCATAACAAGATTCAAAACTATCTAGGTCTTTATCTTTGCCATCAATAAGTTCTTTTGCGATTACTAAATAAGAGTTTGCGGGGATCTTAACAGAATCAATTTTTTTATTATTAATTGTAAAACCAGCTAAATCAAATTCTTGATTATTAGAATTATAAATTTCTACCCATTCTAAATCAGAATCAGAACCCATTTCTGAAGAAGGATTATACATTATTTCAGTAATTAATAATTCTGCACTACAAACTGTACAAAGAATTACAAAAACCAATGCAAATAAAATAAAAAACCTCATTTTAAGAACAAAATAATAGAAGTTAGGTTAAATACTTTTCCATTCACTATTATATAATACTAAACAAAGTTTTTAAACGTTTCTTACCTAAGAAGAATAAAATGGGCTGGTTATTCGGAAAAAAGAAAATTACTCCTAAAGTTCCGTTCCCTGAGGGGAAAAACTTTAACGAGAAAGCATTGCAATTTAATAGAAGGGCTCCTTCTGAAAAAGTTTTTGAGCCAGAGCAAGTTCATGCTGCGGTTGGAGTTAATGAACCAATAAGTACTCCCGAACAAGCCCCAATGGATGAAGAACCAAAAACTGAAGAGTTGAATAAAGAAATGGGTGCAAATGAATTTGTACCTCCCAAAAATCCTTTTTCAACAGCTGCAAATAATGAACCCTTATTCATTAAAGTTGAGGTTTACCAAAAGATATTAAATGAATTGAGTGCAATTAAAAGTAATATTTCCGAGTTAAGAGAAGCTAGTAAAAGTCTTGAACATTCTGAGTATAATGAAGACAAGAACTTTAGTAAATTAAGAAGAACAACCAAGTCTGCTCATGATAAATTGTTACAAGTTGACAAAATAATCTTTAAAGGTGATTGAAATGGATCGTATGCCTGTTTTCGTAAAAATAGATGAATATGACAATGTACTTGATTTAGTCAAGACAATTAGGAAAAAAATTGACGACGCTAAAGAAACATTGTTAAAAATAAATGATTTGAAAAATGAAGAAGACCACCAATTAGAAATGTGGCAAAGTGCTTTAGGTGAAATTGAAAAGAAGGTTGATTTTATTGACCATTCCTTGAATGAACCTGAACAATTTTAACAATAAAAAATGGCTAAGAAAAAAGTAGTAAGGAAAACTAGTACCAAACGGACTAAGAAAGCAGTAAAGAGAAAAACAGTCAGTAGGGAAAAAGAACCAGAGTATATGGTACAAGTTAACGACCCAAAGAATGCACGAAAGAATATTCTTGAATCATTAAGAGAAGTTATCATTTTCATGCAAAGTTATGAAAAATTTAAAAAAATTCAAGAAGAAAAGGTCGCTACTTTTAATCAGCTTAAAACAAGTATTACTGAAATTAATCGGTTAGTTGAAGGACAACTTAAGTCTCATTTCCCAAAAGGAAAGTTAAAAGCGCTTGGAATTAAGCCTGAACCGGTTAAGAAAGTTCAAGTTGAAGCACCAGTTCCAGAGATGGCAGAAGAACCTCAACTAGAAGTTCCTGTTAAGAAAACTACTTCTGAACTTGATGAATTAGAAGCTCAGCTAAAAGACATTGAAGGGCAGTTGAGAAGTATGAATTGAATTCTTTGTTTTGTTTTGTTTTTACTTTGTTTTTATTTATATGGGTCAATTATTGTTATGAGCAATATTACCCAGAATAAGTAAAGATTTAAAAAAATGTTTTAAAAATCAAACACATACCCCATTTTTACAACCATTTGGACAAGGAGAATCGTAATTAGGATAAACTTTTTCTCCATACAAACAGATAAATTCTGCCAAAGCTGGACCTTCTTCTACTGGAACAACATTATGAATTCCATCGTAGCAATAATCTTCTCTAATCCTATAATATCCAATTGGTTCTGGTTGTTCTTCGACACCTTTGATATAATAATAAGTTCTTCCCTTAACTTTTGGATTTAGACCATCTAACCCAAGACCATCTTCATCAATACAAACCACATCACCGTCCTCTGCTAATTCAAGAGTTTGAGAAATTATTCCATCAACGTTTATCACGCTTGGTGAATCGGTAGGCGTTGTGGAAACTGATGAGGTAGATGCTGATTCAGTTGGAGATGATTCTGTAGAGACAGATCCAGTAGATGCCGAACCAGCAGGCAACTCTTCATCAAAATTATTTTCATTTTTACATTTTTTTGTAACTGAATCACAATCAGAACCAGGACAATCTTCTAAAACCGTTTGCGTAGATTTCCCATTAATACAGCGATACCACAATAACCCTTGTGTTGTGCATCGAGGTGTAATCTTTTTGAATAATTGACCACTTCGAAACAAGAGATAAGTTTTATCTTCATTTGAACAACTAAGAGGACATAATTCTTTAATCTCTGAATTAAACGGTTGCGCAACATTAATTTGTTTTTGTGTTTGCTCATTCAATCTTGTTTTAAGAATTGATGCAGCTCTGCTAACTTTTCTTTTAGAAGGGTTCTGAACTGATTGATAAATATATGCTTGACCCGCTATTGCTTCATTAACCCCGCTGTCCTGTTCTCCTTCTGCAACTATTATTTTTAATTCCTCATCCGACAATGATTCCAATTCTTCATCAGAAACTTCTTCGGTTGTACAACCAACTAAAAATATAAGAATAACAAGTAAACTTAACATGACTAAAAATATTTTTTTCATAATAAACACCTCATTTTTAATAATCAAGTGATTATTTAATCCTTAATAAATATTACTAGTCTAAAACGCCTTTAAAGAGGAAAACCTTAACTGAAAAATTTAGAAGAAAAATAAAAATAAAAAAAAGAAACTTACCTTACAAAGAAGTTATCTAACCAAGATAAAATCTTGTTAAGTAAGTTTTGTTGTTCTTGCAACTGTTTCTCTAAGTCCATACACTTTCCGCTCATACAACTGTTACTTTCACATTCATAATTGTTCTGACAAGATTCTCCTTCAACTAACTGAGGAGCCATCTCATTATTCCAATTACAAAACAAACCATCTCTTCCAGACTTAATCTTTGTTCCAACAGGTAAACATTTGTTTTGGAAATCGCAACCATTCAAACATTTTCCATTAGAATCATCATATGCAGGAAGCATAGGTTTATTCTCAACTTTAGTTTCGTCATATGCAGGAAGCATTGGTTTGTTATCAACTTTTGTTTCGTCGTATGCAGGTAACATTGGCTTATCTTCTGCTAAACCCATTTCATTGTTGTCTTCATTAAACTCAACAATTTCATTCAAAGGATCAACCATTACAGTTACTTCAGAAAAATCTTCTTTCTCAATTCCAAAATAACTATAGCCCCAAGAACCAATAGTTACACATTTTCCAGACATTAAAGTTGGTGCATAGGTTAAAGTGTTATCTTTACCATTTGCAGTAAACTTAACTTTAAATCCAGATTGGTCAGTAGTTCCAGCATTACAAATTGTTGCTTTAAATCCTTGATTTCCGTAACCAACAGAAGTTACCTTCAAATCATGATTGTCAGCCGCAGGAAGAATCTCAACCATTTCTTCAGGAGCAACTGTTTCTCCAGGAACTAAGGTGAACTTTCCAACGTCTTTGTAAGGAGTACTCAAAGCTTGTGCACAAGCATAACTTTGACTATTCTTTAAGTATTTGTTAGTTGCCAAGTAATTTGTTTGACAAATTTTTCCAAGACCAAAATTCTTGAAAGGGGGAGCGGTCCAAAGTAAGGATTCTTTTTTTGTTGCTCCACTAGCTGCACCGCCAGGAGTAATAAAACCTTCAAAATAAACCATCTGGCCAGGTTGAATTACAACTTCTGCAACCCCATCACTACCAGTAAATTTAGTTTCAGTGTTCATTACTTTGAATGTTTGTCCGATCTTTTTAACAGTATACACATTAACGTAACCATTAGCTATTTTCTTTAAGTTGCTATAATCCTTATGATTAGGATAATCATTTACAGAAACTGAAAATGTAACAGGATCGCCAGAAAATAATTCTTCTTCAACAATCTCTTCTTCATCTTCTTCAGTTACTTCTTCAACAATTTCTACAGGGGCTTCCTCAACTACCGAAATAAGCATGCTGTAAATATTGTTAACTTCATCAACTTCTTCAACATTAGCATCGCCATCAACTACAAATCTAACTAAAGATTTGCCATTAACTACATCTGAGTCTTTAATAGTAAATTTCTTAAGGAAAGATTTTTCTTCTCCCACCCCTAATCCATTTACTTCTGCTCCTTCAGGAATATGACAATACCAACCGCCGGGTTGACATACTTGAAATTCTACTTGAAAACTTTCAGCAATAGCTTCATTACCTTGGTTTACTATTTTTAATGTTACTTGTACTTCTTCATTTAAAACTGCAGGTTTAGGCATAACACTATATGATGTAACTGCGATGTCTTTTCCCACTACTATTTCTTGTTCTGCAACTGCAGATATTGAACTTACGAATAATAACAATACTGCAAACAGGATCATGTTTTTCCAATTCATTTTGACGTACCTCCATACGTTTTGAGTAATCATATCTACCTAAAGATCAAACAAATACTTAAAGGTTGGGCGGGAAGAAGAACCAAGATGGGGCCAATATAATGCCCAAAATGTGTAAAAAGAAACATTTATCCTCCAAATATAACTAATTGCCTAAAAAGAAGTCACTTAAAGAAACAGAAACCATTTTGCCGTCTTTCTCAATTTCAACTATTTTTTTCTTCTCTAAACTTTTCAAAACTCTTGATAAGCTAGTTCGGGGTATTTTAGTGGCATGTCTAATCTTAGCCTGGGAAGATTTATTCTTATTTGCAAGCAAATAATCAACTATTTTTCGCTCTTTTTCAGATAATGTCTTTGATATTGCTAATGTTTGTTTAGAATGTTCAAGTTCAGATTTGCCCGTTTTCACTTCAGTTTCGATTTTATCAATCTTCGTTTCTTCTTTATTGAATTGTTTTCTCTTCTTAATTAAGAACAAAATAACTAATAAAACAACAATAATTAAAGCTAAAATGGCAATAATTGGAAATAATAAAGATTTTTTGTTTACAAATACTTCACCCAAAATTACTTCTATCTTTGTAACTTGACCTTTTTCAAGCTTAAATTCTACACTTCCAGCTAAACTTTCAGTAGAAGCTATAATTGAACAACTACCAACCGGCATATTTTTTACAGAAAAAAAACCAGTTTTGTCTGCTTTGGAAGGATAATCTCCGATTACATCAGAAAAACAGTTAAAATTTAACTCTGCGGTTGGCACTAAATTTCCGTTTGGATCTAATACTTTACCTTGTAAATAACCAACTGGGTAAACCAAAAAATCAGTAATTCCTTCTTTTGATATTTCTTTCACTCCAAAATAATCTGTTGCCGGAGTTTCTAAAGAATCCATTGTTACTAAAAATGATGTGCTTTCTGAAAAAGCTACTTTTACATTATTATTATCCATAACTTCTTGATATAACGCATCTCCAAAATTTAAGTTTAAGAGATAGCCGTTGAAACTATCACCCTCTGGAGAAATAAAGTTTAATTCAACATCTGCTAAAGCTAATGGCATTAATAGAATTAATACAAGTAAAGCTAACCTCTTTTTCATATTGTATTAGTAAAGATTTTTCATTTATAAATATTTGTGAGAAACTTTTATAAAATAGGGATTAGTTTAGTATTTGTATGTGGGTGTGCCGTAGTGGTCAATCGGGATGGACTCAAAATCCATTAGCTTAGTGCTTACGCAGGTTCGAGTCCTGCCACCCACATGTTTTATTCTTAATTGTGTATTCTTCATTAAACAAATAATTAAAAAGATGAAACTTTCTTAAGCGAAACTATGAGTAAACTATTGGATGATATTGTTGTATTAAGTATTCTCGGACCACAAGGTTCTGGTAAAAGTACAGTTTTTAAAAAGTTGAGACAAAGATGGGATAAAAATGCCATTTTCCTCCCGGATATTGCTGAAGAATGCCCAATTGATTTGACTGATAAAAAAAAACTTCACCAATACCCTGAGCTGGGTAACCTAGTTACCACATGGATGACTTGTCAAATGATAAAAGCACAGATTGATGCTATTGGTCCAAGAATTGGCGAAGGGCCAACTACTATTCTCCAAGACATAAATCCTTTATCTCAATTAGTATATCCCGAAGCAATAAAAGGATCTTGTGACGAACATATTGCAGAGTTTGTTAAAGAATATTGTGCCCTTGTCCCCCAAAACCTTTCTTTTATAATTCCAGGTAATTTAGAATTTTTAGTTGATGATGGTAAAAGAGATGTTGACCCTAAATATCAAAAAAAGGTGGAAGACACTTTTAGAAATGTTTTTGCTAGACATGATTTCCCTCATATTTTCTTACCTTCATCCCCAACCGCACAAGTATGGTTCATTGATCGCTATTTGGCCCATCAACTTGGACAAAGTGAAGAAGCTCCAAAAAAAGTGCATGAGATTGAAATCAAATGTTTACTTACTCCAGAAGAATATAGATGTTTAGACAGAGAATTAAATGAAGGGTATCAACCATTATGTAAAGAAACTGTAGAAACATTAAAATTCACTCCTGGCGATCATCGAGTTAGAATTAGAGAAGGAGAAACAACCAAATATGAAGTTGTTATTAAAGAAGGTGATGTTGTGGACCATGTTAGAACAGAATATTCAATTCATTTAGAAGATGAGATTATGGCTGAACAAGTAAGAGAAGGTTTTGCTTCAGAAGGAATGGGTACAGATCCAAAATGGGTTAAACATAAACAAGAGTTTGCCGCACAGATGGGTGGATATGATTATGTTATTTGTTTACAAGAGATTGAAAACTTTGGATATCTTTTAGAAGTGGAAAAAATGAGTTCTGTTGATGATTCTCATATTCATGTTCCAAACTTAAAACAAATAATTAGTAATCTTGGTTTAGAACCAATAGGTCCTCATGAATTTCAAGAAAGAGTGAAAGATTATATTAGAGATAATCAGTAATTTCTCCAAACCTTTTTAAACCAACAACTCTTTTCTAGCCTTATGCCAATAGAAATATGTACAATCGGTGGTTATTCAGAAACAGGTCAGAATTCTACTGCCATTAAAGTCGATGATGAAGTTGTAATCTTAGATATGGGATTACACATGGAAAATTATATCAGACACACTGAAGATGAAGACATCTCAGCCATGCATTATGAAGAATTATTAGAAGTTAATGCTGTTCCGGATTACGGTTTAATCAAAGATTGGAAAGATAAAGTTATTGCCATTGTCCCTAGTCATGGCCATTTAGATCATATTGGTGCAATTCCTTTCTCAGCAGGAATATTTCCAACAGCACCAATTATTTGCACACCATACACTGCTGAAGTTTTGAAAAGTATTTTTAGAGATGAAAGAATAAAAATACCAAATGAGTTAATTGCATCAAATTTAAATTCTGTATACAAATTATCTGAAAAACTTTCAGTGGAATTGGTTAATATTACTCATTCAATCCCACAAGCGTCAATGATTGTTCTTCATACCCCTTATGGTAAAGTTGTTTATGCTAACGATTACAAATTTGATCGACAACCAACTCTAGGTAAAAAACCAAACTTTGAAAGATTAAAACAAATTGGTGAAGAAGGCGTAACTTTGTTAATTGTAGAATCATTATATGCTCATGAACATCGAAAAATGCCGTCCGAATCTGTTGCTAAACAAATGTTAAAGGATGTTATGTTAGGAGTTTACACTGACGGAAAAGGAATGGTTGTAACAACCTTCTCTTCTCACTTAGCAAGATTGAAAAGTATTATTGAATTAGGAAGAAGATTAAACAGAAAAATAGTATTCTTGGGAAGATCTTTATCCAAATATGTTTCTGCCGGAGAAAGAATTAATTTAATTGATTTTCAAAAAGATATTACTTTAGTTAAACATAATGATCGCAGAGAAAAAATTCTTAAGAAAATTATGAAAGAAGGTAAAGAGAAATATTTGATTGTTTGTACTGGCCATCAAGGTGAACCAAAAGCAGTACTTTCTAGATTAGCTAGGAACGAATTACCTTTCAAGTTTGATAATGGTGATGTAGTTATTTTCAGTTGTTCAGTAATTCCAGTTGAATTAAATAAAGATAATCGCGATAAGTTGGAAAGATCAATAAGAGCCAAAGGCGCAAGAATTTTCAGAGATATTCATATGTCTGGTCACGCTGCCAGAGAAGATCACCGTGATTTGATTGAATTAGTAAAACCAAAACACATTATTCCCTCTCATGCAGGTCATGAAAAAGCCCTTAATTTAGCTAGTTTAGCTGAAGAGATGGGTTATTCTCAAGGTAAAAGTATCCATATGATGGAAAACGGAAAAAGAATTGTTTTGAAATAAATTTAATTTTTTTTCTCTGTCTCATTAAAAACATAGAAACAACCAGGTTCACTCACTCCCCGAAATTCTCTAGGAATAGAAAATATTTTACCTTCAAGCCCTGGTTTTTCAAGATTAACTATATCTTCACCAGGAATTTCTGCAGGGATTTTGGCGGGATTATATCCTTTATCTTTTACAATGTCACACAATTCAGAAAAATCATCAGTAATGATTGCATGAGCATTTAAACCACCTTTCCAAAAAGACGCTGAAGGTAACTTTACTCTGTTGCCGTTGTACATAAAACCGCCATCTTGCGTACTATACTCCAACCTCATAGAATATTAAGAATGAACAGTTATTAATAATAATTTATATCTTTAAGAATATTCCTTTTTAAAAGAATCTCAAACCACCACTCTATTACAATAAATTTTATAAAGAAAATAAGCATCGAGATTTTGGAGGGTGTATTAAAATGAAATTAGTCTTAGCTGAACCTAAATATTTTAAAGATAGTATCTCAATCATTTCAGAATTAGTCACAGAAGCAAAATTCAAGGTAAATAATAATGGATTAGAGTTAATCGCTATGGATCCTGCTAACGTAGCAATGGTGATTTTCAAAATGTTGAGCAGTTGCTTCACAAAATACGAAATTAAAGATGCAGAAGAGATTGCAATCAATCTAAATAACTTAAAACAAATTCTAAGAAGAGCAAAATCTGATGATGTTCTTACTTTGGAAACAACCGAAGATAGTAAATTAAAAATTCAGATGAAAAGTAACACTACTCGATCTTTTTCTATCCCAACATTAGATGTTGAAGATAAAGAACAAAAAGTTCCCGAATTAACATTTCCAATTTCAGTAGAAATGAATTCTGGATTACTTACAGAATCTATTGAAGACGTTTCTGTTGTTTCTGAATCTGTTACGTTTCTAGGAGAAAAAACACAAATTTCTGTTAAAGCTGAAGGAGATTTAAGTAAAGCTTTCATTGAAATTAAACCGGATGAACAAACTTTAATTAGAACAGATTCTGATGATAAGTTTAAAGCCAAATTCTCTTTGGAATATCTTAAGAAGATGATTACGGGAAACAAACTTAGTGATAGAGTTAGTTTAAACTTCAACACAGATTATCCAATGAAAGTTGAGTATAAGATTGTTGATCGGTTATCCTTAAGTTTTATCTTAGCTCCTCGAGTGGATAATGATTAAGTTTATATATTTTTAAATTTTCTTTTTCTTTATGATATACGCAGAAGGAATTATTTGGTACTTGATATTAATAGATTGTTTGAGCTATATCTTTTTGAGTTTTACTGAGGGAAAACTACATCAAAAAGTTAGTCACTGGACATCTAATTGGTTTCCATTGAATAAATTCTTTAGTATTTTCTATCTGTTTCTGGTGTTGTGGTTAGGATTCGCTTTATACAGAATGAAACTGTTAGGGTTTTATTTAGGGTAAATTATTATTAATATAGCACCAAGTTACGAACGATATAATTAAATGGGCATTAGTCTGTGGTTGGGGATGCTCCATCCGGGAGGGACCACAATAAGAACCACAAACAAAAGAGTGAGTTCGGTGCTATATTGAAAAATGTAAAATATTCTGTAGAATTGCATTAATACCACAAAATATATAATGCAAGCCTAGTTTTAAGCATAAGATGAAAAATAAACATGTTGGATATTTGGTACTGGGACTTACGCTAGTTTTCTTTTTTGTAGTTATGTCTTTCAATTATGCATTACAAAGTATTGTTGAAGTTTCCTGCACTCATGGAACATTGTGTCCGATGCACGCTACGGTACAAACGCAACAAATTATTAGTTATGGATTAATGGGATTATTAGCATTAGTTAGTTTATTCATCATTTTCTTTATGAAAGATGAAACTATTATTCAAGAATCTAAAAAGGAAATATCCGAAGAAGAAAAACAAAAAAAGTTAGAACATTTAGATGATGAAGAAAGAGGTATGATGAACATTATTATCAGAGAAGATGGTTCAGTATTTCAAAGTTCTATTGTTAAAGAAACTAAGTTAAGTAAAGTTAAAGTTACTCGTATCTTGGACCGATTAGAAGGAAAATCTCTAATTGAACGTAAAAGAAGAGGAATGAGTAATGTGGTTATTCTGAAGTAAAGTTCAGAAGAATCATTGCCTTTTTGATCTCCTCGAAACTAGTTTCACTGCTTCTTTTATAAGTTGTTACAGTTCTAATAAAGGTACAATGAAAAAAACAATTATGATTTTGGGATTAATTTTGATAACAGCTTTGTTTATCGTAGGCTGTTCAAATGATGATACTAATAATAAAGAACCGACAACAGCAACAACTAGTGAAGGATTGGTAGAAATACCTTTAGATTCAATAACAAACAGCGTACAAAAGTTTGATTATAATGCTAATGGTGTTACAGTAACCTATTTCGCAGTAAGAGGGTCTGATGGCAATGTAAGAACTGCATTTGACGCTTGTGATGTTTGTGGTGGAAATAAAGGTTACAAACAACAAGGTACAGATATTGCTTGTATCAATTGTGGTAAGGTGTTTAAGATTGATGGTTTAGGAACACAAAATAAAGGTTACGGTTGTTGGCCAAGTTATTTGAGCCATACGATTGAAAATGGTAATATAATGATTAAAACTGCTGAACTTGAACAAGGAGCGTTTAGGTTTGCATAAAAGAGGTAAATATGCTAAAAAATCATTACATGATTTTTGCATGTTAAAAACTGGAGGTTTTAAACAAAATGACACACTATGAAAAGGAACATGAAGAAAAGAAACCTGAACATCATGCCCATAAGGAACATACAGCCCATAAAGAAGCACATGTAGAAAATAAACAAGAACACAAGAAAGTGAAAGATTCTTGTTGTGGAACAAAACTAAATAGTTTCCAAAAGTTTTTAGCAGTTGCAGTAGTGATTCAAGTTTTATTGTTACTATTTGTTGCTGTAAAGATTTCTGCACTTTCAGGAGTTGCAGTTGAGAATAATGAAGTTGTTGATGTTCCAAGTCAGGCAGCCGTTCCATCTAATAATAACGCACCTGCAGTTGATATGGCCACTTACATTGATGATGACTCCATTAAAGGAGATAAAGATGCACCCGTAACCATAGTTGAGTTCAGTGATTATGAATGTCCATTTTGTACTAAATTTTATGATCAATCTTTACAACAAATTGAAAAGAACTATATTGATACTGGAAAAGTAAAATTCATTTACAGAGATTTCCCATTAAGTTTCCACCAGAATGCTCAGAAAGCAGCAGAAGCCGCTGAAGTTGCTGGAGAATTAGGCGGAGACGAGAAATATTTTGAAATGCATGACTTACTGTTTGAGAAAGGCGTAGCTGGCGGAGTAGCTTCATTCAAACAATATGCTCGAGAAATCGGTTTAGATGGTGGAAAATTTGATAAGATGTTAGATTCTGGAGAAATGGCTAAAGAAGTACAAGATGATTTCATTGCTGGTCAACAATTAGGAGTTTCAGGAACACCAGCATTTTTCATTAATGGCAATCTTGTTTCTGGAGCACAACCTTTCTCTGTGTTTGAACAAGTGATTGAAGCAGAACTAAGTAAGTAGAGGTAAAAATAAAATGAAAATAAATCTGAAAATTAAAGGAATGCATTGTAAAAGTTGTAAAATGTTAATCGAAGATGCACTAGATGACTTAGATGTAAAGAGTGAAGTTGATAGTGAGAAAGGTACTGCTGCAATTGAATTTGATGAAAGTAAAATTACTGAAGAAAAAATCAAAAAAGCAATTGAAAAAGAAGGTTACAAAGTAGAATGAGAATAAAACAACAGAACTTACTGAAATTTATTTTTTTTCTTTCTATTTTGGGAATCGTTCTTTCTGGTTATTTAACATATCTTCATTATTCAACATTAAATAGCCCTTGTGATTTAAACGGAACATTTCAATGTAGTATAGTTAAACAAAGCAAATATGCAGAAGTGTTTGGAATTCCCGTTGCGTTTTTAGGATTATTAGGGTACTCATTTTTAGGATTGATAAGTTTTAGTTTGTCAAAAGAAAACTTATTGAAAAAGATAAAAGAGAAAAAAATATTAAGAAAAACTATTTCAGCAGAAAACTTGTTGGCTTTTTCAGTTATTGCATTAGGGGTTTCTTTATATTTAACTTATGCAGAATTTTTTCTGATCAAAGCACTTTGTATTTTCTGTTTAGTTTCACAAATAACAATCTTGGGGATTACAATTAGCAGTTATTATAACTTAAAATTAAACAAATTAATCAAAATAAAAGAAAAAGAGGGTGATTTAAAATTACAATGATAAAAAAGAAGTTTAAAACTAAAGGAATGACTTGTAATAGCTGTGAAAATATTATTGCTAAACAAGTTTTAAAATTAGAAGGTGTGAGAGGTATTGATATTGATTATGCCACAGAAAAAGCTGAAGTTGAGTTTGATAGTAACAAAACTAATTATTCAGAAATTAAAAAAGTAATCGAAGAAAAGGGTTATCTTTGTGAGTTGGGAGAAGAAACTAAAAAAACAAATTGGTTAGCTTGGAGTTTTGCAGCTATTGGGTTTATTTTAGTCATGTATTTTGCTTGGCAATTGTATGGCAGAATTGAAATTCCAGCAATCAGTCAAAATATGGGTTATGGATTACTATTTGTTGTTGGATTATTAACAGGATTTCATTGTGTAGGAATGTGTGGTGGCTTTGTTGTTTCTTATACTGCTAAAGGCGTTAAAGAAGGAAAGAAGCCAGCTAAGTTACATTTATCTTATGCAATTGGAAAATTGATCTCTTATACGGTCATTGGAGCAATTTTTGGATTATTGGGAAGTATTATCGCTTTTACTCCTGCAATTAGAGGATGGGCGGGAATTCTTGCTGGATTGTTTTTAGTAATCTTTGGACTGAAGATGTTAAATGTCTTCCCTGGATTAAGAAAATTCAAAATAGCAATGCCTCAATTCTTAAACAAATTTTTAAGGAAAGGAAAGAAAGAACATTCCAATAATCCTTTAATAATCGGTTTACTTAACGGATTAATGATTGCTTGCGGACCTTTACAAGCCATTTACATTATGGCTGCCGGAACAGGAAGTATGGTTGAAGGTGCTAAATTATTATTTATTTTTGCTCTTGGTACTTTACCAGTAATGCTCGGCTTTGGTTATTTAACAAGCATCATTAGTAAAAAAGCAACACATAAGATATTAAAAGCTTCTGGAGTAATTGTAATCGTTTTAGGATTAGTAATGATTAACCGAGGAATATCTTTAACTGGTACTGGTTATGATTACAATTCTTTAACTGCTGGTTTTGATTCTTTTGGTAATGGAGATTCAGGAATTGATGGTGTTGAAAGTTCTTTAGTTTTCAAAGATGGTTATCAAGAAATCAGAATGGAAGTTAATCGTTATGGTTGGAGTCCTGATAAATTTGTTCTCAAGAAAGGCGTCCCAGTAAAATGGATCATTAATGCAAAAGAACTTAATGGTTGTAATAACGCAATTCAGGTTCCAAAATTAGGATTAAAGTTTGATATTAAACAAGGAGAACAAACTATTGAATTTACACCTACAGAAACAGGTACTATTTCCTGGAGCTGTTGGATGGGAATGATTCCTGGTGTTTTCATTGTCCAAGATGAAGTGGATGGTAGTTCTGCTAATCAAGCTTTAAATGAAGTAGAAGTTCCTAAGGGGGGCAGTTGTGGCTCTTCTGGAGGGGGATGTGGTTGCGGTGGTTAAACTACTCCCTTAGAAAGAATTAAATAAAATGTTTATATTATCATAAAACGGAGAAGATAAAATGAAGAAAACTAACATAAAGATTTCAGGAATGACTTGCGCGAGTTGTGCAAAGATAATTGATAAAGCACTCAATAAAGAAAAAGGAGTGAAGTCTGCTAACGTAAACTTTTCTACAGAAAAAGCTACGATCGAATTTAATCCAAACATTACTGATGAACAGAAATTAATTCAGAGTATTAAAAATAAAGGTTATTCTGGTTATATTTCTAAAGAAAAAGATTTCAGAAAGGAAGAAAAGAAAGGCAAGGATGATTTGAAAAAATTAAGAAATAAAGTTATCTTAAGTGCAATCTTCGCTATACCCGCATTCATCTTAGGAATGTTTTTCATGAAAACACCATTGTTTGCATTTCAAGATTATTTGATGTGGTTTTTAGCTACACCAATTCAATTCTATATTGGTTGGCAATTTTATCAAGGAAGTTGGATGGCATTAAAAAACAAATCTGCTAACATGGATTCCTTAGTTGCCTTAGGAACAAGTGCAGCTTATTTTTATTCAGTTTATGTTGTTCTCTCGGGAACAGGCCACCAATACTTTGAAGCTTCTGCTGTATTGATCACATTAGTAATATTTGGAAAATATTTAGAAGCAAAAGCAAAAGGAAGAACCTCTGAAGCAATTTCTAAGTTAATGAAGATTGGTGCAAAAACTGCTACAGTTATTAGAAACAGAAAAGAAATGAAAATCCCTATTGATGAAGTTCAAGAAGGGGATGTGGTTATTGTTAAACCAGGAGAAAAAGTTCCTGTTGATGGAGTTATTACAGAAGGCCATTCTACACTTGATGAATCCCTAGTTACGGGAGAAAGTATTCCTGTAGAAAAGAAGAAAGGTGATCCAGTTATTGGTTCAACAATTAACAAAGTTGGCAGTTTTAGATTTAAAGCAACTAAAGTGGGGTCAGAAACTACTCTTTCAAGAATAATTAAATTAATTGAAGAAGCACAAACTAAGAAAGCGCCAATTCAAAGATTTGCTGATGCAGTTTCTGCTTACTTCGTGCCAATAGTTATTTTTATTGCTCTCTTAACTTTTACAGTTTGGTTTTCTATCATTAAAGCAGAAGTTGGTTTTGCAATCATTGCTGCTGTAGCAGTATTAGTTATTGCTTGTCCTTGTGCATTAGGATTAGCTACCCCTACAGCAATCATGGTTGGTACAGGTAAAGGCGCTAAACGAGGGATCCTAATCAAAGGTGGAGATGCTTTAGAAACTGCTCACAAATTAAAATATGTTGTTTTTGATAAGACCGGAACAATTACTAAAGGACAGCCCGAAGTTACTGATTTAGTTGTTAGCAAAGGATTAACTGAAAACAAACTGTTAGAAATTGCGGGCAGTATTGAAAACAGTTCTGAACATCCTTTAGGGGAAGCGATTGTTAATAAAACTAAAGCCAAGAAAATTAAAATTAAAAAAATTACTGGCTTTAAATCAATTACTGGAAAAGGTGTAAAAGCAAAATTTGCTGGAAAAGAATACTATTTAGGAAATCTAAGGTTAATGCAAGAAAGGAAAGTTAATTTGTCCACTTTCAAAAAGAGAATTGAAAATTTAGAAACTGAAGGTAAAACTGCGATGATTCTTGCTCAAGGGAAGAAAGTGTTAGGAGTTATTGCTGTTGCTGATGAAATTAAAGAAGATTCTCCTAAAGCAATCAGGGCTTTACAAAAATTAGGAATAAAAGTTTATATGATTACTGGAGATAATGAAAGAACTGCTAAAGCTATTGCTAAGAAAGCTGGCATAAAGAATTACTTTGCTGAAGTTCTTCCTGGTGAGAAAGCTAAGCATGTTAAAAAGTTACAACGTAAAGGCAAGATTGCTGCTGTTGGTGACGGAATTAACGATGCGCCAATGTTAGCACAAGCAGATATTGGTATCGCTATGGGTTCAGGAACAGATGTAGCAATGGAAACTGGTAGCATTGTTTTAATGCGAGATTCTTTGTTAGATATTCCTAAAGCAATAAAGTTAAGCAAGATGACGATGAGTAAAATCAGACAGAATATGTTCTGGGCTTTGTTTTACAATGTTTTAGGCATCCCCGTTGCTGCAGGAGTATTATATCCCTGGACTGGCTGGTTACTTAGTCCGATGATTGCGGGCGGAGCAATGGCCTTGTCTAGCGTAAGTGTAATTACAAATAGTTTGTTATTGAAAAGAAAAAGGTTGTAATAAAAAAAAGGGGTTTTTAACCCCTAAAAGCTTCTTGTAATTTAATTTTTGCATTATGCTTGTTTCCCATTGCTTCCATTTTAGTTTTCCAATGCGCATTGGCAGAATCAACAGTCACCTGAGCAACTTTATTCATCCTTTCCCCATTATGTTCTTCAAAAACTTTTTTCATTTTTTCAAGCATTAGCTCTTCCCAAGCTTTATCTGCCAATCTTAACATAGCATCAGTCATATCACAACCAGTACTATAACAAGATTCTTTCTCACTACCACATTTATTTTCATTACATTTTTCCATTTTAATCTACCTCCATTTAGACTTATTAAAAAATTAAAAAAATTACTATTAAAATTAAATTTTATTTTTCTTTATTTCCAAACAAATGTTCCTTTAGATATGAATTTATTAACTTTATTTCTATCTGATTGAACTTCCATTTTTTGGAAATCCGCGGGTAATTTTGATTTTAAATCTTTCTTACCAACAGCAAAAGCCATTTCCAATTTGTAGTTTTTTGGTATTTTTAGTACTTCAGTTGCTTTCTTATAATTAATACCACTCATCCCATGGGCCGCAAGACCCATTAATGATGCCTGTAAAGCAACAGACATCCATGCAGCACCAACATCAAAAGAATGGGTTTTATTTGATTTACCATTATACTCAAACTTCTTATTAGAGATTACAAAAACTAACAGAGAGCTATTCTTAACCCACATTTGGTTGAATGGAATTAGTAAATTCAACAATCTTTTCCAATTCTTATCTCCTCTTTCAGTGTAAACAAATTTCCAAGGTTGCCCATTAAACGCACTTGGAGACCAACGAGCAGCTTCAAATAAGGTCATGATTTGTGTTTTGGTTAATTTTTTACCATTAAATGATCTTGGAGACCAACGTTTTGGAAAAATCTTGTTTAAAGGAAATTGTATTTCTCGATTATTTATTTTCATTGTTTTGCCTCTTTATATAACTCATTTACTTTATCCCAATCAATCACATTAAAAAAGTTTTCAACATACTCGGCTCTTTTATTTTGGTATTTCAAATAATAGGCATGTTCCCAAACATCAATCGCCAAAAGAGGAATTTTGTTTATACTTAACGGACAATCTTGATTTTTTGTTTGGACAATTTCTAATTCTTTATTTTCATTAAGAACTAACCAAGCCCAACCAGATCCAAAAACAGTGAGTGCAGCTTTAGAAAACTGTCCTTTAAAGCTTTCAAAGCTTTCAAACTTTTCTTTAATAGCTTCTGCTATTTCGCCTTCAAAAGAAACATCTATTTTCATGATTTCCCAAAAGAAACTATGGTGATAAAAACCGCCACCGTTATTAATCACAGCTGTCTTAATCTCTTCTGGAATTTGATTTAAATCAGACAAAATTTCTTTAACGTCTTTATTCTCTAAATCTGTTCCAGAAATTGCTGCTGTAAATTTATCAAAATAAGCTTGATGATGTTTGTTATGATGAATCTTCATTGTTTGTTCATCGATAAACGGTTCTAAAGCATTGTATCCATAAGGTAATGGTTTAAATTCATTCATTTTATTACACCTCTTGTTTTAATTAACACCAAGAGCAAGAACTTTTTAATCTTTTCTCTTTTCCTTTCTCATCATTACACAGATCACAATAATCTATTGCTTCTGTGTCTTTTTTTTCTAACATTTCATCACATAGTTCGCATACATTTTTCATTTAAAACACCCCCTCAAAAACATAAATTAAAAAAATCAAAGTTTTCCCACTAAATCCAATCCTGGCTTTAATGTTTCTTTTCCAGGTTGCCAATTAGCTGGACAAACTTTATCTCCATGCTCATAGACAAACTGAGCCGCTTTGATTTTTCTCATCAACTCCTCACTATTTCTACCAATACTATTGTCATGTAATTCGTAAGCTTTTAGAACTCCGTCAGGATCAACAATAAATGTCCCCCTTAAACTTAGGCCTTCGTGTTCCAAATAAGTCCCATAAGCTCGACAAATCTTTCCAGTCGGATCCGCTAACATTGGATAAGTAATTTTTTTAATTGTTTCAGAATTGTCTGCCCACGCTTTATGGACAAAAACAGTGTCTGTACTAATGCTAATTATTTCTGTATTTACTTGCTTGAATTCTTCATATTTATCAGCTAAGCTTCCTAACTCAGTTGGACAAACAAAAGTAAAATCTGCTGGATAAAAAACTAAGGCCACCCATTTTCCCTTATAGTCATCTAAATTAACTTTTTTTATTTCTCCTTGATGTAACGCTTCAGCTGTAAACTTTGGTGCTTGTTCATTTATTTTTAGTTCGTTTGATTCCATTTTGTACTTTTTTTCCTTCCCGGTTGCCCGTTTCTTCCGTTTTTCTTATAAAAATTATTACCCTCACAATACACTTCCCATCGTCTTCTGATATTTTCACAAGAATTGCAATAAAATAAATCACTTGCAGTTAATTCAATATCGCAAACCTTGCAGCCCATTTTTATCACCTAAGTTAACAATAGTTAATTAGTATATAAATAATGTGAAATAATGGGAATCACGAGGGAATTAATGCACAACCGCAAACAAAAACTATATATAACCCAAATCCTTTCTTTTAAGCTATGAAGAGAAAAAAGAGGGAAAACCCGTTTGAAGTAAGTTGGAGAATTGTTAAAAATAACAAAATACTTTTTCTTCCTAATCTTTTAATCTTAACTGTAAATCTAATTTTAGTTTACTTATTCTTGTTAGTTACTGGTATTCTTGATGTTTTTATTAGTAGTGAATACTCATTACTTAAGATTGTCTTACAAACCCCCAGTTCTTGGATTTTCCTAGCTATTTATGTGATTCTAGTAGTACTAATTGACAATTATTTACTAACTGCTAAATATGGCATGATCAAAGATATTCTTTTGAAAGGAAAAACAGATTTTATTCGAGGGGTTAAATTTGCTAACAAACATTACTTAACAACTTTAGGGATTCACATTTTAAGTTATTTGATTATTTTTGTACCATTAACACTTTTAGGGATTGTGTTATTTTTCTTATTACCTTCAAATGCTTTATTGGCGGCAGCAATATTCCTCCCAGTCATGCTTGTTTATTTAGTATTTATTTCAATTCGATTACTCTTTGTCTATCCTGTAATGACATTTGAAAAAAAAGGGGCATACAACTCTTTGAAAAAGGATTTCCATTTTGTTAAAACCCACGGGCATCAATCTTTAGTTACCTGGTTAGTTGTATTAGCAATCTTAATCTTTGTTTCTGTTGTTAAAAACAATATTCAGAATTTAAGCGAATTATTAGTTAATCAAATTTATGGAATTGCAATAGTGGTAGTTACTTTTATCTTGTTGATAGAAATTTCTGTTTCTGTGTGGGAACACGTTTATATCTTTAAAAGTTATTTAACTGCTAAAAAGAAAAAATAATTATTTGTTTCTAATCAAACTACTTTTATATTTATCTTCCTGATAAGGGTTCATTCTTTTTATTTCTGGAAATAAATTAAGTTTAACTAATTCTTCTTTTAGTTTATTTTCATCAATCTCCTGATCGTATCCCAAACAAAGAAAGTCTGGATTCTTTTCTTTGATTATTTTATACTTGTCTTCTAAATCCCCTAGAACAGCTTCGTCAACAATCTGTTGTTGTTTTACTTCTTTTAATCTTTGATTTTCATTATAAGTTGTTTCTTTGTTTGTATTCTTATCTCTAGCAACAACAACGATAAGATAGTCTCCCAGTTCTTTTGCTTGTAAGAAATAGTTTAAATGGCCTTGATGTAAATGATCGAATGTTCCAAAGCAGATTACTGTAGTCATTCTAACTTTGCCTTTGTAATAATCATTCTAGCAGTACATTCATTCTCTTCTTGAATTTCAAATTCTTCAATAACTAGTTTCTTTTTGAATAATGGACAATCCAATACTAAACTCTCGAACTCCCCGCCTTCGCCAGCAACATTAGAACCAATTTTATCTTTTAATTTGTTTAGCTTTTCTAAATCTTCATTAGTAATTACTTTATTCAACCAATTCTTATTTAGACCATAAGCAGCAATAGAAGTGAAGATAAACTCAAAACCATTGTCAACTAACTCTTGCATTTCTTCTTCCTGTTTTTTATGCCATAATGGATTAACACATTTCAACCCTAATTTATTACAAATCTTTTCAATCCTTGAACTTTGATATTCAGAGAATAAAGCACCAGTAATCACACCTTCAAATTCAAACTTTTCTTTTGTGGTTTTAATCGCTAATTCTAAATCTTCTAACTCTTTCTCTTTTTCTCCTTCTGTGCTAGCAATTACATGTGGCATCTCCATTGCTTCTGCTTGCAATTCAGTTAACTCTATTGCTGGAGTATGAAACATATAAGAATCTGGGTTCTCAGATTTAATTGTGATTAGGCAAGTGATCTCATGTCCCTGTTTCTGAGCCAAATGAATAGCATAAACAGAGTCCTTTCCGCCGGTGAATAAAGCTGCTAATTTCATAATGTTCTTTTTAGTGCAATATTTTATAAATTTATAGGAAATTATAGAACCATGAAAGAAATCTTTATCCAAAACAATGAATTAATCCACAAAGTAGATTGGGGTAAGTTGATTGATACTTTTCATACAAAAGAAACTATTGCTGACAAATCAGAAGCAAAAAAAGTTCTAAGAGAAAAATTACTTCAAGCAGTTAAGTCAAGATTACCAGAAGGAAAGTTTGGTATTTTTTTCTCAGGCGGAGTAGACAGTTCTTTCATTGCGGCAGTTGCAAAAATATTTCATAAGGATTTTACTTGTTACGCCGTTGGATTTCAAGATGACATTACTAAAGAACCAGAAGATATTATCGAAGCTCAGAAAGTTGCCAAGAAATTAAACCTCAATTTGAAGTTTAAAGTTTATAATTTAGAAGAAGCCGAAGAAATTATTAAGAAAACAGTAGCAATTCTAAAACTAGTAAACAAAACCGATGTAGTTAATATTGGTGTTGGTGCAGTAGTTATGGCGGCAGCAGAATTAGGAATAAAAGATAATATTAATTACTTTCTTGGTGGATTAGGTTCAGAAGAGATTTTTGCTGGTTATGACCGACACGATAAAGTTGCTAACATCAATCATGAATGTTGGCAGGGATTAAAATATATGTGGGACCGAGATTTAGTTAGAGATTTTAATCTAGCTAAAGAACTTAACATTCAAATAAAAACACCTTTCTTGGACAAAGATTTAATTGAATATGCAATGAAACTTCCGGGAGATTGGAAAATTGTAGAAGAAAAGAAGAAGGTTATTCTGAGAGAGATTGCCGAAGATTTTTTGGGAGAATTCGCTTGGCGAAAAAAGAAAGCTGCTCAATACGGGAGTTGTTTCGATAAAGCGATTTCTAAATTAGCTAGAAAGAATGGTTTTAAATTAAAGAAAGACTGGATTGATAGTTTATGATTTAATCCAAATGCAATTCTAGAATATCTTCATCTTGAAGTTTATGTCTTAAAGATACTTTCTGTGCTGGATGTTTAGCGGACTTTCCCCACACTCGAGCAAACCTAAATTTCTTTACAAAATCTTTATGCGTCTTTGAACAAACATCCCTTATAGTTGCTCCGCGATAGATAATCATTGGTTCTTTCATGTCTGCTTCTTTACGGGGTTCTTTCATATAAATTCTAATAAAATCTAATTTTTGAAAAATCATTTCTCTCAACTGATTAATGTTTAATCCATCTTCTGCAGAAACTAATAAGTCAGCATTCAATTCTTTTTTTACCTTACTAACTTTAGAAGCAGAGGCTAAATCAACTTTACTAACGCAAGTTAATGAGTGCACATATTTTTTATTTCCTTCAATACAATCAATAAAATCATCAATATCAATTGGACTTCTTATTAACACTTCGGCATTAACTAACTTAAATTCGCGAAGAACTTTTTTAATTGTTTCATCATCAACATTTAACTCAACAGTTTTTCCTATTTGGATTCCACCTTGAGCTTTTTTCTTAATCCAAACTTGTGGTTTCTTTTTATTAAGACGAATTCGAGATTCCCAAACTTCTCTTAATATCGCAGGATAATGTTCAGGATGATTAACATCAATAACAATAAGAACCAAATCAGCGTTTTGAATAACTGTAAGAACTTCTTTTCCTCTCCCCTTACCAGAAGCTGCTCCAGAAACAATTCCAGGAACATCTAAGATCTGAATCTTAGCTTGTTTATATTCCATCATTCCTGGAACGACAGATAAAGTTGTAAATTCATAAGCACCAACTTCAGAATCTGCTCCAGTTAATGCGTTTAATAATGTGGACTTTCCCGCAGAAGGAAATCCTAATAATAAAACAGTCCCATCACCGGACTTTCTAACAGTATAACCATGTTCAGATTTTCCAGTTTTTTTAGAAACACGAGATTCTTGTTTTTCTTTAAGCTGAGCAATTTTAGCTTTAACTATCCCAATATGGCCTTGAGTAGCCTTATTGTACTTGGTTTTCTTTAACTCATCCTGCAATTCCTTGATTTTCTTATTGTAATCAACCATAATACTAAATGGTACAATCTTAGTCTGCTTTATATAGTTTTTCGCAATTTTTATAAATGAAAGAAGTGCTTAGAAGATTATGGTTAATGCAACAGGTGTAAGTGGGGTTGTTCAAACAGCTCAATCATACATTTACACAATCATTGTAGGAATAGTAATTTTAATCGCTGGCTTTGGTTTAGGTATCTTAGCTCAGAAATTAGTATATAGATTACTAAGAGAAATTGAACTAAATAAATTACTAGGAAAAGTAGGAATCACACAAAATATCGATAAATGGGTAAGTAACATTATTTCATGGGTAATCTATTTGGTCTTTATTGTAGTTTTCTTAAATCATCTTGGAATCACTTCAATCGTGCTTTACTTAGTCCTAGGGGCGGTTTTAATGTTAATTATACTTACTTTCTTAGTGGGTTTAAAAGACGTTATTCCTAATTTAATTGGTTGGATTTACATTTTAAGAAAAGGACAAATTAAAGAAGGACGAAGAGTAGAAGTAAAAGAAATTTCTGGTAGAGTTGAAAAGATTGGTTATTTAGAAACAGAAATTAAAACTGATAGTGGAGATATTCTTTATGTTCCTAACAATTTATTTTTAAAATCAAAATTTAAATTAAGAAAAAGTAATGATTAATTTAGCAACCTGCACGGCGTTTATTATTTTTCTAATTGTATTTTGGCCACTACACTTTGTTTCGTACTATTTATTTAAAAAAATTAGAAAAATCGCCTCCTTTGACAAGGTTGCTAAAATGATTAATTTTCTTCTTTATCTTTTTTCATCTCAGAAACAATTTCTTGCTGTAAAGATTCAATATTTTGTTTAAGAGTATTTTCTTGCTCAATAAACGTTTTCAGACGAGCTTCGTTAGTTTGTTTCTTCTCTTCAAGATCTTTAATCAAATCTTCTTTATTAGAAGCAATCATAATCTTCCCAACAATTTTATAAGCTTGAGAAGTAGACTCTAATTCTTTTATTGCAGATTCGCTTTCGATTAACTGAGATTGAACTTGCTGTTTTTGCATCCCGAGCTGTTGTAAATTCTGTTGAAGAATTTGTATTTGTTGAACTTTTTCAGACATTTTATCGTGCCTTTATTTTATTGACGGTTCTTCTATCTTTGTAAAGAACTTTTCCGCCACAGTATGGGCATCTTACTTTAGTTCCAAGATATTCATCATTAACTTTCTTTCCACAATCAAAACAGACATAATACATTTTTTAAGCACCTTTTAGATAGTATACGCCCTACCGGCAAACTTTACTTCGCATTTCCTACATTGCCAAATCCCAATAGCAACTCTCTTTATACCTTCCTTGTTACAGTAAGGACATTTCTGTTTACCTTTATATTGAGATTCAACTTTAGTTAGTTTCTTTCTCGGTTTTCTCCCATATCGGGCTCCAAATCTTTTTGTTGGCATGTTTAATTTCTCCTTGTAATTGAATATAAGTGGGGCTGCCCAGATTTGAACTGGGGTCTAAGCGTCCCAAACGCCCAATGCTAGACCAAGCTACACTACAGCCCCGCTGTGTATTTATAAATGTTATGTTATATTTGGGTTTATTTTAAAAGCTTTTGGTTTAAAAGTTAGATTTTAACACAAACCAATTCTTTCTTACTTTTGGTCAAAACCTTAACTTTATCATTATAAATAACAGTATCTTCAATCCTGATGCCAAATTTGCCCGGAAAATAGACTCCTGGTTCGATTGTAAATACATGTCCCGGCTTGATTTCTTGCTTAGATTCTTTAATATATGAAGGACTTTCATGGATTTCTAACCCTAAGCCATGTCCCAATGAATGAATAAAGTGAGAAGAATATTTCCCTAATTGTTTTCTTACTAATTGATCTAATTCAAAAAATGTTTTAACTTGGCTTGATTCCTTAATTGCTTGTTCTTGAGCATTTAATAATAGGTTATACATTTCAATTTCTTGTTTTTTAGGAGTGCCTAAAAAAATAGTTCTCGACATATCTGCACAGTAATATTTATACTTGGCACCGAAATCTAATAATAAGAATCCTCGTTTAAGTTTCTGATTAGAAGTTAAATGGTGAGGGACTGCAGCATTCTTCCCCATAGCGACAATTGTTGGAAATGCTGATTCTGCTCCTTTTTCTTTGAATTTTCTGTCAATAAAGTCTGCTACTTGTTGTTCTGTTTTTAGTTTTCTTATGTTTTTTAACATTTCACTAAACGCATAGTCAGTTATTTTACAAGCTTGATTAATGCACTTACATTCTTGCTCTGTTTTAGTTGTTCTTAATTTGTTCAATTGTTTAGAAATGTCACTAAATTTAGCTTTTGGAAATAATCTTTTAATTCTTCTAGAACCATTCATTGTTACAGAAGCATAATTTAAACCAATTCTTTTTACATTTTTGTTAAGTTTCTTTTCCCAACCTTTTTCTAAAACTTTAACTTTGAACTCTTTTAAATCTGGAATTTTATCTAATTTTGTTAAATATAAGTTAGCGGTTCTTTGTCCAATCAATAATAATGAATAACTGGGCTTAATTTGGGTAAAATAAGTCGTATTTACGTCTGACTCATTAAGAATTGCTAAGTCAATTTTCTGTTTTTTTAAGTATGATTGGAACTGTTTTAGTTTCATGTTGTTTTGTAATGGAGGTTTAAGTTAAAAACTTTGTCTTTTTTATATTCTTTAATGGAGAAATAAATATAAAGGTGAAATAATAAATAATATTTATGAATGGAAAAAACGAACCTTTAGAAAAAAGAGTTAGTTCTGGATTGGGGAAATTTTATACCTTTATTGGAGTATTAGCAACACTTTCGTTAGCCACCAGTTATTTTTATATCAAAGATCAATTTGCAACAATTCCAGAAACAGCAATAATAAAAAATGTTAATCCTGCAACAATTTATACGCCAAATTCTTCACAAAGCATTTATGGATGTGATGTTATAATTGAAGCAGATTCAAATGAAATGGACACCAGATATTTCGAATAAAAATCTTCTTTTTATTACACTTCACCAAATCATTTATAAACCTTAAATATATACTATTATATATGAAAAAGGTAGTGTTAGATAACGGTTTAACTGTATATTTTCAGCAAAATAAGAGTAATGCTGTAGTTATTGAAGTAATGGTTAAAGTAGGCAGTAATAACGAAACTGAGACCGAAAGAGGTATTTCTCATTTCATTGAACATATGGTTTTTGAAGGTACTAAGAAGAGACCTAATAACTGGTTAATATCTAACGAAATTGAAAAAATTGGCGGAGAGTTTAACGCTTACACTACCAATGAAAGAACTTGCTTTTATGTTAAAGTTTTAAAGAAACATTTCACTAAAGGAGTAGATGTTTTATCAGATATTTTACAAAACTCTTTATTTGACCCTAAGGATTTAGATAAAGAAAAAAATATTGTAATTAAAGAAATTGATTTGGTTCATGATGAACCAAGATATTATCAATGGGATTTATTACAAAGAACAATTTTCAAGAAACACCCCAGCAAAAATCCAGTTTATGGTTCTAAGAATGTTATTAAGAACCTAAATAGAGAAAAAGTAATGGATTATTTTAACAGATATTACGTTCCAAATAACATGATCATTTCTGTAGTTGGGGACGTTAAAGGATGGAAAAAAGAATTGGAAGACAAATTTGTTTTTGAAAAAGGAAAAGATGTAACTTTGAAAAAAGTAAATGAACCAGTAGCTAAATCTAACACTTTGAAAAAAGAAAAACGCAAGATTGCTAGTACTTATGCAGCAATGGGATTTAAAACAATTCCTAGAAGCCATCCAGACAGTTATATCTTAGATGTGATCAATGGAATTCTTGGCCGTGGTCAAAGTGGAAGAATGTTTACAGAGATTCGTGGCAAAAAAGGATTAGCTTATGATGTGGGAACACAAAACTTGAATGATTCAACTTATGGTTACTTTGCAGTTTACGCTACGATTGACAAAAAGAATCTTCCTTTAGTTAAAAAAATGATTTTTGCAGAGATTGAAAAATTGAAAAAAATTAATACTATCGATTTAAAAGAAGCTAAAGATTATATCGAAGGAGATTATTTATTAGATATTGAAGACCCTCAGAAAGTTGCAGATCAAATAGTTTATTGGGAACAGGTTAAATCTGTAGATTTGATGAATTCTTATATCAAGAAGATCAAAGAGGTTACTATTGCTGATGTTAGAAGAGTGATTAACAAGTATTTTAATTATCATACCTTGGTTGTGTTAGAAGGGAAGTGAATAAATAAATCATTCACCATAACCGTCTTTAGAGATCTTTTCCAGTTTCTTATCCTTAAACACTTTCAGAAGATTATTGACTTCTTTAGCCAAAGCAATTTTCAGATCTAATGGATGTAATTCTTTCTTAACGAAAACTTTCTCAATTTCTTCATAAGTAGAGAATTCTAATTTACCACCAAACTTTTCTGGCCGATCAATTACAAATTTCTTCCCCGCATCTTGTTTAAGAACCATAACCACATGTTTCAAAAAGGCCAAAACGCCATTTTCTTCAACAACACCTTCTTCACAGAAAGCTTTCTTCAACTTATCTTCAACTTCCTTATTAGTATCTAATAAATCAATTTTAGATTTTAAATCTGAAGCGGACATTTTCTTACCAGTTAATCCCGGCAGTAAAGGCGTCATTACTTCAACTCTTGGTTTGTAACCAATTTTGGGCAAATTTTCACGAGCAAACATTAAAATTTTTCTTTGATCTACTCCCCCATATTGAACATCTACTTTCAAATATTCTTCATCTAAAGCTTGCATTAACGGATAAATCAAACCAGATAGTTTAGGGTTGTTACCAAACTTAACAACTTCTGAAGCTGCTCGTTTAGCATCGTTAATAGAAGCGAAGGTAGACATTTTTAACAAATCTAAAGTGTATTCTTTTTTTAATTGGAAAGAGGATCCTTTAACGATTTGAAAGTTTTTAATGTCTGCACCAATTGCTTTAAACATTAATGGAATTACAGTTGAATAATAATTAAACCTTTTTTCTAAAACATCCCAAGGACAATTATCTAAAGCACCATGCATATCTGCTAATAATAATTTTACTTTGAATCCAGCTTTAAGAAAATCTGCCATTTTAAGAACCCAAACAAAATATCCAATGTGTGGTCTGCCAGTAACTGCAGTACCTAAATAAATTGCTGGTTGCTTCTTTTTCTTTAATAAAGCAAGCATTTCTTCTTCTGTAACAATTTCTTGTGTATTTCTTTTGATCAGTTCGAATTTCTCTTCTGGTGTCATGTTAAAGAAGAATTGAGTGGAATTTATAAACGTTTTTGTGATTTCTAGTTTAAATAACGTCTGTAATTCAGTAAAATATATATAGATTAAAGCTAATTTAGTTTATTAGATGACAAAAGCCATTCTATTCGACTTCTGGGGAACTTTAGTAGAAAACGGAGTCTGGAGTCCGATTAAACAAGTGAAGAACATCCTTGAGATTAAATTGCCATTCCCCGAATATGTTGTCAGGATGGAACGAGCAATGATGACTTCTAAGTTTGAAAACTTGAAACAATCTTTTGAAAATATTTGTAAAGAATTTCAGATTGAAA
Organism: Candidatus Woesearchaeota archaeon; assembly: GCA_018696595.1. Taxonomy (GTDB): domain Archaea; phylum Nanobdellota; class Nanobdellia; order Woesearchaeales; family GW2011-AR9; genus JABJOX01. The sequence continues at coordinate 225,746 of JABHQW010000008.1, read as the reverse complement.
TTAAGAACCATAAAATTGAAACTCTTGTAGGGATGTGGAACAAAAACTGGATGCTTGCGCAACCTTATAAAGAAGTTAAAGAAATTTTAACAGAGTTAAGAAAAAAGTATAAAGTGATTTTAGTTTCTAACACTGATTGTTTTTCAATTAAACAAGTAATGGAAAAATTTCAATTAGAAGAGTTGTTTGATAAAACGTATTTATCTTGTGAAGTGGGTTTAATTAAAACCGATAAAAATTTCTTTAAACACGTGTTATCTGATTTGGGTTTAACGGTTGATGATGCCGTAATGGTTGGAGATAGTATTCAGTCAGACATTATGGCTGCCAAAAAGATTGACATGAAATCTGTTTTAATTGATCGTAGAAATTCTAGGGAGTATCACCCCAAGATTAAAAGTTTGCATGAGTTAGATAGTGTGTTAGATATTTAATGAAAACAATATTCTCCTTTTGTTAACCAAAAATCATTATTTTTCTTGATTTATTACCAAAATCTTTATATATCAGTAAGTAAACAATAGTTATCAACTAATAACAATAGGTGATAAATATGTTACAAATGGAACATTCCCCAACATTAAACACTGTATTAATGGTAGAAGATACTATCAAAAATTCTGAAGATAGTGTAATGACGATTGCAGAACTAAAAAGAAAGTTACCTAAACAAGTCAATCATAATACTTTGAAAGGAATTTTAGAATATTTAGAATATAGTAATAAAATCTTGGTAACCATGAAAGGCATTACTTGGATTCATAACCCCAATAAGAAATTACAAAAAGCTATTGCTAAAGGTTTAGAATTATGAAAACAGTAAGATTAGTTCTTTCTCCCGAAGCAGAAGAAATTTACAAATACCTTAACAAAGAAGCATCCACTTCAAAAACAGAACGAATGATTCTTAAATCTGTAAATCAAAAAGTTGAATTGATTAAAGATAATCCTCATTTTGGAGATCCGATTGCAAAAAAATTAATTCCAAAAGAATATGTTATAAATTACAACGTTGCAAATTTATTTCGTGTAGAACTTCCTGCTTATTGGCGAATGTTATATACACTAACTGACGGAGAAAGTAAAATTGAAATAATTGCTTTTGTTCTTGATATTATTAACCATAAAGAGTATGATCAGAAATTTGGATACAAAGGAAATTGATTTTTCTCCATTAAATTTATTAACTGAACCCATATATTACAGAATATAATGGTAGAAATAATTTTCCTGGGAACAAGTTGTATGCAACCAACTAAGAAACGTAATCATCCTAGCTTTATGCTTAAATATAAAACTGAAAATATTCTGTTTGATTGTGGAGAAAATGTACAAAGACAAATGCGTCTTACTGGAATCAAACCAGCAAAAATTACTAGGTTATTGATCAGTCACTGGCATGGAGACCACGTGTTTGGAATTCCAGGATTAATGAGTTCTATGGGTGCAGATCAATTTGCCAAGAAATTATATATTTATGGTCCGAAAGGAAGTAAAAAATATTTGGAACATATGTTTAAATCATTCGCAGCAAAAGATATTATCCCTTATGAAGTTAAAGAAGTTAAATCCGGAATTTGTTTTGAAAATGATGATTTTATTTTAAGAGCGGAACCATTAAAACATTCTGCTGATTGTATCGGATTTAGTTTTATTGAGAAAGAAAGATTAAGAATCAATATAGGTAAGGCTGAGAAGTTAAAGTTATCAGGTCCCATTTTAGGACAGTTACAAGCTGGTAAAGATGTAATTCATAACGGCAAGAAAATTAAATCTAAAGATGTAACTTATTTGGTAGAAGAGAAAAAAATTAGTTACGTTGCTGACACATTACCTTGTAATGGTGCAAACAAACTAGCCAAGAATGCAGATTTATTAATTTCTGAAGGAACACATCTTAGTGATATTAAAGAAAAAACAAGGAAATATATGCACTTAACAATTAAGGATGCTGCTTTAATTGCTTCTGAAAATAATGCTAAGAAATTAATTATTACTCATATTAGTCCCAGGTATAAAAGTACTGCGGAGATTGTTAAAGAAGCTCGTGATCATTTTGATGAAACTATTGTTGCTGAAGATTTTATGAAGGTTCGGGTATGAAAAATCGTAAGGCCAAAGGTAGTAAAGGAGAAAGAGAACTAGTTAAATTCTTCAATGAAAATGAATTCAGTTGCATCAGGGCAGCAGGCAGTGGATCTTCTCAATATCCCTCTCCAGACATTCTTGCGGGGAACGCTATCAGAAGATTAGCAATTGAATGTAAAGTTACCAAAGATAAAAAAAAGTACTTCTCGGGCTCAGAAATAGAACAACTAAGAACATTTTCTAATAATTTTGGTGCAGAAGCTTGGGCCGCAATTAAATTCCCCGATCACGATTGGTATTTCTTAATGTTAGAAGACTTAGAGAATACAGGCAAATGTTGGCTCGCTTCTTTGGAAAAAGCCAAGATTAGAGGCTTAACTAAAGAGGAATTACTGCAAAATAGTGATGAAAACCGAAAGGTTTAAAAGGGACAAATACCAATATAAGACTATGCGTTTAACTCAAAATAAGATTGAAGAGATCACTTTACCAATTCTTGGAGAAGAAGGATTACTTTTGATTAAAGAGCTCTATGGAAAAGAAAATGTTTCTGAGTTTGATTTAGCTAAAAGAACCAAATATGACATTAAGATTGTTAGAAAAATGCTTTATCTTCTTTATAATAATAATTTAGTCGGGTTTAATCGTAAAAAAGACAAAGAAAAAGGTTGGTACATTTATTATTGGACTCTTATTCCTGAAAGTATCAGATTCATTTACTTCAAAAGGAAAAGAGAACAATTAGTAAGATTAAATGAAAAGATGTTAGAAGAAGAAAAAGAGCTATTCTTTATTTGTCCGAACGATTGTGTAAGATTAAATTTTGATCAAGGAATGGACTTTGAATTCCATTGTCCTGAATGTGGTGAACTGATTACTCAAGATACTAGTAATGAAGCTAATATTGCTAAAATTAAGAAAGTAATTGAAAAGATTGAAGAAGATCTGAAAAAAGAACAACGCGATGTTAAAAGAGTCATAATTAAAGAAAAGAAAAAAGAAGCAAAAAAGAAAGTTGTTAAGAAGAAGGTCGTAAAGAAAAAGACAATAAAAAAGAAACCAGTTACTAAGAAAAAAGTAACTAAAAAGAAACCAATTAAAAAGAAAGTTATTACTAAGAAATCTAAGATTTCTGGTACCTCTTTAAGAGGTAAGAAAAAAACTGTTGCTAAAAAAAAAACAGTTAAAAAAACAATTAAAAAGAAAGTTAATAAAAAGAAAAAATAAATTTATCTTTTTCTCTTTCTAGATTTTTTTGGAGAAGCTCTTTTCTTCTTGATTATTCTTTCGATAACCATTTCTTCTTTGAGAACCCTACTAGTCATTTTTTGGATATTCATTTCCATTGACGCAACTCTTCTCTCTAAAAGTATTAACACTCTTAGTGAATAAACGATTGCTGCTAATGTTCCAATAATCACTGCAAGAATCACTTCAGCTAATTCTAAACCTGCCATTTTATTTTCACCTCTTTTTTAAATATGATACCTTAATAATTACTTAAAGGTATATAAACGTTTTGGACGGGAGAAGTAAAAAGATTATATTTTCTTATGTTCTTCCATGATTTTTGTTACAATTTGTTTAGTTTCAATAAGATCTTTTTCGAACTTTTCAGAATAATAACATCCAAACTCCTTTGCATGTTTATAAGAAATTTTTCCTTTTTTATCAACCCACCCTTTACGTTTCGCCAAAGTTAACATTTCATCAGACAAAGAACGTTTTTTCTTTATCATTATTTCTATTTTTTTTATCAAAGGCAAGTAATATTTTGGAGCAAGAGATTTGGCAAGTCTGAAAAATCTTTTAGTATACTCATAAAGTTCTTTATTTGCAAAACCTTCGTATGCGCTTGCCTTTTGTAATTTCTTTCTAACATAAGTATGAGGTGGAATAAACATAATCCCTTTTCTGATTTTGAAGGAGTCTGATATGCCTAAGTCTGCAGGTATTACTTCAATAAAATCACGTTGAATTTTTTTAAGTGTAAATTTAATTAACGCAGAGACTGCAAACATAGTACTCATATAATTTACATCTAATCCTCTCTGTTCTAAAGTCCCATGTTTGTTTATTTTAACAGGATTCCAAGAGATATCTAAACTATAAGGATATAATTCTCGAAAATTTATGTTGGGATTAACTTTTTTGATCAACTTCTCCCATTTTCTTTCCTTAAGTTTAAGACTGCTCAGTAAATCTGTTTCGGTTTGTTTGTAAGGGGGAAGTGCGCCCATAATTTGACACTCATCATAAAAGCCAGGATGGTCTAATTTCTTTCCTCCCCGATAAACCACAATTCTAGAATTTTTTGCAAATACTTTTCCCTCAAAAAAAGGAGAAGATTGGGTTAAAAGTGTAAGAATGGGATCAATTGCAATTTCAAAATTATAACTGTTGATAAGACTTCTTTTCAGTTTACTATCAATCAATAATTTTAATTCTTTTTTATTGTTGTCAAAAACCCCTTTAGGAAATGCATAATGATGATGAAATCCCACCACTTTTGTAGCTAGGCTAAATTTTTCTTTTCCAAATATTTTTTCTTGGATTTTATATTTTCCAGTAATATCTGGGGTGAACTTTGTTTTTATATGGCCAGGATAAGTACTAAAAGGGAATACAATCAAATTATTTTCTTTAGCAACTTCAATAACCTTTTCAATAGAATCAATCATTTCTAAAGCCGGGTTATAAGAATTGACACAAGGATAACATCCTAGTTCTAACATATTTTTTCCACATTCCTTAACAACATCCACTTCAGGATATTTTTCTTTAACTTTTTGTGTTAATTCAAATCCTTTGTAACTCATACTACCATCAGAATTAAGAATATGCATTTCAACTTCAAAACCAGACATTGCACGTTTTAAAGGTCTTTTTTCGTTTTGAGACTCCGAAGTATTAATTAAACTCATCTTAATTAAGTTTATGTTATTCCTTTTAAGTCTTTTGATGAAAGTTAAGTTTTATATATTACTTTGAATTTATTTTAAATGATGTTAAAAGAAATTAAAGAAATTGTTGTAAGTATTGAACAAATAAACAAGACCCACAATAACAACAAATTAAAGTTAATTTTAGAAAATAAAATAAATATAAAGCAAGAAAAAATTAGTAAATTATTAAAGTACAAAACATTCCAAAAAAAAGATTTAATTTATCTTTATGATTTATGTAAAAATATAATTTCCAATTATAAAAAATTTAATAAAGATGAAAAAGAATGGTTAAGATATAATTATCAATTTTCTGAGATTAACCTTTACTTGAAACACCATATTAAAAATTCTAAGAAATATATTAAAAAAAAAGATAAAAAGTTAGCGATGGCTATTTTTATTAATCTTTTGTTTCTCAGAAATAAAATTGAATATTTAAGAACAGAATATAAAAAGAAAGTATTAGCTAAGTTAGATTCTCTAGATAAAGAATTAATCTTATTGTTGGCCAAGTACACTTTTATTAATTACAAAAAAAAGTTCCATAAATATTTCAAAAATGATTTGAAAAGTTTTGTAGATCAGTTTCATCGTGATCATAGATTAAAAGGATTTCCCAGTTATATTCTTTCTTCAACCCAATCAATCATTTCTAAAAAAGATTATAATTATATTATTTGTATTTTAAGAGGTGGTTTAACACAAACTTTACTGTTTGAATTATTAGATTTTTCTAAGAATAAGATTAAATATGTCAAATGTGGAAGAATTCATGGTAAACATGCAAAAACGGAAAACGATTTGAGTTTTAAAGAGATTAGCAGTCTTAGACAAATTGCTGGAAAGAAGATTCTTATTATTGATAATAATTTATTTAATGGTAATACTGTAAAAAGAGTTTGTTCAGAATTAAATGAAAAATACAAACCAGCAAAAATTTCTTTATGTTTAGATTATATTTGTCCTGGTGCTCCGTTTGAAAAGAAAAAATTAGCTAAACTGTTTTCTAAGGTTTATGAAGCTAAAACAGAAAGAGTAACGTTAAATAAATCCGAACTTAGGAAGATTAAACTTTCTTTAATTCAAAGATTGAAGAGAAATATTAATTAAATTATTCTTTCTGATCATATATAATTTACTAAAAAAAGTTTACTGCCAATAATCTCTTAGCCCAGTAAACGTTTCTTCTGCTTGTTTCTTTCCATCTACACCAATAACTATTGATTTAATTTGTTTAATATTTTTTATGAAAGAGATTGATTTTTTTAAATTAAAACCTTCTGGATTAGTTAATATTTTATATGCTGTAATTGGCTTGGTTGATTTCTTGATAGTTTCTAAAGTAACCTCAAAATTTGGAAATACACAAGATTGATTAATACATAACCAACTTCCCGCAACATCTAAATTCTCCGCAGCAGGTAATGCAAGCCCCCCTCCTTCGCACATTAATAAGGGAATTAATCCTTCTTTTCTAGCTAACTCAATTTCTCTTTTGATAATATCTGTTCTTTTGTGTAAAATCAAAGAGCTAATTCCTAAGTTGCCAACAAGACAAAAATCACAAAAACCTTTAAACTGTTTCAATTGAACCTTATATTCTTTTTCGTCTAACCTGAACTGATTAATTTCCTTTTTAGAAAAAAAATCATGATCATTGTTTTTGAACCAATAGTATTTGTTCAACATTTCTTTATCTACCTTAGATGCAGCGAAATTAACAAGTTTTTTCATGTTTTTTTCTTCCCACAATGATTCTTTTCCAACATAATAACTAGATTTCCAATGATGATTGGAGATACAAACAATTTCTGGATGTTTTTGTTTAAATTGTTTGAGAATTTTGATTAATCCCAAGTGGGGAGACATACTAAACCCTCTTACGCCTTTAGAATAAGCAGTTTCAAGAGTAATTTTATAATCTTCTTCTCTTTCTTTTTCAGAGTTGTATGGTTTACACTTCTTAAACCAACCAGTAAAGTGGTCTTCACCCATAATTACTGTAGGATAATTCTTCTTTTCAATCTTAATAAATGGAAATACTTTCATTTGTAAAAGTAGAATAAAGTTAATAATATAAAAATCTAACTAAAACTTTATAAATTCACCTCTAAATTAAGGTAAACATGGAAGATTATGAAGCATTATTGAAAAAAGCACAGGAAGAATTGCCTGAAAATGTTGCTGGTGGAGAAAGATTTACTATTGAAAAAATCAAAGGCCACCTAGAAGGTAAAAAAACAGTATTAGTAAACTTACACGCAATCGCTAAAACTTTAGGCAGAGATGTGCAACATTTGTTAAAATATTTGTTAAAGGAATTAGCTACTCCTGGTAAGGTTGTTAGGGACCGGGTTCTTTTAGGAACAAAAGTTTCTGCTACGAAAATTAATAAAAAAATAAAAAAATATGCTTCTGAATTTGTTTTCTGTTCTGAATGTAATAAGCCAGACACAGAATTAAGTGAAGAAAAAGAAATTACTTATTTGAAATGTTTAGCTTGCGGTGTTAAAAAACCAGTTAAGAGTTTAAGATGATTGTTAATCAAAAAAATACCCCTAATGGAACTATTTTAATTATTACAGATTCTAATTTAGTTGGAAAAATCTTTGAAGAAGGAAAAAAGCAATTAGATTTAACTAAAGAATTCTATCAAGGTGAAGAAAAGAATGTTGAAGAAATTAAACAACTTCTTAACGATGCTTATGTTTTACATTTAACTGGCAAAGAAGCAGTAGCTTTCGGTAAAGAATTAGACTTGGTTGATAAAGTGATTACAATTAAAGATATTCCTCATGCAGAAGTATTGTTGGTAGCAGAATAACTAACCAATAAAATCCCCTAATCCTGCTTGTTTCTCTTTCTCTCTGCCAAAAACATCTTCTACATTCAATTGTAACAAATCAAGTGTTTGTTTCAAATATGGAGAAAAGTTATATTCCTCCGCCAATCTCATTGAATGACCCAAATATTTTATTACCGATCCATGTGAAATTGTAAATATTATTTTTCCGGTTTTACATTCATGACATTTTCCAGACAAAGGAGGACGCCTAAACTTAGTGTTACATCCAACACAACGGAATTGTTGCATACTGAATTTACGAAGATTACCTTTAATATCTTTCAAAAAATGTTTTTGAATAACTAACTTAGCAACATCATCCATATCAACTGCACGTACTTTTTGAGCAATTTCCATCTGTCCAAACAATTTTGCCTCCATTGTAGGTAATGTTTTATAATCAGAACAAAGAACTCCTTTGTTAAAATTATTTACCCAATGAGTATAACCAAAATTTTCATATTGTGCCGCAGTTTCTAATCGATCACCCAATTGTTCAATCTTCTTTCCATCAACTAAAACTTCCCATGGTTTTTTCATTTCTAAAGCGGCTTCATAAAGTTCTAAAGGATATTTCCAAACAACATCCATTCCATGAACTTGGTCGTCTACTTCCGAAGGCACTAAAGTTGAAGTTAATACTAATGGGGCATCCATTGTTTTTGCTCCACGTCTCTCGGGCAAGTACTGACGAGAAAAATTCAACAAAGCATCCATTAAAAGTAGTACTGCCGCTTCATCGCCATCACAGTCTCTACGCATTCCAGCGTGATACATTGGGTGGGTCAATAATCCTTGGGTTTCAGAAAAACCAATAATTCTCCCTATTAATCCTGCAGAAATATGTGGTGCTAAGCCAATAACTAAATGTCCAACTAAATCCTCTTCAGATTCTAAATTATAAAAAGGTTTTAATCCATAAAATTTAACTAATAATTCATCAATGAAATTTGCAACCCTAAACAATACTTGTGGCCCTGATTCTTCCAAAGAATTGAACCCTGGCAAAATAACATCTTGTGGTTTTATTTCTATTATTTGATCATCATTTTCTATTTCATTTCCATATACATCCTTATTGTAGCCTAATTTTTTTAACTTTTCAACAGAAGTTTTAATTTCTCTTGGTTTAAAATGAGTGATAGGCATTTCTGTTCCATCATAACGAGTAGTGCCATCTTTATTCACATAAATATTATGTTTAGCTCTCAGAATCCCTTTAGATAAATGTTCCATGACGTGTTCTTTGTTTGATGTACCGCGTACACCTTTGATTAAGTCTGGATGTAATCTTTCTCCAATCCTTTCTTTAGCTTTATTAAAATAATATTTAATGTCAATATCTGTTGTTCTGAAAGGATTTGCATCACCATGACGACAAGTTTCTTTTTCTAAATCGCCGCAAAATCGACAGTGATACTTTTTTTCGCATTCGTTATTACATTCTTCACAATTAGAATAAATCATTTCTTTTTTACATTTAGTACAATAAAAATGAGGAAAAGTGTTTCTTATTTTTCCTACTTTAAGAGCAGCTTGAAAACTTCGCATTCGGTCTCCCTCTTCACCAACAGGAAACATTACTTGGGGAGATCCAGTCATTTTTCTCATTTTAGCTTTTTCAGGACGGCCCATTCTTGCCCCAATAAAAGTTCCAGCTTTATCTCTTATTTCAACATCACAGATATAATTAATAACTTCTAAACCATCTTTATTTTCAACTAGTTCCTTAGTTAATTTCGTTCCTTCTAGTCCTTTCTGATCCTTAAAATCTAAACAAAAAGCAAAAATGTTCGCTTCTTTCCTAGCTAAAACTAAATTTTCTTTGTTAATTAATTGATGGGTAACCCCTAAATTTTCTAATGTTTTCTTTGCTAATTTGTATTTTTCAATCTTTTCATCATAAGGAAAAATTATTTTTTTAATTCCCTTTTCATCAATCTTAACTTTTCCTTCGTTAAACCATTCCATTAAAATCAGTAAATCTTTACCGGAAACTAATTTCCAATAAAAAGTATAATCGGGATGTAAAGGAACTTTTAGTTTCTTACTAAGTGTTAATGATTGGTTCCAATCAGGAGAAAAGTATAATGGTTTTTCAACAAAGTTTTTTAATTCTTCTGGATCTATTTCCAATAAATCAGAAGCTTTTTTAATTTCATCTTCTGAATATAAATTTTTAATTGCTTTCTCGACTTCTAAAGCCCACCATTCGTGACAATAACCAGCAGGAACCAAATCTTGTCCATTCTCAGAAAAATCCCCATAATTAAATAAAATATCTCCTAAAAAAACAATTTCTTCTACGTCTTTAAGAACTTCTTTTGCTTCAATATCTGTCTTTAATTGTTTAACAGACCCATTATTTAATCTTACGATTGGCCCTTCTAAACTTTCACAAACTGTTGTTGTTGCAGCTTTTCCTGGTCTCTCCGTTTTAATTTGGGTTCCAATAGCAATAAACTTGTTTAATACAATCATGGTTGCAGGATGTAAAGCACAAGTAGAAAAACCAGTAACTCTAGTTCTGCCATATCTTAATCTAAAACCTCCCACTGCTAAAGGATGAGTTAATATGGGTCTTCCAGCAACTAAGTCCATAATAAATGTGTTATTTGCTTTAACTGTTTTTTTTTCGTCCTTACCTGCTTCGGATTTCCCATCATCCTCTTCGGCATGAAGTTTATCTTTTAAATCTAAAAAATCCTTCAAGAAATCCCAATGCCCTAACCCAAAATCTTTACCCCATTTAGATAACCTTTTCCATAATTTAGGTGTTTTTTGAGATAAACCTTCTGCTAACACTAAAGCAACTCCGCCACGAATTAAATTTGTTTCAATTCTCGGTAAATCTTTAAAATTGGAAACTTCAAATTTTTCTGTAGGATCACCATCAACTTCTACAGGTAAATGAGAAACCATAAATTTTACTTCTTCATCTGAAGGATGGTATTGTAAATTAGTAATTCTTTCATGGTAATCATGAACTTCTGCATTGTAACGATTAATTTCTGTTTCATCGGGATCGTAAGGAGCATAACCTAATTTTACTCGAACATAATCACTTAAAATGACAGAAACAGAAGATGCTGTTCCTCCTGCCGCTCTAATTGGCCCAGCATATTGTAAAGCAAAATATTCTTTTCCATCTTTTCGTTTTTTAATCTTAATTCCAATAAAACCTTCCAACGGTGCAGATACAATACCTAAAGTTAAATAAGCAAATCCTACTCTAATTCCAATTTCAATTGCTTCCTGTTTATCTTTAAATTTACAAAATGTTTCTTTAGCAACTTCTTCAGCAATTTTAAATCCTACTCGCCAATCTAATAAACCGTATTCCTTTTCTAATTCCATAATTCTATCAGTAATGTTTGTTTCTAAAACTTGTGGAGCTACTACTGAAATTAATCCAACAACTCTTTCGGCCATATTCTTTGCTAATGGAATTGGAACAATTTTATCAGGATCAAGATTCTTTTTATGTGCTTCTGCAGCTAAGTCATAACTACGTTTAACTTCATCATTTAATACGGCAAAGTACTTTTTTATTTCTGGGGATGCTTTAGACATTTTATTATTTTATTTCATTTTATTTAACTAAACAAATTTTAATATTTTTACCTCTCTCGTTTTTAAATTTACAACTGGAACTCTTGCTGGTTCTGGTTCGTGTCCCAACTTTTCTTGAAACGAAGTTTTTGCTTGCCAACAACTTCCTGAAATCATTGTTACACCTTTATAATTGGCGACCTTGGAATAATGAATGTGTCCTGTTACAAAAAAGTCAGGAATGGTTTTTATCAATAGAGGATCCTCTTTATGACCTGGAAAATAAGGTACTGATTTAAATGCCGGAGCAAGATGTCTTCTTTTTAACAAAAATTTCATAATTAAATCTGCTCGATGATATCCCCCGTTATTACGAATCGATTCAACGTTAGCAACATAATAATCAAAACTACATCCGTGATACATTAAAATATTAAATCCTGAAAAATCTTCAGTCTTTCCAATATTAATCATTGCAGGATTACTAACAACGATTACGTTTGGTTGGTCGTATAAACATTGAGTATATTCGGGATAGAAAACTGGTTGAGGTTCTGCAAGATGTACTAAATCGTGATTACCTGGACAAACAATGATTTTTTTGTTTAATGGTATTTTTTTAATTAACCTGACAACCTCTTCGTACTGTTTTTTTATATCTTTAATTTTTAAGTCTTCTTCATGTGTAGGATAAATTCCAATACCGTCAACTAAATCTCCTGCAATAATAATATATTTAACTTTATTGGCTAATTCTCTTTGTTTATCATTACCTGTGTCTCCTTGAATCCAACGTAAAAATTTATTGAATTCGTCCTCTAAAAATACATTTGAACCAACATGAAGATCTGAAAGAAAAATAGCATATTCTTCTTTATTACCTTTTCTCATTTCATTAGTTTCAGGAATATCTGGCCAAATAATATTGTTAGCAAAAATTATTTTATCCCCACAATTGCCCGTAATGCCAATTACTTCATCATAAACTAATTCTTTTGCTAAAGGAAATAGGTCTTTATTATTTTTAGAAACAAGAACTTTTATTTTTCCAGTCAAATCTTCTAAAGTTAACATGATGTGACCACTTCTTGTTGTTCCAACATCTTCAATAACGCCAATAATAGAAACTTTTTCTTTTTCTTTTTTTCCCAATATTCTATTAATTGTTAAAGTACTTCGTAATTCTTGTCTATTACGTAACAATTTTTCTAAACATTTATAACGAGATCTGAAAATATTACCAAAATCATTAATTTTGTATTTGAAAGGAATATTTGTATAAGAAAAAACAATTTCTACATTCTTCAGCATTGCCAAATTATTTTTTTCGGATTCATTAAGTTCAATTACATTCATACTTGATTCAATAAGTTCTTCGGATTTTGTTTCTGTAGTGGTTGAAGTTGTTGCTCCATTTTCTTCAACATTTAGTTCTACTTCTAAACTAGAAGTTTCTTTAGAAGTGTTGCTGTTTTGTAAAACTAATTCTGACTTTTTTAATTGTTGAAGTTCATTTTGGTAAAGATCGTCGTTTCTTTCTTTTTCGGATCCTACTTTTAATGAATCTAATTCGTGCCAATCTACCAAACTGGTTTGTTGTTTAATTACTTCAGCATAATCAGAATTAAGAACTAATAAATCTTCTTCTGCTTCTATTTTTCCAGTAAATTTATTATCAGAGGATTGATTCTCTTCCTTTTTCAAGAAGTCTTCACTAATTAAAACTCCTTTCTCAAACATTTCCTCAATAATTTCTTCTTTGCTTTTAGTCATATTTTGTTTTACTTTATTTTTATTTATTTATTAATAAATTATAAATTCATATTCAATTAATGTGTAAAGATTTTTCTAAAATTTCTCTTAGTTTAATCAAAATGTTTTCTTCAACAGATAAAGAAACTTCTCTAGTTCTACCATATCTACCTTTAGAAATGATTTTAGCATTAATTATTCCCAACATGTCCAATTCTGCAAGAATATCTGATATTCTTCTTTGAGTTAAAACATTAAATTTGGTCTGTTTACAGATGTTTTTGTAAACTTCATAAATTTCTCCAGTGTAAAATTGTCTTTTTTGTGGAGAAATTAAAATAATTGAATATAAAACACTTTGAAATTGTTTTGGTTGACTGACAATAGCATTAATTATTTTGTCAGATTCAACTTTTCTTTCAGCATCATCCAAATGTTCAATTTTTACTATTGTTGAACCTGCTCTTTCGGCAAGTTCTCCTGAAACTCTTAACAAATCTATTGCTCTTCGAGCATCCCCATGTTCTCTAGCAGCATAAGCTGAACATTTTTCGATTACTCCAGGTTGAATTACTTCTTCTTTAAACGCAACTTTTGCCCTACTCTTTAAAATTTCTTGAATTTGTATCGCATTATAAGGCGGGAAAATTAATTCTTCTTCTGATAAACTACTTTTAACTCTAGGATCTAGGTTTTCAGAGAAAACTAAATTATTAGAAATTCCCAGTAAACAAATTTGTGATTGTTTTAGTTCAGCATTAATTCTAGTTAGGTTATATAAGATCTCATCACCAATCTTTTTAGTTAATTGGTCAATTTCGTCTAAAATCAAAAGAACAATCTTTTTTTCTTGATCTAACAATTTGTAAAAGATATTATAAACCTCATCTGTAGGTAAACCAGTTGAAGGAATATCTCTGCCAAAATCCTTAATTAATTGTGCAATTAATCTATATTCAGTATCAGCAACACGTTTTAACTTACAATTCACATAAATTGGTTTTAAAGGAACATTATTCTTTTTAGCAATTTCTAACATAGATTCCATAATATGTTTAACAGCAAGAGTTTTACCTGTTCCAGTTTTACCATAAATAAATAAATTAGAAGGTCTTTCTGTTCTTAATAAGGGTGCCAAGATGTTAGCAACTTCTTGAATTTGTTCTTCTCGATACAATATATCAGTTGGAATGTGTGCTGACATTAAAACTGCTTTATTCAGAAAGATTGATTCTTTCTTTAAAAAGTTCTCAAAAAAATCCCCTATTTGCGCCATACCTACCCCCTCATTTCTGTTGGAAACTTATCTTTTAAAAAAAAAGATTGTTTGTTTTTTGTTATATTCATACATTGAAGCTTGCAATTATATAAAGAAATTGCATCTTCAAAGTATAAGACAACAAATATACTTTAATACCTCTATTACGGGTGGAACTTCTATAAATAGTTATCTGAAGATTATTAAGTAGTGAATTATGAATTAATAGGTTTATTTTAGTTAATGAGGTAATAATGAGGTAATAATATAGAATATAGAAGTTAAAGGATTAAGTTGTTTTGTTATTCGTTAATCAAAAAAAAATGTTTTGGTATAAGTAAAAAAATTAAGAAGTAGTAATTTTTGTATTTGTTTTATATTATTATTATTATTATTAAATAGTTTATTATATATATATATATATATATTTTCAATATAGAAAAGAAAGAAGAAGAAAGAAAGAGAACAATGAAAAAAGAAAGTTGTTTGATCTCAAATAAGAACAAGAAGATGAAAAGTTTAACCTTATTATATATTATATTTAATATATTATTATTATTATTATATAATCTATTACTATACTAACTTACTTTCAGCAACAAACTATTAATTTAATTATCCAAGTAATTTTTCTTTCTTAATTATTTTTATAATAATCCAATGATACTTTATCTTGATTCTTTATTTTCCCTTTCATTCTTTATTTTATTCTTTCCCCCCCTACTACTTTTGATGAATCTCTTAAATAGAAATAATGAATGATTTTAATTGATCAATACTGATTAATTAAATAAAATATCAAATAACCTTAAAGGATTACATTCAACCACAGACATGAACTAAAATTAACTCAAACAAAATTAAATAATTCTCCATAAGAAATTAAGGGTCAGCTCGTCCGAAGGATTATCTCACGCTCTTTCTTTTTGATGATTCAAACCATTGATCACTAATTAACCTCAATAATTTTTCATCACAAAGAATTTTTTCCTTTGAAAATATTCTCCATAAGAAATTAAGGTGTCACGGTATTGAATATATGCATTAATCTTTTTTTAAGGAGTAAAAATTTTTTGTATTCAGTCGTAAACATACAGAACAATATTTTCATAATATATAATTTAAAAAAGTAATATTAAATTAATTTAATAAAAGCAAAACCACTACAGCACCCAGAATTTTGTTCATTAATTTTAGTTTACTTTATTTTATGTTTTTCATTGAATAAAAAATGAACAAAATGTGCCACCATTAGCAGTAGTGTTTTTGTTAACACAAAATAATTAATATTACAATCAAAAGAAAAGCTTTAAATACATTTTTATTATTCATTTATTAATGGTCTTAGAATCTTTATTCAATCCTTTTGCAGTTAAGAAGAAACCATGGGAAATGTTTATAGCTGGTTTTGTATATGCTTTAGTAGGATTAACTTTATCTTATTTAGTTTTTAGAGAAGTTTCAGGGTTATTAACAGTATTCTTAATTGTAATGGCAACTTTACCAATGCTTTACACTACAATTAAGAACGAAGAAGAAATAGATTTAAAGTATGATACTGAATGGAAATTACTTAAAGAGCATGCCAAAGTATTAATTTTTCTAGTTTTCTTATTTTTGGGAATAACTAGTGCTTTAGCTCTAGCTTATGTATTTTTACCAAGTGAGACTTCGACAGTAATTTTTTCTTTACAAGAAAAAGCAATTGTTAACACTAACAATAATGTTCAAGGAGGAATTACTCATTTTGGTTTATTAACAAAAATATTTCTTAACAATCTTAAAGTTTTATTTTTCTGTATAACTTTTTCATTTTTATATGGAACAGGAGCAATATTCATTTTAACTTGGAACGCTTCAGTTGTAGCTACGGCAATGGGTAACTTTTTTAAGATGGAATTGGCTAAAGGTGCTTCTTTAATTGGTTTACCTGCAATTTCTTCATACTTTTCTGCTGCTTCATTCAGTTTTTTACGTTATATGACTCATGGTATTTTAGAAATGGCTTCATATTTCGTTGCTGGTTTGGCTGGTGGGATTATTTCTATTGCATTAATCAAACACAACTTGAAAGAGGATCGTGTCTTAATGGACGCTTTAGACATGATTTTGATCAGTGTAGGAATTTTAATTGTAGCAGCATTAGTAGAAGTCTATGTAACGCCATTGATGTTTTGAAAATAATTGAAGTATTTAATTTACAAAACTTTAACTTTACCAGGAAGGTTTTGAAAAATATCTCCTGCTTCTAACATTTTTTCAATAACTTCTTCAGTATCATTTAAAGGAGATTTAGAAATTATTTCTTCAATTAATACGCCATCTCCTGTATCCATCTCTTCAATAATTTTTTTAATTTTTTCTATTGGTAAAAGAATATCTTCTTTAACATTATCACTTATTTCTTCTTCAGTATTATCTTCTTTCTCAATAATTTCTTCTTTTTTATTTTTAACAATTTCTTTTTCTGTAATTGCTTCAACAACAAGTTTTTTAGTTTCTTGTACTTTGTTAGTTATTGCAACAACTGGCTCTTTTTCCACAACAATTTCTTCTTTTTTATTAATTAATTCCTTCAATTCTAAAGATCTTAATTTTAACCAAAGATGATCAATTTTTTTAACAATTTCTGAAGAAATATATCTTTCTTGATTATAAGTTCTTAATCTTCCAATAACTAAAATGGCGTCACCCGTATTTAAAGAATCAATTATTTTGTTTTCTTCAAAAAAACGTAAATTGATTTGACCAGTACCATCATCAATTAAAATGTTTACAACAGAACCTAAAATCTCTTTAGTTAAAATAATACCCATTACATTTAATCTATGAATCTTTTCTTTAGAAGAAGATAACAAATAATTAGGATTATTTTCTTTTTCTTGTACATATTCTCCAGTTAACAATTCTTTAATTATTGTTTTTACGGCAGTGTGTCGTTCAAATTTGTTTTGTTCCATTTTTATAGTCGTTGAATAAATCCTCGTTTAGGTTCAAATATATCTCCAGATCTTCTTAATTTTTCTAAAACTTCTTCTACTTGTTCTTTTGCAATATTTTTTTGTTGTGCTGCTTCAACAATTGCTTCAACAGGAATAATTTTTGCACTAAGTTCGCCTTCTAATTGTGCAATAACTTCTTTAACAATACTAATTCCTCCTCTTTGAGTAGCAGTCATTTTACTTCCAATTCTATCAATATCTATTTGACCAGTATCTTTATCTTTAGCAATTTGGTTCAAACAATAATCAATTAATTCAATAGCTTTAAGTGCATCTTTCTTTGTAACTAATTTACTTAACTTAATTTTTGCAGAAGCTTCCGATAATCTTACCAAAGCTTCTAATTGTCTAGCAGTAATTGGGACGCTTTTCATTCCTGCTTCATCTCCAGCTCCAGAATTACGCATTGAAATATAATATTCTTTTATTTCTTCAATTGCTTCATCAGTCATCTGAGGATGAGCTCTTTGTCTAACATAAGTAAAATATTTTCTTAACAATTCTGTAGAAATATCAGCAATCGCTTTTTTAGGGTCTTTATGTAAACTAAGAATAAATGAAGCGGTTTGATCATCTCTTTCTCTGTTAGGCATATCTTTAATTGGAAAAATCAAATCAAATCTATTGATTAATGTAGGAGGTAAATTAATTTGGTTTGCAACTAAATCATAAGGGTCAAATCTTCCAAATTTTGGATTAGCTGCTGCTAAAACAGTAGTCTCACAACGTAAAGTCGCTTGAATGTTTGCTTTCGCTATACTTACACTTTGCTGCTCTAAAGCTTCGTGCAAAGCAGAACGATCTTCTTTGCCCATTTTATCCATCTCATCAATAATTGCAAAACCTTTGTTAGCTAGAACTAGTGTACCTGCTTCTAAACTCCAACCACCAAGAAATTCATCTTTAACAACAGAGGCAGTTAAACCTGCAGCAGTAGCACCTTTACCTGAAGTAAATCTTGCTTTTGGAGCAACCTTACTAATCCTTTTTAGTAATTGAGATTTTCCTGAACCAGGATCACCAATTAAAAGAGTGTGCATGTCTCCTCTTGTAATTACACCATCTGGTCGGACTTTTCTACACCCTCCTGCCAATTGCAAAACTAAAGCTTCTTTAACTTTATCATGTCCATAAATTGAGGGGGCAATACTTTTGGCGAGTACATTTATAACATTTTCTTGACGAGCAATACTTTTAATTTCATCAAGTTCTTCTTCAGTCATTTTAAGATTAGTAAAATCATCTTCAAGTGGTTCAATATAATTAGCTTCAATAATTAAATCATATTTTGTTGCTTGTCCACCACTTCTTAACGTGATTGGAACTTCAGTAACCCATCCACATAATTTTACTCTTGCGCCAGGACTAGTTCTTCTTTCAGACATCGGGCTTACTAAATCATCTTTAAGAAAAACGTTAATTCTTTTTGATTGTGCTCCATCCAAATCGTCAGGAGATTCTTCCAAAACTAATCCTTGGCCGTCTACTAACTGTTTAGAAATTTCTTTAAATTTACCTTTTCTGCCACAACCACACCTTGTTGGTTCTTTATATTTCTGATCTAATTGAAGTACACTAAGAATATTTCCACAAGAAGGACATTCAAATTTGGCAGCGGTTACATGTGGCCGAACATTTGATTTTTGTCTAACAATTCCTTCACACCAAATAAATTTGTTTAAATGTTTGCTTCTAATTTCAGAAATACTAATTTTTTGAGATTCTGGGAGTTTAGTAAATCTTACTGTAAATTTAGTAATCTTTTTTGGCAAATCAAATTCTTTGATTGCTAATTCTGCCGCTTTTAATAATTCTTCAGGGTTTTCTAATATTTCTTCCGTAATTTCAGTATTAAATTTGATTAATTCTGAGAAATCTAGTACCAAATGCGTAAATCCTTTTCTAACTGCTTCTAACAATTGTGGATAACGATTTTGTTCAATAAATTCACGAAATACCTTAATTTGTTCATCAACTTCCATATAACTACAAAGATTATTAGCTATTAGCTAATAATTTTTACCCCCTTTGATCTTATACTAAAAGCACTAATGTTTCGTATATTTAAGTAGTGCTTTGGTATACACAAGAGCAGTTATTTAATTCAAATATTTAACTGCTCTAAGTATAAAGAGATAAATAAAAAAAGAAATATATAAAGATTTATGTTGTCTAATTGCCTAGTTTTTTCCAATCAACTTTTTTAAGTTTTCAATTAGCTTATCTGTAGCTTCATGAACTTGGCCTTCGGTTTTAGTTCCAGTACAAACAATTTTACCATTACTAAATAGAAGGAAAGTAGCATTAGTACCTTTTAACTTATGAACTAATCCTGGAAACTGTTCAGGTTCATATTCTGTGTTTGGTAATTTAATTCCTAACACATTTAAGTTTAAATCCATGCCAATTGAACCAGAAGCAACAATGTTTTGAACAGTAATTTCTGGTTTGATAGTAACAACAATATTGAGTTTTTTAAGACTTTTAATGATGCTTAGAATACTCTTATCCACATCTTCCATAGTTCTTGCTCCAGTACAAACAACTTTTCCACTAGAGAAAATTAATGCAGATGTTTTTGGATCTTTAATTCTTAATACTAATCCAGGGAATTGTTCAGGATTATATTCAGTATTTGGTAGTGTTGCTGCCATTTTTTCTAAAGGTACTTCTTTTTCCATTCCTGTAGAAACAACTATATTTACAATTTTAATTTCTTTTCTACCCCAACCTTTACTTCCTTGTTTAGGATTTTTAACTTCCTTTTTAGATTCGTTTTTTGCCATTTTTTTTAAACCCCCAAGTTTATTTATAAATCGCTATTTTCCTTTATAAATGAATGTCAAGTATTTAAATATTCCCTTTATAAATGCCTTGATTTTTTGAATGTATTTAATGTATATACATTTTCAAAACTAAAATAACGTACGTTTCTTATGGAGTATTCGTCGGAAAACAGTGACGAAAACAGCTACATTTGAAATGAAGGGTGTTTATAAATCAAAAACTATATTTGTTAAATTTGTAACAACTTTTTTAAAAACAACCCCTATTTTGCAAAATATGGGTTATAATACTATCTTATTGCGTCCCGGAGAGATATTTTTGAAGGGAAAAAATCGTAATTTATTTGAGAACAAGTTAGTTAGTAATATCAAAAAAATAGCGTTTATTGATCAAGTAAAGAAACTTCGTGGCAGATTTATTGTTGATTATTTTGACAACCATAATTTATTGAAAAACGTGTTTGGTTTGACCTCTTATTCTTTAGCAATTAAAATTGACCGAGATGTTGAAGAAATCAAGAAAGAAGCCCTGAAATTGTTACAATCAGAATGTAAGAGTCAAAAAACATTTAGGGTTGAAACTAAGAGATCTGACAAATCATTTCCTATAAAATCTCCTGAGTTGAGCATTTCTGTGGGGAAATTTATTGAAGAAAATTCAAATTTTGAATTTAAATTTAAAAATCAAGATATTACTTTACATATAGAAATTAACCAAAGTGGAGTTTATTTGTTTATTGAAAAGATTGATTGTTTTGGCGGTTTACCAACTGGAGTTGAAGGAAAAGTATTTTTATTAGTTGAAAATAAATTTAGTATTCTGGCTGGACTAATGTTTATGAAACGTGGTTGTTTTGTGGTTCCAGTTGCATATTCTGAAAAAGACATTTCTTTGTTACAAAAATTTTATCCACAAGAAATTAAATTAAAAATTGTTAAAGATTTTTCGGCGTTCCAAAAATTTTCTGAAGATTATCATCTTGACGCTTTAGTGGTTGGTGATAACTTTGAAACTAAGAAAGAGTATCAAACCGATCTATTAATATTTAGACCCTTGATTGCTTTTTCCGGGGAAGAAATTGAAGAGAAGTTAGAAGAGTTTTCTTAACCCAACAATTCTTTCTGTAATTTACAAGCGTTACAAACATTCTTATTTGCTGGTTCCTTGCAAATTTCACATTCTTTAATTTTTCCAATATCTTGATTGGCTTTCTCTTTAATCAAAGGAAGAATTTCTAAAAATGACTTTACAATTCCATGTTTAGTTCCTGGATATTTTTCTTCAAACTCATTCAACATTTGTTTAATTTGTGATCGATAACCTTCTTGTGAATATAAACAATCACAAAAGTCTAATTCCCAACCTTTAACTTTACAATAAATTTCAACTTCATCATTAGTGCAAAAGTATAAGGGTTTAATTCTCCTGACAAACATTTTATGGTCTTTTTTTCCAGAAATTGGTCCTAAAGAAGCGGTTAAAGAAACATTTGCTTTGAACTGGTTCATCATAATTGCTTGCGCTTCATCGTCTAAATTGTGTCCAGTAATTAATTTTTTTGCCCCATTTTCTCTTGCATATTTGTTTAACAAATATCTTCGCCAAATTCCACAAACCATACAAGGTTTTCTACCGATCTTTCGAATTTTTTCTGCAGATTCATCAATATTAGTTTTGAAATTATCTTTAACATTTACAATGATCAATTTGATATTTTCAGCCTTACAAAATTGTTTAAGATTCTTTAACGATTCATTTCTGTGTCGTTCTATTCCTTCATCAATAGCAATTGCAAATAAGTTTTCTAATGGAATATTATATCTTTCGTAATATCGTTTTGTTAAGTGTAAAACTGCAGTAGAATCTTTTCCGCCCGATGCAGCAACACATATTTTTTCATTTCTTTCAAACAATTTATATTTTTTTATAGTTTTGAAAACTTTTGTTTCAAAATATTGTAAGAATTCTTGTGGGGTTAACTTTCCATGTTGTAAAACTATCTTTTTGTTATAATTATTAGTACATTCTTTATTATTTTCATTACATCCCATGTTGGTCTCCTAATAAGGCCGTTATTGTTAAGTTCAATAGCAAAATAGAATCTTTATCCTACTTGCCTTTAAATATGAATTACTTAACTATGTATGAATTTTAAACGGGACTTTATAAAGATTGTGGGATTTATTTGTTAAGTGGTAGTGAAAATCAGAAACAGAGGATTTTAAGTAAATTTTTGTTACAAAAAATAATAAAAATTGAAGACTATATTTTAGGGTATTGGGCAACATTTTGTTTCCAATCTTCATTTTTGATTTAGGGAGTGATTACTTTTTAGAAAACTATTTATAATCAGGTTCTCTTTCGAATAATCATGAACAACTTAATCTTAGCAAAAGAAAGTAAGGAAATTGAACAATTAAGCAAGAAACTAGGTTTTACTAAAACATTATTCTTGGAAAAAGATTTTGTTTTAGTTCAAGCAGAAACAAAAAAAGAGTTGCTTAAAAAGATCGATGCTGCGAAAAGAAAGAAATTATTAACTATCTTTAAACCACAGACAGAAGAATTGCTTAGATTTGCTTTAGAGAAATCAAAAGTTGATATTGTTTATGGGATGGAAACAATTAATCCTAAAGATTCTGTTCATTTCGTTCGTGGAGGACTAGATCAGATTACTTGTAAGATTGCTAGAGATAAAGATAAAATTATTGCTTTTTCTTTTTCAGAAATATTTAATTCTAAAAATAGAGAAAAATCAATTGCCAGAATGAAACTTAATATTAAACTTTGTAAGAGATATAAAGTTAAAATGCTTTTTTCTACTTTCGCTAAGAATGAAAAAGAATTGCGTTCAACACAAGATTTGTTCGCTTTCTGGAAAGTTTTGGGCGGAAGAAGTAAGAAAGAATTAAGTATTTAGCAAATCATTAGAACTTTTTAACGATTTTATCGCCATCAAAAACGTTCTCTATTAGTAATGTTTATAAATAAAAGAATATTGTTTTATTACATTATAAATGATAAGTAAAAAAAGAGGTTTAATCTTTGTAGTTTTAATTATGTTTTTATTAATTAATGTTGGGCTTGTTTCATCTTATTATGATTTGCCAATTCATGATGATACTGTTTATTCTTTAGGTAAATATTTGGATTTGCCAACATGTGTTTGGGATTGTGAAACTGGAACGTGTGGTGATTGTTGGTACGATAATGATGGGTTGTACAATTACGGCTTTGGTAAAGAAATATTATCAGGAAGTGATGCTGATTGTGAAAAAGACTGGTTCTGGGATACATGTAATGGGCCACAACGTGTTGGGGTGATTGTTGATGAAGATCCTGAGGGGGGAGATTGTGATGTTAGTAAATTTAATGAAAATACACCTTTAGATACTCCTAATATTAACTCTCGTAAGGGATGTTGGTACATTATTGTTGATCAAGATGGTGGTTCTGATAATGATGGCGCTGTGGGGGCAATTGATGAAGGGTTCATTTTAGATCAGGATTGGAAATATTTAGAGTATGGTTCCAAATTTGCAGTTTGTGATGGGGAAACTGAAGATGGTCAGCAAGGTTTTCATGCAGCTAAACATAAAGCCCCAGAAGGAAAGACTTATCTTTGTGCAGATGACCAATTTTGGCACCTTTGTGAAGGTACTGGTGTAACAGGATTTGAAGATGAAAATGAAGCGGAAGTTGCCTCTGCAGGAAACATTGGAGAAGTAACTTGGGCAAACGGACGTTTATATAATTGTACCATTGATAAAGATGGTATTAGCCCTATTTGGGATCGGCTTTACATTGATCAAGATAAAGATGGATTTACAGACGATGTAGATTGTGTTGATGATCCTAAAGATGATCCTGATTTTTGTTCAGACATAGAATCAGATACCATTATTAATTGTCAGGATGATCCTATTTATGGACAATGTGCAATTTGTATTAATCCTGGAGCTGCAGAAATTTGTGGTGATAAAAATTCTGCAGGTGAAGAAATAGATAATGATTGTAATGAACAAACAAGTAATGATTGTAATTTAAATCCTTGGGCTTGTGAAAACAGAGATCCTCCAATAACAGATAATGAAAACCAAGAAAAGAAACCAACACCTAATAACATTTATGGACAAGCTTTATCCTGGTTACCTACAGCTGATGGGGGAAGATGTTGTGGTTTTAATTACATGGAAGATTTAGGAGCGATAGAATCTGCAGCTGAATTCAAAGGTGAATATTTTACTGAAGAGGAAATTGCAATTTACGCTAGTGGTAATTATGTTTGTTTGCATAGTGATAATGAAGATTTAGTAGGTTACGAAGGAGATTTTCCTGTAGAATATTGTAAAGAAAGCGATAATTGGTGTTGGGTTTCGGCTTCAGGACTAGCAAAGTATAAAATTTTTACAATTAAAAGCCCAGAAGAAACACCTTATGATATTGTTTCTAATGCTTATGATTGGTTAACTTGTAACAGTTCAGAAGATATTGGTCCGTTAAATAAATATCCAAATTTAGAAGATATTCCTGAAGATCCAGAAACTGGCATAATTAACAAGGATATACTCTTGGAAACATTAAATCGTTTTTCTTGTTATAAAGAAGGAAACCATTATGCTTGGGCAGAATGTGCAAAAGAAAAAAACAAAAGAAAAAATGAAGGGGTAAAAGGAAGATATCCTGGAGAAGGATTATTTAGTTTACCTTTATCAGGAACTGAAACCAAACCAGGAGAGTTTTATGGAGAAAATGTAGTGGTTCAAGTACAAAAACATTATGGTGATTTTTATGGGGAACAGTTTTCACTAGATTTTTCGGAGGAACAATATCTTAATTTTATGGTTCAGTTTTGTAAATTAGAAAGTGGTGGAGAAGAGGGTACAAGCTGTAAACCATTAAGCCAAGAGGAGTTGGAAGAAGATCACCAATTTCCTGCATTCATTAACTTAAAAATGGTAGGTTATAACGATGAAGTTTTATTTGAAAAAAGTGTTTTAGCTGATTCTGTTAATAAAAACTTTTTTGATGAAGATAAGTGGACCCATGTTAAAGTTAGGTTAGATGAAGGAATTAAAGGAGTAAGAGCAATCGAAATTAGTAGTCATTCAGGTACAATAAAAATAAAGGTGAGAAATTTTTTCTTGAGCAATGATAATGAGCCCACAGCTCTTTGTTCTGGAAAAGCATCTTCTACCAAAAATGAAAGTTCTTGGTTAACAGATTTAGATCAAGGTCTTGCATTAAGTAATATTGATGGTCAAGAAATTTGTACAGAAATTTATGGGCCAGAAGCTTGGTTAGGAAAAGATGGTGATATTGATGAAGATGAAGGAAGCGCAAATTGTTGTGGAAATAATGAAGAAGAATATTATTCTGGAAAAAGTAAGAAATTTAATAATTTGGACAGCGGGGTAAATTATGGTTGTTGGAATTCTCAAGCGATTGCAGATAAAGAAACAACTATGAACGTTGATTTTAAAGTTAAATTTACTGAAGAAGTTAAAACATTCGTTCATAAGCCCATTAAAGCAGACGTAACAATTAAAGAGACGCATCTTAAGTGTGATGAGGATTCGGATGGTAATTATTTAATAGATAATGGCCCTATTTTTGGAAGTTCCAATTATTGGGGAGAATTAGAAAAAACACCGTTATGGTGGGGTTATGGCGACTCTGCAAAAAGTTATTGGTCTTGTTTAGAGTATCCTCTTTGTAATGGTCAAGAAGTTTATGAAAAATCTTCTTGTTATTTAGTTGAGGATGGTTTCGATGAGCTACGTGATGGATTAGATGATTTTACTTGCGAGGATTTAGAAAACTATGTTGAAGAGAATTATATACTTTCAGAATGTGAGACAGAAATAATTGAATCAGAAACAAGATCTGTTTCTTTTTCTATAGAAGAATCTCCAGTAATGGTGGGTGAACCAATTACTTACAACCAATATGAATTATTTCAAGCAGAATTAATCTCTGATGAAGAAAATCCAGTTGAGTTTTATTTTTACGAACCGTTAAATGGTGACTCTGATGGAGATATTAAAGAGTTGGTTGCAGATGATCTACCTTACGAAAATACAGAAATTTATATCATGGCAGAAATAAATGAAGAGTTTTATGAGTTTGATGAAATCACTAATTTTGTTGGAGATGAAAAACTTTTTAGTTTTCCTTGTGACAAACCAGAATGTATTTATCCTGTTCCAGGAATTCCAGAGGAGGAAATTACTATTACTAATCCTAATTCTGAACTTTACGAACTCTATTATTTAACCTTTAACCAGGCAACGGGAAAAATGGATGAAGAATATATTTCTGAACAAAAAACTTTTACCGAACCAGGAAACATTATAGTAAGAAAAGTAGCTCAACAAGTAATATTTGTTAGTCCCGGAGAAGATTACGAATTTAGTGACGAGGCTGGATTCTTTGGTTGTCAAGCAACAGTTTCATTAGAAGGAGAAAATAAAATCCCTTCAGATGGTAACAATCTAGATTATTGTTCAACCAAAGGAGGACATTTCTGTGCACCTTCTGTAACAAAAGAATTACCAGGAAATGAAAAATATACAGTAATTAATTCTTGGGATACAACTGGAATAACAGAAGTGGGTTATGAAATAGTCCCTTCAGAATCAGAAGATATAGATAATTACTTTTCCAGTTTAATACTAAATTTAAAACCTGCCGAACCAGCATTTACAGCAAAAGAAAGAAACGAAACTGCTAAAGTTCTTCCAGCGAGGAATTTTATTTCCAATGCTATGTTTGAAAAAGATGGAGTTCAACTTGCTCATTGGGAAATATTGTTGGATGGCGAAGTCGATGATAGTGAAAAAGGTAAAATTAATATCTCGGATGCTTCAGTGAAATTGGAAGATCAAGAAACCTTACGTTCAGAAAGGATTGCTATTCCTAAAAATTCAAGTTTAATTTTTACTCATAATGGAAGTCTTGAATTATCTTACTCTATTACTCTTGTTGATAAAGATGGCGAAAGTGAAGTTATTGAGTTTAATGAAAAAACAGCAGAAATTAAAGAAACTAAAGAATATTCTTACTTAAGATTAGAATTTTTTGGTCCCGGGATCTTAAAAGATCCAATGTTACAATTAGATGATGGTTTAGGTGCCGCCAGCTATAATTATGAACCGTTTGAGGAGAGAGAAAGAAGCGGATTAGCTTGTTGTCCAGAAGATCACTGTTGGAATGGTTACGCTTGTGTCGAATCAATGGTGGATTCACAATATGGTCAATTAGCAGAACATGTTGATTTGGGAAGAGATTACCGTTGTATTGATGGGGAATGGAAACATCTTCCATTAAAGTGGGATTGGAACTTTGATAGGTGGGGTTTTTGTAGTGACTTAAGTCAATGTTTTGTAACTAATGAAGGACTTCCAGATAATTCTGCTGATGATTTCTATTTAGGGGATGCTCCAACTTGTATTAATGATGAAGAATATATTTTTGATCATTACTGCGAGAGCGGTAATTGGACTTCAAGAACAAAATTTGCGGCTTCAAAGTTGATTGAAGTTTCTGAAAATGATGATTTTGTCTTGTACTGTACAGAATATCGAGATGCTTTATTAGAATATGAGTATAAAGATGGGCAATTAGGTGGAACGGGCGGATACGGGACAGATGAAGCAGAAACTAAAGACATTAGTCTTGAAATAGGAGACACTGGTAATCAAGATAAAGAGATTAAGATTTGTCATCCGATTGGTGGTGATGGGGACTTAAATAGATTAATTCCTGATCAAGACAATTCTTGCATCAATAATGTTTGTGTACTTAAATTTAAAGGAGGAGATAAAGTAGCTTTTGCAACAACATTGAATAGAAATATTTCTGGCACTAATTCATTCCTTATAGCTTTAGGGGTGCCTGGGATGAATGTGGAAGAAGTTTGTCAAGGAACTGGTGAAGAAGGTTTTATTAAATGTGATTTAAGTGGTTTGGATTTATTTGATGATGCAGATTTGTGGTATGAACCAAGCAAAAAGATTGTAATTTTTGGAAAAGAAGGGATTAATGTTGATCCATCTTTAGGAAAGAAAATTGCTGATTGGTTTAAAGATTTATTTGGGATTGAAAATGAGTTATCTGGCCAACAAGGATTTATTGCTAAGGCTAAAAACTTTAATGAATTATATTTATTAAGTAATGGGAATAAAAAAGTTAGTGCAATGCAAGAGTTTTTCGCAAACAACAAAACTTTAGTTGCAGAATATGAAAACTTCCAAACACCGATTTGTGATTATGTGGATGTTTACAATAAGGTTCCACCTGTTATTGAATTAGATGTAGAATTACAAGAAATCCTTTCGGGCGTTAAGAAATTGTCTTGCGGGCTTGCTGTTGTAAACAATCAAACAAGTTCTGATAAAGTTAAAGTTGAAATTGTAAGTCCCCATCAAGAACCTTTAGATTATTTCTGGCCCCAATTAACTGGCAAGATGAGAATGAGTTAACTATTTTCTTTTAAGTAACTTTTATAAGGATAATTATATTTATATTGTATAGTATGGGTAAAAAAGAGGTAGATGGAACTATTTGTAAGAACAGGAAAGCACAGATAACTATATTTATGATTGTTGGTTTACTAATTCTTTTTGTTTTTCTATCTCTAATAACTCTCTCAAACAGTCTTAAGAAAGGACAATTAGAACAAGCACAGGAAGATGTTTACGGAAAAGCTTTCAAAAAAGAAGCAATGCGAATTTATGTTGAAGATTGTTTAAGTGACGAATTAGAGCGAGGATTAATTCTTTTAGGGCAACAAGGAAGAATTTGGGATGATCAACCAGGAGGAACAAGGAAATTTTCTAATAACGTAACTGGATTATATTATTCGGGCGATAAAAATGAAAATCGTATTGCTTACGGAATAACTAGGAGCGATTATTTGAATAATAGTAATGCTTATCCTTGTGATAATGAAACCAATAATCCCGAATTTTGTCAATATAAATTCCCTAATGTGAAACTGGGTTTTGGAGAGTTAACAATTAATGCAGTGAAGAATGATTTGAAACGCTTTTTAATTAATCGAACAATTTGGTGCGTAGCAAATTATACTAAAGCTAATATTTCAAACAAGGCAATAATTAAAGGAACAAAAATGGATCTTAAGTTAGAGATAATTAATGATGGTATAGACATTAAAGCTGAATATCCTCTCAAATTTACAATAGGAAAAGAAGAATTTTTTCATTTGTCAACATTTGATTTTTTTTATCCCACCCAATTTAAATGGTTATTAGAATCTGCGGTTACTCGCCCAATGTTATATGATTGGAAGTATTTAGATTTTAATTACACAGAAGAAACTTTGAAAAGTCCCTTTTTTACTTACGGAAGTAAAAATGAGAATTGTGTCCCTAACAAAGATTATTATTTATGCAACGGGTCTTTGTTTTTTGATAAATATGGTTCTTTAGGAATAAAAATGGTTCAAGAGGAAATTAATGGCGATGACATTTACACATTTAGTTCTCCCAAAATACTTAACAAACCGGGATTTTATCAATTTAGAGTTGCAAGAAAAAATCGACCCCCTGCTTTAGATTATGTTGAAAGGGATGCTTGTACAGAATATGGTTATGATTATTTGGTTATCAAAGATTATCAGAAAGAGGAACAGTCATTTTCTGGCGGAGAAACATTTTCTATTAAAAATTCCAATACTGGAGGTCTTCCTTTAATGATAATCTCTATCTCTTCTGACAATAACGATTTTAAAGTTATTGATTTTGTTCCTTTTATATTAGAACCTGAAGAAATTAAATTAACAGAAGTTATTTTTGAACCTTCCAAAGAGGGAACACAATCTGCCCAACTAATTGTTGTTAGTGAGATTTTTATCCCTGAGCCTTCTGATGGTGTAGGCACTATAACCATTTATGATCCCCCTGAACCAATTACAGAAAATATAGAGGTGATTGGTACTGGGTTTTTAATAGAAGAAGACAAAGAAATCACTGAAAGTTGTTTAGATTTTGAAAATGATAATCTGGGTGCAATTGAAATGAATCTTTGCGCTTTAGATCCAGATGAAGATAAAATAAATTACTATTTTGAAGACGCTTCTTTTGATCTGGGGGTAGTTAAACAACAACCAGGGATTTATGTTGATCCAAAAGATATTGGCGATACAGGGTTCTATGAAGTAACTGCCAGAGCCACAGATGAACATGGAATTAGTGATTGGCAAAAAATAAGGGTTCTTGTTGATAGGCCCATGGAAATTAATTATTCGTTGTGGTTACCTTACATTATTTATGGTAAACCTTATCGTGAAGTAATGGCTGCTAACCCTAACACTTATACGATCTCTAATGAAGATCCTATTTTTATTAATATTAGTTACCCCGGAGACTCTGAGTTAGAGATAAATCCAGAAATTATTATGGATTATTCTAGTCCGGTTGAAAAATTTTCTATTTCTTTGTTTGATTCTGATGGGGATTACAATACATTAGCAAACCAGGAGAGGTGCGTAAACTTACCTTTTGATGTGGGAGGAATTTGTCAATTAGAACTTTTTTCTGATTACATAAAACTTTGGCCGGAACATTTGCAAGATGAAACTTTTATGTATCCAAGATTTCAAGAAGTAACTACACAAGGAGAATTGAACATTTCTTTTAGTATGGATTATTGTTCAGGAAATGAAAAGAGTGACTCTAAACAAGTTAAAATTAGAGTTGCAGAATGTATTCCTCATGAAAACCCAAAGCATCCTTGGCCTTGGCCTAAACATGAAAACACTTATGGTTTAACCCCTACAAATAAAACCGATTTAAACAATTATACTGGTGAAACGGCAATTAATCCTTTCTTAGCTACTCATGCGTGTTGTGACTCAACAACTTGGACTTTATTGAACGGGACCATATGTTATGAAAGCGAGCCAGAATTGGGTTGTTTTGGTGGGTCTGATCAAGCGTTAGGTTATGGTTCAGGGTATTTATTGGAAGAACAAATTAGCAAAGCTTATTGTGATGGTAAAAGAGGAAATATTTGTGGTGGGGAAGAAAAAAAGGAATGGACTTCTTTTAATAAATGTGGAGATTCAAGTTATAGTTCTTGTAATAAAGTTGCGCCAAGTTGTGAAAATGAAAAACCTTTTAGTTTACATATTAATGAGCAAAGGTGGTGTCATGGAACATTAGGTTGCGAGAAAGTTTGTAGGACTTTTGTGGTTGATGACAATGATAA
Source organism: Candidatus Woesearchaeota archaeon (assembly GCA_018696595.1). Lineage (GTDB taxonomy): Archaea > Nanobdellota > Nanobdellia > Woesearchaeales > GW2011-AR9 > JABJOX01. The sequence goes on along the minus strand of JABHQW010000008.1, from coordinate 194,282 downwards.
TGGAAAAACTGGTGACGAAGGAGATGCTTGTCGGACATGTAACAATGAACTAGATATTGGAAAAGGGTGCCTTTACTTGCCTGCAGCCGAAGTAGGAACTTGTGGGGCGGTACCTCAAGGGGCTTCAACTTCAGCAGTAGATTATGGCTGTCTTGTTAATGGTGTTCTTTTAGATCCAGATACAATTGAAATTTCACTTTGCACACCAAATGAACTTTCTTGTCAAGGAAATCAAGTGATACAGTGTAGTTCTGATGGCAAGTCTACAAAAACTATTGAAACTTGTCCAGAAGCTTGTTCAGGGGGAAAATGTGTAGAATCTGCAGAACAATTATGTGTGCCTGACCAAAAATATTGTTACGATGATTTGGGAAAGGACGCTAAGAAAAAGATAAATCAACAGATTGAAGATATAAAAGAAGCAGTTAAAGATGGTGAAACCAAATATGGAGATTATCCTTGGTGGGAAGATTACAAAAATTTATTATCATTTACTTGTAGTGCAAATGGGGCTTATCCGGAACATACTATTTGTCCACAACCTCAATCTTGTAAAAATAAAGTGTGTAGTTAATAAAAATGAAAACTAAGTAAAAATGAAAACTAAGAAAAGATTTATTTTAATGCTCGTTTTAATTTTATCTATTTTATTTTCTATGACTCTTACTTTAGCCCAATCAGGCTGTTTTCTTTATTCTGAAAGTCCATTTTATTGTTCAGATCTAAGTGAGGAAAAAGCAGAAGCAGAGTGTTTATTGTATGAAGATTGTGCCCTGAATAATGTTTTTCATTTAGAAGAAAGTTGTATAAAAAAAGAAACATTTCCAGAATGTAAAGTGATTTTATGTAAAGACAATTGTCAAAAAGAAGTTGCCGGAAAATGTTTTGGAGGAGAAATATTAATTACAGAGAAAGATCAATGGTGTAATTCTGGTTGTTGTTATTTTGAGTATTATCAAAATAATTATTGTAATTACAAAGAGAATAAGGCAAGTTGCGAAACAGAAGCAAGAAATAAGGATGCAATTACTTTCAGTTTTGATTTAAACAAAAAAGAAGCACAATGTCTTAATTTTTGTGTTCAAGAGGAATATTTGAATCCACTTATTGGTTCTATTTTAACTTTTGAAGATGTTTCTGCGAAAGATGATAATGAAATTGTTACTTTGAGCAAACTTGATTTTGGAACTGATTTAGATGAAAAAGATCAAGAGTTATTACCAACAGATTTAGAAAATGAAAAAAACAATTGGCCCTGGATTTTACTAATTGGGCTAATTTTTGTAGGCTTAGTAATATATTTTTACAAAAAACCAAAAGAAATTAAGAATGCGTTAAATGCAATCATTAACTTTTTTAAAATTGTCTTTTTAACGAGGAGAAAAAAAGAAAAGAGTAGATCTTTAAAAACATTAAAAACTGTTTTGCTACCTTTCAGATCTAACTCAAAATTAAGAAAAATTATATTTAAAAAATCAAAAGAAAGAAAACATAAAATTGAAGAATTTCATCGTTCAGAACTTCTAAACGAGTTTGGTTATTCTAAGAAACTGACTCTTGGAAAGAAACAGAAAAAGATTAAGGATTTGAAAAAGTTAGTTGGTTCTTACGAAAGAAAACTTAAGTATCATCCAAAAGAGATTACTAAGCAAGATGTTTCAGCAATTAAAAAATTGGAACAATTAACCAAATCAAAAGAAGAAAATTTCATAAATATAGAAGATTTAAAGAAAAACACCTCATTATCGTCTAAAAATAGTGATAAAAAAACAAAAGATACTATTTCTGAGCTTAAAGCTCTTGCTAATAAAGTAAATAAATGAATTAAATTATTGACCTTATTAGGAATATTTATAAATCAAAAAGATTTATTCCTTATTAAAGTATAATGATAATTAAAAAAAGAGGTTCGATTTTTGTAGTCTTAGCTTTATTCTTACTACTTTTCTCTATTCCAGGAATTTTAACAGAAAATGGTGATGAACCTCTTGATCCTGGTCAACCCCAACTTTTAGGAGGATGTTACATTTATCCAGAAGCTAGTGATGATTTATATTGTACTGGAGAAATACCTAATGAAGATGCACAAGAAGATTGCCAGTATTATCAAGATTGTGATTTAACTCAACATTTTGTTCCGGGCTCAGATTGTTCTGAATTAGAAATTTGTCAAAAAATTACTTGTAATGTTGATTGTCAATTGAAATCAAAAGGAAAATGTGATTATTTAGGTGGGGAAGAAGTTGTTGACGAAAAAATTACAGAATGGTGTAATCCTGGTTGTTGTAAGATCGAAGGAAAAGACTTTTGTCAATTTAATTTGTTGAAATTTGAATGTTATGACAAAGCAACTAAATTGGGTGTATTTGAACCAAGTTTAATATTTTTTGATAATCCTACTGGGATGGATGCTAATACTTGTAATAATCTTTATTGTGGTATTGATCTTGAACCTGTTGAGCTTAAAGTAATTGTTGAAGATAATGCAGGGGGCGCAATCCTTGGTGCAAAAGTAGTTTTATCTGGAACAACCCATGAAGGAACAACAGGTGATTCTGGGGATCACACTTTTTCAGCACTTAATCCAGGAAGCTATTCGATTGAAGTTACTATGAAAGATTATTATCCTGGATTTTTAGTCGTTTCTCTTGCTCCTGGAGAAGTAATTGAAGAAGTAATTGTTTTAGAAAAATCAGAAGGAATTTATGAGGTTAGTGGAAAAATAACTTCTCTTGATAATCAACCATTGGATCAGGCAACTATTTCTTGGCAAGGTCCAGTAAGTGGAACTGTAATTACAGACACCACGGGACAATACAAAATACCTGCTTTACCAATCGGAGAATATCTTATTTCTGCCAGTAAAATTGGTCATGATAAAGAAGAAAAACCACTTTCCGTTACAATTCCAGGAACAGAAATATTAAATTTTATTTTAAAAGAATCTGCAGCAACTTCTGTTTCAGGTAAAGTTTATCTTGATTCAAACAACAATAAAGTTATTGATGCGGCGGATTCAACAGTTTATGGGGCACAAATTTATTTAGATGGCGTGTTTAAAGTAAATTCTAAATTCCCAGGTGGTTCTTACAACATTAATATAGATTTGAATGAGACAGCAGAGGAACAAGAGTATGACTTATCTGCAATTTATCAAAATTATAAATTAGATGAACAATCATTTAAAATCTCTCCTAACGAAGTTTTAGAGAACCAGGATTTGTTATTGACAGTTTACATTGGAATTTGTACAGAACTAGGAACAGAAAAACCCGCCGAGGATTTTTTTGGTTCTCCAGTATTAGGTAAAAAACAAATAAAATTAGAATGGGCAAAACCTTGTCCAGAAGTTATTGGTTATGAAATTAAAAAGTTGTTGAATGGTGAAGAAATAGAACCATTACATGTTTCCCCTTCTGAAACAAGTGTAATCGATACTGACGTTGAATGGGGTAACACTTATACTTATGAAATTATTACTTATTATAACGGCAGACAATCTCCAAAAGAGGAAGAAGCAGCGGTTGAAGTTTCTGTTAGTGTGGGAAATGAACTTTGTGAAAATCGTTATCAACCAATAACAGCAGAATGGGATACCTTTTGTTTAGTGGGAAATGATGAGAAAAGAAAAACAATTTACAGTTGTGATGAAAATAATGAATTAGATCCAACGTTTGATTGTAACGTTAAAAGTGAAACCCATTATTGTGCTCAAATAAATTTTGGAGAAGCAGATTGTAAAAATGCGGGTGGCTGCGGAATGATTTTCCAACAAGCAGATCCGTTTGGTTTATACTATAACGAAGAATCTTGTTATGGGACAAGTAATCCTTTAGAAGGAGCTCCAAATTATTGTTATTTTGATTTTACTGAAACCGCGGTTGATCAATGTAAAGATTGTTCTGATCAAGAAATGCAAAATTGTTTTGATTATCAAAGTAAAGATGCCTGTGAAATTAATAATTGTTTAGGTACTGAATGTGCTTGGGTTAACGGAGCAGAGGATAGTGCACTTGTAGATTATACTAACATAAATTTACCTAATGATTTTGTAACTCCTGAAACCGGAGCGGGATATTGTGTGGAAAAAGATTATTCTGATGATGATAAATGTGGCTTATGTAGCCCTAAAGTTTCCATTTTTGAAAATTATTATTGTACTGCTGAAGTTTGTTCTGGCTTGGGAGAATGTTTCTCTGCTTACGATTTAGATTTTTGTGCAAGTTGTGGTGATAGTCCTAATATTGAAAGTAATTGTTATGCTTACAACACTGAGTTAGAATGTAATGGTGGAAATGATGGCGGACAAGATTTCGATACAAATATTTATGGGGAAATAACATCATCTCATGACCGTTGTGGTTGGGGAAAATGTCTTTGGACTGGGCCAAGTAATGGATTTAGTAAGAATGGTTGTGTTAAAGATGGGAATGGTGACAAGGTTAGTGACTGTGAAATCTTCTTAGCTAGTGGGGAAGCAGAATCTTGTAAGTTGGACCATTCTTCACCAAAAACAAAAATCTTGCCAGAAGGTGTCAATGTAATCTCTTATGCTACTCCAGAAGTAACTTTTTATGGTGATGATAACTATCATGATTTTGGAAATCAAAGAAGTTTTATGGGGACGGTAAGTTATTGTTTAACTGATATTGCTCAAGATAAATGTTTTACAGAAGCTGGAGAAAGTCCATTTATTGAACTTGCTTATCCTGGGAAAAAAACCGAAGAAACTTTAACAGTTGATTTAACTAATTCAACGTTTTTATTGGGTCACCAAATTCAAGGAGAAACTTACAAACTTAAATATTATTCAACAGATAAATTCTTTAATCAGGAGAATGTTCAGGAAACTTTTGTTTTTGTTGACAATGTTAAACCAGAGTTTACTATTAAAGATCAGATTGAAACTATTGATGACATAACCAATTTAGCCGTTTATTTGGAAGATACTAATGAAATCATGGCTTGTACTTTTACTTTACAACAAATTTTACCATTAGGTGAGACAAAGAAATTAGTAGTTCCAAGAGAAAAAGAATTGAAAGAAGTAGAATTTGATAATTTAAATGGTATCAAGTTTAATTTAAATGTTACTTGTGTAGATGACCAAGGTAATGAGAATACTAAAAATGAAAGTTATACTTTTGATTTAGAAGAAAGAATTGACATTATTTATCCTGAATTGTATGGTGCTGTTGCTGAAACTAAAATTGCATTTAAGGCAGAGACTGTTGCTGGAACTAGTTGTGGACTTTATTTAACTGCAACGAATGAAAAAGTTGCTGATTTTATTAGCGATTCCGAAGGAAAAGTTCACCAGACTGAAAAAGTTAGTGGATTTATTGAAGGAACTTATTCTGCAGATTACAAAATCGTTTGTCAAGAACTATTTAATGAAACTGAAGTTTATGAAGATTATTACAATTTTGTTGTTGATTTTACTCCTCCTAATGTACAAGTAACTTTAACTGAAGGGTCTCGTCCGGATGTAAAACCAACGGTTTTCAATTGGGAAGAATACTTTATTGAATATGCTAATGTTGATTTTTCTTGTATGGCTGAAGGGTTTGATTGCGCTAATATTCTTTATTGTTTAGGAGAAGATTGTGATTTTATTAATAATGCAGAATACTCAGAATATTCTTCAACATTAGAACTTATTGAATCAACTAGAATTTGTTATTATGCGGTTGATAAGGCCGATAACCCAGTTTATCAACCAATGTGTGGAGACATTTTAATAGAAGGTTATGGGATTACTTTAGAATTGCCAGAACTACATTATTATCTCGAAGGGCAGTGGGGAATTAGTAATAAACCAATCTTTGATTGGCAATTCTTTACAAGAGCGCCAACTATTGAATGTAGGTTTGATTTCACTTCAGATTTTGATTATGGTGCTGTAGCATCTCATAAAATAAGAGAAATTAATGGTAAAGGCAAATATTTGTTTGAAAGTTTTCCTGAAAGCGTGTTCACCACTTACCCAGATACTTGTTTTGGAGATAATTGTATTAAAACTGTTTATGTTAAATGTAAAGATTATGACCAAGTGATTGGTCCGGAACAAATTATTTATTTAGAATATGACCCGACTGCGCCGAAAGTAATTGATGCTTATGCTAATCCCGATGAAGTGTTTGAAGGAACTATTACAGAATTAAATGTTGAAACAGACGATAAAACTTTATGTAAGTATAGTGAAAATTCTGAAGGTCAAGGAATTGACCAGTTCTTAGATATGGAATATTCATTTCCAGGAATGGAAGAGAAAGAATTGAATTTCTTCCATCTTAGTGTGTTTAACATTAACTTTGCTGGGCCAACTAAAGAGTATAACCTTCTTACTCAATGTAAGAATGGGGCGGGAGACTTATCAGAAGTTGAAGAGATAGATTTCATTGTTGATTATTCAAAATTAGGATTTATTATTGAGGGTAGTTTATTACCAAGCGGTTATGTTCAAGGAAATAATATTACTTTATCTGTTGAAACTTCCAAAGATGCATTTTGTGAATATGATTTATTGGGCGCAGGATATGTTCCTTTTACTGAGGGAGAAAACACACAAATTCATAGTTCCCCAATTACAATTTCGGAAGAAAAAGATTATTTAATTCCTGTTAAATGTGTTATGGGAGACCATACGGCTTACGGAGAAATTAAGTTTACATTTGATGTAACTGCCCCTCAAATTACTAACGTGGAAGATGGCAATTTAACTTGTGGGAGTGATTATGTTAATGTTATGGTTTACACTACTGAAAGTAACATTAGTTCTTATTATTATGAAGTTTATGATTTAGGACAAGATTCTGAAACTAAACAAAAGGTTGAAGAAGAAGAGAAAAGTGGGTCTACGGGAACCTCTTGGAGCGATTATTATCAACAACAAAAAAATCTAAATAATGCTAGTGCCGAAAATAATAAGATTAATACTGAAAATGATAATGGCACTGAACAAACTACATTTGCCTCTAAAAATTTAGTTTTAAGTGGAGAATTAGGGCCCGACTTGCCTCTGAAGATACCAACTAAAGATTTAGTTAAAAGCAACAATTACAAAGTTAAAGTTCGTGCAATTGATGCTGCTGGTAATGAAGGAGACTTTGCTGAAAGTGATGGAGTTCTTATTGTTAGTAATAATTATTCTGTTTGTCAGCAAGATAAAGATGCACCGGTAATTAAATTTCAAATAAATGATTCTTCTTGTAACAAAGTGGAAGTGGAAATGGTTTGTGAAGATTCAATTGGTTGTCAAGATTTTCTTTATGGTAAACATCCTTCTTCAAAATTCTGCGATTTGAATAAAACTTATGCTGGTCAAAAGATTTCACTATTCAAAACAAGCTGGATTTGTTATTATGTTGAGGATAACATGGGCAATAACCACACTGATGAAAAGAAAATCGTCTTTAGTGATTCTGACGGAGATGGCGTTTCTGATAGTTGTGATGAATGTAAGGAGTCTGACCCTGGAGAAACAGTTAATGAATTAGGTTGTGCTGATGGGGAAGTTCCGGAATCACAAAAGAAAATTGATACTGATGGGGATGGTTTACCAGACTATTGGGAAAAGAATTATGATACTGTTGGTTGTTTATTAAGTTTTGCTAACGAAGACAGCAATGATAACGGGGTTACTGATAACTTTGAAGATTATGATGAGGATAGTTATAGCAATTATGAGGAATATATTTCTGGATATAATCCTTGTTTGGCAGATGCTCCGCCTGTGGTAGAAGAGGACGAGGAAGTTGACAAAGAAATACCGGATTATTCTGCTCCTGCTGATAAAGGAAGTTTCTTAGACTTGTTAGCAATAATATTCTTAATCTTGGGATTATTGATGATTATTGGGGGAAGTGGATATTTAATTTATTATTATTTTTATTCTCCTACTGCCCAGAAAGGAGCTGTTCAATCAGGGGTTAAAAGAACAAATTACGGTAAGCCAGTTACTGTTGCTGGAACTAGGTCAAATGTTACAACTAAAAAACCACTTTTTGTTGGTTGGAAAGATAAATTATTACAATTAAAGAAATCACGAGGGCAAAAGTTAGATCAAAGAAAAAGGCAAGAAGTTTTTGGTAAGTTTGGTAAGAATTCCAAAAAAATACCTCACGTTGATAGATTCTTGAGTAAAAAAGCACCACATTTGAATAAGTTACAAGATTTAGCTACTACTTACACTAAACATAAAGAAACAATCAAACCAGGTTTGAGAAAAGAAGAAAAAAGTATTTTTAACAAACTTGAATCTATTGCAAAAAAGACACAGAATAAGGACATTAAGACTGTTGTTAAAAAAGAGGAAGCTAAAGATATTTTTTCAGATTTAAAAAAGATTAGTAAAAAAAGAAAGAAATAAATCAGGTGAATTTGGAATGAATAAAAAAGGAATGGGCATTGGACAAGTATTTATTTTTATTGTTGCGGCAATAACTTTCGCCCTAATCATGATTTTTGGTTATAAAACCGTTTCAGATTTTATTGATAGTGGTAATGAAGTTGCTTTCGTTCAATTTAAAACCGATTTGGAAAAATCTGTTAAGAAGATTTACACAGAATATGGTTCTATTAGGATTGAAAATTATAATATCCCCGGAAACTTTGAACAAATTTGTTTTGTTGATATGAATTATAATTATGATCCTGGTGAATTGCAAGAATTGTGCGATTTTGACCAAGCTGCCTGTGATATCTGGGAGCAAGCAAAAGAAGAAGGCGGTTATAGTTTTGTAGATCAAAATGTTTTCTTAAAACCTCAAGCAAAAGTTCCAATTAAGGTTTATGAAATTAGTGTTTATGATGAAAAAACTGAAGAAAATATTGGTTTTCTTTGCGAGAAGATTTATGGGGGAACTTTTTCGGTTGTTTTAGAAGGTAAAGGAGACAAAACCGAGGTTTCTAAAGCCGGTTTACAAAGTTAGTTTACTGTTAGAAACCTGGACTAGATATTGACAAAGATAAAGTGGCTTTTAAAAAAAACAAAACAAAGAAAGGACAAATTCAAGTTACTTTTAATTGGTTCTATGTTTTAATTGCTGGGGGCGTAATTTTATTATTCTTCTTTGGGATTGTGATGAAACAACAAAAGGTTTCAGAAGAGAACCTTGCATATGATGTTGTGAGAATAATGGAATCTATTTTTACAGGTGCAGGGGTATCAGAGAAAACAAAGAATTTTATTGACACTAGTGGATTAGTGGATTATACTCTTTATTTTAATTGTGATGAAAGTGTTAGTGAATTTGGAATTCGGGACAAAGGTAGCCCCGCCCAGAACGTGGTGGATCCTATTTTTTCACCGAGAGAAATTAAGACCACTCAATTGATTTTGTGGAGTTTGCCTTACAAATTACCATTCAAAGTAATTGATTTAATGTTTGTAACTTCTTGGAACACTAAATATTTTGTTTTAGGTAATAATGCGTTTGCAGAAGAATTTTTGAATTCTACCACTGGGCTTAATGTTATTCCAATTCCTGATTTAAACTCTGTTGACCCACAAAAAAACTTTCAAATAAGAATTATTGATTTAACGGGATCTGTTCAAGAAGGCTTGCCTGTTCCAGATAAAACTACTTTGATGGATGATGATAAGGTTACGGCAATCTCTTTTATTGGCACTCATTCTGCCCAATATTTTCAGAAAGAAGGTAATAGTTGGAGAAAAGCAGGGGATAAGATTGCAATTATTTCTTTAGGGGGAGAAAGAGATGCTGCAAAATATGCAGCCATTTTTTCACAAGATTCTAACATTTATCAATGTAACATGATGAAAGTGTTCAAACGTTTTAACTTTTTGTTAGAAATTTATGAACAAAAGTTGAAAGAAATTGAACTTTATTATGTTGAAAGTCCTGAAAAAACTTTAACAAAAGATTGTTTGGGATATATTCAAGCGGGACAATATGAACCAAATTTACAACAAGCATTGACCTTATTAAAAGGAAATGCTAAAGCTTGTTCAATATTGTTCGATCATTGTGCAGACTTAATTGAAGCTTCTGCAAAGTTAAAAGAAGCAAACACCAATTTAGGGTCCAAGGGAGATTGTTTAACTCTATATTAAAATGAGATTGAGAAAAAAAAGAAAATCAGGACAGATTAGGATGACTGAAACTATTGCAGTCCTATTCATTTTCTTTATTCTAATTTTGTTTGGGATTATTTTTTATGCCAAATATCAACAAGTTGCCTTTAAAGATAAACAGGAAGAGTTGCTGGCAGCTAGGGCAATGGATTCAACTCTTAAAACTTTATTTTTACCAGAATTGATTTGTAGTAAGGGAGAAGCAGAACCAGAAGATAATTGTTTTGATTTGATGAAACTTAAATATGCTAACGAAACATTTGGCAAACACATGGATGATTATTATTTTAACATCTTTTCTTATGCTAGAATTAGCATTACTGAAACTTATCCTAATTCTGATAATAAATGGGTGATTTATGATAAAGAAAAAGTTAAAGAAGATGGGAATGGCACTTTGGTTCCGAATTGGGACCGAAGAGAACCAACTTATTTCATTGTAACTATTAGGGACGAGAATAACGAACAAGGACAACCAGAATATCGGTTAGGTTATTTGACAGTGGAGGCATATTCTTAATGTTAATTAGTAAAAGAAAAAGTGGTCAAATGGAAATGATTGGTTTAGTGATTATTGTAATCTTGCTTTCATTAGGAATGTTATTTATGGCCCAGTTTGCGTTGAGTGAAGATGGGAAAAAGAAAATATTTACCCGTAAAGGTTTAGCCTATAGTACTGTAAGTGCGTTAATGAAAACAACGGTGATGGATGTTGATTGCACAAACAATTATGGTAAGTGGACTAAACCACAAATTGGAAAAGACATTTTGGAAGATTGTGCAAAAAATTTTGATTATTCTCCTGGTGGTTATTCTTTGTATACTTGTCAAGGGATGCATAGTTGTGAATTTCTTGAAAAAGAAATTACTTTATTGTTAAATGAAACTTTGGGAGAGTGGAACAAAGGTTACGTATTCCGTTCAAAGTTGATTAAAGCAACCGGAGACAAACCAGAATTAATAATGGGTCCAATTCAATCTGGAGGAGGTTGTCCAAAATCTAAAGAAAGGGATGGTTCGGGCTTATTTCCAATCCATACTGAAGCAGGATTAGTTGAGACCGAGTTGTTTTTGTGTGATTAAGTTTATTTTTCACCTTGTTTAGCTTAAAACATTCGCAACATTTATATATCAATTTCCTTTCTTTATTATATAAATAATATTTATTAAAAGAGGTGCGAATAAATGATTTTAGATAAGAAAGGACAGGGCTTGTCTCTGAATGTAATTATAATAGCAGCAATTGCTTTGATTGTTCTAGTTGTTTTGGTAGTAATTTTTACTGGTAGGACCGCAGATACGGATCAAAAGATTGAAGATATTGCAGGAGAAACTAAGTTGCAATTAACAGCAATGAAGATTAAGTATGGCAAATGTCAACCAGGAGTAACCGCAGAAGACACTTTTATTGCTAGTTTTAATTTAGCAGAATCTAATGAAGATGAAGCTTTAGCAAAATCTAACTTACAGAATGAAATTACCAGATGTAAATCTTTAAGCAGTGCAAAAGATTCTTGTGAATCTGGCGGCTGTGTTTGGAGTTAAAATGAATAAGAAAGCTTCGGCAAATATGTGGTGGATTATTATTGGAGCAGTTATTGCTCTGGTAGTAATGATCATTTTGATGGTAATGTTTACTGGAAAGACTCAACCTTTAGAGCAAGGATTATCTGCTTGTGAGAATAAGGGTGGTGTTTGTAGTTCCAATTCTGATTGTCCATCTAATACTTTATCATCTGGTGCATTTGGTTGTGAGAAAGCAGGAGAATCTTGTTGCATTGGAGCACCAAAAGTTTGTACTAAAGGAAGTGATGGTTCTGAGTGTGGTAAGGAGAATGAATATGATTGTAAACCATTCGGAACCAAAAGTTACTGCGTCAAATTAGACATACCTACTAAACCAGCAGGAGGATGATGAAACTGTTCAAAAAAGGAATATCCAGCGGTGCCTGGATGTTTATTGTTTTTTGTGTTTTCCTAGGCCTATTATTCCTTTTTGCAATGTACAAAAGAATAGGTAGAATCTTACCTTCATAATAAAATGAAAATCTTCAAATCAAAAAAAGGAATGGAAACGTGGATGTTAGTATTGATAATCCTATCAATTCTTTTCTTGTTTGCAATCATTGCTTGGTATGCGGGATTAAATGAAGAAGTTAAAGATTTATTAGGTAAAGTAAGTAACTCTTTTTAAAAATGGCTGTAACAAAAAAATTGATTCTGGGAATAGTTCTAGCATTATTTGCTTTTATTGTTCTTGCAATGTGGCAGTCTGGAACTCTTGAAGAGATTAAAGAGGTGGTTTATAATATTGACAAACCAGACCTTTCTGTTGGATTAGAAGAAATTAAAGGAGAAGAATTGTTATTACCATCAAATGTTCACGTAGAAGCAAAAGCTTTGAGAAGCACATTAATGGCTATGGCTGAGAGTGAAAATACTAATTGTTTTGAAACTTTTGGTGGATTTAAAAAAGATCTTGGTGAAGAAGCGGATCAAACAGTAACTTTTTCTTTTACTTATGGTCAAGATAAAAAAGGAGAAGAATTTGTAGACGGAACTTGGGTTGAAATTAATCCTTACAAATCTCAAATAGTTGACAGATACTTTGTGGAAGGAATGAGGCCTTGTGTAATTGCAGGAAGTGAACAACTTGTTGAAACTTTCATTAACAAATTTGCAAAAAAGAAATCTGTTTCGGGAAAATTTCATAGCCCTGTGGATTCTATAAATATTTACTATAATGAAGAAGGGTATAATGGGAATGCAATTAGAGTTTCTGGAGATGGTTTTGGACTTGGAAGAGCTCCGGTTAATGGTAAAGGAAAAAATTTTGAGAGTGACGGTGTTTTGTTTAAAGTAGATGATGAATATGGATCAATTTGTTTTTTCCCAACAAATGATTATGTAGATAATGAAGATGGGATGAACGATGATTGGTTAGAAGATTCTGGTGATGAAGAATCTTTTGCTTACAAAATTGGCCATGGTCAGGTAACAAAGTGTACTGAGAGAACCGGTTATGGTGTAATAGAAATTTCCGCTAATGATGATGCAAGTTCTGGTGAATTGGATTGTGATGTTAAAGATCATGGGAATAGTGAAGGAGAAATTAACTTTTTTGCTAATAATTTGAAAGATTATGAGACAGAAGATGGTGATTGTAAAGCTTTAATTGATAAAAACATGGCCAACTCAGATGGAACATTTCCTTTACCTGAAAGTGGATGTTGGCTATTAATTTCTGAACAAGATCCAGGATTGAACGATTGTGGCTGGGTAGAAATTGGACCCGGAGAAGTTGTTCCAGATTTTAGTTCTAATCGGTTTACAATGTTTTATCCTTTTGGTGCGCCTAATTTTGAGAATACAGATCCTCTTTGTTTGTTAAATTATTATCAATGGCAAATGCCTGCTTCTAAGGATGGGGCATTAATTTGTGATGGTAAAGATCATCGCTGGTATGTTTGTGATCAGTCTGGAATTGGAAATCCAGAAAAAGAAATTGAACCTTTTACCCGAAAAATGAAAGTTGATAATGAAGATGTTATTTACACTTGTAAATTGAAAGGACAAAACGAAGCAGGTAATGATATTTATGATTGGGAAGCAGAAAATACTGAACATTTATCTTGGATGGAATTTGAAGGGATTGAATTATTTGCAAATAACGATGAAGATTATCCTAATAGTTGTAAAACATTTGAAGGAAACATTTATTCTGCCTGCGATTATCGTGCTGGTGGAGAATCTAAAGGCGGTATGGGGATAACTAAATCTGCTGATCTTGGAGAAGGAACTTTTATTTGTCCAAGCGAGGATAATGATTGTGATAATTACTATAGGACTCATAACGGATATTATAATGAAGGACCAAATAATTGTGCAGTTTATATGTCTGAAGATGATGATGGTGCTAGAGGAAGTAATGATTGCGGATCTGCAGCCATTCCTGCGGGTGAGTCAATTTGGCAAGGAACTACTAGTTTATTTCATTGTACTGGTAACGCGGGGGAATGTCCAGAAGGACCAATTAAAACTTGGATTCAAAACGATGGTGAGAACTCTAGATGTCTACTTAAAAACAAATGGAGAAATACAATTATTCCAGGAGATTTTATTTGTGCCGATGATCACAATTGGAAATTATGTGAAGCTCGTAAAGAAGGCAGTTGTTTAAATGTTGCTGGGAAGGATTGGTGTTGTGAAAAAAGTGAATCTGGAAAATATTTATTTTATGAGGAATAACTAAACTAAAAAATGAGAACAAAAAAAATAAGAATTGGAAATAAGGCTATTGCAACAGCTGCTTTAGTTAAAATAATTATTTCTATAATCTCTTTTACTTTATTAGCAACTACGATTGGTCAATTTATGTCTGGTTCTGATATTAAACAACAAGAAAATCTTTGTCAAAGTAGTATTTCTCTGAGAGCTACAAGCGCTTTACAATTAAATTCTGCTGTAGCCGAAGGTAATATTAAGGCTGCTCCCGTTCTTTGTAAAACAATTGATATTAAATCTAAAACCGAAGATCGAGAAAAAATCAAACGTTTATTTGCAGAAAAAATTGCTAAATGTTGGTGGATGTTCGGAGAAGGAAGATATAATGAAATTTTAAGCGGTTCTGAATTTCATGCCGTACCTAGTTTGTTAGGAATTAATAATCAACCAAATGAATGTTTTAATTGTTATAATATTATGATTGACGTTGATAATATTGATCCTGGAGATTATAAATCGAATGATGAAGATAATTACCCTATCGGTCGGGATGAATTAATACAATTCATGAGAGAGGAACACCCAGTTAAAACTAAAACTAGATGTAGACCAAAAAATGAAAAGTTATGTAAAAAAGAGTTGACTGAAAATTTCCCAGAATCTTGTAAAGATGATAAGGGTTATGATTGTTGGTCATGTGAAATTGATTCTGATTGTAATCAAGAAGAACATAAGGGAAAAGATCTGAGATGTGAAAAAGGAATTTGCGAGAAAGATGTTAAACTAAATTATTTACAATATATTCAAAGTTACGGTGGGCCAGGAATGTTTGTTAACATTTTACCTAAAGACGGAATTCAAGCAAGGCATGCTTATTCTATCTCTATTTTGCCAAAGAATGTAGATAAAGAACAAACTAATTGGATGAAGGTGGCCGGTTATACTGCTCTTGGAGCATCTGCAATAATGGGATTTGCTTGTGGTTTTACTGGTGTTGGTTGCGTTCTTTTACCAATTGCGGGAAAATTAGCAACTTTCGGAGCTGGAGCCGCACTAGTGGGTGAAAGTTCAGATTTAATGAAGGGAGTAGAAGATAAAGATGCCCCCACTAATGTTAATGTCCCTAATGCGGGAACACAAATATCAGTAGAATCTATGTTTAAAGAAAGATTAGTTACTTCAGTTTATTTAAGTGAAACTAAATGGGGGCAAGCTTATTGCGGAAGTGGAGATTTAGCTGGACAATAAATTACAATTATTTAATTTAAAAAAGAGGTGGATAAGATGATTTTTAATAATAAAAAAGGATCGCAACAGATGTGGTGGATTATTGTAGCCGCAGTTCTAGCAATTTTAGTAATGATATTTCTTATGATCTGGTTCAAAGGAACCGGTGATGATGCATTTGATAGTATTAAAGACAAAGTTACAGGATTAAATGATTGTGATAATGATAATGTTGCAGATATGTTTGATAAATGTCCTTGTAAGGCCGGAGATGCTGGTTCAGAGATTGATGGTTGTCCAAGAAATACTAAAAAAGAGGAACTTGAAACAAAATACAAATGTACTGAAGAAGAATTAAAACAGTGTAAAGAATAAATGAAAATGAACAAGAAAGCAATGATGGTACAATTTATAGCAGTAACTGTTCTAGCAATTATGCTATTTACTTTTACTTCTTGTGGGGTTTCAAAAGTGTTACGTGTTTCTGGAGAAGCCAAAGGGAATTATAACACTTTTGTAGATGAGATTTATGGTACTATTTACAATAGTGAAGAAGATGATAAAATCAGAAATTATGCTTTAATCATGGATTCAGAAACTGTTATTGCTTATTTTTCTGGGCCACAGATTGTGGTAGATGCAGAATCAACTAGCAGTAAGATGATAGATCATAAAATAATTATTGAACGCCCAGTAATTTGTGAACCTACGCCAGAAGAACTAAATCAAGATTTTGATTTTAAGGGTTGTTTCTGTTTGTTTGGTTCAGTTGAAGTTGATCCAGCAAGAATAGAAAATGATTATGTTAAAGTGTTGATCAAACCAATAACTGCAGATTGTAGAAAAGTTGAATTTGAAGTTGATTATCATAAAGATAAAGTTGGAACTTGTGGTGTTGGAATTCCTGTTAATTTAGAATCTTATCAATGTGCTGGCGGATTCTTTATCGATCGGGATGTGGTTTGTCCAGGTCCGGATGATCAAAATTATAAAAAAGTTTGTTATAAGAATTCTGCCAGAAGAGTGAACATTCTAATTGAGAAAGTTGGCGAAGATAAAGCTTTAATCAACGAACAATAGAGATAAAAAATGAACAAGAAAGCAAATACTATTTTGATGATTATTTTTGAATTGTTAATTGTTATTGCTGTAGTCTTTTCTACTTCTAAAGTTGCTTATGGTTATGCTAGTTCTGATAAAGTTCTTAAGATCAATGTTGCTGAAGATTTAGCAATGATGACTAACACATTAATTGGAACTCACGGAGACTCAAAAGTTGAATATCCCCTTGATGTGGAACAATTCACTTTTATTTTAAGTAAGGGAAGTATAACGGTACTTAGTGCAGGAGACATTGCTCAGACTGCCGAGGTTAGACTTTTTTATCTTCCAAAAAAATATTCTGCAACTGGAACTATTGAGAATGCTAAAAGAGTTTGTTTAATTAAACAAGGATATTTGATTGAATTAAAAAATTGTCAAGAGGTCATTCCAAATTGATTAAATTGCTTGATTATAAAAAGATGAACAAGAAAGGGCAGTTCGAAGCAGCAAGAAAAACAATCTTTTGGTTAATTATGGGTTTTATCATTACGATGATTATAATCGCTTATGCTATATTACTTGCTGGTTATCGGAATAAATTAACTTACACTCCTCCAGATATGAAAGCAGAATTTATTGCTTTACGTTTTAGTAATATTCCTGAATGTTTTGCTTATCAAGAACCTTTAACTGAAAGAGTTTATGCAGGGAGTATAGATCTCACCAAATTTAATAAGGGACAAATGGATGAATGTTATTTTACTAATAAAGATGAAGGACACAAAGATTACAATTTTGGATTAACGCTGGTTAAGAAAGATTTATTTGTTGCCACAAATAATTACCTTGATCAAGATGTTTTTGTTCTCGAAAAGAAAGTTATGGTTTGGGATGGAACTAAGTTTGAAGCAGATACTTTACAAATTAAGGTACAAGTAAGATTGGGGGCACCATCAACATGATCAGAATGAATAAAAAGGGGATGTTGGATGACTTATTTGATTATATTATTACGATATTTGCAGCAATCTTCATTTTAATGTTTCTTGGTGTAGTTATTAATGGTAGTATCTCAGAAAGACAAGAGTATGTTAAAGATCATTTAGAAAAGAATCAACAAACTGCTGACTTTTTAGTTAATGAAAGAATTTTTGTTGAACAAGGTTTTTACACAATGTTTTTAGAACAACGTTATCAAGATGTTAAACAGTATGGGGTTGTAGATGTAGAAAAACTTTATGCACAAGATCCTTACGTTGCAGGAATAGATTCTTCAGGGGATCCAATTCCAATTGTAGGTTAAATAAAAATGAACAAGAAAGGAGCAGTATTTCATTGGATCCTGTTTGGTGTAATTGCATCCATTGGGTTGTACTTTTTACTAGTTGTTAATCTTGATTTAGGTACAGAAACAAAAGGTGTCTGGCAGCTTAGTTTTGTTCGTGCAACATTAGATGCAGAAAAAGATTTATTATTTATTGATCAAAATGCGAGAAGTGCAGTTGGTTTGGCAGTACAAGGTTTATCTAAAGAGGAGCTGGCGAACGATTTTGGTTGTGGTATTTACAAAAAGAATTATCCTTTTTGGAATAAAGAAAATGGTTTTTGTGAATTACAAGCCGATGAAAGTATAAAGAATAAGATAAACGATTATGTCATTTCTGAAACAGGAATTACTTACGATCAGGTTTTCTTTTCAGAGGGTTATTTGATTGGTAAAAGTAGTAAAAAAAAAGTCATCACTTCTTCTTGGGATGCTATTCCTCTGGAATTAAAGAACACGGGTTTATTTTCCAGTTATGAGTCTTATGTGTTAAAACCATTTTATTTAAACTATTTTTACAATCCTAATTTCAAAGTTAAAGTTGGTTCATTTTTTGGTCAAGGTTATATTAAAGTTAGAAATCAAGCCGAAGTTTTGGTTAATACCTGTATGAATAGTAAAGATTTAAAGTCTTGTCTGGATAAGAATAAAATGGGAAGTTGGGGTTATGAATTTTGTGGGGCGGACAATTATGAAGAACAAGATCGTAAAGTTCCATTTTGTGTTCAAGTAAATGAAAATAATAAATTTCAGTTAGCATTAGACTTTAGTCCTGCTTTACCTTTCTCTCCTGAAGATCTTATTGTTACTTTTGATTCTGTTACTAATGTAACTGCTATTGAATTTATTCCAGTAAGTGGTATAGAAAGTTATAATTTTTATTATACTGACTGGCTTGCTGTTAAAAGTAGTAATAGTTTCCCTAATACTGCAAGTGAAGTATTTACAGCTAAACCAAATTTCAATTATCAGAAAATATTCAGTTTTAAAACTAATGGAAATTGTCCTGAAGTGAAGGAGTTGAATAAGGCTTATCTTTGTTCTGATAAAGTTGTTTATCAATTTAAAGATGAAGAAATCTCTGAAACTGTATTTACAGTTACTTCTGTTCAAGATGGGAAAGAATCTTTAGTTGAAGGGTTTGTTGGTTTAAGCTGATTATTCTTAGTATATCCTTAAAAACACAAATTCTTATAAAGCAAAGTTAGATAATAAAAGTCAGTAAAAGGGTGGTGTTAATATGTATAAAATTCCTATAAATGACTTAAAAGAAAAAATTATTGCTTCTGGCAAATTAGATTCTGAAAAACTAAATGAAAAAATTCAAGCTAAAATCACAGAGTTATCTGGGTTAATCAGCGAAGAAGGTGCAGCACATATCATTGCTAACGAATTAGGAATTGAATTAATTTCTGATAAACAGACTAAATTAAAAATTAAAGAAATTTATGCAGGGATGCGTAATGTTTCTACTGTTGGTAAAGTTGTCAGAAAATTTGATGTTCATGAATTTCAAAAAGGAGATTCAACAGGAAAAGTTTGTTCTTTGATTATTGGGGATGAAACGGGTACAACAAGAGTGGTATTTTGGAATGAACAAGTTGATTTATTACAAAATGTTAACCAAGATGATATTATTTTGGTTGAGAACGCTTACGTTCGTGAGAATAACAACAATAAAGAAATCCATTTGGGTGACAGAGGAGATATTAAAGTTAATCCAGAAGGGGAAAAAGTGGAAACAGTTCGGCAAAGTAATTCTTTTGAAAGAAAGACCATTGCCGATCTTAATGATAATGCTGACGGAGTAGAAATTTTAGGCACTGTAGTACAAGTGTTCGATCCTCGCTTTTTTATGGTCCATCCCGAATCTGGAAGAAGAATTAGGGAAGGAGAAGAAGCAGGAGTTACTCCAGCATTATCATACGTTCTTAATGCTGTTTTAGATGATGGTACTGGAACAATTCGAGCAGTATTTTGGAAAAATCAAACTAACCATTTATTGGACAAAGCTGAAGAAGACATGGCTAAGTTTAAAGATGATTTGGCTTCTTTTGAATCTTTGAAAACAGATTTATTAGGAGAACAGTTCAAGTTAATGGGCCGTGTAAAAAAGAATGATATGTTTGATCGGATGGAATTTAACGCCCAGGTTGTTGAGAAAGCTAAACCTCAAGAAGAGATTGAGAAAGTAGAAGCGGTTATTGAAGCTGTTGAGAAAACAGAAACTGCTGAGAAAGTTGAAGAAGTTAAAGGGCCTGAATCTACTGAAACAACTGAATCTGCTGATAAAGAAGAATAAAAGAAGAAGATTAATTAAGTATTAAGAAATCCTCTTTATCATGCTTTTTTATACACACTTAATGATTGGAATTGTAGCTTTCATTTTAACAAAGAATTTTTTCTCTGGAGGAAATGAAATAATATTCTTTCTTCTAGTTTTATTGGCTTCAGTGTTTCCAGACATTGATGATGGTAAAAGTAAAATTAAGAAAGCGTCTGGGATAATTGGAAGTATAATCAGTTTTACATTTAAACATCGGGGAATATTTCATTCAGTGTTTATGGCTTTGGGATTTTTCTTAATAACTGCGATTTTCTGGAACAGTTATTATGCTTTTGCAATTTTAATTGGTTATCTTTCTCATTTGTTTGGAGATATGATAACTCCAATGGGGATAAAGATTTTTTATCCTCTTTCTGATTTTAAAATAAGAGGATGGATCAGAGTTGGTGGGATTGGGGAATGGGTTGTTCTATTTGGAATGGTTATTTTGATTGCTAAAGAATTACTGTTTTGAATTTAATTTATTTGATAACTACTTTCGCAATGAGGTCCACTTAATAAAGTTTGAATATAATTAATTCTTTCTATTGTCGGTGCATTATCTCTTAAGACTTGTTTTAAGGCCAAATCCATGTCTTTCACTATTGAATATTCTTCTGAAATTGCTTGGGCTAATTTCTCGGCTGTTACTGTAAGATTTAATCGTTGATCGTTTTCTGCACTAATTTGACTACTTTCCATAGAAAGGATTATTTCTAAGAATGTTTTAGGTGCAACTTCTAAGCCCACTCTTTTACCAGTTTTTCTATCTAATTGAAAATAACCCACTTCTCCCGTGTACTCATTTACTCTATCTTCTTTTGGGGATTCAAATCCTCTTGGGGCAGCAACTGCGGCAATAGTTCCTCGAGGCAATTCATATTCGGTTTCGAGTGTATCAAAAAGTTCTAAGTGTTTTTGTATCCAAGAATGTGATTGTTGTTCCTCTTCCCAATGTGTGGCTAAATACTCTGCACTAGAACAGTAAACATATATTGGTCCATTACCTTTTTGTTCTAAAGAAAAATAATTCCCCTCACAAAAGTCTATTATTTTTTCCTCATTTGTACATGTTTCTAAGCCCCATCCTCCTGGTCCAACTTCCATTGAAATGTTTCCACCACATGAATTGTAACGTTCAACACTTTCAAACACGACCGTTGGATCTCGCAATCTGTATGGTTCTAAATCCTTTGGGTGTTGTACTTCTGGGCAAGTTTCTTCAAAGGGAGTTTGAATGGGTTTACTCTCTAATTTATCTACTCCATTAGTCATTAATGTTGCAACTAAAGTACATATTGTGGCAAACTTTATCATCATAGCTAAATTGTTTTTCTAGTTTATAAATGTTTCCTCGTTTATTACTGCTGGGGGGTAAACCTATTGGTCTAGGGTTTAAGAAATATTAATAAAGAAAAGAAATATCTTTTATTTGATGGATGTTCAACAGATCTTATTGATATTAGTTTTCTTTGCGACAGTGTTCACCATTATTAAAGAACCTAAAATAAAAAGGATTAAAATTGATTATGGCATTGCTCCTCTTCTGGCAATCTTGGTTTTATTGCTTATTGGTTTGTTAAATTTTTCTATGATTCTTGAAGCTTTGCAAGGAATAAATAATTTGGTTCCTTGGCAAATAATATTAATCTTTTTTACTGCTGCTTATGTTTGCATCTCTTTAGATACTACTGGATTTTTTGAATATCTCTCTTTTCGGGTTTTAAAGTTCTCTAAGAATAATGGTTACAAATTATTCTTTTATTTGATTTTATTTACTGCTTGTTTAACCATTTTCACTTCCAATGATGTTGTTACTTTAACCATGACTCCTTTAATTCTTTATTTATCCAAACATTCTAAAATTAATCCTCTGCCTTACTTAATTGCAGTATTTTTTGCTTCTAACACTTGGAGCATGATTCTTTATATTGGTAGTCCAACAAACATTATTGTTGCTCAAGCATTAAATTTAAGCTTCTTTGAATATAGTAAATTAATGTTTATTCCAACAATTGTTGCTGGTGTAATAACTTCTTTGTTAGTGTTCTTTGTTTTCAGGAAACAAATTGAAAGAAAGATTAGGGTTATCAAGAAATTAGACCATACAAAATATATTAGGAATAAAGTTGCAGCAGTTGTTAGTGTGGTTCTCTTTTCCTTATTTTTTGTTTCTTTACTATTTTCTGAATATTTGAATTTAGAAATTTGGCAGGTAACCACTGGCTTTGCTTTATTTTTCTTAGTTGTTAATTTATTATTTTCATTTCACCATTGGAAAACAAAGTTCCAATCACACCAATATCATCATCAGAAGACAAAATTAATGATGTTAGCACATAATTGGAAATTTAAAGTTAATGAATTTTTTGTCAGTTTTCATCGTATGCCGTGGAAGATATTACCTCTAATCACTTCATTTTTTATTATTATTCATTTGTTTACTATTTATGGGTTGACTAATTATCTAGCAATTTTATTGAGTAAGTTTACGGGAATATTTTCAGAAATATTTTTTACAGGAATTCTTTCTGCAATCACTGCCAATATAATGATTGATCAACCAATGACAATGTTCTTTGCTCAAGCTTTAAACGGTAATTTGAATAAAGGATTGGCATTAATTGTTGGAGCGAATTTAGGCGATAATCTTACTTTGTTTGGGGCTTTAGCGGGATTAATGTGGATTAAAATGTTAAAGTTTAACAAAATTGAAATGAGTTATAAGAAATTTTTATCTTACAGCATATTAATTATTCCGGTTGTAATTGTTATTACTTTATTTGTTCTAGCTTTGCAAATGAAATTATTGTTCTAAATAACCCACTAGACAACCCTCTTTGTCTAGTGCGAGAACGTTTCTATCATCAAAATATTCTTGTTTCAGAGCTTCAATGCAGCCACTAGACAACCTCGGACAAGCTATATAAATTAGTTTCTGTACTATAGTAGATGTAATCAAAACTGATTGCAACCTCGCTGGTTGTATAATTGCAACTAGTTGAAATAAAAACCGAAAGGAAGAGGAAATATAAAATGAACACAAAACAAAAAGTAGTTGTAGAAGAAGTACCCGGGAACTTTCCCGAGAAAAGATTTCGTGCAGGCGCAGTTTCTGCTACTGTCTGGCGAAATAAAACAAAAGAAGGTAATGGTGAATATCACACAGTTGCCATCGAAAGATGTTATAAGGACAAAGATGACAATTGGCAGACAACAAATTCTATGAGAACGAATGATTTACCGAAAGCTAATGTAGTATTGCAGAAAGCTTACGAATTTATTGTTCTTAACGAACAAGAATTGTTTAAGGGAGAAGTATAGAGGTTATTCTCTATTCCCACAATATTTAATAATGAAGAGGTATATAATAAAATGACAAAACAAAAAGTTGAACAAATGGCACCAGAATACACAGAAGAAATTAACATTGAAGAAGCAGAATCCATCAAAGAAGTAAAAGAAGAAGTTGAACCTATTGAGGAACCAAAAATGGAGAAGTTAACTATACAAGACCTTCCCGGAGTGGGGGCAGCAACTGCAGAAAAATTAGAATCTGCTGGTTATAGAGATTTAATGTCTATTGCCGTTGCTACATTAGGACAATTAGCCGAAACCGCAGGAGTTTCAGAATCTGTGGGGCGAAAAATGATCAATGCCGCTAGAGATAGTATGAAAATGGGTTTTGAGACCGGCATGGACGTATTGAAGAAAAGAGAATTAATTTGTAAAATCCGTACTGGTTCAGAAGGATTTGATAATCTGATGGGTGGTGGTTTTGAAACCAATGCAATTACTGAATGTTTCGGTGAGTTTGGTTCTGGTAAGACTCAAATTGGGCATATCTTAGCTGTAAACACTCTTAAAGAAGATCCAAATGCTTATGTGGTTTATCTTGATACTGAAAACACATTCAGGCCAGAGAGAATTACTCAACTAGCACATGGCGTAGGAATTGATCCACAAGATGCATTAAGTCGAATCATGGTTGCTCGTGCTTATAATACAGACCACCAGATGTTGTTAACTGAAAAAGTTGATAGTTTAGTTACAGAACAAGGTAAAAAAATAAGATTACTCGTTGTTGATTCTTTAACTTCTCATTTCAGGGCAGAATTTATTGGCCGGGGAACTTTAGCAGAGAGACAACAGAAATTAAACAGACACATGCATGCTTTAGCTAAGATTGCATCTTCACATAACATTTGTGTTTATGTTACAAATCAAGTTATGGCTAAACCAGATCAGTTCTTTGGAGATCCAACCGCTTCTATTGGTGGGCATATTGTTGCTCACGCATCTACTTTTAGAATCTATTTGAGAAAAGGTAGAAAAGGTAGTCGAGTTGCTAAATTGATTGACGCGCCTAACTTACCTGACGGTGAAACTTGTTTCATGGTTGAAGAGAGTGGGATTAAGGACATGAGTTGATTTTCTTTCTTTTTATTTTTCTTTTATTTTTTACACAACATTTATATAATATTAAAGCAAATAAACAATTAAAGTTATGAAGCAAATAAATACAAATTCACAGTCTAATTCTCATAAATCTAGAACTAGTACTCGGAGGTACGTATAAATGAATGAAAGTAGAACAGCCCCGGTTAAAGCGGGAGAACAGTATGAAGTGCATATAGATTCTGTTGGTGGAAAAGGTGACGGGATCGCTAGAGTTAAAGGTTTTGTGTTATTTGTTGCTAACACAAAAGAAAATGATTTTGTTTTAGTAAAAGTTACTAAAGTATTAGAAAAAGTTGGTTTTGCTGAAGTTGTTAAAAAACTAGAGAAGAAAGATCGTCCAGCACCCAGAAGGAAAAAGTTTGAAACTGTAAGCAAAGAATCTTTGGAAAGAATTCCCGATAAACCAATGTATGATGAAAGTATTGAAGATACAGATGATTTCGGCGAAGATTTGGATGAAGAATAACTGTTAAAATATAATATCAGTTCTTATTTTTTTAATTTATTTTATTCTATTAAAGATAAGTTTAAATAATAATTTAATTCTTTAACAATTATTCAAAAGAGGTGCTTACAAATGTCATACGTTGCTTGGTTTAAAGATTTAAATAAAGATTCTATTGCTACTGCGGGAGGGAAGGGTGCAAATCTCGCTGAGATGATTAATGCTGGTTTACCAGTCCCAAATGGTTTCGCAGTTACTGCTCAAACTTACAAAGAGTTTATTGAAAAGACAGGAATCAAAGATAAAATTTTAGCACAATTGTTTGGTTTAAATGTCGATGATACTGCTAAGTTACAAGAAGTAGCAAAACAAATTCAGAAAATCATTACAGACACTGAAATCCCTGAAGAAATTAAGGAAGAGATTATAGATAATTATGAACTTCTGGGAGCAGAAAAGGAAGCACATGATTTAATTGAAGCGAAAGAAGTTTTTGTTGCAGTAAGATCTAGTGCAACTGCAGAAGATTTACCTGAAGCATCATTTGCGGGACAACAAGCAACTTATCTCAATATTAAAGGTAAAAACCAGGTGATAACTGCAGTAAGAGCATGCTGGGCATCTTTGTTTACAGCTAGAGCAATATATTACAGGACAAAGAACAAATTTGATCATGAAAAAGTTTTAATTTCTGCAATTATACAAAAAATGGTTAATTCTGATCGGGCAGGAATTATGTTTACAATTAATCCAAGTACAAACCAAGAAGATGAAATTGTAGTTGAAGGTGTTTATGGATTAGGTGAATCAATTGTTGGAGGGGAAGTCAATCCTGACACTTACATTGTTGATAAAAATACTAAAGCAATAAAATCTACAAAAATAAAGAAACAGGAATGGGGTTTATTTAGGAATGAAAACGGAGAGAACGAAAAACAAGATATTCCTAAAGAAAACCAGGAAAGACAAGTGGTTCCTGATTCTGAAGTTAGAGAACTTGCTCGTTTAGGAAAAAAGATTGAAGACCATTATCAAAAACCGATGGACATTGAATGGGCAATTGAAGGAAATGATATTTTAATTGTTCAAGCAAGAGCAGTTACAACTTTTCATAAAGAAGAAAAAGTTGAAGAAAAAACAGAGCAAGGGTCTGCAACTGATGAAGAAGCAGGAAAAATTTTAATTAAAGGAGAAACTGCTTCACGTGGAGTTTATGCTGGAAAAGTAAGAATAATTAAGGATGCTTCTGAGTTAAACAAAATTGAGAAAGGAGACATAATGGTAACTAAAATGACTACTCCTGATATGGTTCCGGCAATGCAAAAAGCAGGCGCTATAGTTACAGATGAAGGTGGGATGACTTGTCATGCCGCTATTGTTTCTAGAGAAATGGGTACTCCTTGTATTGTGGGAACAGAACACGCTACTGAAATTTTAAAAGATGCTCAAGAAATTACTGTTCATGCTACAAGGGGGATAGTTTATGATGGGATCATGAAAGTCAAGGAAACAATAGCCGCTCCAACACAAGTTTCTACAGGAGAAGAAATAGTTACAGCTACAGATATAAAAATAATTTTAGATCTTCCAGACATGGCCGAAAAAGCAGCTGTAACAAATCCAGACGGGGTTGGGTTGGTTCGTTTAGAAATTATGATCGCTTCTGGTAAAGTTCACCCTGCGGAGTATATTAGGCAAGATAAAGATCAAGATTATGTTAATTTGTTAAAAGAAGGTATTGGTAAGATTGCTAAAGCCTTTCCCCATAAACCGGTTTGGGTAAGATGTTCAGATATGCGTTCAGATGAATACCGAAATTTGCAAGGCGGAGATCAAGAGCCTCATGAAAGTGATCCAATGATTGGTTGGCATGCTATAAGAAGATTATTAGATGAGCCAAGAATATTAAAAGCAGAATTTCAAGCAATTAAAGAATTACATGATGAAGGTATGGATAATGTGGGAATCATGCTGCCGTTTGTGATTCGTGCAGATGAAGTTAAGAAAGCTAAAGCAGTTATGCGAGAGATTGGTTTAGAACCATGTAAAGATGTTGATTTTGGGGTAATGATAGAAACTCCTGCCTCTTGCTGGATTATTGAAGATTTATGTAAAGAAGGGATTTCATTTGTTTCATTTGGAACAAACGATTTAACTCAGTTGACTTTAGGAATTGATCGGAACAATGCTAAAATTTCTAAACTGTTTGATGAAATGCATCCTGCCGTTTTAGGAGAAATTGCAAAAGTGATTAAAGTTTGTAAGAAGTATGGCGTGAAAAGTTCAATTTGTGGTCAAGCTGGTTCTCGTCCAGAGATGGCAGAGTTTTTAGTACATCAAGGTGTTGATTCGATTTCTGCTAATGCTGATGCGGTTAGGGAGATTAGACATGTTGTTGCTAAGACTGAAAAGAAACTGTTATTGGATGCTGAAAGAGAGAAATAATTTTTTTCTTCTTACTTTTTTAATTTTCAATTTAAAAATTAATCATTTTACCAATCTATAAGCTTTTTCAATATCTTTTTCTTTATATCCAGATTTAATTAATTCTAATTTTATTTGTTTAAGTAAATATCCTTGCTGAAGATATTTTTGGATATAATTGCTCATTGGTTTTAATCTTTCATTTTCGTGTTTTTTCTTATCATGGCCAATTAAGAAAATAATTAAAGCAATAAATAGTGAGATTACTAACAATAATAAAATTATCCACCAAGGAAATCCTTTTTCTCCTTCTTTTTTCTCATCTCCAACAACTTTTTCCTTTTCAGCTTCTTTAGATTCTTCATAATTAATGTTTTCATCTTCTCCAATTATCTTTTTTTCTTTTTCACAATCAATATCTTCTCCTTCTGTACAATCTGGGTCACAAACATTGTTTGTTTCTTTATTACAATAAGAATCTTTTTCATTAGGAGCACAATCATCTTTACAAAGATCAAAATTTTCATGGTCCTCACAGATATCATTTCCACAAGTATCAGCAAAATGATTAACTTCTATTGAAAGGGGAACTTCATTATCTGTAATGATTTTTATTTCTTTTCCATTCTTGTAGTAAGGAACAAATAATTGGAAAGGTTGGAACAAGGGGGGAGATACTTTATTTTCATACAACATATTTCCCGAGAAATCAATAATTTTTATTGTTACCGTCCCTTCATTCAATAAGGGGGGGATTTTCCCTTCTGTGATTTCAGTGTTTGAATAAGCTAAACCCTGATCTGTGTTAACTAAAGAAACTGAGTATAAAGGATCCGCTATTGTACTAACTAGCAACAGGAAAGTGAAAAACAACATACTTAAACCAATTTTTTTAATCATTCTTCATACCACTCAATATTTGCACTATAAGTTTCTGGTTGTACTTCTGTCCCAACAATTATCTTGTACGGCCATGAACTAGCCTTATTGCCTTTTTTGTCTGTTATAACAATATAAATAACATATTCCCCATCAGGAAGTTCTGTTTTGACAGATTTTTCAAATAATGGTTTAACTTCCCCTTTAGATATAACTTCTTTGTTTGCATAAATTTCGTAACTTAAATCAAAATCAGGAACTTTATGAAAAACACCAAATCTTATTTCTGGAGAGGTGAGGTGCGAGACTTCATCTAAGGAGTTGATTATAACTCTGAAATCGTTAACATTCTTTTCAATTGGTATCGCTTTTGATAATTCCATATTTCCATCTATATCTTCAGCCTCAATCCACATTATGTGTTTCCCATCCGGAATTGTTAAGTTTAAATTAATCTTAGTTCCATTGGTTGTCAAGTTTTGTTTTAAATACATTAAAGGATGATCTAAATCCAAATAGATAGTATAATTGATTGTTTCATTTTTATTATCATAAATCGTAAAATCCAAATTTATTTCTGGATTATCTTCCTGATTAAAAATAATTTCATTAATTTGGATGTAAGGTGGCACCAGTTCACTCATATATTTATTTTTAAGTTCTTCTTTAGTTATTACATAATCACAGAAGTTTTCAATAAAATCTGTTTGAGTTGTATTGTCACTTGTAACAGAAGCATTAATCATAAAATCCGGGTTGACGTGGACATAATCTTTATTTTGTTCACAGTAAGGAAAATCTTCATCTAAGAAAAAGATTATGTTTTTTATTTTGGTTATTTCGTCATTTGTTTCATTTGAAGGCGTTTCATTTATATTAAAAATAAAATTGCATTGGTTAATTACTTTATCTAAGACTAAATTTTTATTTGGTTGATCTATTGATTGTGCTAACACATAATAATTGTAACTATTTTCTGAAAAATATTCTTCTACTGATTCAATATTGGCCAGACTCTTTTTAATTGCAATTTCAGTAATCACATTAAACAAATTATTGGCTTTATTTTTAAAGAAAGTAATTTCCTTATTTTCTTCATATCCAACAAAAATTATGTTTTGGGTATTATTTGTATTTATTGAATGGCCACCTAATGGCAAACAATCACTTGCAGAAAGAATTAAATTGTTCTTATTTCCGTTTTGACTTAATTCAAAATTCTTAATTCCTTTAAATGGGGGGACATTTTTGCTTTGCCAAACTGCTGCAAAAAGATTATCGTTTGCATTACCATCTCCATGATTACCATCATCAAAAAGAGTTAAGTTTTCTAAGTGATCTGTGCTGGTTATTTGGACATCAATATTACTTATATTCTCCTGTTTGAATAATAAAGCTTTTACTACAAAAGGCAGACCCCATTTTCCAGTTATCGGTTCCGAGAAAATTAGACTGTCTTGAGTATAAATTATTGGGTAACCAATTGATTGGGCCATATCTTGTTTTTCTTTTTCTACAACGCATTGTGGAACATTAATACAACTTTTAGCTTCGAAAGTCCCTTGATCTTCACAACTGCCTTTCAAGTAATTGTCCAAACAATATCCTTCTTTATCAATGCAACAACCAACATTACATTGCTTTATACTATTACAATCTTGTCCGGGATGAAGATTACCAGGACATTCTGCTAAAGAAGTTTCCTGACAAATCAAATCACAACAACCAATGTTGGCATAAGCAACTAATCCTACAAAATTTTCTCTATTTGATATTAAAGTAAAAGTTAAAACTATAGTTATCACAATACTTAAAAATACAAAGATTTGTTTTTTATTTTCTTCTTTCATTTATATCTTGTACCACATTTAATCGAGCAGTCTATACAAATCATCCCCCGTATAAAGCTGCATTTTCTAATTTGTGACTTGATACTCACTGGTTCTCCACCACTAACTTGGATTTCTCCACTGGGACTACATCCCCCACTTCCACCATTCTCAGAAAGATGAATGTCAATTGTTTGATCACATGTAGGTGTGAAAGATATTGAATCATGTCCCGCTCCAAAAGCCATCGCTCCGCTAAGAAGCATTCCTCCAACTAATGCACCACCGACAGCTAACCCCCAACCCGCAAAACTTACTGCTCCCAAGTTTGCCCAGAAACTAGCAGCTGCTGCACCACCAGTAATAAATACACTGCCTAGTGTTCCTGCTGACGCCGCTGTTGCCGCAGCTGACGCCGCTGCTATTGCAGCAGCAGAAGTCATAGTTCCTGCCGCTACAGAAGCCTCTAAGGCAGTAAGGGCTGCGATTTCTGCAGCAGTAGTTGCCAATTCAATAGAACCGGTTGCCGCTAGTGTACTTTGATAAGCAGCTAATGCTGCTACCTCGGCGGGACCTGCAGCACCAAAAGTTACAATCATTATAACAATCAGGATAATTATAACAACAATCATAATTCCTAATTTGGCAAAACATCCTCCTCCTGGATCAATCTTAGCAGAAGTACTTACTGATTTACGGACTTGTTTACCACAATCTACTGCAGTAATTTTTGGTTTAATTGCTTCTGATTGAGGATCTATTGTGGCCAAACCGCTGATTGCTGCACCAATAAAATTATCTTGTGGGTTGATAGTTTGTGGTGAACCCCAACCAGGAAGGTCTGTGTAAATATAATTTTCATCATAGTTTGCTTTAGAAGGCAAGGGGCGCCACCCTGTTTCATCAAAATATAATATTCCCATTCTACCTATACGTGGCAAGTGGTTCTCATCCCAATGAATGATTAATCTTTGTGGGTCGTTAAATCTCATTCCGCTTGGTTCAAATTGGTAAAGTGGGTATGTTAAATTCCAAGTAAGATTACCGTACTCAACGGAATCATCTAACTTTTCAATAAAAGGAACATTTTCTCTTGTAACACTTTCGGGATAAGATTGTTGAACCGTAATTTCTTTTACAGCAGCACCATTTAAGTTCACCGTTGTTCCTGGGGTAATAATTAGTTTTATCATTTTATCAATCGAACTAAGAATTAAAGGCAAGACTGTAGAAACAACGTTACTTTTATCTTGCAACGATATGCTTTTCTTTAAGTAAGAAGGTCCAAATTTACTAGCAAAAATTAAAGGGTATTCCTCATTCTCTCTAACTTCTTTTTCTTTAATAATGTAAATTAAAATGTTCTCTTCTGGTTGAGAATAAGAAACTTCAACTATAGTTATATTTAAATTTTCTAAAGGATAAAATCTTTTAAAGTCTACATCCATTTGTAGATTTATTATTTGTGAGGCGGTTTCAAACATTTCTCTAAATGGGACCTTAAGTTCAATCACAAAATTGTCAAATTCTTTTTCAAAAGAACCTTTTTTAATTGTAATTAGATATTTTAATTTAGATTGTGTGTTTGCTCTTTCAAAAGTGATCTCACTTTTTAGCAAATTTTCTTCAACTATAAACCCTTGTTTAACAAAAGTAGAATAGTTTAAACATTTTTTAATGTCTTTTTCAATAAAACTTTCCAATCTTTTTTTGATAGTTTCTAATGAGGGTTGAATATTTATTTGATCAACAAACCAATAACTAGCATTTCCATAAATAATTGATAATGGAACATCGTTATAACCCCCTTTTAATCCTATCTCTTTTAGGCCTTTTTTAGTACTTTTTTCTAAACAAGATTCAATAAATATCTTTATCTGTCCGCCTTCGCTGATTTCTTGAACTACTTTCTCTTTTTCTACTTCAATCTGTTTAACAGAAGTCATTATTGTGATTGTAATTGCTGAAGCGATAACTATTAAAAGTAAAATCCCTAGTATAATGTAAATTGTTACTTGCCCTTTTTTCATTTGTTCTCCCCCAATAACAATTTCAATTCAGACATTTTATCTTCATTTATTTGATAAATTTTGAATTTATTTATTTTTGTGATTGTGATTACTTTAATTTTAGTCAACCTATTGACAATTCTGAATGTAGAAGACAAAGGAACTTTAGCCCGAGAAGATAGTTTTTGGATATGAAAATGTTCTTTTGGATTACTAGTTAGTACTTTTAATATGTTAATTACTTTTTTATCTAGTAAATCTAAAAATAGGCTCATAGTTGTTTCTTACGATTTGTTTATTTATATACTTTTCTATTATTAAAATATATATTTCTTAAAGGGAATATTCTTTCCAAAAATGGAAAAGTAAAATTAAATAAAAAATTTATTTTTTGGTCAGAATTCGAGTGAACTTCTTACATTCCAAACAAGAAATGATTACTTTGCCATCTCGAGTACGAACTCTAGAATTAACTCCTGGCATCATGAATTTGTAACAATGTTTACAGAATTTTCTTTTTAATTCTAAAGGGATTCTGATTTTTACTTTCATTGATATCTTTCTAGCAAGAGTTACATAACGATTAGCAAGAGATTTATTTTTAGAGAAAACTTCTTCTGCTTGCTGAAAGAGAATTTTTACCCTTTCTTTAGCAATTTCTTTCTGTTTACTTTTTGGAATTACTGGTTTAGCCATTTATTTTCCTGCTACTACTAATGTACTGGTTAATTTTACATCTTCTCTGGAACGAATTTTCTCCATCACAAAAGACCCTAACTCTTCAACTCCTGATAATTCGACTTCTGTCAAAATGTCCCATTCTCCAAATAAAACATAGGCGTTAACAATTTCTGGCATAGCTTTTAATTCATCTAAAACTGTTTGTTCATTTCCTTCATTTAATGAAACTAAGATAAACGCTTTCATTTTGATGTCACCGAATGTTTAATGACAGAGAAGTATATAAAATTTGTGGAGGGGTTTATTTACAATAAGGAAAACAAATATAAATAAGAACGACATTTACTTTTTATGGTAAGAGGAAGGCCCACAAAAAGTCAAATTCGACAGAACATAATTGAAATCTTATTCTACTTGGGAAAAGGTTACGGTTATCAGATTTCTAAGATTTACAAAGAAGTGTTTCCTCCTGTGACTCAAAGAAGCATATATTATCATTTAAGGAAAGGAACTCAAACTAAAGAAATTAATATTAATACAATCAAGGAAGAGAAAGGAGAATTCTCTTGGGGAGATACTGTTGAGAAAATCTATTATGAACTCGGAGATGCTGCAGAACCTAAGGGTGAAAGTAGGGTTAAAGAGTTCTTGGAAAAACATTAAAGTTAAAATTAGTTTGAAGAAGGCATTTTTAATTCATTATATGTTGTATGTTGTTCTAATAATCTGAATCCTTCAATTTCTGGAAAAACATTATGTCTGCCAATTCCTTCAGATGCCACGGTGATTGCTCGTTCTTTCATAGTTTTTATTGCTTGAGGGCTAGGAATTGAACTAAAATAAATAGCAACGCTAGTATTTGCCGGGAAAGTTAATTGGTTTTTGTTTACATCAGTTACTTTCATTGCTTTGCCTTCTCTGTTTGTTCCATAATTTTGGTTTGGAAAAATCTCACAAGGTCTCAAACAATTATCTCGAGAAGGAACAAATTCAATTATCTTTTCTAATTCTGAGGTTAATTCGAGAGCTTCTTCTTCTGCTTTTTGGGCTTCCGTTTCCCCAACTTGATCTTCTCCAAAACTTCCAGTAATGTAGGCACACAATTCTCTCTCAAAATAACCAGCATGCATATCAGTATCAACTACAAATAGATAATGGTCTGGTTTTGGCATAATTTTATTATTTAAGTCTTAAATATAAACTTATTGTAACTTCAGGATATATTAAATCTCCAAAGGGAACTTCATACATAATTCTTGAACCTGATTAGCAATCTCAGCAATTTCTGTGGATGATTTTACTTTCTCCTCGAATTCAACAAACTCCAATTCATTCCACGAGGAACAAATTTCCATGACGGAATTAATCCAACCAGCAATTAAAGTCATTTCCGATTCTTTCATTCCTCTAGTAGTAATCCAAGGCGTTCCTAAACGTAAAGCAGAAGGATTAGCGGGACTCTTAGTTTCTTGAGGCATCGTGTTCATGTTAGCAATTATTCCCGCATAATCTAAAGCACGTGCAAATTTCTTTCCCAATAAAGGTTTATTCGTTAAATCAATTAAAATCAAATGTTTATCTGTTCCGCCAGAAACTATTTTAAAATCAAACTTTTGTAACTCTGAACAAAGAAACCGGGCATTTTTAACAGTTTGGAATGCATATTCTTTAAATTCTGGGGTTAATGTTTCTCCTAAGCCAACACAAATTCCAGCAATGGAATGGTTGAACGGTCCGCCTTGTAATCCAGGAAGAATTGAACGATTAATTTTTTTAATCATATCTTGATTAGATAATATCAAAGCCCCTCTTCCAGAGCGTAAAGTTTTATGCGTAGTCATAGTAACCACATCAGCAATGCCAACTGGAGATTTATTTACACCTGCGGCAATTAAGCCAGCTTCGTGAGCAATATCTGCTAAATAATAAGCGCCAACTTTCTCTGCAATTTGTTTCATACGAACATAATCAATCTCTCTTGGATAAGCAGTTCCGCCAGTAATTATTAATTTAGGTTTATGTTCTAAAGCAGTTCTTTCAATTTCTTCATAATCAAATAATTGTGTATTGGGATTTGTTTTATACTGGACTGTTTTAAAGATCTTAGAAGAGATGTTTACTTTTCTAGATCCTCCCATATATGTTGATTCGTTTGGATCCTGAATTGTTTTTGGCTCATAACTCCAACCATGGCTAAGATGTCCACCGTCAGGCAAGTACATGCCCATAATTGTATCTCCTATTTTTAGTAAAGTTAAATAAACTGCTAAGTTAGCATTACTGCCAGCAAGAGCTTGTACATTTACACCCCAATCTTCAGGAAGATTAAACGCTTTCTTTGCTCTTTTTATTGTTAATAATTCTAATTCATCAACAAACTGATTCCCCTCATAATATCTTTTGCCAACATTTCCTTCTGCATACTTATGCATAAAAACCGAACCTACTGCTTCCCTAACAGAGGCAGAAAAAAAGTTTTCAGAAGGAATCATAGATAGTTTAAATTGTTGTTTATTCTCTTCTTTCTTGATTATTTTAGCAACTTCTTGGTCTTTCATTTTATCGTTCTCCTTTTTTTTCATAAACCACAAACTTAAATTCTGCAAAATCTTTTGTTTCAGTTATTTCCCAATCATCTTCATTAAATCTTGGAAAGTAAGTGTCACCATCATATTCTTTTCTAATGTAAGATAAATAAATTTTGCTTGCTAAATGTAATGTTTGTTCATAAATTGAAGATCCACCGATAACAAAAACTTCTTTCTCATAAGATTTAGCTTTTTCTAAAGCATTTGCCACAGAAGAACAAACCTCTGCGCCTTCGATAGAACTAAGATTTCTACTGATGACGATATTGTTCCTGTTCGGAAGCGGTCTAAACTTTTCTGGAATACTTTCCCACGTTTTTCTACCCATGATTACTGTATTGTTGGAAGTTAGTTCTTTAAAGTTTTTTAAGTCTTCAGGAATATGCCAAATCAAAGAATTATCTTTACCAATAACTCTGTTATTTGTCATTCCAACAATTATGCTAACCATTTTATACAGCGATCTCAAATTTTATTCTTGAGTGTGCTTCATAATTTTCAATAATTGAATCAGTATATTTCCAATTAAAGATTGAGGTGAAGTTTTCTGTTTTAATCTTTGGAAGTGTTTTAGGTTCTCGAGACAATTGTTCTTTCAACCCTTCAACATGATTTTCATATACGTGGGTGTCTCCCAGAAAACCAATTAATTTTCCTTCTTTCAATCCTGCTTCTTTTGCTAACAGATGTAATAATAAAGCATAACTGGCAATATTGAATGGTAACCCTAATGCAGAATCAACAGATCTTTGATTCCAAAGTAAATTTAATCTACCATTGATAACTGTAACTTGAAAACCATAATGACAAGGTGGTAAAGCCATATTGGGAATATCTAAAGGATTCCAAGCGGAAACAATCATTCTTCGATCCAAGGGGTTCTCTTTTAGTTTTTCAACTAATTTCTTGAACTGATCAATCCCTTTCCCTTCTGGTTGTTGGTTATGGGAAACATATTTAGCACCAAAGTTTCGCCATTGCCATCCATAAATCGGTCCCAACTCACGTTCTTCCATCATTTTTGTTTTTGTTTCTTGATCATGACCATAAGGAATAATTTTTGGAGAACACCATTCATCCCAAATATGGTTATTTCTTTCAATTAACCATTGTTTATCTGTAATTCCTTTAATGAAGAATTCTAATTCAGAAGCAACTAACCTAAACGGTACTTTTTTTGTTGTTAACAAAGGAAACCCATTTGTCATGTCGTGTTCGAACATTGCTCCTGCAATAGCAATAGTGCCAACTTCGGTTCTGCTATGTTTTAATTCTCCTTTTTTTAGAATTTTTTTGATTATATTAAGATAAGATTCCACTCTTAAACCACCCCAATTATATTGTAGATGCTAAATCTTTAAATAGGTTATGGTGTCCCGAAATAATGATGAAAGAACAAGTATTGGATTACCTATATGGATTAAAGAAATTTGGAGACAAATTACGTTTAGAAGAAATGGAGAAGCTAGTTTCTGCTTTAGATAATCCTCAAAATAAGTTTAAATCAATTCATATTGCGGGAACTAATGGGAAAGGAAGTACTGCTGCTTTTCTTGCTCAGATATTGGAAGAAGCGGGTTACAAAGTTGGGTTATATACTAGTCCACATTTAGTTAACTTTAACGAACGAATCAAGATTAATGGCAAAGATATTTCGGATGAAAATATTGTTGAGCTAACTAAGATAATCAGAGAACAAGTTGAAACTAATAATATTGATACTACTTTCTTTGAATTTACTACCGCAATGGCTTTTCAACATTTTGCTAATGAAGGGGTTGATTTTGCAATCATTGAAGTTGGTCTTGGTGGCAGATTAGATGCAACTAATGTAATTGACCCAGATTTATGTGTGATTACAAATGTTTCTTTAGAACATACTAAAATATTGGGAGAAACTAAAGAAGAAATCGCTAAAGAGAAGGCAGCGATTATTAAGGAAAAGAAAGTTGTTATAACTGCTGAAACAGATCCTATTGTTTTAAATATTTTTGAAAATAAATGTAAAGAGAAAAATTCTTTTTTAGTAGTTTTAGATGATCAATTAAAATATAAGATTAATAAATCCAATTTCAATACACAAACATTTACTGTAAAGAACAATACTTTTACAATTAAAATGTTAGGTGAACATCAAATCAGGAATGCTTGTTTAGCTTTACTAATTGCAAAACAATTAGAGATTCCAATTAATAAAGTAAAATGGGGACTAGAAAAAACACTCTGGGCAGGAAGATTACAAACTTTGCAAGAGAACCCTTTGTTAATGGTTGATGGTGCGCATAACATTGCTGGGATTAAATATTTAGTAAATTTTGTTAAGACAATTAGGAAAAGGAAAATACTTGTTTTAGGAATTGCTAAAGATAAAAAACTAAATGAAATGGTTTCTTTGTTAGTTCCTTTGTTTGAACAGATAATTGTAACAGAAGGAAGTTTTAAACCGACTCCTGTTGAAGAATTAGCAGAAGCTGTCAAAGAATATAATCCCAACGTTAAAATTGTTAAAGATTCTGAAGAAGCGGTAAAAGAGGCTTTAAATATTGCTAATGAAGATGATTTTGTTCTAGTTTCCGGCTCTTTATATTTAATTGGTGATATACTACATAAATATTAATAAATAAAAAGAAATAATTTATTTTAAGGGTGGTTAAACATGGATGCTAAAAATATATTTACAACAAAAAGAATTATCTTTTTACTAATATTCTTTGTTCTAGTACTAATTGGAAGAAAAATTAATTTCTCTCCCGTTTTAGGAGCAGAGAATCAATTTTTTACATTATATCAATTCTTTGGTCCAACAGCGGGTGCTTTTTTAGGGCCCATTTTTGGAGGGATTGCGGTACTTTTTGCACAACTTGCAGATTTCTTGATTATGGGAAAAGAATGGACATGGGTTAGTATTTTAAGATTCTTACCAATGTTATTTGCAGCTTACTATTTTGGTATGTCCGTTAAGAAAAGAAATCAGAATTGGATTAAAGTAACAGTCCCTTTAATTTGTATTGCTTTGTTCATTTATCATCCTATTGGAAGACAAGCATGGGTTTATTCATTGTATTGGTTGATTCCAGTATTTGCAGTAATTCTACCAAAGAAAGTGCCAGGAAAATTATTATTCAGAAGTTTAGGGGCAACCTTTGCAGCTCATGCAGTGGGCACAGCAATCTGGATTTGGACCATACCCTCAACAGTTGGGATGTGGTTAACTTTAATTCCAATTACAGGATATGAACGGTTATTGTTTGGATTAGGGATTGCAGGGTCTTATGTTATCTTTAACACCGCTTTAGACTATGCTGTTGAGAAATGGAAAATTAGTTTTCCTGCTCAAGAATTATTCTTAAGTAAGAAGTATAGTCTGTTAAGATTGGTTAAAAGTTAGATTTTTCTTTCTTTTATTTTTTCTATATCCCTAACCAGCCTCTAATCAGAGGGTAAATAAAATTCAATAATAATACTAATAAGAAGAACATACCAATCTTTCTGTACCATTTCTCGCCGCTTTGTTCTCCACGTAACTTATGTAAGAAAACTTGCATCATTCTACCACCATCAACAATTGGTAAAGGTAAAAGATTAAACAAACCAATTCCTAAACTAAGAATAAATAACCAACGTAAGAACCCAGTTAACCAATCTAAAGAATAATAGACAGATTTCCAAACTCCAGTACTATATTTCTCTTTAACTTCAAATTCGTTATGGATTGTTTGAATCCCTAAATAACTTTTTCCTGGCACTTCTGGATTTTCTGCAAGTGTAACAGGATAATTTTTTTCTGCACCTATAATAGAAACTTTATCTCCGGGAGAAGTACAAAATAACTTTTCACTAAATTCTTCAAATCTGTAAGTCATACTGCCATCAATGCCATTAATTAAAGTTCCAGGCATAATTCCAGCTTGAGCAAAAGGCAAATCTTCATTTACATAAGCATCAAAGGTAAATCCGGTTGGTTCAACCATCGCTTCTTGTAAAGGCATGAAACAGAAATTAAGCAATAATAAAGCAACAATTGCTAAAAGGATATTAGAAAAACTTCCTGCAGCTAATACAGAATATTGTTTGATATCGGATTGTTTTCTAAGTTGTTTCTCATTTGGTTCAACAAAAGCACCAATAATTGGCCCTAAAAAAACAATGCCGGTATTTTTGACATCAATTTTATGTGCTCTAGCAACGATCCCATGGGAAAACTCATGCACTAAAGCAATCAAGAAAATTGCAATGACCCAATACCAGAATGGTAAAACTCCTAATCCAGGAATATTAACTCCAGGTAATACTAAACTAACTCCTGAAACTGCAGCTGGGCTAATTACCAAATCAACTAAGTTTTTAATTAGAACATAAGAAATAAAAATTAAACCCACATAACCAGCACCAACACCAATATAACCTAAAAGAATAGTTGGTTCTCTAAACTTGTTAGCAAACTTTTCAATAAACCTTAAACCAAATTTCATTCGGTAAAGAACAATAACCTTAGCTTGAAAATCTAATTTTTTTCTTTTTACATATAGTAAAAGAACTACTAATAAATAGAATAAGAAAATAAATTTGTACTTCCAAATAAATGTAGTTATTAGTTCAAACATCCTATCACAAAACCCTCTTTATTGGTTTACTTTTTTCTTTTAGGTCGAAGTTTCTTTGCACTACACTTACGACAACTAATTTTCTTTTGAGCAACTTTTAAACTTGCAGCTCTAATTTTAGATTTACATGTTCTGCAAACAAAAATGTTTTTTTGTTTTCTTACTGCAGCTTCTTCAAATTTTACCATATTGATTCACCTTTATTATTAGATTGTTTATTTGACTTGCTTCATAACTTGCATTCCCATCAAGATCCAATATAAAACTTCAGAACCTTCTTTTACGTCTGCTTTTAATTCTTCTGGGATTTCTAAGTCAAAAGTTTCATAACTTTCTGTGTCCATCACATTAGCCATTTTTCCGGATATGGATAGGACTTGAGCATTTTTCTTTTCTACTACTGGTGCTTCGACTTTGTCATGACCTGGCATAACTAAGTTTCTTTTTTTACCATCTAACATTCCTACCGCCATCATGTTAACTTTAGCGTGACCGTGTTTTCCTGGCCTAGATGTAGTTGTATCTGTAATTTTACAAGCCGCACCATCAATGATGATTGTGTCTCCTTTTTTTAAGCTACCTACACTAACAAGTTTTTTCTCATACATAGTAAACCACCTTCCTAATTGATTATTATTTGTTTATTCTTTATTTGCTAAATGGATATCTTTTTCTGTTACTGTTTTTCTACCAGCGTGTTCAGCCATCTTTTTTGCTTCTGCTGATATTTCTAATGCCTTTTTTTCTAAAACCTCTGCAAGGGTTGCTTTTGCATCATCTGAAACTCTTAAAGCGCCAGCTTCACGCATGATTTTATCCATTGCATTATGGGATAGAAACTTCTTTTTTACCATAGGGATGGATAAATTAGCCCTCTTTTTAAAGGTTTCGAGAATTTACGCTGTAAATTCTTAAACCCCAGAAAAATCTTTGTTTTCTAAAAACAACTGTTTTTAGGACCTAAAATTTAATCTTTGTTAAATTTTAGATTTCTGTATTGTTGCGGGATTTTTGGCTTTATTTTCTTATTTTTCCTGGGTTTTATTAATAAATCTTATGAATCATTTAAAAAAAGAAAATAACTCTTTCTTCTTAGGCACTCTAGAATTTCTTATAATCTTACTAATTTCTCTTTCCAAAGCTTCTTTATCCGGATAAAGATTCTCGTCCGCTTTAAATTGTTTAGTATGGAAGAAACTTCTACCATTTTTATGATTAAATTTATGATATTTATGTAGTAATTCATGATACATTAAGTAATCCAACAATTCTTCTCTTGATTCTTTAAAGATGGTAGAAACAGTTACAGTATCATCATGAAAATTATATGAGGCTAATTTTCTTCTTGAATCTGTGCCCCACTTTAAGTTTGGTTTTTCAATTTGGTTGAAGAAGAACCCATTATTAACACGATGGAAAGAAGATTCAAGAATTGGATTAGAATGAATTTTTTCTGTTAACGTCGGAATATTCTTGATGAAATTATTATATAAATTAATGTTAGAGGTTTGTCTCTTTTTAGTTTTAAAGACTTTGACCAATAATGTTTGAATTAAGCCAATTTTAATCTCATCCTCAATATCTTTCCACTGTAAATTAAGATGAATTGATATTTTATTGTAATCATATTTAATATTGGCATTAAAATTTCCTAATCTGCGATTATACTCCAGATAAGTTTTATACTTAAACTCTCTTTCTGGAAATAATCTTTGAAAAGATTCTTTGATTAAAGTCATATTTTTGTTTAGAATTAGGGGGTTAATAAATTTTGTGAGTTAAAAAAAAAGAATAAAAAGGGCCCGGAGGGACTCGAACCCTCGATCTAAAGCTCTGCAGGCTCTCGCATTAGCCACTTTGCCACGGACCCTTGACAATTGGTTAGAATTAGTGTTATTTATATAATTTCTGGTATTATTTGTAAGTCTTTACTTTCCAAAAGAGAGAGCCTTTCGGGAAGAGTGATTCTTGGGATATAATAACCCAATTTTTTCCACAAATAATATTTAC
This sequence comes from Candidatus Woesearchaeota archaeon, assembly GCA_018696595.1. Lineage (GTDB taxonomy): Archaea > Nanobdellota > Nanobdellia > Woesearchaeales > GW2011-AR9 > JABJOX01. Next base: position 152,108 of record JABHQW010000008.1, on the reverse strand, counting down.
TCCAATTTTTGTTACTACTAAATCCAATTTCCGTTATCCATTTTTGAAGCATTTCTGCCCCACTTAAATAAATCACTGTTGATGAACGATTTTTATGGTTTTGAACAGAAAATCCGTTTTCTTTTAATATTTTGACAATTTGATTGGCTAATTTAACACTTACTGTAGTAATTTCTAAACGAGGATAAGTGGGTTTGTTGGTTGTAACTCTGGATTTAGAGAAATAAAGACACCCATCAGTTTCAAAAATCCCTCTCAAAATATGTTTTGACTTGTCCCAAGTCATTAAATGATTAGGAATTTCTACCGTGTATGTTTTATTATTTGTAAAACCATATTCATTTTTCAAGAAGTAGACAAATCTCTTATTATTAACAATTAGCTTTAATCCTTTTGATCCATCTTTATAAGAACGTTCAAATACTTTTGGTGTGAGGTTAAATTCTTTTTGAAGAAAAATAGAAATATTTTCATAATAATCTCTTTCCTCAACTACATTGCCCGTTATTTCAACCCTATATGCTCTTAGATGGGGATAATCCATTAAACAACCGTCTCCAATCATTACGCCAATGAATTCATATAAGTTAAATTCCATTTCAATCACCTCTTTGTTTTACATAATTGAAAAAATAAAGAGTGAATTAAAATGAGTATTAATAATTAATAAGCTTTGCCTGAGGTTGTCGAGTGTGTCTAGTGGCTTTAGAAATGTAAAATGGGCCTGGAGGGACTTTCAAATCTTCAGGAAGATTTGTAGTCTCCCTGTAAGATATTCGAACCCACGGTATCCAGCTTAGAAGGCTGGCGCCCTATCCAGGCTAGGCTACAGGCCCATTAAATGATTAAATCTGGTGGTAACTTTTAAACATTTCGTTTGAAATCTACAAAAAATAGAAAGTTTTTTATGTATATTTCTAAGTTAAGTTTAATCAATGCCAAACTTAATAATTTATGAAGAAAAGAAGGTTGAAGCAAAAGGGCTAAACTCTAACAACAAAATTAACCAAGAAAAACTTAAGAGTTACTTCTTTGAAGATGATTATCAAAATTTGGAATTATTAAACAAAATAAGCATCCCCTTTGAAAAAACAGAAATCTCTTTACTTTACCCTGGTTGTGGTACGGATATTCTATTTCCACTAATTTATTTAGATAAACTATTCCCGCAATTAAACAAAGCTAATCTTACATTTGTTGACGAGGATAATAACCTGGGGATGATTAAAACAATTTTAGATGAAGTGGGAATTAGTTTCTCAGAAGATAAAAGTCAAATTCAATTTCACTGGAATCATAAACTCATCACTTTAACCTTTGTTATGAAAAAGATAGAAAATCATTTCTCTGAATTACAAAGTTATGATATTTATTTTGAAAAAGCATTTAGAATTATGCGAGATTACATTTTCGATTATGAAAATAAGATTTTAAGTAAACTAAATGAAAATGGAGTTATCATTAGTGATACTGGTTTTGAGAATCAAAATTTAAAACAAATCACTGTTTCTAAAGAACTGAGCTCTTACAAAGAAATGATTATTGGATTAAAGAAAGAAATTAAAAATTAAGAAATTACAATTTTTTCAATAACTACATCTTCAACTGGTTGATCAGCTTGAGCTGTTTGAACTTTGCCAATATTTTCTACAATATTCATCCCATTGGTTACTTTACCAAAAACTGGATGTTTTGAATCCAGAAAATTATTGTTAACTAAATTAACAAAGAATTGACTTCCACCAGAATTTGGTCCTGAATTAGCCATAGATATTGTTCCTTTATTGTTTCCAACATCGCCAAATTCATCTTTGATTTTATATCCTGGATCACCAGTGCCCCACATGTGTTTCTTGGAGTTATCTTTAGATAATGGGTCTCCGCCCTGGATCATAAATCCAGAAATAACACGATGAAATTTAGTATCGTCATAGAACCCTTTTTCTGCTAAAGCAATAAAGTTCTTTGTAGTAATTGGCATTTGTTCTTCAAATAATTCAATTTCAAATGTTCCTAATGTAGTATGAAATGTTGCTGTTTTGTTTGTCATTTTTTCTCCCCCACATGATAATAAGAATAAAGTTATTACCATTAATCCGATTATTAATATTTTTTTCATTGTAATTCTTTGCCTTCAATTACATTTGTTTGGTCTTCCATAGAAACATTAAATTCTAAAGCAACAAAATCTGTTATTGCTTTAACTTCATGATAAATATATGGGGGGATTTCAAACAAGGTATTTTCTTCAATAATATGGGTTTGTGATTCTTTGGTTTTGATATCCTCAACATATAATTCCATCTTTCCAGAAATTAAAACAAAAACTTCTGGGTTTTTACCTTTTGTCTTTTCGGTATGATAATGATGGCCAGAAACAGTTCCTTTGTTTCTTTTAAGAATAGAAATCAAGGGTCTGCCTTCATTTTTGGCAAAGAAAGAGCTACCTCTTTCGCCACCATAATACTGTTCTATTTTTTCTATTTTAATCATCATGGTAACCACGTCTTTTGATCTTTCAATTTCTTAGGTAAGTATGTTTCCATTACAAAGTTCAAACTATGTGCCGAAAAAGCTTGCTGTTCAACCCTAACTTTCATTTTTGCCATTTTTTGAAGAGCTTTTTGCCATTCTTTATGATGTTTACAGAATGGATCATTCTTAATAACATCTTTGATTTTTTTGAAATCAACTTCTTTCAATGGATGAGTTGGCAATTTATAATCTTCAATATCTTGGGGCGTAACCCCAATAAAACGAGCATTTGGCACACAGAAAAATTTATTGATATGGGCAGCATTTCCTGAACCAACTTTAAGAGTCCGATAAATACTAAAATATCCGTAAGGGTCACCATCTGTAAATACATAAACTGGTAACTTGTTTTCATCAGCTAGTTTTCTCATAAATCTTCTTGTTGCTCTTGTAGGAACTCCAGACATTGCTATAATAATACAATTAGTTTTTTTCCAATATTTATGTTTGTTAAGCCGTTCAAACATACCCGCAGTTTCAATTGCCAATACAAATTTAGCATTAGTTTCAAATTTTAAATGTTCAACTGAAGAAGGGATTGCATATGCCCCACTTCCAAATTTAGTGCAATCAATTTTTAATTCTTTTTTTGTATCTTGATCAACATCAATCACTGTTAACTTACCAGCAACTGCACCACCTTTTTCGCCGGGGATAAAACCGATTTGTTCACGATTAACACGCATCATTGCTTCAATATCATCCATGACTGTATCTGATTCCGGTTGTTCTTTAAAACGGGCATCCCCCCAATTTTTAGAAACATAATAGGCTTCTCTTTTGGTAGCAATATCATTTTTTTCTATAAGTTCTTTTGAAAGACCCATCATCCTCAATGTTTGAGCAAAAGTTTTGATGGTAGAAGCAGTTAATGTTCGTGACTTAATTTTATCCATGATTTTGAAATATCCTTCTTTTTCATTATACTCAACGTTACTTAAAGCTCTGATTGGCATTACTAATTCAGGTTGCTTAATTAGTTTAATTTTGTTGTAAATGTCTTTAGCTATCTCTTGAATTTTTTCTACAACGTTATCTGTTTTTTTTGCCATTTTATTATTTACATTAACTTCTGTTGTCCAGGCTTCTTTTTGTCTTTAACTTTATCATTCTTGTCTTCTTTACTTTCTTTTCCTGTTTCACTTTCAGATTCTTCTTTTTCTTCCTTCTTTTCTTTCTCTTCTTTACCAATTTTAGCCAATTCGGGATCATAATCTGGATTGTCCACTTTAATTTCTTCTAATTCTCCTCTAGTATGTTCTAAAATCTCACATAAATCATCTTCAATCTTTTTCTTACTAATTTCATCTAAACCTAATAATTCATGTAATGCTTCAGCAACATGAGGAATATATTTCTCAATATAACTTCTTTTTTTACCTTCATCTTTAATTCTTCTTTTCTTGTTAACAAAACTAGCAAGTTTTCTTCCACATTCTTGCAAAGCAAACTTTATTTCTCTAACAATCTCATTATACTGGGCAAGTGCTTCTTTAGATTCGCTTGTAAATGGGACCCAAACAGAAGTCATATGTACTACAATTGTACAAGGGCCAACAGGAATAGAATTCTTACTTTGGTTTAATCCATAAGATCGCCAGGAAGTATGCATCAAGGAATTAGTGATTGCACAAGCTCCTTGTTGATATAATAAAGGAACACGATTAGCAAATCGCATTATTCTTACAGTTTTATCTGCTGGTTGTTCTCCGCCAAAAGCCATTGCGGCTTCAATAATAAATGGATTTCCCCGGTAAACAGAAGGATTTCTTGTAGTGGAACAATAAAATTCAGCATTGATTTCTTTTCGTAATCCTTTCTCTAACTCTTCTTCACCAATTGGAGAAATACAATCGGTTGGTGGCGAAATGATTTTGGTTTTTTTAATTCCATTGAAAAGTTGTTCAGCCATATCTCTACTAACTCTTCCGGGTCTTGTTTTTGGTAGTAATGCGGAATTTTCACAAATTGTTTTTGCAGTTCCACCCCCTACACGAACAAATTCTGTTGTTAAGAATTGTTGTAAAGATTTTGCAGAGGTCAGATCTAACATCTTGATTAATCTTCCCAACTCTACCCCATAAGGATGTGGTTTAATTTCTTTAACTTCTGCAGGCAAACTTTCTGTGGCTCTTGGGAAGATAAACTGTTCTGCATTTGGATTAGTATAAATTAACGTTAAATGAGGATTAACGATTGCTGTTTGTTTTAAATATTCATCAACAGACTGTTTTCCTTTTAAATAAGCTCCTTCCATATCAATTTCTATTCTGGTGCCATGTTCTTTTTCATCCCATTCAACAGTTGTACTTGAAACAACGTCCGGATTATTTGTTTGCGTATTAATTTTAAGTTTGATTTGATGTGCTGGTTGATTCTTTCCAATCTTAGAAGTAATCAAAGCTGGTTTTCCGGTAGTCAATTGTCCGTAAAGAAGTGTAGCAGAAATTCCGATACCTTGCTGTCCTCTTGTAGATGATAATTTATGAAATTTGCTCCCATATAAAAGCTTAGCAAATATTTTTGGAATTTGTTTTTCAATAATTCCTGGTCCGTTATCTTCAACAATCATTCTGAAACGATCATCTGAAAGTTGAATCAGTTCTACGTTTATTTCAGGTAAAATTCTTGCTTCTTCACACGCATCTAAAGCATTATCTACTGCTTCTTTTACTGCAATTAGTAAAGCTTTTCTAGGATTATCAAAACCTAGTAAGTGTCTATTTTTCTCAAAGAATTCCGCAATAGAGATCTGTTTCTGTTTCTTTGCTAAATCTTCTGCAGTTTTCTGAACCATTGATTGTTGAGAAAAAGGTAGGTTTTATTAAAGTTTTGGTGAAGTTGAAGAAAGATCTTATTTAAGAAAACATTATAAATCTGTTTAATTTACCCAGAAATATGGATGAAAAGAAGAGGATTGTTATTACAATTATTATTTCTATTTTAGCTTTAACAATATTAATTGTAATGGTTAATAAAAACTTGGTGGGTATGGGTTCTTGGATTGATGCGGGTTTAGAAAATAAAAAAATTTGTAATGAATGGTGTAACCAAGAATCTCATTGTAGTCATTGTTCTACCATATATAATTGTGGTGAAGATTATACTGGGATGAAACATTGGAATGGTTATGGGGAAAATTGGCATGCTTGTGAGAAAAGAGGTACCATAAATCATTATTGGAATCACCGTCCAAAACCTACTAATGAACAAAATATTTTAGTAGTTGCATTAGGTGGAGCTTCTACTTCGTATGGGGGCGGTAAAAGTATTTTTAAGTGGTTCTGTGAGGACTTTTTTTATAAAAATGGGAACCCCAATCTTCCAACATATGACAATATCTATTGTATTTCAAGTTATGCTGGGGTTCATACCAATTCGGGAATCTTATCTGATAATATTGCTGAATTAGCTGAAGAAATGAAAGAAAAAAGTGGTAAACCCACAAAAATTTTCTTAATTGGAAAAAGCATGGGTGGTTGTAAGTTACAACATGCGGTTTCTGGTACTAAAGCAGCCAAGAGTAACAAATTAAAGAATAAAGATATCGAATATTTTGTTGGCGTAGACATGAGCTGTCTTAAATCTGAAGGTTTTGCTGGTGGCATCTCAGAAGGATTGGAATTTAAAGATAACGTTAAAAATTTATTGGTATTTCATCAAACTATGCAGGATGATCACACTGGTGTTGTCGGTTATTTTAAAGGTGATTCAGAAGTTCCAATGGACATTCACGTTGATGTGAATAAAGAAACATGGGACGTAGCTCAAAGTGAAAAAATTGAGACTGTTCCTACTTGTAATGGTGTTAATCATAAAGGTCTTGATGATTGTGATAAGTTGAAAGAAACAATTCAAAAGATGGTTCTTAAAGTTGCCTGTAAAGATTGTGAATGTATGTTAAATCAAGAAGATTGCGGAAGCGCTTATTTAGATAAGAAAACAAATCAAGTTTGTAATTGGGATGAAACTACTAAAAGTTGTGAAGATAAAGTATCATTTACTCAAGGAGAATTATGTGATGATAGTAAAGATAATGATGATGATAAACTAATTGATTGTGCAGACGAAGATTGTGAAGGTAATGGGGATTGTGGTACAAAAGAACATTGGTACGAATGTTATGATAAAGAGGATAATGATGATGATGGCTTAATAGATTGTCAGGATCTTGATTGTTATGAAGGCAATAAAGTTGGCCCTTTAGGGGGAAAATGTTGCAACCCTAGTGAAAAAGAAGCCTGTAGGTTTGAAGATGGGTTAATTTGTAGTTCTAAAGATTGGGAATGTTCACCTTTGTCATCTGAGAAATCTGTAAAAAGTCGTCGTTAATACTCTAAAAATAAATTATTTTAATTCTTTACCCAAACATCATTTCTTTCTTTTTCTTTTCTAAGAATCTGTAAACTGTTCGATGCATTGAACCATCAAGTAACATGCCAACAGCTTGTCGAGCTAAAGCAGTCCAAGAAACTTCGCCGATAATACCAACAGTTTTACCATAAACAGAAATGTAAGTGTTTGTTAATCTTTCAATCTCTTCCCGAGACTTTCCACCTTTACCAATAATTCTTCCTTTCAATCGAAGCATGGTATTTTTACTTTTTCCGGCAATATCTTTTAATTCAATTAATTCAAGAGTGTAGTCTGGTTTTAATAACAATAAAGCAATATCTGGATTAAATCCGCGACCAACTGCTTTAACAATTTCTCTGACAGTATATAACTTAATTCCATCATTTCCCGTAACTGTTACATCTCCTTCTTTAGAAATATCTAATTGGCAACCCGCTTGTTCTTCAATTTGTTTTTTAGTTTCTCCATCTGTTCCAATAAGTGCTCCGATCCTTTCTTCAGGGATTTTTAGTTCATAGGAGAATTCGTCTCCGGTTTCAATAGGTTCTTGGTTTTCTTCCATTGTTATTAGTTTTCTGGGCTTTACTTTTTAATCTTTTCCACTATTTCTTCAATTTCTGCTTTAATTCCTAATTTTTTAAAAAATTGCAAGACATTCTTCACATCTCGCAAAAGTAATTCTTCTGAGTTTGGTGTTTTAACTAAAGTTGATTGTGAAAAGTCAATTAATACTGGTTTATCGTTATAATTTAAAATATTAAACGCAGACAAGTCTCCATGAACAAGACCAATCTTATACAACTTTCTCATTTCTTTAACAATTTCTTTAAAGAACTTTTCTGGGTCTTCAGGATACAAATCTTTTAATGGTGGTGCTGGTTTTTCATCACCAATAAATTCTTCAATTAGAATGTTATACTTCCAAACAATTGTTTTTGGAACCTTAACTTTTCCTCTTTCTGCTTTTATCAAGTTTTTATATTCTCGTTGTGTCCAAGAAAAAATAATTTCTCTGCGCTTATTTTTAAGAAAATCATAACGTGGGTCTTGTTTGATATATTGAAACATTCTTTTAAAATCAGCATTTTGAACGCGATAGATCTTAATGATTACTTTCTTACTTTTACTTTTTGCAATGAACACATTACTTTCTTTACCAACAAAAAGAGGACCAACCATTTCATCGTAAAATCCTCTACTTTGTAACTCAAATAGGTTTCTTTTAGTAAATGCGTCAAAGACTCCTTTATCTGTCCTAAATCTTTCTTGAGATGTTCTGGTAACCATTAAGATAAGAAATGCTCTTCTTTTTTAAATATGTTTGGATTAAGAATTAATAATATCAATAAAAGGTCTTAATGACTCTTTTAATTTGTCATGGTAAAATTCTAAATCTAAACTATCAGTCATTGATTCTGGGAGTAATATCCCTTGAGAATCTTTAACATAAACCAGGTTTGTTGTTGGTGGATAAGGGCTTAAGATGCCTTCTAAACATTCTTCTAGGAAAGGATGACAATACCAATCCTGGCATTGTTCAGTAAATCCAGTTAATTCTCTGGCTGTGTCATTTGACATTCGATCTTTGATTCTTCTTTTTAGTTGAGCGTACCTGTCTTTTAACTCTTTATCTCTTTCACTTCTTTCAACTGCTTGGTTAAATAGTCCTTTAAAGTAAGTTCTTGTTTTTTTTGGAACAAAGTATGCCTCTCTTGGTAAATTGCCGGATTGAACTTTATCTAAAACATGACTCAAATAACTGTGAATAATTTTGGGATCTTCTTTACCAAAAAACATTGTTAAAACATCTCTTAATACTTCTTTTTCAAAAACAAATTTTGTTCCAAGGTAGGGTTTATATCCTTGATAAATTAATCTGTCAATATTATCTGTTCCAAATGGGTTGGAAACAGTTCTTTCTTTTCCTAATGACAACACTTGTCCTTGTCCCATATGTATTCCCAGTTCTTGTTCTCTAAGTTTGTTTAAATCTACCGCCCCAGTAAGAAAATAAAAATAATTTCCTCGATTAATAATATCTACTTTCGGATCTGCTAAAAATTCTCTGGTTTTTTCTAAAGCTCCAACAAATTTATTAACTAAGTCTACAGCTCCAGAAAGCCCAAAATGGTGGTCCTTTAAAAAATTAGATAATTGCCAATATTGATCTTTTTCTATCCATTCTGTTCTTTGAAAAAGATCTCCTTCTTGCTGATCTAAAACATCAACTATTTCTTCAACAACATAACTTAACTTGGCATTAAGAACTTGTAACCAATCAAATTTTTCTAAAGGGTCTTGAGAAACTCTAATTTTGTTTAACAATTCTGGAAATAACATTTCTATTTCTTCTGAACAAGCAGAAACAAAAGGAGTAAAATAAACAATGTGGGCATTTTCAAACATTCCTTGATGAAAATCAACTAACTCTGGGAACTTTGTTATTGGTAGGTATCTGTTTTTTACTTTTTCTACTGAAAAACCTTTCTTTGCCCTTTTTGCTCTTCTTCTCCAACCTTCTTCATAATTACCATGAAATAAAAAATATTTTCTTTTCCAATCTTCTCTCCCCAAAGAGTTTCTACCAGATGAACTGATTTTGTCCGGAGAAGTTCTTAATGCTAAAGATTTATCAAAAACGGTCTCTTTAACTTTCTGCAGCAAATCCCAAGTGATTTTACCATCTTCAATACAATAATGGGTTAATTTTCTAAATGCTTCTTTGTCTCCTTGCTCTGCTCTTCTAAGTAAAGCAGCTTGTTCGTCATAACCAATTGATTTAGAAAACTCTTGAATTGTTTCAATTTTATTGTTAACATACAAATTTAACCAATTGAAGAAATATCCATAAGTATCAATCGTAAATCTTCCTTTTGTTAAAACTCTACCAAATCCTTGTGCAGATTTAGTAACAGGATGATATTCATTGGTTGCAGGAAAATATGCTTGAGTAATATTTCTAAGCTGTAGTTGGTCATAATTCATTAAATTGTGACCCGCTAAACAAACGGGGTCTTCTTGAGCAATTAATTGGGTTGTCAGTTGCCCTAATTCTTTTTGCGTGGGATATCTTATTAGTCTAAATCCTTCTTGCTCACGATCATTAAAAGGTAGGTCATGAAAGATAATTTGACTTAGCGGAGAAATATAAACCATTTGAAAGATACTATCTTTTCCAATTTGCCAATCTCGAACTTCAATATCTGCAATGGCCATTAAATCATTAATTACGTGCTCTAAACCTGCAAATTGATAATTAAAGTCAAAACCCATAATTTCTAAAGGGAGAGGTATTTCATCTGGCGAAGGTATTAACATCATTGGTGGATAAAGCCATCTTAATAATTTTGAGGGAGAACTATTTCCTGATGGGTCTCTTTTATCTTTAGAATCTTTTCTACAAACAAAGGGATGAGGTAAAACTTTTCTATCTTCTTTACATCCCTCTGTTCTTAAGAAAGACCAATTGCTACTAATACGATGTTGTTCCATAACTAAATGTTCTAAATCAGGTTGTTGTCCAAACTTAAGAATGTGTCCAGCTAATTGGTCGTTTGGCATATTGCGAGTAAAGAAATAATGTGGGACTTCTTTTATTCTAATATGGGATTTACCTCTTCCTGTAGATAAATCTTGTTCTCTAACATAAAACAATGCTTCTTTGCCTTTTTGTAAATGTAGGGGTTCTACATGTGTAATGAAGAATTGTGAAAGCATGTCTTAAATAGTTTGTTTTTGAATTAAAAGCTTAATTGGCTTCAAACATAATGGTTCAAGTTCAGACAATTAAACCACTCCTTAGTGACAAACAACCAAAAACCTTATATATTAGTTGTCATTTAAGAGTAATAAACACCTCAAAACCACCTCTTTTACCCTTGTAATGCTGGATGATGAATCCGGTTTTACTGGGGTTTTTAATCCTTCTTAAATACTGTCTGAATTCGGTAAATTAAGCTTAAATTTGCTTCTTTTTTTAAAATCTGATTTTCAGACCGAATCATTTATATATTATAAGCACACCTAGAAAACTAAGCCCGTCACGAGAGTACCCTGGGGAGCTTACGCTAAATGCAAGCTTTGAACTTGGGAGTTAGTGAAGCGGGCTTCATAATCATAGAAAACTAGAAAATCCAACTCACTATTCGCTATATAATTAAACATATAACAATTAATTTAGTAACCTCAAGTAATGAGATTTAGTGACATTTTTTCTAGTATAAAAATAAAAACACTTTGGAAGGGTGCTTATCATGTTCAATCAATCAATAATAATTTTAGTACAAAAGAATCAAAATTTGATCATTGACGATTTGTTAAAGCGCTATTTCTAAAGTACTATTCGGAGGAATAAAAAATGGCAAAAATAAGCCCAGTAGCGGCAAAATACATTATTCATTCAACAATTTTAATTGAGGGTGTTGTAGATCGTCCTGATGTAATTGGGGCAATTTTCGGACAAACTGAAGGATTGTTGGGAAATGATTTAGAGTTAAGAGAATTACAAAGAAGTGGAAGAATTGGTAGAATTGAAGTTAATGTTTCCACAAGTTCTGGAAAAACTAAGGGAGAAATTATTATTCCAAGTAGCTTAGATAAAACTGAAACTGCAATTGTTGGTGCAGCATTGGAGATTATTCAAAGAATTGGTCCTTGTAATGCTAAAGTTACAGTTGGTAAAGTTGAAGATGTTCGGATTAGTAAGAGGCAGTTTGTGATTGACAGAGCGAAAGAATTACTAAAAGACTTAACTGATAACACTCTTCCAGATTCACAAGAACTTGCTGATGAAGTTTCTAAATCTGTAAGAATGATGGAAGTTACTGATTATGGTAGAGAAAAGCTTGCAGCAGGACCAGCAATAGAAGAAAGTGATGACATTATTATCGTTGAAGGTAGAGCAGATGTCTTAAACTTACTTAAGCATGGATTTAAGAATGCAATTGCAATGAACGGAACTTCTTGTCCAGAAACCATTAAAGAATTAACCAAAAAGAAAAACACTACTGTTTTTGTTGATGGTGATCGTGGTGGAAACTTGATTATTCGGGAATTATTAAGCGTAGCAGATATTGATTCTGTATGTAAAGCACCAGATGGAAAAGAAGTTGAAGAAATTACTAAGAAAGAGATCCATAAAGCTTTACGTGGTAAAATAACTGCTGAACAAGCTAAATTAGATCTTGGAATTGATGATACTGGGGCTTTGAAAGAAGAACCAGTTTCAAGAGGCAATCATTTAGGACATACTGGAAGAAGAGAACAAACTCAAAGACCAGCTCAACGAAGACCTGAATATAAGAAACCAGAGTCTAGATTTCAAAGATCTCAAAGTCATTCAGCTCCGCAAAGAACTGTTCGGAAAGAAGTAAAATTATCTGCAGAAGAGAAATCTAAATTTAAAGAAACTCTTGATGATTTGTTTGGAACAAGGGGTGCTTGCATCTTTGATGATAAATTAAACATCTTGGGTAAAGTCCCTTTAAGTGAGCTAACTAGTACTGTAAAAAGTTTAAATGGAGGAGTTCACGCTTTAATTTTGGATGGTGCGGTTGATGTTGACTTAGTTAGAGTTGCCGAGAAACTTGGAGTTAAGTATTTAGTTGGAACTAGTTCCAAAGTTAAAGAATCTCAGAAAGTAAGTATTTTAACTGATGATAAGTTAGTTTAAACTTTTTATTTTTTTTAATATTTTTTTTAAATCTTCTTCTTTTGTGAAATCTAGATTTGATCTATCAATAATAATTAATGATTCTTTTCTCGCTAGTTTAATTAGATGTTCTTGAATTTTAAGAGCTCGAATAATAGCTTTTTCATTATTTTCACTATCTCTTGCTCTTAAGTTAATTAGTTCTTGTAATTTTTCTTTTGATGCTGTTAGAATAATAGTTTTATCTGATTTTGGTAAGTTTAATTTAATTTCTGCTTTTTCTACAGTCAATATTGCTTTAGCTAATGTTTCTGAACAATCCGTATAACAATCTAAACCATTATCAGAAACTTTTCTTGCGTTATCTAATATTTTTTTATAATGGTTCAAAAACCAATCATATCTCTGAATAGAATCTTTTTTAGAGAAGACATTTTCTAAAACTTCTTTAGGGATTGTACCTTCTTCTCCTTCAAAAAAAGCAGGTAAGCCTTCTATTGCAGCTAGTTGTTTAACTAAAAATGATTTTCCAACTCCAGAAGTTCCAATAATTGAGAGGATTGTCATAAACAACTTTTATTTTCTTGTTTATTTAATATTTCCTCTTTTAACCACAAGCTTTTTATTCTCCCTTAGATTAAACCAAGTAATGGTGTTTGATGTTATTATTGGAAGAAGTAAAAAGAATGTGGAGAAGTTTGGTAAAAGGGGAACCGTTCTTATAGCTAAACAGTACGTTAAGATGGGTCAGACCACTTCTTTATCTAATCCTGTTTATCTAGATGTGGCTAGTGCTCACGTTGTTTTTATCGTTGGAAAACGAGGGAGTGGAAAATCTTACACTATGGGTTCAATCGCAGAAGGTCTTGCTGATTTAGAACCAGAAATAAAACAAAACTTATCAATTGTTCTTTTAGATACGATGGGGATTTATTGGACCATGAAGTATCCAAATTTCCAAGATGCCGATTTAGTTAAGAAATGGAATTTCGATCCCAAGGGGTTAGATGTTAAGATTTATACTCCTTCAGGATTTTATTACAAATACAAAGATGAAGGCATCCCTACAGATTTTCCTTTTTCAATTAGGCCTTTAGATGTTGATAGCGAGGATTGGTGTAAAGCATTTGCTCTTAATCCAAATTCAGCCGAAGGAGTTTTAATTACAAAAGCAACCCACCAATTAAAAGAAAAAGGAGAAAGTTATGAAATTGATGCAATTATGCAATTTGTTAAAGCAGATGAAGAAAGTGAAAAAGTTGTCAGAAATGTTGTTACAAACCAATTTGAGAAAGCTAAAGGATGGGGTGTTTTTTCTAAAGAAGGAACACCTCTGAAAGATATTGTTCAAGGTGGTCAAGTTACAGTTTTAGACGTTTCTCCTTATGCAACAATGTCTTCCGGTTGGGAAATTAAAGCTTTAGTTGTAGGACTAATCAGTAAAACTTTATTCAATCAAAGAATGTTAGCAAGAAAGACTGAAGAATTTAAAACAGTAGATGCCGCAATGCACTACTTCTCTAAAGATGTTGAACAAAAAATGGAAGAACCATTAGTTTGGATTGCGATTGATGAAGCACATGAATTGTTGCCTCATGATGGTAAGACTGCCGCTTCTGATGCTCTCATTACGATTCTAAGAGAAGGTAGGCAACCAGGGATTTCTTTAATATTGGCAACTCAACAGCCCGCTAAGATCCATACAGATGTTATGACTCAATCTGATACTGTTTTGGCTCATCGTCTAACTGCAAGGATGGATGTTGATGCTTTAGGGATGTTAACTCAAAGTTATATGCGGCAAGGTTTGGAACATGAAATTGATATGCTTCCTAGAGTTAAAGGTGCAGCAGTAATCTTTGATGATGCTAATGAAAGAATTTTTCCTGTACAAATGCGTCCTAGATTTACTTGGCATGGCGGTTCTGCTCCTGTAGCGATTAAGGAGAAGAAAGAATATTTTAAAGAAAATTTGAAAGGATTATGAACCCAACGTTTAACGCCCTTGATCATCGTCTCACAAGGGAAGTACTAACGCTGGGTAATATTAGTGTAGAAACGGCCTGTATTTAAAAAATCTAACAAAATATTTGATAAAAATAGATTTTACATATTTTCTAACTTTTTAATCCGCTGATCAATTGGTGGGTGTGTAGAAAACAATTTCTTCATAAAAGACTTCTTCGATTTTCTAAAAGGGGTAGAAATGAACAGATGTGCTGTGGCTTTATTAGCATGGTCAACTAATGGATCAGGATCACTTCTAATTTTCTTAAGGGCATCAGCTAAACCTTTTGGATATCTGGTTAACAAGGCCCCAGATGCATCAGCAAGATATTCTCTCTTACGGGAAATAGCTAACTTGATTGCTTCTCCAACTAATGGTGCAAGAATTGCTAAAGCTAATCCTACAATAATAAAAACGGCAGTCATTTGGTTATTCTCACGGCTTCTTCCTCCTCGGCCCCATAAGAAACTACGCAACAAAAAGTCAGAAAGTAAAACTGTTAATCCAACCATTACTGCTGCTAACATCATTACCCTAATATCGAAGTTTTTTATGTGTGACATTTCATGGGCAATAACTCCTTCTAATTCTAATTTGGTTAATTTTTCAAGTAATCCAGTTGTAACTGTGATTGAAGAATGTTCAGGATCTCTACCAGTAGCGAAAGCGTTTAATGCTGAATCTTCGATAACATAAACCTTTGGTGGTTTTGCTAATCCTGCTGCAATTGCTAATCCTTCTACTGTGTTTATCAAGTAAGTGTATTTTGGTTTTGTTGCTTCTTTAGCTTTAGTCATGGCTAGAATTGCGTTAGCTCCCCCATAATAACTAATTAGAAAGTAAATGATTCCAATAACTAATGCTAGACCAATACCAAAGTAACCGCTTCCGTAAAAGAATCCAACAACATAGCCAACAAATGTAATAAAAATTAGAAATGCAAAAATCAATAGGTACGATCTTCTTTTGTTTGATGCTATTTCTTCATATATTCCCATTTTTGAAAATTAAGATATTAAAAAAATAAAAAGTGGAATTAGAATTTAACTTCCACATTCTCTCTTTCTTTTCCTTCAGCACCAAAAAATTCTTCTTGTTTAAATCCAAACATTTTGGCAAACATATTTTTTGGAAATACTTGAATCGCTTCATTAAAAGCCATTACACTATCATTATAAAATTGTCTAGCATAAGCAATCTTTGATTCTGTTCCAGAAAGTTCTTCTTGTAATTGTTTAAAATTCTCACTAGCTTTAAGGTCAGGATAATTTTCTGCCACTGCAAAAATAGATTTTAATGCTTCTGTTATTTGGTTAGATGCTTCTGCTTGAGTTTCTTTTGAACCAGACATTAAACTTGTTCTTGCTTTAGTAACTTCTTCTAAAACAGTCTTCTCATGTTTCATATAACCTTTAACTGCATTTACTAGGTTTGGTATTAAGTCATATCTTCTTTTTAATTGCACATCAATTTGTGACCAGGCGTTCTTTACTCTTACTTTTAATTTAATCAAGCTGTTGTAAATGTAAATAACAAACAATATCACCACAGCAACAATAATTCCAATAATCCATGTAGCTACCATATTAATTCACCCTCAAAATTTTTAATTGGTCCTATTGTGTGTTTGTTTTTAATAAATGTTATGGTTTATCACAAATAGTAAACTATATAAACTAAAATATCTTTCTTAACTCAAAAGATGGTGTTAGAACATATATTTCCAGAAGATTGGTTAGAAAGGAAAGGCATTTATGCTTTAATTCTAGGAATTGTTTATTCTTTCATTGGATTGTTAATTGCTTCAGTATTATTTCCAGGAGATCCAGCATTAGTTGCAGTTGCTTTCACTTCATTGTTATTATTACCTGAACTTTACAAAATATTTTCCATCGAGGAAAGACAAGAAAGTATGGAACAAAAAGTTTCTCTACAATCATTATGGAAAGATGATGTTGACGTTGTTAAAATTTATGTTTATTTATTTATTGGGATTTTACTTGTTTATTCTGTTGGTACAATGGTTATGCCCGAAATGCAAAGTAACACTTTATTTAGAGAACAATTAGAGATTAGATTTGGACAAGGTTTTGCTGGTAGTGCTGTTTCCACAGAATTCTTTGATGCTGGCTTGTTCAAAAGTTTGTTAAGCAATAATTTTTTAGTTTTAATGGCTTGTTTTATTATGGCTTTATTAACAGGGGATGGGGCGATTTTCTTAATAACATGGAACGCTTCGGTTTGGGGCACGATATTTGGATTAACTGCAAAGAATGCAGCTTCGTTTTCTGGCCAGTGGCCAATTTTAATATTTGTGGGGATAATGTTTGTTGTCTTTTGTCATATGATAATCGAAGCACTGTCTTATTTCCTGGCGGCAATTTCTGGAAGTGTTATTTCAAAAGATGTGCTTTTAGAAAAATTTGCTTCTAATCGTTTCTTTGAAGTTTTTACTTTTAACTTATACTTGCTTTTAGCAGCTTTAATTACATTATTAATTGGTGCTTTAGTAGAAACCATTGTTTTAATTATGGAATTGCCAATTTTTGCTTTTGCGATAATTGTAGTGATTTTACTTGCTGTATTCTTAATTACAAAATATTTTATTTTGCCTTTTGAATGGAGGGGAAATCATTTATTTAACAATTTGTTCTTGTACTTTTATGCTTTCTTTATTGCTTTGGCTGTAATGATTATTTTTGGACTTCCAGATTTTGGTTTAGGAACTATATCTTATCAAGAAATAATTAAAATGAGTTTTATGGCTAGCGCTTAGTTCTTAACCGTGTGGTTTACAGGCATGATAATAATCACACTGACCAGTAGACCATTTACATAAAGGTGTAATGGTTTGCGGATAATCATCGACATGTTCAGTACTAGAAGTATGTGAATGAATTGAATTGATTTCTCGTTTAGCTAACTCAATTAATCCAGGTTCTACATTCATATACTTGGATTTATGTCTTAAGAAAAAGATTCCTACTTTATGCGGCATAACTCCTTTCTTTTCTTGGTATAACAAAGAGTATATTGCCAATTGCAACTTAATGCTCTCTTTCATATCAAACCGTGCATTTGTTTTATAGTCTAAAATGTGAATCTCATCTCCACAATGGTGAACAGCATCAATAAATCCCCTTACAGAATATTCTTCAGAACTAAATTTCTGTTCTCTGACTGGTGTTAATTCAGTAAACGCTTCTTGTACAGAAATATTTTTTTCTTTAATTAATTGTTTGATATCTGCTAAGAAATATTTACACCAATTCATTAACATTAACATTGTTTCTTCAAAATAAAATTTTAATTTATCATTATTTAAGCCCAGGTCATTTAATTTCGGTCCATATTTGTCCCATTGATAAACCAATAATTTTTGAACAGCTTGTTGAAATTCTTTTTGACAATTTTCTTCATTGAATTTGCTGACATCAATATCGTAGAAATCTTCCAAAGCAGAGTGGGCAATATTTCCTCTGACTAGGTGGATACTTGGGACGCTTGGCAATTTTTCTATGTAGGAATAATAATATTTTCTTTTACATTGCTTAAACGTATTAATTGATGATGGTGATTCAACTCTTTTTGCCATATAACCTTTACAAAGGTTATCATCCAAAGACGGTGGGATGCGTTCATAAAATAACTTACCCACCAAAAGATGATAATCTTTTCCTCCTTTCGTTTTTTATAGAAATATTAGAAAACTAATCCTTTATATGTGTTTCCTGAACCTGTCTAGTGTGTCTAGTGGGTCTTTATAAAAAACAATTTAGAATTATTCGGATTTCTTAATTTCTTCAACTGGCTTTTCTTCTTTAGGTGCTTCTGGTTCTTTTGTTTCTTCTTTTTTCTCTTCAACCGGTGCTTCTACTTTCTCAACTTCTTCTTTTACTTCAGTTTTCTTCTCTTCAGTTTTAACTTCTTCTTTTTTAGCAACTGGTTTTGAAGATTTCTTTTTACCTTTTTTCTCACCAAACAAATCTGCTTTAACAACACCTTCAGAATCTTTAGTAACAGTAATCTTAACATGATGTGGTGGATTCTTAATTCCGTGCTTCCAAACTTTTTGATTTAACTCTTTACTGATTTTAACATTATCTGATTTCATATGTTTAGAAAGAAATTGTCTTAAAGCACTAACTGCTTTTTTAGTTCTTTGCCAACGTGGAACTTTCCTGTACTCTTTCCTTAACGGGACGTTATAAGTTCTTTCGATAACTGTTTTGGTTTCTTTCTTAGCCATTTTAATTACGCTTTAGTTTTCCCTCTTCTCCAGGATCTTTTAACTTCTGTATGTCTGGAAGGATGAACTTTTCTACCCTTGCCATAGATTTTGAAAACTGTCCAGAACGGTGCCCACCTAGTTTGTTTATTTAACTTGATTAACCGTTTCTTCTTTGCTGGATGTTTATTTCTTGCCATTTTTATTGTTTGCTTTCTTTATATTGCTGTTTAGCGATTTCAACAGCCATTTTATCTAAGAATGATACGCCTTTTGGAGTTAATACTCTTCCTTTATGAACTCCTTTTTCAGCTTGTTTAATTAATTCTGATTTTTCTAATTGTTGAAGAATTTTTCTGATTATTGAACCTGATGCCTTGAAAACTTTTTCTGGTTTGTGGCCTCTGTTTTTCTTTCCGCCGAACTTCGTTTTTAGTTTTGCTGTACCCACTGGGCCTAATCTAGCAATACTTCTCAAGATTGCAGCTGATCTGTGGTACCACCAATCATCATTATCTGGTAATCTTTCTTTGTGATGTCCGGTTTTTACAAACTTACTCCATTCAGTTGGTTCAACTAATTTTTGCTTTTTTAGTTCAACTGCCGCCTTATTTACAAGTTCGTTTGGGTTTACTGTTAATATATGAGTCATAGAGCCATTAAGATAGTGGCTTATTTATAAAGCTTTTGGAAAAGATAAAGGTGTTTCTCTCTAATTAATATTTTGAAGTTAGGAAAGCTTTAAATATGACAATTAATTCTCTTTAATAATAATAATTTAAAATTGAGGCGATAGAAACGTGAATCTTCTAATGCCTCTCGAAAAATCGAGGTGTTAAATAATGAAAAAAGGAATGTTATTTTTTTTAAGTTTTTTAGTAATCGCAACTTTGTTTTTAAGTGGTTGTGGAACAGCAGCAAGTGGCAGCAGTGGTTTATCTAATATAGATGCAAAAGCGACTTTTCAAAATATTGTAACTTTGCAGTTTTTAGGTCCTGATGGCTTAAATGTAATTCAAAATACGATTGATCCATTAGAGGGATTTATTAGATTCTTACTATTGATCGCGATTATCTTACTATTATACAAAGGGGCAACAGCAATTGGTTTAAACAATTATACTGCTCTTGGTTTATCAGCAATTCTTAGTTTAGTAGTAATTATTTTTACACCAACAAGTATTATTATTGGTGGTGGTGTAGGTTACGGAACAATATTCAGTTTGTTGTTTTTAGGGTTGCCAGTGGGGCTTTTATTTGCCGCATATTATTTCCTGAAAGGTCATCATATTATGCGTTTTATTTGCATGGTTTTTGCTATATTAGTTTTATACACAGTTGATGGAATGATTGCCGGATTTGCAGCAGGAGTTGGTGGAACTGTAGGGACTTCTTTTGGAGCAATATCTAGCTTTTTCACATGGGTAATTGTTTTAGCTTGGGCATTAGCAGCTATCAGCTTATTAAGTGTAATGAGCAATTGGGGAAGATCTTCAGCTCATCATCCAAATGGTGCTAAACGTTTATGGAATAGGATTTCTCAGAGTCTTCCGCTTGTTGGTTCTTATACTGAAAAGGGTAAGGAATTAAGACATGCTCAGATTGAAAAAACTAGACTATTATCAGATGTCGCGGCAGAAGAAGAACAGCTAAAAGATATCAAAGAAGCAATTAGTTTTGGTAAAGATTACAAGCTTAAGTACACTGATGTTGACAAACATGCTACTAAAGATGTGTTAAGTAAGGCTCAGTTAGATTCTATGAAAGCGTCTTATAATAAATTAAAAAGTATTATGGATACTGTAACCACAAAAGATATGAAAAGATTTAAGCGAGCTGAAAGAAGAGAAGTTAGAGAGATGACTAAATTGCAGAAAGAACTTGCTAAAAAAGGTGTAAAACAATCAGTAATAGACAAGATGGGTGCAGACTCACAATTAATTCTTGGTCAATTTTCTGTAGTTTTATCAGAAGTTCGTGGTGCTAAAACTGCAATTGCTAAAGTTAGAAAAGGACAATCTGATTTTTACGCCAAGGTTAATGGTGGTGCAGGATATCCTTTTACTTGTGCAGGAAACCCTGCTGAGACTGATTTGAATGCAATTAAGAAACACACTAATGCGTTAATGTTAGCATTAGGTAAAGCTAAGAAAGCAGAAACATTAGCATTGGCTCAAACAATTGCACTTGCAAACTACATTAAAGACAATTGGGTTGTTTAAACCCCATTTTTTCTTTTTTTCTTTTTATTTATATTTCTGACATACAAAAATCTTATAAACCATTAAATAATTCTAACCTTAATGAAAAAGAAGTGGTTGTTATTTAGTATGCTGTCTTTGTTAGCTATTCCTACTGTTTTAGCGGACTTAGGAGATACTTTAGGAAACGTTTGGTGGAAAATCATGAGTGTCGGTAACCTTAGTTTCTTAGGGATGTCTGATGGTTCTGTGGTTGTGGCTTTGACTAGAATATTAATAGGGATCTTAGTGTTTACAATTTTTTATGCAGTAATTAACATGTTAAGTGGTGGAGACAAACCGACTTTGCCTTTTATTAAAAAGAATCAAGCATTAGTCATCTCTTTAATTATTGCAATTATCACTTCAATATTTTTACCCGCACACGTTTTATTAGCCGCAGGAACAGGCTGGGCAACTTTAGTTGCTTTATTATTAATCGGAGGCCCCATTGTTGGAATTGCATTCTTAATGTGGTCTTACCCTGGAAAGGATAGTGAAGGAAATAGTAAAGAAACTAAAGCAACAGTGGTTTTGAAAGTAATATTAACTATATTATTAATGTGGATTTTAGAAGCTATGCGTTATCATGTAGCGAGGATGATTTAAAATGCCAACACCAGTTAGTGGAAGTGTACTTCAGTTTATCGATTTAGCTCGCGGTATTGTTGGTTTAATGTTATTGTGGTATATTGTTAAATTCTTTTTAGTGGCTCCTCCAACCGAAGAATCAAAAAAAGCTAGGAAAATAGAACAAGATGAGAAAGCTAAAAAGTTTAGAGATTTTTTGGGTGGTAAATACAAAGAACATAAAGAAGCGGGAGAGAAAAAGAAAAAAACTGATAAAGAGAAACTAGCAGCAATGAAAGCTACTAAGAAAAGAGAAGGCTTGTTAAGTCCAATTCGTGGCTATCTAGTTGAAGTCCAGACAGATTTGGGTGACTTAAAGGCCGATGGTTTCAGTGACAAAACTGACGAGGTTGTGAAAGAAGCTAAAGAACAAGTTAAAGGGATAGTTGAAAACTTAAAAAATTTTAAAAAGGGTCTAAGGGCTGCTCGCCATTCAACGGAAGGGGAAAAGAAAGTATATCTTCAAAAAATGTATGATTCTGTTGAAGCTATCATGTCACATCTTGATCGAGAGGTTGTTAGGAGAATGCCAGATCCGGGAGAACCGGATGCTACTTGGAGAGGTAAAGTTACTACAATAAAAAATCAGATTGGCACTAGAATTGTAGAAGTTGGTCAAATTCTTGTAGCTTTGGAAAGATTTATTGAGGAAGATAAATCAGATTCTGCTTTACCACATAGTGCTTAATTTAATAATTCTTAATAATTAAAATATAGAAAACTAAAATTCTATTCAATCTTAATCTTGGTTCCTAGAGATTGACCCGGTAAACCTTTTTCTTCAAAAATAGCTCTTACAGCACCCTTTCGACCGTGTAATGCAGAAATCTTACCTTTAATCTCTTTGCCGCTAGGAGAAGTCCAAGTAACAGTTTTACCAATAACTTTCTCCGCTTCTTCAGGAGTGTCTGCTACCTTAATAATCATCTGTCTAGTGTTCTGATGATGTCTTCCTTGTCTAAAATGCATAACTGTTGCTTCCATGTTAATCCTAAAAACTGGAGTGTTTTATAAAGCTTTTCATGGATTTATCTTATTCATCACCTAAAAGCATAAAAACAAAGAATTAATTGTTTAATCTATGCTTAAAGGTCAAATTGTTTCGGGTGATTTCAGTAAGATTGTGATGCGAGTTAAAGCAGATCAAGAAGTTGAGTTGGGGGAACTTTTAGTAATTGAGAACAATAATGAAAAATTTATTTTACAAGTTTATGATTTAATTTATGGTTCACAGATTTCTCAACAAAATTTAGAAATGGTTGCAGGAATGAATTTAGAAGAAGGATCATTTTCAATCATGGATGAAAATTTAAGAAATTATCAATTAGCTTTATTGAAACCAATTTTAAATGTGGGAGATAAAAGTAAAACTTGCAAGAAATTGCCGAGTTTCTTTTCCAAGATCAGAGAAATAACTAAAGAAGATTTATTCTTTATTACTAAACCTGAGAATCCGTTATATTTGGGTAAACTTAGGTCTGGTAGCAAGGAAATGGACTTTAATATATTTTTAGCAGGAAGGGACGTTTTAAGTCACCATGTTTTGATTCCTGCATCTACGGGAAAAGGTAAAAGTAATTTAATGAGTTGTGTCCTTTGGGAAATTCTTAATCACACTTATGCGGGAATGCTTGTTTTAGATCCCCATGACGAATATTATGGCCGAACAGGATTAGGATTGAAAGATCATTTACAAAAAGATAGAGTTTCTTATTACACTCCTAGTAATCCTCCGCCTGGGGCCAAGTCTTTGAAGGTTAATCTTAGTAAACTCAAACCAGAACATTTTCAAGGAGCAATATCTTTATCAGATCCGCAAAGACAATGTTTATATTCTTATCATAAAAAGTTTCAGGAAAATTGGGTCTTTAGTTTGTTAAATGAGCAAAAGATTGAAGGGGTAAGTTTTCATGAAGATACTATTTCTGTAGTTAAAAGAAAACTGATCGCTTTATTAAATTTAGATTTAGTTGAGGGCCAATTACATTGTCAAGGAATTTTTGATGCTGTTGCTGGTGAAAATACTATTAGCGAAATTTGTCAAGATTTAGAGAATGCTAAAACGGTTATTATTGATACTAGTTTTTTTTCAGGGGCGATTGAAATCTTGGTTGGCGGTTTAATCACTACCGAGATTTTTAACAAATATAAATATTATAAAAGAATTGGACAGTTGGATGACAAACCAGTAATCTCTGTTGTTTTAGAGGAAGCTCCTCGTGTTTTAGGAAAAAAGATTCTTGAGCAAGGTTCAAACATTTTTGATACTTTGGCTAGAGAAGGAAGAAAGTTTAAAGTTGGTTTAATTGCAATTACACAATTACCTTCAGAAATTCCTAAAAACATTTTGGCTAATATGAACACCAAAATTATTCTGGGAATAGAAATGAATTCTGAAAGGCAAGCAGTAATTGAAAGTAGTCCTCAAGACTTATCTCAAGATAATCGTAACATTGCTGCTTTAGATAAAGGGGAAGCTTTAGTAACTTCAACGTTTACTAAGTTTGCAGTTCCGATTAAGATTCCTCTGTTTAAGGAATTCGCTGCGGTTAAGAAAGAGAAAGAATTTGAGACTAGCTTTAGTGGTGTCGGATTTAGTTAGGGTTGATAAATAATTAAAAAGGAATAAAATTTATATAATCAAGAATTCTAATTAGTTTTTATAGATGGTTGCTAAAAAAAAATTTTCAAAAGAGGAGTTAAATAAAATTCTTGTAGGTTATAATCTCGGTCAATTAAAGAGTTCAAGACCATTCAAAGAAGGGACTGTACAAACAAATATTTTGCTTAAAACAACTAAGGGGAAATTTGTTTTAAGATACTATGAGCATAGATCCAGAAAATATATTCTTTTTGAAGTTAATATTCTTCATTATTTTTATGACCATAAATATCCCTGTCCAACCCCTATTAGAAATGTTCATGGAGACTTCATAGGAAAATATAAGGAGAAATATTATGCTATTTTTGATTATATTAAAGGAAAGCACATTAAGAAGCCAAATAAAATTCAATCTCATGAGTTAGGAAAGTATTTAGCTAAACTTCACAATATTTCACAAGGTTATAGGCCTGATTATTGGGATGTTAGAGAAACTAAGGATAAAAAGTTTTGTTTAGATATTGCAAAGGTTGAAGCAAAACGATTTAAATCAAAGACTAAAGGTAAAGAAAGGTTACAATTTCTAAGAGATGAGATTAATAAAGTTAAATTATCTGGTTCTCTCCCAAAAGGGGTATGTCATGGGGATTGGGATATTACCAATTTGAAATTTGATGGTGATAAAATAGTTGGGGTTTTAGATTTTGATGATGCTTGTTATACTCATCTAATTTTTGATGTTGCCAATTTTATTTATTATTGGGCTTGGATGAGAGAAAGAAAGTTTAATTTTGTTAGGGCAAGATCTTTATTGAAAGATTACTTGAAATATAGAAAACTTTCTGAAACTGAGAAAAAACATTTGTTTGACGGAATAAAAATGGTTATTTTTACTTATATGGGTTGGTTTTTCTATAAAAAATATGAAGGTGAAGATGTTTTTATTAAATGTTTAAAGAGACTTGAGTTCTTAGACAGTGTTGGCAGAGAAGAATTCTATAAAAAGTTGTTCAAGTAATTCAGCAAATTATATAAACCAATAAAATATAATTCTCTTCATGAAACACGGTGTGAAGATTACTATTATTCTTTTAGCAATATTTTTACTAGCACAGTTTATTGGAATTGCTGCTCTTCATCAATCGATTGATACAGAAAAGACTTTAGAAACAGGAGAAACAACGTTTGAAGAATTACCTTTTGGAGAAAGACCGCCGATAGATGAAGATGTTTCTTATTTGCCAATCGTTTTAGCAATCTTAGTTGGAACTGGATTATTATTTTTAATAATAAAATTCAACGCAATCTGGTTATGGAAGGGTTGGTTTTTAATTGCAGTATTAATATCTTTATTTGTTGCCTTTGGTGCTTTTATCAGAATGGAAATAGCACTTTTGTTAGCTTTAATATTAGCAATCTGGAAAGTGTTCAAACCAAATGTTTGGGTTCAGAACTTTACTGAATTATTTATTTATGGTGGATTAGCAATTATCTTTGTTCCAATATTCAATTTATTATCAGTTTCAATTTTATTGGTTATCATTTCTGCTTACGATGCTTACGCTGTCTGGAAATCTAAACATATGATTAAATTGGCAAAGTCGCAAGCGAAAGCAAACATGTTTGCTGGTTTATTAATTCCTTACAAACTTGGGAAAGCTAAGAAATCTAAAATAAAAAAAGCCACTAACAAGAAGATCAAAGCGAAAGTAAAAAAGATTCCACAGAAAGTTAGAACTGCTCTTTTAGGTGGCGGAGATATTGGATTCCCCTTAATCTTTGCTGGAGTTATTCTAAAAGAAATTGGTTTATGGCAAGCTTTACTAATACCATTCTTTGCTTTACTTGGATTGGGATTATTAATGTTTATTGGTAAAGAAAAAAGATTTTATCCTGCTATGCCTTTCATTTCTGCAGGGTGCTTTTTAGGACTGTTAGTTGTTTGGTTAATTGGGATGCTTATCTAATCGTATCCACGAACAGGACTTCTGGCATTGCCATAATTCTGTGGGGAAATTAACAAGCCATCTTTAGCAGAAATTGTTTGCACGCCAGTAATTCTTTGAATCTCTCGAGCCTCTTGAAGAGGGTCTGCTCTTAACATTTCTAAGCCGAAATGTGTTAAAACTGCTAGTTTTGGTCTAACTTGAGAAATAATTTTAATTGCTGATTCAGTATCTAAATTTGATCCTTTAGCTTTATCGCCAGGATAAGGGACGTTAAGAATTAAAACGTCCGTTCCAGTAAGTTCTTCAATTAATTGTGGAGTTAATTTTGTATCTCCAGTATAACTTAAAGTAAATTTTGGACAAAAGAATTTGAATCCAATCGCTGTTTCATCTGTATGTTCGGCAGATAAAGCATTAATTTCAATTAATTCGATTCCAACTTTATGATTTTTTTCTAAAGGAATGATTTTCTCAACTAAATTTTGGTGATGTTTTGTTAAATAAGGGTGACTGGTTTCACTATCTTGTAAAACAGATTTACTGCCAAGAATGATTCCTCGGTGTTCAATGCCAGAATGGGTCATCGCATCGATTACTGCATTTAAATCATTACAATGGTTAATATGGTTGTGAGAAACACAAATTGCCGTATTATGCTGTAAATTTACCCCGTATTCTTTAGCTTGACCTAATGCTCCTGGTCCAGGATCTAGGTGGAATTGTAAGTCTTCTACTTGCACAATTATTCCGCCGGAAGACCTAAGTTGTTTGTTTACAACTGCTGAACTTCCTGCTGTGCCTAAAAATAGTATACTTGCCATATTACTCTCTTTTAATACTGAGAGTAAATGGACTTAATAAATATTATTATCCTCAAACATTAATTTTCAAGTTAATTTAAGTTTAATTCATACAATTTTTAGAAACGTTTTTAATAGTTCTTTATTTTTAATCTTATATGAACATAGCTAACTTAATTGCTTTATTTCGGATAGTCTGTTTACCCGTGATTATTTACTTAATTTATCAGGAAACTGCTACGGCTAGTTCAATTGCTGTGTTTTTATTTGCTCTTGCTATTATTAGCGATATCGTTGATGGTTATGTTGCTAGAAAACGAAATGAAGTTACAAAAGCAGGATCTTTCTTAGATTTGTTTGCAGACAAAACATTAACTTTAATTTTAATGTTTATTTTTGTTTTAACTGAAGCTTTTTCTGTTTGGTTATTACTAATCTTTGTAGTTAGAGAAATTGTGGCAATCTTTGTAAGGTGGTTTGCTACTCGTGACAGCATTTTAGTAGGAGAAAAAGTTTATAGTAAATTAGTTGTTGCTTCTCAGTTCGGCGTAGTACTTGGTTTGTTAATTGAAAACTTTTTAATTATGGATAATGTTGTTGATGGAATGTTTTTAGTTTACACAGAAATTTTTATTGTTTTAATGACAATCTTTGCAGTGATTGTTTCGGTGGTTTCAGTTTTCCATTATTTGTTCGCTTACCATTTTGGTTTGAGAAAAAGAAAGAAAGTGGGCAGAAAGGTTGAGAATGAAAATATGGTGGTTTTAGCTAACAAAAGGGCTCGCGGATATCATAGCAAGTATAGGAGAAGATTACTTAAGAAATTTTCAAAGAGAAGAAAAGCACCTTTGATTTTTTTATCACACAATAAAAAAGATATGTTTATTGGAGCAGCAACAAAAACGAAAAACTTTGATCATGTTGTTATTGCTGGCGGAGATGGTTCTTTTGAAGGGGCTTTGAATTACAAACCGTTTCATGAGAAAGTGTTAGGGTTCTTTCCTTTAGGTGCGGGGAACGCTTATTATTCTTATTTTTACAAAGGTAATCGGTTTGAATATTTGCGTTCAAGATTTAATTTCATGGAAATTGATTTAGATATTTTAGAATTAGAATGGGAAGGTGGAAAAACTCAATCTACTTTTATTACATTGGGGATTGATTCTGATGTTGCTCGATATAGTAAAGAAAGAACTAAGTCTGGCTTTTCTGATTATATTAAAGCTAGTTACAAAGCTTTGTTAAGAGCAAAATCCGATTACGATTTCTCTTGTAAATTAGATGGTAAGAAAAGGGAATTAAATAATTGTCCTAACTTAACAATTTGTAAAGTTCCTTATTACGGTTATGGGGTTCGGTCTATAACTGGAAACTTAGATTCTGATGATAATTATGTTTATGCATCTGCTGTGATTAATACTCATAATGTTTTTTTGAATAAGGCTGTTCGTTTCTGGGGTTTAATATTAGGGATGTTAAACAAAGATAAGAACCCGCTTTTGAAATTGAAGGCAAAGAAGTTTATTATTGAGAGCGAAGTTCCTTTTCCAATTCAGGCAGGTGGTGAGTTTCTAGGACACACTAAGTGGGTTAAGGTTCGTGTTGTTAGAAAGCAGAAAGTCTTGGTTATATAGTATTTTAGTTACATTTTTATAAACTCAAGAAATATCTTTATTACAATGACATTAAAGTTAAGACTTGCAAAAAAAAGCGATATATCTAGTATTATTAATGTTATGAATAAAGTTGGCTATATTAAATTTAGATTTAAGAATATGTCTTTGAATAAAGTACAAGCTACAATTCAAAGCGAATTTCCTAGTAGAAGTTTTTTAATTTGCACTGAGAAAAAAAAAGTAATTGGTTACGCTATTTTCGGATCTGCAGAAGCGTTTTTAATGTGTCCATTTGAAGTTGAGAAGAAAGGTTTTGCTTATCATTTAGGGATAGGTGTCGACCCAGATTATCAGGGTAAAGGTGTTGGATTACTATTAACTGAATTTATGCTAAAAGTGATACGTGCTGAAGGATTTAAAGGAATTTATTCAGATGTTGGTTCTAATAATGTTGCTTCTTTAAAATTACAGAAAAAAATGGGATTTGTAGAAATTAAACGTTATAGAGATAGTAAAAGAACAAAAGAAACTTATAATGTATTGTTCAAAAAGGAATTTTAAAACAATATTCCTCCTTTAACAATTCTGTTCCAAAACATTTAAATATATACTCCATTCTCATATAAATAAGATGACACAAACCAGAGTTGATTGTATTCACTGTCAGTAATTCTTATTATTCTAGTTATAACTACAAAAAGTTTTTTAAAAGAGATATGTTTCTATTCAATAATTCATGGCGGCCATGGTGTATCGGTAGCATAAAGGTCTGTGGCACCTTTGGGCCGGGTTCAACTCCCGGTGGCCGCCCTTCTTTTCATATTCATATTCATAATCATTAGTTCTAACTCTATTATTCTTAGAGTAAATAATCAATCAATAAGCTGACGAGCTCAAAACGTGGAGATAAAATAAAATGCAACAAACAAAACAAAAAATAATTGAACAAACTTTAGGGGCTCAGGCACAAGATAGTGCTGATTGTATTCACTGTCTTAGTTGAAAAAATAGAAAAAGAAAGATACCTGGATAATGATGAACTGACTAAAGAACAAGAAAATCTTTTACAGAAAGTCAAAGGGATTATTTGTGAGTATTATGATAACGATCAACGAACTTATACTTTTGCTTGTAATTACAAGTAAGTATTAAGTTAAGATTGCACGGTGCGTAGATTTTTTCCTGAAATGCGGAAAAAATGCGTCTCAATTGGCAAATCTAACTTAATACTCACAATTACAAGTAAATTATATAAACAATAAAATAATAATGAGGAATATGAAAATGAAGCTACAAACAGCAAGAGGAGTACAAGATACTCCACCTGAAGAAAAGATTATCAAGAATAAGGTAGTTGATACTTTAAGAGAAGTGTTTCAACTATACGGGTTCGCTCCTTTAGAAACACCAATCATAGAAAGGTACGAAACTCTAACTGCTAAGTTTGCAGCTGGAGAGGCTTCTGATGCGTTGAAAGAAACTTTTACATTAACTGATCAAGGAAAAAGGGATTTGGGATTAAGGTTTGATTTAACTGTTCCTTTGGCAAGATTTGTTGCTATGAATCCAACTTTAAAAATGCCCTTTAAACGTTTTGAGATGGGTTCTGTTTTCAGAGATGGCCCAATTAAAGCAGGTCGAGTAAGACAATTCTGGCAATGTGATGTAGATACTATTGGCAGTAAATCTATGTTAGCTGATGCTGAAATTATTGCTATCATGAGTACTGGTTTTAATAAATTAAAACTTGATACAATTATCAAAGTTAATAATCGGAAATTGCTTAACGGAATTTTAGAACAAGCAGGAATAGAAAATAAAGAAGAGGCAATTATTTCTATTGACAAGTTAGCAAAGATTAGGGTAACGGGAGTTACAGAAGAATTGTTAGAAAAAGGATTTAAGAAAAAACAAATTAATGCAATCTTTGAATTAATTCAAGAAAACATTTCATTAGCAGGAATAAAAAAGAAAATAACTTCTGAAGAAGGAAAAGAAGGTGTTAAAGAATTGGAAGAAGTTTTTTCTTACTTAAGAAGTATGGGTATTAAATCTGCTAAGTTTGATGTTTCTCTTGCTAGGGGATTAGCATATTATACTGGAACTATCTTTGAAGCTTTTATGAAGAAAGGAAAAATAACTTCCTCATTAGCCGCTGGCGGAAGGTGGGATAATATGATTGGAAACTTCATGGGCGGAAACAGAGTTGTTCCGGCAGTAGGTGGGAGCTTTGGTTTAGTTCCAATCATTGAAAGTATTAAAGAAAAAGAAAATTTAGTAAAACGAACTCTGGCAAAAGTTTTTGTAATTCCAATTAAAACTGAAAAGGAATCTTTACAAATAGTTCAACAGTTAAGGAATGAAGGGATTGCTGCAGATTATGATCTTAATGGTAGAGGGATGAGCAAGAATTTACAATATGCAAACACTTTAGGAATTCCTTATGCAATCATTATCGGTAGCGATGAAGTGAAGAAAAATAAAGTTCTTCTTAGAGATATGGTTACTGGAGACCAGAAACTGCTGGCTTTGAAAAGTGTTGTTAAGAAGTTGAAACAAGATGGATAAACCTCAGAAATTAAAAGCAATTGGATATGTTGTTCTAGTAATTCTTATTGCGAACATGATTCTATTTGCAATGCAATTAGTTAGCACATTGATGTTTTGGATTGTTATTGCTCTTGGTGCATTATTTGTTTGGAAAGGATTGCCTTTGATTAGGGAAAGAATTAAGTGATTTGTACAAAGAAGGCTTTTTCTGCATAAATTTCTTCTGTTTCTAAATTAATGATTAATAATTGATATAGGCAATCTCCAAAATTATGACTCTCTGTTTCCATATTAAAACTTACCATTAAACGATCTGTTGAATTAAGAAATTGTGGGTCTTCATCATATGTGGTCTTTATTTCTACTTCTTTATCATTATTCTTACATTCTTTCTTCTCAATTTTAACCTTGAAGTTAAGTGGAAGCGGTAAAACATTATTGATTCCAAAGAAAAAATATTCTTTTTCACTTTGTTTTAATTTTAAAGTTGTTGCGGGAAATGCTAACCTCCCCGCTCCATTGTCAAGATCTTCTAATAATTGCAGTTTTATTTGTTCCTGAATTTGTTTTGCTTTTTGTTCTTCATAAAAATCATTATTCTGTCCGCATCCAATACAACCATTCCATTTAATAATAAAATAACCTAAGAATAAAACAACAATTACTGCTACAATAATCAACAATGATTTAGTATTTTTTTTCATTTAGTGATAAAAAGAAACAAGTTATCTATTTAAAACTTACTTTTCATGCCAAGTTGTTATAATTGGTTCTTCAGAAACAATAACAGTATGTTCTGCTTGACTTACCATGCCTTTATTCTGGTCAAACAAAGGTGGATGTTCATCAACACAACCTGCTTTTCTTAACATTCGTAAAGCAAAATTAGTTTTAGCAGTTCCAAAATCTTTTTCTAACCATCTTTTGGCAAAAGGTAAACCTTTATTTTCTTTAGCTTTAATCATAATTTTTCTTGAAATTGGATCTCTAACACCCGTATCATTAATTAATGTGAAAACTGTTGCTGGAGAACTTTCTTGAACAATACCTGCGCCGGTTGATGCGAATGGTTCAATTGCAATTACATCTCCTTCTTCCAGAACATTTTCATTCCCATTATCAAAGTTTGGAACTGAGGGTTTTGTATGGATTTGATATTCTCCTAATCCATGGCCTGAAAGATTCTTTACTGGAGCAAATCCGTAAGAAGTAATTGTTTCATGAATCACTTTTCCAATTTCTCCCAAAGTAACACCTGGTTTGATAACCTTTAAAGCATTATTTAGGGCTTCACGGCTGGCTTTAACTAAATCATTATACTTGCCAGATAAGTCTACTGTTAAAGCATTATCAGCGATAAAACCATCAAGATGCACTCCTACATCCAATTTAACAATCTGATCTGATAAGATTGTTTCGTCATTTAAATCTGAACAAGAATGTGCTGCAAATTCGTTTAATGAGATTTGTGCAGGAAAAGCCGGTTTTCCTCCTAATTCTGCAATTTTCTCTTCAACAGCATCAAGTATCTCGATTACTTTTGCTCCTTTAACAATTAGTGATTTTCCGTAATGTAATGCTTCTGAGGCAATCTTGCCAGCATCAACATATTTTTGTAATGTTTCTTCATCCATAATTAAGAATTAATGTTTGTTTAATTTAAATGTTTTCATTACAAATTTACAATAAACTTTATAAACTTCTCATTAAAAAACATAAAAATGGTAAATTTAAGCTTAGAATATTTAGCTCGGCGTGAAAGTCAAGCAGTTAAGGCTTCATTAACGGCTAATCAAGGAACAGTTGGATACACCTCATTATCTCTAGCACTTAGTTCTGCTCAGGAAGGAGATGAAGCTCAAACCAAAGTATATTTAGGGCAAGCAAGAGATTATTGTATGGCTCATAAAATGATTTTTCCAGATCAGGTGGCCGCAGAAATTACTACAACTGCAATAGTTCAAGATTGGAGACTTGGGGAAGAAATTCGGCAGAGAAGATTGCGTTCTGAGAATGTTAGTTCTTCTACTATGAAGAAAGGTCGCCCTACTCCTGCAATTGTTCATTAGATAAAGTTATGAGAAAAATTCTTTTAGTTTTCTAATAGTATCTTCTGGGTTCTTAACAGCAACACAATCAACTATCTTAGTTGCCGGGAAGTCATTTCCTCCTGGATACAACTTGTCCCCAAAGAAGATTATCTCTGAATGGTTTATGTTATTGTGTTTAGCAAACTTTCTGATTCCCCATTCTTTATCAAAACCTTTTTTAGTAATATCAACAGATGTTGTTCCACCGATCTTCATATGGTACTTTTCAGAATCTAAATGTTTCTTTAGAAACTCAATCCACATTAATCTTATTTTTCCATCTGAATCATAAGCTGCCTTAGCTTCTGTAGGAGCATGTCTTCCAATGGCAGAAAGAGTAATTTGTGAATCTCTGTCTTGTACTTGATCTTCTTTAGTGGTCATCGATTGGATGTTATAATTTTCAATTAGTTTATCAAATGCATTAATAATTTCTCCTTTTTCTTCATCTGAAAGAGAATATTTGTAAATTATTTCAACTGAACTATCCTCTTTAATTAATGTATAATTTGTTCCAGTAGTACCTAAGATGTGGTGTTCTTTTTTTAACTTTGAAGAAATCATTCTTTGCAAACTTTCACTTTTTGTTCCACTGATAAAAGCGAAACTAAAACCAGTATCAATTAATCGAGAAATTTCTAAAGCCATTTCATCAGAAACAAGTTGACAACTTTCACAAATGGTATCATCAACATCGGCAATGATAACTTTCTTCTCACTTGAATTAATATTTTCTACGATTGGCATTTTTATAATAGTGGCTTAAAATTATCGTAAGCGTGTTGATATTTCTCTAATGTGTCTGTTGGGAACCATTGTCCTTCATGGACATGTGCAGAAATTTCTCCAAGTGGGGCAATTTTTTCAAAACAATCTTTTTCCATCGAAGACTTTCCTTCTGGAAGAATCTTTAGACATTCTGGTTCAATAATAAAACCGCCAGCATTAATTAAATTACTTGGCGCTTCTTCCCTTTTAGGTTTTTCTACAAAACTAATTATTTTATTTTCTTGTAATGTTGCCACACCAAAGTTTTCTACATCTTCTCTGGGGGTTAAAGTCATAGTTACTTGGGGTGCATCTCTTAAAAAATCTTTATACATTGTGTTTAAGTCAATGTCCATTAAGTTATCTCCCCACAATAAAATAAACGGTTTTTCTAATCCTGCTGCTGCTTGCTTGATTGCTCCTCCTGTACCCAAGGGTTCTGTTTCAATAGAATAAGAGATATTTACACCTAAATGTGATCCATCTTTGAAATGTTCTTGGATATCTTCTGCTTTGTATCCTATAGAGAGAATTATATTCTTAACTCCAAATTTTTTCAAATTCTCAATTATGTGACTTATTATTGGTTTTTCTTTAATTGGCAGTAAGGGTTTTGGGGTTTTATCTGTTAAAGGTCTTAACCTTGTTCCTAGTCCACCTGCCAGAATAATTGCCGTTTCAATCATTTTTTTATTCACCTTCTTTTTGTTAGTGGAAGTAATGTTTTTCTTTTTTAAAGGGTTATGGAATAAGAATCTAAATCTATCTTCTTTAGTAAGGCATTTTCAATCAAAATTAAGCAAAAATTCTTCGAATTTTTTAAGCTTCTTTCAGAAACCTTTATAAATAGCCAGTATTATGAGCTTAATGGACGGCCATAGGGGCTTGGTTCACCTGTTCCCATTTCGAACACAGAAGTTAAGAACGCCTCCGTATCTTGGTGTACTGCATTACGCGGGAAACTTGATAAGCTGTCCTCCTTTTTTTTAATCTTGTTTGTCTTTAATCAAATTTACCTTCTATTTAATACCTTTCTTCCACAATGCTTTTAAACGATTTTGAGTTAATTTAACTTAAATCAGAATAAATATACAAAATAGGTGATCAAAATAAAAGCATTAATATTGGCGGCAGGATACGCGACAAGACTTTATCCATTAACAGAAAATCAACCAAAACCATTACTTAAAGTGGCAGGAGTTCCAATCGTAGAACATATTCTTAAAAAGTTAAATGATGTAGATAATATCGATGAAATCTTCATAGTTACAAATAATAAATTTTATGGTCATTTTATGGTTTGGTTAAATGATCTTAATTGTTCTAAAAAAGTAAAGGTAATTAATGATGGCACAATCAGCAATGAAGATCGTCTAGGTCCGGTGGGGGATATTCATCATGTTCTCAAAGAAGAAGAGATTAATGATAATTTGTTAGTTATTGCTGGCGATAACCTTTTTGGTTTTCCATTAAATAGTTTTATCAATCAGTTTAACACAAAGAATA
Organism: Candidatus Woesearchaeota archaeon; assembly: GCA_018696595.1. GTDB lineage: Archaea > Nanobdellota > Nanobdellia > Woesearchaeales > GW2011-AR9 > JABJOX01. The sequence goes on along the minus strand of JABHQW010000008.1, from coordinate 116,580 downwards.
ATTCTGTTGTTGCTTTACATGATCTTAAAGACAAAGATAAAGTTAGAAATAAATTTGGGGTGGCGATTCTCAAACAAGAATGTTCTCAAGTGATTGATTTCGAAGAAAAACCTGAAGAACCAAAAAGTACTTTAGCTGCAACTGCGTGTTACATTTTTCATAAAGAAGATTTGAAACATGTAGAAAAAGCTGTAGAATCTGGTTATGCAGATAATTCTGGGGATTTAGTTAAATTTTTAGTAAAAGAGTCCAAAGTGCATGGATATATATTTGAAGACCATTGGTTTGATGTTGGAAATATAGAAAGTTTAAAACAAGCAGATGAGGTTTACAGAACATTATGAATACAGAATCTTATGTAATTAGGATTGGTGGAGAAGCGGGTTGGGGTTTAGCTTCAGCTGCCGACATAATTGCTAAACTTTTCATTAATTTGGGTTATAATATTTTTTCTAGTAAAGATTACGCTTCGCAGATAAAAGGTGGGCACAATTATCACACTATTAGAATTTCTAATAAAGAAGCTTCTGCAGATGTAAAAAATGTTGATTTGTTGTTAGCTTTGGATAAAAGAACGTTAGATTTACATACAAAAAATGTTTCTGAAAACGGAATAGTTCTTTATGACGAAAAGGTTGTTCTGGAAGAAAAAAAACAAAATATCAATTATGTGCCAATCCCACTAACAAAAATAGAAGAAAGAAATCATTTGAAGAATGTTCGTAATGCGGTTTTTTTAGGAGCGATGGTTAAATCATTAGGGATTGATTATTCTCTCTTAAGAAAAAGAATTAAAGATCATTTCCAAGGAAAAGAAACTCTTGTTGGCAAGTTATTACTTGCAGCGAAAGAAGGATCTGATTCTGTTGAGGAAAATAAGGAGACGGAATTTGCAAAAGAAATTGAAAATAAAGTTTCACATTTTATTAATGGTAATGATGCTATTACATTAGGGGCATTGAAAGCAGGATTAACATTTCATGCTCAGTATCCAATGACTCCCGTAACGGGGATATTACATAACTTAGCTAAAGAAGCAGTGAGAAATAAAAATTTAATTGTTATTCAACCAGAAGATGAGATCTCTGCAATTAATATGGCGTTAGGTGCATCTTATACTGGAAGAAGAGCAATGACTGCAACATCTGGTGGGGGATTTTCTTTAATGGTAGAATCTTTTGGATTAGCGGGAATGGCAGAAATTCCTTTAGTTTTGATTGAAGGTCAAAGACCCGGTCCTGCAACAGGATTACCAACAAAAACTGAACAAGGAGATTTGAAGTTTGTTCTTTCTGCTTCACAAGGAGATTTTCCTAGAGTGGTTATTGCTCCAAAAACAGTTGGTGAATGTTATACTGAAACAAAACGTGCTTTTTATTTAGCAGAAAAGTATCAGTTACCAGTTATTGTGTTGGTAGATAAACATCTTACAGAAAGTTCTCAAACCTTGAATTTAGAAGAGGTAGAAAAAGAATTTACTTTTAATTATGATCAAAGAATAAATATGATTGAATCTGTGAATGAGGGACAACTAAATTCTGATGGGATTTACAAACGCTATGAAAAAGACAACATTAATAGAACCCTTCCTGGAACCATTAATGGGGTTTATACTTGTACTGGTGATGAACATGATGCTGTTGGTCAAATTATAGAAGAACCTAAAACCAGAATAGAAATGATGCAAAGGAGAATGAATAAGTTAAAGTTAGCAAAAAAAGAATTGCCCATCCCTAAATTAGTTGGACCAGAAGATGCGGAACTTACAATTGTTTCTTGGGGTAGTAATTATGGGGCTGTTGTTGAAGCAATGGAAAAGTTAAATTTAGAAAGTAAAAAAGTTAATTTCCTTTGTTTAGAATATTTATTTCCTTTCCATAATAAAGAAGTTAAAGAACTTTTAGTGGGTTCTAAGAAACTGGTTTTACTGGAGTGTAATTATTCTGGGCAACTTGGAGAATTAATCGCAGAACAAACAGGGATAATGATTGAAGATAAAATTTTACGTTATGATGGGAATCCATTTACTATAAATAAAGTTTATGAAGAATTAAAGAAAAGGTTAAACTAATGGTAGCAATTAAAGATTATGATAGGACTGAACTTTCAAACTGGTGTAGTGGTTGTGGCAATTATGCAATCTTAATGGGGATAAAGAAATCTTTAACAGAACTTCATTTAGAACCACACAACACTACTTTAGTTTCTGGAGTTGGGTGTTATGCTAAACTTCCTTATTGGATCAAAGTTAATGGTTTTGTGGGATTGCATGGTCGAAGTTTACCAGTAGCTCAGGGAGTTAAGTTAGCTAATCCTAAACTTAATGTTATTGCACTAAGTGGAGACGGAGCAGGTTATGGTGAAGGCGGAAATCATTTTATTCATGCATGTAGAAGAAATGTTAACCTCACTTATTTAGTTCACAACAATAGTGTTTTTGGTTTAACAATTGGACAATATTCTCCAACTTCAAGTATTGGGAAGAAAAGTAAATCCAGTCCTTTGGGTTCAACAGAAAAACCAATTAACCCGATTACTCTTGCAATCTCTGCAGGGGCTACTTTTGTTGCTAGAGCTTATGCGGGAAATTTAAAACAGATGACTGAAATAATTAAAGAGGCAATCCACCATAATGGTTTCGCGTTTGTAGATATTTTACAATCTTGTGTTACGTTTGGGCACAAGTTTGATTTCTATCAAGAAAGAATTTATGAATTGGGAAATGATCACGATTTAACAAATAAAATGATGGCTTTAGAAAAAGCAATGGAATTTGAATCAAGTAATAATGAAAAAATTGCGACAGGGATTTTTTATCTAGAGAAATAATGGAGATAATATATAAAACAATTAATGAGGTAATAAAGAATGAAGATTAGTATTTTTGGAACTGGATACGTTGGCTTAGTAACGGGTGCTTGTTTAGCTAACTTAGGTCATAATGTTTTATGTATTGATATTGATGAGAACAAAATTATTCAATTAAAGAATGGTGTGGTTCCTTTTTATGAGCCAGGATTAAAAGAGCTAATCACAAAGAATATGGGAAGAAACAGATTATTCTTTTCAACTGATTGTCAAGAAGGGGCTAATTTTGGCGAAGTCATTTTTAATTGTGTTGGAACTCCAAGTAAGGAAGATGGTTCTGCGAAACTAGATTATGTTTTTAATGTTGCAAAAGATGTAGCAAGATATTCTCAGGGATATAAACTTCTTATTAACAAAAGTACAGTTCCTCCTGGGACTGCAAGAAAATGTCAAAAAACAATTATTGAGATTAATCCAAATTCTGAAGTTGAAGTTGCGTCTAATCCCGAGTTCTTGAAAGAAGGAAATGCTGTTCATGATTTTACGCATCCCGATAAAATCATCATCGGAGTTAAAAGTGATAAATCTGCTGAGATTATTAAACAAGTTTATGCTGGACTAATGAGGCCCTATCTAAAATTCTTAGTAACTAATTGGGAAACTTCAGAAATGAGTAAGTACGCTAATAATTCTTTCCTAGCTACCAAAATCAGTTTTATTAATGAAATTGCCAATATTTGTGATTTGGTTGGGGCGGATATTAAAGAAGTTTCACAAGCAATTGGTATGGATTATCGAATTAGTCCTAAATTCCTAAATGCTGGGACTGGTTATGGGGGCAGTTGTTTTCCCAAGGATATAAAAGCAATATGTGCCACCGCTAAAGAACAAGGTTATCGCTCAAAGTTATTAGAAGAAGTCCACCAACTTAATGAAAGACAAAAGTTGGTGCTTTTACCTAAGATTAATTTTGTTTATCCTGATCTAAAAGAGAAAAAGCTAGCGATTTGGGGCCTTTCATTTAAACCAAAAACAGATGACATCAGGGACTCTTGTTCTCTTTCTGTAATTAAAGAACTATTAAAATCTGGTGCAAAAATAAATGTTTATGATCCTGAAGCAATAGATAATATTAAAGAAATATTTGGTGAACAAATAAATTACTTTAACTCTCCCGAAGCTGCTGCAAAGGGGACAGATGGAATTATTCTTGTTACTGAATGGGACGAATTTAGAAATATTAATTTGAAAGGAATTGGAGAAACCATGTTAGCTAAGAAAATGTTTGATGGCCGTAATATTTATAATCCCAATTATTTGCGAGAGATTGGCTTCGAATATTTTGGAGTTGGCAGAAAATAAATGATAAATTTGTGTTACCTGAAAAATAGTATAATAACATTTAAATACTCTATAGTTGGAACTTAAATGATGATAAAAAAGGCATTTATTACAGGAATAACTGGCCAAGATGGGTCTTATCTTGCTGAGTTTTTGTTAGAAAAAGGCTATGAAGTTCATGGTTTAGTGAGACGATCTTCAACATTTAATCGGGAAAGAATTAAACATTTGCATCAGGATAAACATAATCGAAATGAGAAACTATTTTTACATTATGGTGATATTACTGATTCTAGTAACTTATTTCAACTAATTCAAAAAATACGGCCTGATGAAATTTATAATCTTGCTGCACAAAGTCATGTTGGGATTTCCTTTAAAGTTCCTGAAGGTACTGCGGAAGCAACTGGTTTTAGTGTTTTAAAAATATTGGAAGCAGTTCGTTCAGCGGGATTAGTGGAAACAACTCGAGTGTATCAAGCTTCAACATCGGAATTGTTTGGTAAAGCAGTAGAAACTCCACAAACTGAGAAAACTCCTTTTTATCCTCGAAGTCCTTATGGGGTTGCAAAATTATATGGTTATTGGATTATCAAAAATTATCGTGAAGCGTATAATCTTTTTGGGTGTAATGGTATTTTGTTTAACCACGAGTCTCCAAGGAGAGGGAAGAATTTTGTTTCAAAGAAAGTAATTGAATCTCTTGTCAGAATAAAGTATGGTAAACAGAAAAAGTTAGGGATTGGAAATTTAGAAGCACGACGTGATTGGGGCTATGCTAAAGATTATGTTGAATCTATGTGGTTAATGCTTCAACAAGATAAACCCGAAGATTATATTATTGCTACTGGGGAAACTCATACTGTAAGGGAGTTGATAGAAGAAACTTGTAGTCTATTAGGGATTAATATTGTTTGGCAAGGGTCTGGGATTGATGAGAAAGGAATTAATTCTGATTCGGGAGAAGTAATTGTTGACGTTGATCCTAATTATTTTCGGCCAACTGAAGTTGATTTATTATTAGGTAATCCTGCAAAAGCTAGAACGCTTCTGGGTTGGCAACCAAAAGTTAAATTTAAGGAGTTGATCAAATTAATGACAGAATGGGAGGTTAATGAATTTGAGAGAACAAGATGATGTTTTGAAAGGTAAACGAATATTAATTACCGGTGGTTCGGGATTTATTGGTTCGCATCTTGTTGAAGAACTAATTACCAAGAATATTAGTCAGTTTCCATTAAAAATTATTGGGCGTAAAGATCATAGAAACTTAACAAAAAGATTTGGATCAAAGATAGATTTTGTAACGGGGGATTTATTAGATGCTTCTTTTTGTCAAAAGAGTTTTAATGAAGTAGATATTGTTATTCATTTAGCTAATTTTAAAAAAAATTATGGGTACCACAATCAATTTCCAGCAACTATGATGGATCTTAATAGTAAGATTGATTCAAATATAATTAAGGCTTGTCAAGAGAACAAAATTGAAAAATTAATTTATGGGAGTTCGGTTGCTTTATATGATTTTAAAGAAGACTTAATTAACGAATCTGATAATTTTTGTATAAAAGATGGTAGTGATGTTAATACAACCCCTAATTATGGTTATGTTATTGCAAAACGATTTGGGGAAAACCTTTGTTCTGCTTATAATAAAGAATCTGGTTTAAATGTTATTATTATTCGTATTGATAATACTTTTGGCGAGGGTGATGACTTTGACAATTATCCTCAGATTATCCCGCGTTTTATTAAAGATGCAATGACAAAACAAAAGATTACCGTTTTTGGTGATGGTTCTAATAAAAGAACATTTATTTATGTTAAGGATTTAGTGCGAGACATAATTGATTTGGCCTCTTCTAATTTTTTAGAACTAAAACATCGGGTTTATAATCTTTCTTCCTCAGAAGTCTTGTCTTTAAGTAATATTGCTGAACTTATTAAAGAAATATTGGGTGATGAAATGATTAGTATAGAATATACTGATGAAAATAATCTGAAAAAAGAATATCGGACCATTTCCAACAATTTAATCACTATAGCATTAGGTGAGAGAAAATATCATTCAATGAAAGAAGCTCTTCAGAATACTATCTCTAGTATAAAAATAGTTCAATAAAAAATGAAAATAACTTTAATTGGTCCGGTTTATCCTTACAAAGGTGGCATAACTCATTTTACTCAACAACTTAATCAAGAATTTAGCAAAAAACATGAAGTTCAATTAATCAGTTGGAAGAGGCGTTACCCTTCTTTTTTGGTTAAGAATCAAGTAGAAAATAATAGTTCTGAAGTTATTAAGAAAAATAAATCTGTGTTTGTTTTAGATTATTTGAACCCACTTACTTGGATTAAGGTTGTTAAATTGATTAAGAGAAATAAATCTAAATTTGTTTTTTTTAACTGGGTGTCTCCGGCAATGACTCCAGTATTTTACCCTCTCACCATTATGATTAAACTTTTTTCAAAAGCTAAACCCATATTTATTTGTCATTGTGCTAAGCCACACGAAGGGCGTTTAGTGGACTCTTTTTTAACAAAACTGTCTTTTAGTAATGTGGACTATTTTGTGGCTCATTCTTCTGATGAAGCAGTAGAAGTAAAAAAGATGAATAAGAAATGTTCTGTAATTACTTCATTCTTGCCAAATTTTAATAATTTTGATAAAGTGGTTCTGTCAGAACAGTTAAAAATAGACATGGGTTTAAAGAAAAGAACAATACTTTTTTTTGGTTATATTCGCGAATATAAAGGCTTATGGTATTTAATTAAAGCTATGCCCGAAATTGTTAAACAATTAGGGGATATTACTCTTTTAATTGTTGGAGAATTTTGGGAAGATAAAAAGAGGTATTTAGATTTAATTAAAGATAACAACTTGGAAGATTCAATTGTATTAATTGATAATTATGTTCCCGATAAAGAAGTCGGCAAATATTTTGTTGTTTCTGATTTGTTAGTTTTACCTTACTTAACTACAACTCAATCAGCGATTGTTCAAACTGCATATCATTTTAATAAACCCTGTGTTGTTACTGATGTTGGTGGATTATCAGAATCAGTAAAAGATGATTATACAGGATATTTAGTCCCACCCAAAGATGCTTCTGCTTTAGCTCGGGCGGTTGTTAATTTCTACAAACTTAATAAAAAAGAAAATTTTATTGAAAACGTCAAAGTTTATAAACAGAATTTTAGTTGGGAAAAGTATCTGGGGCTGATTGAGGATCGTTTTCTGAATTCCTCATCTTGTAAGTGTAAGAAAAGATAATTGCTCCAAGAACGTAAAGTATTATTAAATTGATGATAGATGAGGAAAAAGCAATTTGTGGCGTAATTCCAACTTGGCTATACAAGTAAACATTGGTTAATTCTCTTATACCCAGGCCATTAATAGAGATTGGAATAAATGAAATAATTAAAACGGTGGCAGAAATTAAAAAAACATAAATTATATTTGTTTTTAATCCTATGCTTAAGAAAATTGAATAATAAATCAATCCAGTTAATATAACTCTACCTAGGGTGGCAGCTATATTAATTAAAAGTGTTTTTTGTAAACTGCTAAAATAATTTTTACTTGCTGTCCAAAAACCATTAAAATAAATTGCGTGTTTCCTCAGAATCGTTTTTCTAACAATTCTTCTTCCCCAGGGGGTATAAATGATGATTAAACCAACGGCCCCAATACCTAAAACTAGAAAGAATAATTTTAATGCCATAACAAATGGAAAAAATAGAAATAAACTAGCGCTAGCAAAAATGAATAATATTGCGAATGTTATTACTTTATCTAATATTACTACTGCAAGCCCTTGTCCAAAATTAATATTTTCTTTTTTCTTAAACCAAAGGAGAATTGAGAAATCCCCAATTTTACCTGGCGCAATCAATCCAAACGCCCAAGAAATACAATAATATCTAATTATTTTTCTTAAACTAATTTCTTTGATTGGCCTTACTAAAATCCAAATACTTAAACTGCCTAAGAATAATGCCCCTAGGGTTAATATGATTATTAAGGGGAGATAAAAAAGATTCATAGAACTAATTGTCACAGTTATTTCTTTGATTCCAATTTTATAGAGAATAAACCCAATAATTGCGATACCGATAATATAAAGGGCTGGAGTTTTTAATATCTTTAATAACGGTTTTTTTATTTTACTCATTTTGTGAATCATTAATTGTTTTTCTTATAGTTATATATGTTGTGGATTTATTATAGGAATGTTTAAAAAAAGGAATGTTTTAAACTAGGTTTCATGGCAAAAATCGCATTTATTCAAGATACTTTATTTGATTATTTTGGCCCTATGTCACTTTCTGCTGTTCTTAAAGAACAAGGGCACCAAGTAGAGATATTTATTTTAAAAGAAGAAAAAAAGATTATTTCTTCGATAAAGAAACTTAATCCTGACCTCATTGCATTTTCAGTTGTTTCTGGATTCCATAAATGGAACTTAAGAGCCGCTCAACAATTAAAAAGATATTTTTCAGTTCCTTTTATTTTTGGGGGTCCCCATCCAACTTTTTTTAGAGATGTTATTAATGAAGAAGCGGTTGATATGATTTGTATTGGGGAGGGTGAAGTCCCAATGTTAGAATTGGCTAATAGGATTGATAAGAATGAAGATTATTCTGATATTGAAGGATTATGGGTAAAAAAAGAAGGACAAATCATTAAAAACCCACTGGGAAACTTAGTAGAAGATTTAGATTCTTTTCCATTTCCAGATCGTGAACTTTATTATTCCAAGTTTCCGTTCTTAAGGGGTTTAGTGACAAAAAGGTTTGCTACTAGCAGAGGATGTCCTTATAATTGTTCTTTTTGTTACAATCATGCTAAGAGGCTTTTGTATAAAGGTAAAGGAAAATATGTTAGAAGAATGAGCCCGGCAAGAATAATTGAAGAGATTAAATCTGTTCAAGAAAAATATCCTTTAGAAGTTGTGCGTTTTATTGATGATAATTTTACGGTGGATAAGCGATGGTTAATGGAACTATTGGACTTATATCATCAAGAAATTGGGCTTCCCTTTACTTGTTTAGGAAGAGCTAATGAACTAAATGAAGAAGTCGTTAAAAAATTAAGTTGGGCAGGGTGTGATTGTATTACTTTTGGTTTAGAAACTGCTAATGAGAATATGCGAAATTTACTTTTACGTAAAGCTTTGAAAAATGAAAGTATAATCGAAGGAGTGGAACTATTGAGAAAGTATAAAATTAAAGTTGGAACTTACAATATGATTGGTCTTCCTGGAGAAACAATTGAAGAAGCTATTGAAACAATGAAATTTAATGCTAAGATTAAAACAGATTATACTTTGCCATGCATCTTTCAACCTTATCCTAAAACAGATTTAGCGGAATATTGTGTTGAGAATGGTTACATTGGTAAGGAATTTAATGTTGACGTTATTCCTTCTTTATTTGATTCTTCGTTATTAAAATCAGAGTATGCAGATCAATTTGCTAATTTACAAAAGTTTTTTAGTCTTGGTGCAAAATATCCTTCTACCATTCCATTGATTAGAAAGTTAATAAAACTAAAACCAAACCGAATATTTTATGTGGTGGGCGTTGTTTCTTATGGGATTCGATCATTAAGTTCTTTTAAGATTGGTTTAATTAATGGGATGAAAATGGGATTTAATATGTTAAAGAATCAAATGCGAAGAAATTAAACTTTATCTATTTCTTAATCTTCTATTTATTTCCTAATCATATCTGCTATAAAACCAAATAATATTGTCTGAACCCCAAAAACAAGTAGAATTAACATTAGAAATAAAAGACCTAAATGTCCTGAGATTCCAGATGTAAAATGCAAGTATACAAAATAAACTCCAATTAACATTCCAAAAATAATACTTAAGAATCCAATTAGCCCAAAAAACCTTATTGGTTCAAAATCTCGATAAATTCTAAATATGTTTATCCAAGCTTTAATTGCATAATCAAACGGATTTTTAAATAATCGACTTTTTCTTGTTCTATTTGTTGTTATTGGGACTTCACCAATTTTCATTTTTTCTTTTCCGGCTCTGATTAATTGTTCTTGTGTGTAAGTAAAATTATTGATCAGAGGAAGCTCAGCAACTTCTCTAGTAAAAGCTCTAAATCCCGTGGTAGTGTCTGTTAGTTTAACCTTTAATAATCCCGAGAAAACTTTAGCAAATGTTTTGTTTCCAATGTTTTTCATTAAAGATCCAGAATAATTTCCTTTGCCAAATCTGCTACCTAAAATGAGATCATAACCTTTATTTAATTTTTCAATAAGTTGGGGGATATATATTGCGGGATATTGACCATCAGCATCAGTGTGAACAATAATATCTGCATTTAATTCTAAACATCTTTTAATCTCATGCTTAAATGTATCAGCTAACCCTTTATTTCTTTTATTGGAAAAAACAATTGCTCCTGCTTCTTCTGCCACTCTTTTTGTTTGATCTATACTTCCATCATTAAGAACCATAATTTGGTAATCATAATCAGTTTTTTCCATCACTTGCCTGATCTCTGCAATTACTTTAGGAAGAGTTTTTTCTTCATTGTAAGCCGGAATCGTTATTATTATTTTCATTTTTTGTTCGGGTGGGATCTATAAATATTTTAATTTATTAAAGAATGCAAAAATAGTTATTTATATAACTTATGTACTTCTAATTTAAATTGAATCTCCTTTCGTAAGTTTTATATAATCCTGTTATGAAAAGTATTACATGGTAGAAAAAGAAAAAGTTAAGGAATATTGGGTTAATTCTGCTCGTTATGATTGGTATAAAGCGAGAAAGAAAGGCAACCTCTTAGAACGTTTGTTTTATGGTTTGAAAATAAAATTTATCTTGTCATTAACCAAATATAAAAACAAAAGAATTTTAGACTTAGCTTGTGGAACGGGAGTAAATACTTTTGATTTGTTTAAGAGGAGTGGGAAAACGATGGGGGTGGATTTATCTTCTTGGGCAATCGAAAGAGCAAAAAAAAACTTTCCAATGATCGGATTTAAAGTAATGGATTCAGAGAAACTTAATTTTGAAGATAATTCTTTTGATGTTATTGTAAATACTGGTTTAATCCAATATTTAGATAATCCCCAAAAAACAATTAAAGAAATGCATCGGATTCTCAGACCAGGGGGAATTGTAGTTGCGGAAGTTCCGTGGAAATATAGTATTTATAATTCAATGTTCTTGCGAAGAATAATCACTGGTAAAAAAAATCCCAATGATGAACCCATTAACAGAACTTATGATAGAAAATCGTTTATAAAAATGTTTTTGGGTTTTAGATGTTTAAGAATCAGAAATTTTTTAACTTTAGTTTTATATGGGGTATTTAGGAAAAAATGATTTCAATAATTGTTCCTGTTTATAATGAAGAAGAGGTTTTACCTAGTTTTATAGTTACTTTCTTTAAACAAATTGATTTAAATGAAGAATATGAATTGATTTTTGTTAATGATGGTAGTTCTGATCAGACTGAAAAAATAATCAAACAATTTCAGAAGAATTATTCTAAAATTAAACTGATTAGTTATGCCCCAAATAAGAACTTAGGATACGCATTACCAATTGGTTTTAAAGCTGCCAAAGGAAGAATCATTGTTACTATGGACTCAGATTTAGCTCATCCTCCAAAAATAATCTCCAGATTGGTTAATAGATTAGATTCCAATAATGATATTGTAATTGGTTCAAGGTATGTTAAGGGAGCTGGAGTCAAGGGCGTACCTTTAAAATCTGATCTTCTTAGTAAAATTACTAACTTTTTCACCAAGTTGATGATCTTGTCTCAATTAAAGGATGTTACTTCTGGTTTTAGAGCATATCGTAAAGAAATATTGAAGGGCTTAAAAACGAAAGAAGAAGGATTTGAAGTTGAACTTGAAATTTTAGTTAAGTTAATGAAAAAAGGTGCAAAGATTTCAGAAGTTGGTTTTAATTCTGTTGATAGGGAAAAGGGCGAATCAAAATTTGTATTATCTGAACATGGTTTACGTTATATCAAAGGAATGGTAAGAATATTTGGATATCGGTGGTTTTAATTTACTACTCTTTGTCTCTTCTGTCACAGGGAAGTAAGTACATTTCACTTGACAATGTTTAACAATATTTATAAAGCGAATAGGGGCTTTCTCCTTGTTATAATAATCTTATAATAATCTCATGACGGGGTATCAATAATGGAAAATACACACTGGCAAGGAAAAAAAGTTTTAATCACTGGTCCTGATGGATTTGTGGGATCACATTTGACAGAAGCATTGTTAAAATTAGGAGCGAAAGTTTCAGTTTATGTTAAAGAAAAAACAAGTGATGGCCCTATCCAATGTCAATTGGGAAAAATCGCACACTTAGTTGATGAATTTGAAGAAATTATCACTGGAGATATTGCAGATAAGGATGCAATTAATTTAATTAATCGTAATGGTCCTGAAGTGATTTTCCATTTGGCAGCAAAAGCTTATGTGCCTTTTTCTTTTGATCATCCTTTTGAAGTTATGGAAACTAATCTAATTGGCACATTAAATATTTTAGAGGCTGCTAGATTAAATAAGAATATTAAAAGAGTAGTTTGTACTTCTTCGAGTGAAGCTTATGGTACTGCCCAATACGTTCCAATTGATGAAAAACATCCGTTAAATCCAACTTCGCCATATGCTGCATCAAAAGTTGCTGCAGATCGATATAGTTTTGCTTATTGGAACACTTATGGGGTTCCAGTTTCAATTATTCGACCATTTAATATGTTTGGACCAAGACATACTTATGACATGGTGCCAAAATTTATTAATTTAGCTTTGGAAGGGAAGCCAATTACTGTTTATGGTAATGGTGAACAAAGTCGAGATTTACTTTATGTTGACGATGCAGTAGAAGGATTTTTGATAATGGGGTCCCACCCAGACGCAGTAGGGAAAGCAGTAAATTTTGCCACTGGTAAAGATTATTCTGTAAATTATTGTGCTCAAAAAATAAAAGAATTAACCAATAGTGTTTCTGAGATTGTTCATGTAGAAGAAAGAGCGGCCGAAGTAGATCGTTTGTGTGGTGATTATTCTTATGCTAAACAATTATTTGGTTGGGAACCAAAAGTTTCTTTTGAAGAAGGATTGAAGAGAAATATCGAATTTGTTAAGAATCAGAAAACATCAAAATAGCAAGCACCAAAATAGTAAGAGTAGTCAGTAATAATAATCGGTAAGAATAAAAAAGAAGAAATAAAAGATGGCTCCTGAAGAATTAAAATTATTTACTCATCAAATGATTAATTGGTTGTCTAATTCTGAAATTTGCTCAGAAGATGGAGCTGTTTATAGTTGGACTAATTCCGATAAACCTGGTTATATTTATTTTGAAATAATTGGATATTATGTTAAGACTTTCTCTTATTTATATCTGTTATATAATGAGCCTAAGTATTTAGAAAAAGCAATAACCTCTGCAGATTACTTAAGTGAGAATTTGAATGAAGATGGTTCAGTTGGTAGGGAAGAATTCAAGTATGTCTTTGATACTGCTATTTGTTTTTCAGGTTTAATTGCATTAAGTAAAGTTAGTGAGTTAAGTGATTCCCATAAAAACGCTATGAAGAAAATGATTGAATTTATTTATAACTCTCTACAAAAGAAAGAATTAGTATATGATAAACAAGATTTAGCTATTTTTGACAAAACAAGGTGGTCTTTAAGTTATGGTTCTCTTTTGATTAAGAATACTATGGCCCTAATTGAAGCTGCAGAATACTTTAATGATGAGAAATATAAAGTTCTAGCAGAGAGTTTAACCAACGAGATAATGGGGGCTTTTAAAGAAAATTATTTTACTATAAACAAAGAACAAGATTATGTTTATACTCATCCTCATTGTTATGCTACAGAAGGGTTGATTTTTCTAACATCTAAAGGGTACTCTCAATATAATGAACCCATACAATTATCCGCAGAATGGCTAGCTAAACAACAAAATAAAGATGGTAGTTTGTATAATTGGTATTTTAAAGAAAATGTTGAATTAGAAAAACAAGGGGATGCAACTTCGCAAGCAATTAGAATTTGGTTATTTGCTGATTCTGAGAAGTATAAAGAGAATATCCTCTTGGGTACTTCTTTCTTAAGAAAATTACAACACCAATTTGAGGGATTAGTTTATAATATGAAGCTAAGTGGGGAAACTTCCTCTGACGTTAATTCTTGGGTCACCATGTTTGCACTTCAATCAGTTCTCTGGCAGTATGAGAAACCAAATCCGGGGTGGATTGTTTAATGAAAGTTTGTATTGTTCTGGGGACCAGACCAGAGATAATTAAAGCATGTTCTTTAATTAGGTGTTGTGAACAAAGAGGTACTGATTATTTTATTATTCATACTGGGCAACATTATTCTTATGACTTAGATAAACTCTTTTTTGAAGAATTGGAATTGCCACTTCCAAAATATCATATTCAAGGAGGGGTGGGGGCATTTAAGTTTCAATTAAGTACTATGCTTCCAAATATTAAAAAAATTCTTAAACAGGAAAAACCGAGTGTGGTTTTAGTTATTGGTGATACTAATTCTGTGTTAGCTGGTGGATTAGCTGCGACTCAACTAAGAATTCCCCTTGGGCACGTAGAAGCAGGACTTAGAAGTGATGATATTCAAATGTTGGAGGAAACTCATAGAATAATAATTGATAATTTATCAGATTTTCTTTTTACTCCGACCCTTACAACTGAAAACAATCTTCTTAAAGAAAACCATGATCAAAATAAGATTTTTGTTACTGGAAACACAGTTGTTGATGCTCTTTCACAAAATATTGAATTGTCTGATCGTAAGAGTAATGTTTTGCAAAGGTTTGAATTAAAGAAGGGGCAGTATATTCTTATGTCATCTCATCGACAAGAAAATGTTGATTTTGAACCTAGATTATTAAAATTACTTGACAGCATTTCTTTGGTTGCAGAATACCATGGCTTGCCAATTGTTTGGCCCATTCATCCAAGAACAATTAAAATGTTGGAAAAGTTTAATTTAAAAGTTCCAGGATGTGTTAAGACGATTCCCCTTTTAGGGTACTTGGAATTTTTACAATTACAAAAAAATTCTCACCTAATTATGACTGATTCGGGCGGGATGCAAGAGGAGAGTTGTGTTTTAAAGGTTCCGTGTGTGACTCTTAGAGATAATACTGAAAGACCCGAAACATTAAATGTTGGTAGTAATATTTTAGTCGGAGTTGAGCCAGAATCGGTATTGAATGGAACTAAAGAGATGACTAAAAAGGATCGGTCTTGGACAAATCCCTATGGTGATGGTAAAACTGCAGAAAGGATAATATCTATCTTACAACAAAAGTTGTAAATCAGAAAAATGAAAAAAAGATATGTTCCCTTAATTATTTTGGCTTTAATAGTTCTCTTGGGTTTTGGATTGCGATTTTATGATTTAGATAAAGAAAATCTTTGGTTTGATGAAGGATATACGATATTATCAATTAATCAAGATAATATTGGTGGTGTGATTGATCAAGCAGAAATTACCGAGACTAAGCCGTCAGTATATTTTATTATTTTACATCTTTGGTCAGAGATTTTTGGTCTTTCTATGTTCGCTTTACGTTTTTTCTCTTTATTGTGTGGTGTTATTTCTATAATCTTACTATACCTTTTGGCAAAAGAGTTGTTTGATAAAAAAGTAGCAATATTATCAGCACTATTGATTTCAATTTCACTATTCGATATAATTTATTCTCAAGAAGCCAGAGTTTTCTCTTTTTTTACTACTTTGACAATTTTATCTTTTTTTATATTTGTAAAATTAATTAAGGGTTTTGTAAACAAGGATTCTAAAAAAAGCAGCCTTTTTCTTTATTTTTTCTTTGGAGTTGTAGGTGCATTCTTAAATGCTATCCATTATTTTGGTTTGTTAATTTTTCTTGTTCAAAACATCATTTTATTATCCTTATTTTATAAAAAGGGTACATCTCTAAAGAGATGGTTTATCAGCCAGTTAATAATTATTTTACTTTTTATTCCATTTTTACCAAAATTTATAACTAAGTTTTTTTGGTACAATAATATTTTAATCAACATTTTCATAAATAAGTGGGGATTATCTTCAAGTGTTGCAAATCTTGGTATTATCTTATTTTTAATTCCAATTATCTCACTTATTTTGACTATATTTGTTGTTGTTAGAAATTGGAAGAAAATTGTTAACTTTTTCTTTTTTATTAATCACAATTTTCTTTTACTTTTGGTTATCATCTATTTCTTTTTAATTCTAATATTTGTCAAATCTCTCTACTCTCCATTTTTCTTAACCAGGTATACTTTATTTTTATTGCCGTTTCTTTTTGTTTTCTTTGCATACATAATTAGCTTAACTAAGAAGAAATTATTAAGAATAAGTGTTATTGTCTTAATTATTATATTGTCTTTTTCTTCCTTACAACTATATTATCAAGATATCACAAAAGAGGAATGGGATAATGTCTCTGAGTTAATAAGTCTAAAAGAAAAAAAAGGAGAAATAATCTTATTTGATAGTTCATCTGCTATTGTTCCGTTTGATTATTACTACCAAGGAAAATCAAAAATCATGGGTCTTAATACTGAAAATAATTATTCTTTTCCATTACTCTCAAGCAAAGGTTTTTGGTTGATTCTCTCTCATAACTATAACGATATTGATTATTATCTGGAACAAGCAGAAAAAAACTTAATTCTTGACTTTAATAAAACTTATAAGGGGATAGAGGTTTATCATTTCTCTGTTATGAAGGGTTAAATATGGATATACTAACAATAATCTTATTTTTTGTATACTTACTTGGGTTTGGTTATACTATGACTTCTCTTCTTAAATTGAAAATTGTTGATAAATGGGAATCTTTTTTTATGATTTTAGGAATTGGTTTAGGGGTTATTTTAATAGTGTCTGTTTTCTTTAACTTTGTTAGAATTCCTCTGGATTGGAGAATATTTCTTTCTATTGGTTTAATTTATCCTTTAATTAAATTTATTGTTAGTATTAAGAATAAACCTATTCATCTTGACCAGTTTAAGTTTAAATTTAAACCAAACTTGAAAATAAAAAAATCTCATTTGATTATGTTTACACTTCTGATTATTTTTGGAGCAACATTTTTTATGTATTATACTGGGGCAACAGCATATCCTTATTTAGAAAATGCTGATCCTTGGTCACACGCAAATGGGGCCCAATATATTTCATTAGAAAAGACGGCTTATGATCCTCCTAGGGAGATTCTTGACAGGCATAATGATCAACTGACTTATTTGGACCCTTACCCTCCTGCTTATGACATTTTAATGGCTTTATTGTATCAAACAAATGATTCTATTAATTGGACTCTGAAGTTTTTTAATGCTTTAATTATATCATTAAGCATTATATTTTTCTTTTTCTTTGCCAGAAACTTTATTGGTTCAAGTAATAAAGCGTTATTTGCAACATTTATTCTAGCTGCGATTCCTTGTTATCTTAGTCATTTTATTTGGGCTCATTCATTGATTCCTGCTCTTTTCTTTGTATCTATGTATTGTTTAGAAAAGATTGATGAAAATAAGAAATGGATGTGTCCTGCTGCACTAACGATTGCGAGCATAGCAGTCTCACAACCAACTCAACCAATTAAGATTGGTTTTCTGTTATTAATTTATTTTGTTATTAAATCTATTTTAGCTAAGAAATTTCTAAGATGGTCTTTTATTAGTATTGTTGCTGGATATGTTATTTCATTTATATGGTGGGGTAATATGTTGACAAAATATAAGGGGGCAAGCGGAATTGCTCAGGCTCTTGGCTTGGGTGGATTCAAGATTGCAGAAACTTCTGGTAGTAGTAGCTTATTTAGTAGGATATTATCCATGTTTCCACCAGATGTGGGTTCAGCAACGAGAGCGTATACTTTTGGTGATTTTTTCTTTGCTCAACATAATAATATGATCAATAATCCAATTGGAGTAGGTATTTTTATTAGTATTCTACTTGTTATTGGGGTTTTGTCTTCATTAATATTCTACAAGAAAACTTTTAGGAATAAAAATTATTGGTTGCCTGTAACTATAGGCTGGTTTATTTTTACTTTCCTTGGAGTTAATAGTATGACATTTAATCTTCCTGTGGGACTTATTGCTTTTAGATTCTGGATGCTTTTAGCAATTCCTATTTCTTTATTGGCAGCTGAAGGCTATTGGTTGATTAAAAACTCTTTGAAGAAAGTAGGGATCCCCATAATCATAGTTTTATTGGTTGTTGTTTCAGGGGTTGTATTGACTTCAGCTCATCAAAAATATTCTGCTAATACTGCCATTTGGCCAACGTATGGCTATTTTGGTGGTGGGAATCCCCAAGTTGCATTTGAATATGCGGAGTGGTTTGCAACATTACCTAAAGGGACTTCAGTTTTTACTTACTCTGATCGAAACCATTTAATGGCCGGTTTTGATGCATTTAGTTGTACTTGGTGTGAAGACATTATTGAAAATACCAGAGATCAATGTATCATGGGCTTAAACAATGAAGAATTATATTCTTTTTTAAAAAGGAACAAATACGAATACCTTCTAGCGGGAATTGGAGATTTAAAATATTTGACCCCCGATTGTGGTGATGAGGAACAAGTAAATAAGAAATTCCAGGAAAGAATAAATGGGTTTGTTAGTTCACCATCATTCCAACCAATTTATCAAAAAGAGAATCTTTACGTTGTTTTTAAGATAGTATAAAATGGTTAATTATTTTAGAAAAGCACTTGTTGGCGCAACCCTAATTTTCGTAATGAATGCATTAGCAAATCTGTTAGCTTTTACAACAAAAATTATTCTTGCAAGAAATCTTAGTATTACAGAATATGGTTTGTTTTATGCCGTTTTTAATTTAGTAATGTTCTTGTTGTTTTTTAGAGATCTTGGTTTAGGAACTGCATTAGTCAAGTATATTGCCGAGTTTAAGGTAAGTAATAAATTACATTTAATTACCACAATTACTTTTGTAACTCTATTTTTTCAATTAATCAGTTCTATTATTTTTAGTTTCTTTCTTTATTTTTTTGCTGGTTTTTTAGCAACTAGTTACTTTAAAGAAGCCATGGCGGAAAGTTTAATTAAGTTATTTATCATGTATATTATTCTCAGCGTTTTTTTTAAGATGACTAAATATATTTTAAGAGGTTTTCAGAACTTCAGGGTTTTTTCTTTATTTGAATTTTTGAAAAATGGGATTATCCTAATAACTTTGGTTATATTCTTTATGTTCGGGCATAAGACTGTTCTTGCGACAGCCTGGGCATATGTGGTGGGGTCATTAATTTTATTTTGCATATTGCTACCTTTTGCAATACGAACTTTCCCTTTCTTTCAATACCCCTTAATTTCATTTAAAAAAACAACTAAAAAAATGTTTCTGTTTGGTTTGCCTGTTTTGTTTACTGGAATTGGGGGAAAAGTTATTGGTTACTTAGATACTTTAATATTAACTTACTTTGGAACTTTAGAACAGGTTGGGGTTTATAATGCAATCCTCCCTTCTGCAATGTTATTTTTATTCGTGGGGACATCTTTGTCAGCCGTAGTTTTTCCAATGACTTCAGAATTGTTTGCTAAGAAGGATTTTAAACGATTGACGGCAGGAATTAATTTATTACATAAATATACTTTTCTTTTTATGAGTACAATGATTCTTGCTTTATTCTCTTTTGCTAAACTTTTTATAACTTTATCTTTTGGATTAAAATTTAATGTTGGAACAGTTTCTTTTCAAATACTTTTAGTGGGCGTGTTATTTTATATCATTGCTGGGATCAATAATAATATGATTTCTGGCATTGGCAAACCAAAAGTAGTTACAATTACAATCGTAATTGCTGCCTTAATCAACGTAACTCTAAACGTTATTTTAATTCCTATCTATGGGATTATTGGTGCGGCCATTGCTACTTCTGTGAGTTATTTTATTGTTTTTATTATATCAACTATATTCTTGAACCGCATCTTGGGTATGAAATCTCGTATTATGGAATGGATTAAACTATCTTTGTTGGCGATTATGTTCTTGTTTTTCATTAACTTTTTAAAAGATGTTTTAACTTTTGGGCTTTGGGCAAATGTTATCTTAAGCATTACTATGGCTGGAACATTATATCTACTTTTAGCTTGGCTTTTTAAGGTTTGGAGCTTAAAAGAATTGAAATATTACTTTAAGTTATTTAGAAAATGACTACAAAAACGATTGCAAAATGATTCCAAAAATAAAAGAAATATTACAAGTATTTAATCAGAATAACATCAAGTATTGTGTTTTACGTAATTATGCTTTTCTCTTAAATCAAGGGGATCTGGGGACTGATTTGGATATTTCTGTTGATGATAGTAATTGGAATAACGCCGAAGAAATATTGCTTAATCAAGGGTTTAATAAATCTAGTAAGAACTTTTCTTTAAAACACCAAGGTTTTTGGAAATATTTTCCAGAGAATAAAAAAACTTTTTCTTTTGACTTACAAAAAGGAGGAATCTACTGGAACGACATTGTGTATCTAAAGATGAATCAGATTTTATCAGGAATAGAAAACAAGTATTTCTTTCCAATACTTTCTGTTAATGATTCTTATCTTCATTATTTATGTCATTCTATTTTGGGAAAACGATTTTTTAAACATAAGTATAAAGAGGAACTGGTGAGTTTATCTCAGGAAGATCTTAATTTTAGTTATATTAAATCTAACCTGGCTCAAATATTTAATAAAAAGATTGCTTTATTTTTATTAAAGAATGTACAAGAAGGAACATTTGAGAAGATTGAAAGAAGAATGAAATTCTTAGCGAGTTATTATGCTTTTAAAGATTTTAAAAGGGCTTGGACTTTTACTAAATTATCTGCTCGGTGGTTTTTTAGTAGAAAATATTGTCCTTTAAGAAAGGTTCCTTTACTTAATCTATTGATGCCTAGCAAACCATTGATCTCTTTAATTGGGCCAGATGGATCTGGAAAATCAACAATGACAGAAGGATTGGTAAGCATATTAAAGAATAATGGTTATCCTGTCAATTTAATTTATGTTGGACGGGGAAAGAAGAATATAATCCCCATTAAAAAGATTGGTAATATTTACAAAGGGGTTGAAAAGAAAAAGAAAGTTGGCAAGAACTTAAAGAAAATTATTTATTCATTGTCTTCTCCAATTTATACTCTTGATTTATTAATTCGATATTTGTTTATTGTTTTACCAAAGAGAAAACGCTTTATTGTGGTCACAGACAGATACTGCAGCGATATTCTTTTGATGAAACATGTTCCTTTTTTTCTGAAAAGATTTTTTCTTAGTTTTTTCCCTAAACCTTCTTTAACTTTTTATCTTTACAATGATCCCAATACTCTTTATAACCGAAAAAGGGACCAGTCTCCTGAAGAATTAAGTAGACAGATGGGTTTATTTGAACAGTTATCTAATAATTTTGAAGCAAATAATGTGAAGACTGATAATAAAGAGTTAAATCTAAATGCAATAGTCACAAAAACTCTTTCTTTCTTGAATAAATAAAACAAATCAGAGTTTATTCATAATTTAATCATTATTACTTCTTGTTTAAAACATTTTGATATAACTTTAAATATTGTTGGGCAATGATTCTTACATCAAATTGTTTTGATTTCTTATATGCATTTTCAGTTAATCTTTCTTGTAACTGTTTATCATTTAATAATCGGATTACATTTTTAGCAATGGAGGCGGGATTTTCGGGTTCTGCTAAAAGAACATCTTGTTCATGTTGCACAATTTCCTTCAACTCAGGGAGATTACTTGTAACAACGGCAGTTTTACAAGCCATTGCTTCTAGTAAGCAGGAAGGATTACCTTCTGTTCCAATAATGCTGGCATAAGGGAGTACTAAAATCTGGGCCATATTGACATAATCTTCAATTTTAATTTTGTTAATTAAAATAGTTGTATCAGGTATTTTTTTAATTTTATTTAGTAACTTCTTATGTTGATATAAAAATTCTTTTCTTTCTCGTGGTGCAAAAATGAACATTGTTTGTGGTTCTACCTTTTTAATTTCGGGGATGGCTTCAACAAGATATTTCACTCCTTTTTCTTTCCATAATGCCCCATAATAAAAAATCACATTTTTATTGTTATAGCCATATTCCTGCTTAAGTTTGTCTCCATTCTTTGGATAAAATTTATTGGTATTAATGGTGGATCTCATGACCTCGATTTTCTCTTCTTTTACTCCTTTTCTAACCAGCTTTTTTGCAAATACTTTTGTTGGTATAGTTACTAAATTTGCAAAATTAAGTAAATGAAAAAAATGGTTTCCAAGATTCATTTTTGAATAAGACTTTATGCTTTGAATAATTTTAATATTTGGCAAAAACAATTTTGCAAATACTGCTCTCAATACTAAGATTGGAGCAGAACTAAAATTATTAATGATTTGGTATTTTCTTTTCTGTTTTTTTTGTAAGACTCTAATAAAAGGACCAATAATAATTATCCTCATTATTCTACAAAAACTGAAGATTTTTGGCGGCCTAACGATTGTTACTCTCTCTTCAATATTAATCCGGGGAAGATCATTATTTCCATTAGCAATAATTACTACTTGATGTCCTTGATTAATTAATTCTTTACTTAAACTAGTTAATGTAAGATATATTGATTCTTTTTTATTCCGCATGAATCCATCAGTAAGAAGAATTATATTCATTTTTAATTTCACCTATCTTTTAAAATCTTTCTATAATAGAGAAACCAGATGATTTCTTTTATTATAATCATAATCAATGCAAATATTATCACATATATTAGAGAACCAGATAAAATTAATTCCGCAATTGGGCCAATAATAAAAATCAATACAATCATATCAATTAGGTTAAATGGTTCAACTAAACCTTTTTGGTTCAGTTTATTTTGTAATCTTACAGCTAATCCCCATAATCCTTTTGTTTCTTTAATACTTGCTTCTTCAACATTTACTTCATCTAAGTTGACACGATATTCATTTCCCATCAAGGTTTTAACTTTTAAAGCAATCAAGCTGCGGAAAGTAACCAGAAAGTAAACTAGAATGCCCAACAACAACCATAAAGAATTTTGTTTTATTCTAGCTATACCATAAAAAAATCCCATGATCATTATAATAAAACCAATTTGGCCAACATAATTGTCATAAAATGCCCCGTACTTTGACCCTAGGCTTTTGACTCTTGCTAATCTTCCATCAACTCCATCAAGAAGCCAAGCCAAGAGATAAAAAAGAGCACCAAATAGTAAGTTCCCATTAACATAAAAATAAGCACTAATAAAAGAAGGAATCAGCCCTAGGAAAGAAACTAAGTTTGGAGAGAAGTTAGTAAAATTTGCAAATAGCCAGGTTAATAAGATTGTTGGATACTTAAGTAGAAATACATAAGTCCAAGAATGAAGTTGCTCTTCAGTTTTTGTTATTGTTTTAAATGGATATTTGGTTTTCATTTTTTTGGATCTCTTGTCTTTCTGTTAAATTAATCTCTATTTTGGAATGTGGGTTTTAAATCATTTAGGTTTTCGTAGTCTGATTTGTAGTGCATAAAACTTATATATCAGAATTTGAGATTACTTTATAAATTTAACATTTTTAAAAAATGTGAAGAGGTAAATAAAATGAATAATTATGGCGTAAAATTAGATAGTTTGGATGATGCTTTAATTGATATCCAACAAGGCAAACCAATTATTTTAATGGATAATCCAGGTAGGGAAGGAGAAGGAGATTTTCTTGTTTCTGCTGCTAAAATAACACCCACAACAATGAAATTTGTTTTAGATAATGCTAAAGGGGCATTTATTGCTATTTTTATGCCTGAAGATTATGCAACTCAGTTTGGGTTGCCTGGTCAAGTAGATGCAAGTGATAACCAAGAAAGTAGTCAAACTAATTTTCGTTTAACTACCGATACATTGTATGGTCATTCTGGTTGTTCTGCTGCAGAAAGAGCACAAACTGCGAATATTCTTGGCGGTCGATTTGTTCCTTATCAAACTGGAGAGAACGGTAGGCCTTTTGATTATTCACGATTAGTTTCCGGAGAATTAGAAGAAAGAGCATCAACCCCAGAAGACTTGGTTAGACCAGGACATCTTGTTCCAATTGCAGGTAATCCTCAGGGACTTTATGCTAGACAAGGTCATACAGAATCGGGAATTGAATTGATGAAGTTAGCTGGAATCAATCCTCCAGTGGTAGTTGATATGGAAATATTACATCCTGATGACCCTTACAAAATGGCTTCCCCTGCACAACTTAGGGGCTTAGCAGATCAATATGATTTGAAAGTAATTAGTATTAGTCAAATTTGTGATCGGTTAGGTGTTGAAGAAAAGAAATTTTAATTTTTTTATTAATTTCTTTTTTAATTTTCTTTTTATCTTTTCTATATTCTTATAATTTTCATACTAGAAATCAAAAATATTGTTTGTACAATGCTTGGGCTTTTTCTAAGTCTTCTAAGAAATCAATTTCAATTCTTGGTTTATTGGTATATATTGGTTTAAGATTAAACCCTAAATTTTGTAAATTTAAAAGGATGTCAGCAACATAAGTTTTACAATTCTGATTGTTTATTGCTTTTTCAACTTCATTAAAAAAAACAGTGGAAGACTCTTTTGGGAATCTAGTAAGGCTAGTATATTCTCCCTGGGCCTGATCCAAAGATATTGTTTTACTTATTTCTTTAATATTATGGTTCTCTAAAACAACTTTCATATCTTCTTCATTACATTTTTTAAGCTCAATAGAAACAAGAACATCTTGACTTGGTTCTAATAAGCCCTTGATGAGTTCGGGATGGAGCAAAGAATCTCCGGTTAGAAAAACAAATTCTGACTGGAATAAATGTTCTTTAGCAAGAACAATAGAACCTAGAATACTAGTAGTGGCATAATCAGGATTATAGATATAATTAACTTTATCTCCAAGAAGTTGTTTAATTTTCTCTCCGTGATGGCCAATAATTACATATATGTCATCAATTCCTACATTCTTGAGAATCTCGACTGAATGGAGAAGTAATGGTTTGTTTCCGACATTTAAGATACACTTGTTTGTGTCTTTAGTAATATTACCCAGTCTCGTACCCATTCCGGCCGCAGTAATTAATGCTTTCATTTAAAGAGAAAACAAAAATTGATTATATAAATATTATGCTACATTGATATATTCACTTTTTGATATGGATTATTTCTTTTATTGTTCCTATAATTTTTGATCATGAATCTTTTCTTTAAATTGTGGTATATTCATTAATTGACTATAATATTTATCTCCATGTTGGTTTAAAATATATAAGGCTAAAGCACCATATAATCCATGTTTAATTTCTTTTCCTTGGTCAATTAAATAACTGAGATCTGCAACCATTTTCTCGGGATCATTAGAAAATAAATTTAATCTTGAATTTTCCCAAGCATCTTTTGGAAATCTTGGATTAAATAAAAATCTTTTTCTCAACTCCATTCGTGCCTTTAATATGTTCTCAGAATCATTTCCAAATTTATTATATAATTCAATGGCTACTTTGTGTCTCTCTATAATTTCTTCACCTGTAATCTTTAATCTTCCAATCCAAATAAGATTATTTACTGGTGTAGAACATTGCTCTTGTCGCAAGGTTCCAATACAATTTAATGAAGAATATTCATTTGGTAAAATGCCCCCTTCTTCATTTGCTTCGGAGTAAACTGAAGCCGTAATTGGATCTAAATTATTAGGGTCAGGTTCTGAAGGATAAGAAACAACCCCCAATGGCATTGTTACTGCTTGTCCTACATTATCACTTCCTCCCCTAACTCCCATTAAAATATGTTGGTCATCATCGGTAAGAGTAAAACAATAATTTGCAGTAGATAAAAAACTTAAATCTTTTAAAGCCCCTTTACGTTGAGCTTGAATTGAAAAACCATCGATTTTTCTCCCATCTAGTACTAATTTATCATTTTTTTTAACTGCTTCTTCAAATTGATTCCAATGGGTTGCTAAGCATATCTCTCTCCACTGTAATTGGGGGATATTAGGATTAATATATATAATCTCTTTACCCCAATGCGTAAATAATAAGTCCCAATCTGGTTCTTGAGAATTATAAGCTTGTTGAATTCCTGTACTCCGAGATAAAGGAAAACTTGCTGTTAATTTCACTTCTAATTTTGGGGAGACTTTATAATGACTCAACAAATTGTTTACCATTCTATAGTCAGAACAACCGCCTTCTTTAAAACTTTCGTTTTAAGTTGATATATTGGACAAACAATGTCCCCATCCAGAATAAGTTTCCGATGACTGCAAAGAAGATTAAAACCCATAGTAGCTTATTGAAAAAGCAACCTATCGCAACTGTAAATTGAAAGAAGGTTGAACCATATAAATACTTTATTTTATTGATTAGGCTTCCAGATCCAATTGTAATTGGGGCATTCTCTTTAACAATCTCTGCTTTGTAAAAGAATATTAATAAATATTGCATTGGAAAAGCAATCATTGTTAATAATCCAACGGATAGAGATAATGGGCTACCAATACTTAATGCCATGGCTAAAATTAATGCTTCATTTATAATAAAACCCACAACTCCATCTAACCAATGGCCTAACTTACTTGTTTTCTTAGTTATTCTAGCAATCTCCCCGTCAACATTATCTAAGACCATGAAAATTAATACTAAGACGCCTGCAACAACTAAGTAATTATAATCTCCCATTAAAATTAGTCCCGCGGCTAATAAGCCTAAAATAAAACTTAATATGGTGATTTGGTTAGGGGTTATCTTAGTGAACTTAACAAAAAAGTGTGTGACTGGTTTAGATACAAATCTGAATACCCAATCCCAAAATTCCACATTTTCTTTTATTCTTTTTTCGCCCATTTTATTTTATTTTTCTTAATAATGTGATATAATACTCGCATGGTAACATTTTATCTAAAAATTCTGCTAAACCATACGAAAACCCAATTGTTCGATAAGTTAACAAATTAATTATTTTTTTAGATTGGATTATCTTAAAGTCCGGGAACAATTTTTTAATAATTTTATCATTAAAATGTGGCAAAGGAGTATATCTCTTGTTAAGGTGAGCTAATCTTTGTGTTACTCGTGACATTCTGGATTCAAACAAGTCAAAGAATAAGATATGACCTCCTACTTTTATTTTTTTGGAAATATTCTTAACAACTTCTTGTTGGTCTTGGGAGGGAAGGGCATTAAACAAGTAAATTAATGTAACTAAATCAAAATAAGAGTTCTCAAAAGGTAGCTCATTATAAACATCATGTTGAAAGAATTTAACACCAGGATTAATTTCTTGGGCTTGCTCAACAAAAGAATTGATAAAATCTGCCCCATAAATGTTTTCAGAAGATCCTTTTAATTGTGCTAAAAGGTTAGAAGTAAAGCCACGGTGACAACCTAAATCTAAGATTTTTTTATTCTTTAACCTAACTTTACTTTTATTTAAGAGCTTAACCATCTCTTTAAATTTTATTAATTCAAAATATAATCCCCAATTATTACGTAATGAATAGCGGTTATCAAACGTTTGATTTAAGTTGTCCGAATCTGAATGGTATCTTAAATCAGTTTCATATTTTTCTTTCTGTTGATTTCTAGTAATCATTTTTATAAATTTTTTAAGTTCTGATTATGTTGGTTTTTGCTGTCCAATTGTTCCCATTTCATTTAATACACCTTCAAATGTTACTAAGAATTCGCTAATATCCTTTTCATCAATGGCACCCATATTAGATAACCGAAATGAATTAACTTTTCCCACTTTTCCAGGATAAATAGTAAATCCTTTTTCAAATAATTTGTCATGAAGAATATTAAAATTAAAATTAGGGTGTTCTGGATTAAGTAAAGTAATTAAAAGGTTGGACTCATTTTCAGGTTGAGTTAATATCTTAAATCCTAATTCTTGAACTCCTGCTCTTAGAACTTTCCAACTCTGAGTATATCTTGCAACTCGGTTTTCATATCCTTCCTCTAAAAATTCTGCAATTGCTTTTTTAAGAGCATATAATGTTTGTACTGGGGGGGTAAACCTCATCTGGTAATTTTTAATGAAATATTCGTATTGGTCATATAAGCTTAAATAAAAAGATCGGCGTGGGTATTCTTTAATTCTTTCAAGTTGTTTCTTACTACAAATAACAAAACTAACCCCTGCCATTCCTTGAATACACTTGTTTGAAGTAGACATCATAAAATCAATATTAAATTCTTTAATATTCATTGGGATCCCTGCGAAACTAGATATTGTGTCAACTATGAACACTTTATTGTGATTTTTAACTAATTCTCCAATTTCTTTAACCTGATTTAATAGTCCCGTTGTTGTTTCATGATGAATCATAGCAACGCAAGAAATTTCAGGGTTTTCGTTTAGTTGGTCCTCAATTATTTTTAGATCTGGTAGAGCATCCCATTCAAACTTTAGTTCAATACAACCAAGACTATACGCTCGAGCAATCTTAGCAATTCTTTCCCCATATGCTCCATTATTAATCACTAAGATTTTTTTATCAGGTGGTACAACAGAATTAATTGTAGCATCCATGGCCGCCGTTCCAGAGCCACCAAATAATACGCAGACATCTTCCTCCGTATTTCCCCCAGCAATTTCAATTAAATTATTATTAATGTATTTCATTACATCCCCAAATTCTTTTTCTCTTGGACAAATGTCGGGAACAATTTGTGCATATTTTACGGTGTCAGTAGTAGTAGCTGGTCCAGGATTTAAAAGGATATTTCTTTTTATACTTGAACTTTTTTGCTTATTATTCTCTAAATTTCTGATCTTGGGGTATGTTACTTCTGTTGCTTTCTTTAAATCATTTTCATTGTCAATTTCAATCCAATGAAGTTCAGGACAAAAGATAGCTTTAACCGGGTTATTCTCATGACTGGTGGCAAATACACACTCTTCATAATGGTAATTGACTTCCCCCTTTTCATAATCTTCTTCTGCTTTCTTAAAAAGTTCTGCAAGAAATTCACCAGAATATTTTGAAATTCCGATCATTGCTCCTTTAGCTCTTTTTTTCTCTTCTTCTGATATTTCTTTCCCAAGATTAATAATTTCTTCTTTTTCATTTGTACAAATGTAAACATCATCTCCAGAATGAAGTAATTTAGAGATGACCATAGTATTTCTATGATTTGAATTTAATATTGTATTAATAGCAGACGATTCATATAACAGATCAGATTCTAAAACCAGGATGTCATTTTTAATCTCTTTTTTAGCAAGTGACAAAGAATACATACTTCCAGTCTCGGAAAAACGTAAATTTTCAATGTATGCTACTTTTAAGCCGTGATAATCATTACCTATTTTTTGTTTAATTAATTCTCCGCGATAACCAATAACAATAATTACCTCTTGGATTCCATTTTCTTTAAGACAATCAAGTGAATATTCTAATAGTGTTTTATTGTTCACTTTAATTAAACATTTTGGTGTCTCTTCAGTAAGTGGTCTTAATCTTGTACCCATCCCTGCTGCCAGAATTATTGCTTGGGTTGTGTTTTTTTTATTTAATGAACAAGATTTAACTTTTTCTATAAATTCTGTAGTTGAAATGCCTTTAGTATAAGGGAGGTCTATAATTCTCCCCCCATACTTTTCAACTGCATTTAATGCTCTTTCTCTAATAATTCTTTGGGATCCTTTTTTCCAATCATCCCCATGCATGATTATTGATGGTTTATATTTCTCTATATTTGGGACATAATCCAATGTGTTTTGGGGAACAATTTTTGTTACTCCTTTGATATTTTTAATAATTCTTGCTCTATCACTAAAGCTTAAGATTGGTCTTCTTTTATAGCTTTGGGCCGCATCATCAGTAACTAATCCCACAATTACATCTCCCAATTTTCTTGCTTCACTGATAATATTTATGTGGCCGTGGTGGATGCTATCAGCAACCATGCCAATATAAACTGTTTCCATTTTTTCTGGTTTAATTTCTGTTTCTTGGCTAATTTCATTTAAAATTTTTCTTAACTGTTCTGGCTCTATTCTTTTGGGGTTATTTTTAATTCGATCGGGGTTGAACCCTTTTTCAATTATTAAATTTACTTTTTCTTCAGAATCAATCCCTAATCTTTTAATGTTTGTTTCAAGTCCAATATCTCGCATTAAATATTGAATTTTTTTACAAGTATCAGCGGCACAAGTAGACCCAAAAAAAGAAATTATTTTATTAATAGTTAATCTAACATATTCTGCCCCTCTTGGGTCTGTACAATTAGTTTCATTAATATTGGCATTAAAAACTAGTATTGGGCCAAGGGTTAATCCTGTTGCATGGCCGTGAGGAATATTAAAGTATGAAGTAAAAGGGTATGATATCGCGTGTGGGGCCGTGGATTTTGCAATGTTAATTGCTTTTCCAGATAAATTGGCCGCTTTGGCCATTGCTACTCTGGCTTCTTTGCAAGGGTAATTAACCGCAGTTTTTAGATCTTTTAAAACTAACTTTATTGCTTCTTGGGCGTAAGCCTTTGCTTCTTCAGTTGAGTTTACCGACCAATATGATTCTATGCTTTGGCTTAAAACATCAATACCAGTTGTAGCAGTAATGGCTTTAGGTAAACTAAATGTCAATTCGGGATCGATAATGGCATAATTTGGAAGAATATATTCTTCGTGAGCTAACGAATATTTGGATTTGTTAATATACAAAACCGCGAAATGTGTCGCTTCACTTCCTGTTCCTGATGTGGTTGGTATTGCAACTAATGGGCAACCTTTCTTTTCAAACGGAACTTTTTCAATGATGTATATTTCAGGTGCTAAAGTTTGGGCAGATAAGACATTAATTGATTTTGCCATATCAATTACACTCCCTCCACCAATAGCAATAATTAAATCGGAATTACTTTCTTTAAATATCTTTATTCCTCTTTTAATATCTTCTAGTTTTGGGTTTTGGGAGAATTCGTTAAAAATAGTGACCTGGTAATCTTTTAATTGGGGGGCAATTCTTTCTTTAGCACTAGAAGATGAGAATGATCTTTTTGTGGTTACTAAAAATACTTTTTTTGCTCGTTCTAATGCTAATATTTCTTTTAACTTATCTATTTTTCCAATTCCAAAATATTCCCTCTGTTTTGCTAATGACATTTAACAACTAAATAAATTAAAGTATTTATATATTCTATGGTTCTTCGATTCATTTTTATAATTCTAATGTGGATTTGGCCACATTTAATTCATTAGGGTTCTTTATAAAAGGATTTTGACTGCATTACATATTCATAACTTTTATAAAAGACCCTTGATGCGAAAAAATACAATTATTAGATATTGATTTAGAGGAAGATTACTTATGGTAAATAAAAGTAGGATTTTGTTATTCTCTCCAAATATCAGGGGCATTGAAGGAGGGGTTAACCGAATACAACCTCCTTTGGGTTTGGGTTATTTGGCGGCAGTTCTTGAAAAAGAAGGCCACGACGTTTATGTTCGTGATACTGCATTAGAAGGCTATCACCATTCTGAATCCTCCGGGGAGAAGGGAATAGTTATTGTGGGAGAATCAGATACTGATATTGCTAAATATATCTCAGAAATTAATCCAGACATTGTTGGGATTTCTGTACTCTTTTCTAATCTTGTTCAAGGCTCTCATGCCTTAGCTCGGATTACAAAAGAGGTTAAAAGAGATCTCCCAGTTATTGTAGGTGGAAACTATATCACTAATAGTGTGTCAGATTATCTTTATGCCAATGATCCTAGAAACCAAGAATCAAATCTAGAAAAAGAATTGGCTTTCATGGATAATCAAAATATTGATTTTGCAATGGTTGGAGAAAGTGAACTGAGATTTGCACATTTAATTGATTGTTTATTAACTGGTGGTGATTATAGTTTGATTCCCGGTTTAGTTCATAGAGAAAATTCTTCATCCGAAGCAGGTAAAATAGTAATTAATCCTTTATCTGGAGAAACACTTAATCTCCAAGATTTACCTTCTCCCGCTAGGCATCTTATGAATATGGAAGGGTACTTTAATGTTGGTTTATTTCATAATGCAGATACTGAAAGAAAAAGGGTATTGAATGTTATGGCTTCTAGGGGATGTCCGGAACGTTGTACTTATTGTACTACTCCCGTTACTTGGGGAAGAAAAGTTAGGTGGAGAAGCCCTCAAGAAATTGTTGCAGAAATAAAAGACGCTATTGAAAATCATGGTATTCAAGAAGTTCAGTTTGAAGACGATACTCTAACATCTGACCTTTCAAAATTAAATGAATTATGTGATCTAATGAAACCCTTGAATATTCCTTGGTGCCCGCCGAATGGAATCAGAGTAGATTATCACCAGGGTAAGCATCAGGAATTATTTGAAAAAATGGCAGATTCGGGTTGCTATCAAGTCACTTTAGCATGTGAAAGTGGTGTGCAAAAAACTTTAGATCAGGCCAATAAAAGGTTGGATTTAGAACTTATTCCTCAAACAATTAGAACTGCTATTGATGCCGGGTTGTATACTCATACTTTTTGGATGGTTGGTTTTCCAGGCGAAACAAGAGAAGAAAGGGAAGAAACAATTAAGTTTGCTGCTAGTTGTGGGGCAGATAGTTATTCTGTTGCCATTGTGAATCCCCTTCCTGGAACAGAGCTTTATCGACAAGTTACAAAAGAAAATTTATGGTGGGATGGAGAAGTAAAAAAAAGTGGTACTTTCAGAAACTCCCATATAACTGTTGACGGTTTTAAAAGTGCAGGAGAGTTTGAATGTTGGGTAGAAAAACAAAACTTTGATCTTAATCATTTGTTACTTAAAAGAGATCCAATTCGGGCAAAAGCGATGTATGGTGAAAGAATAGGTTTTGTGGGGATAAAACAAACATAATTTAATTATAATTACTTAGTAATTATAATCTTTGATTTTATTGATTAACTATGTGGAGAATAATAAAGAAAATGACAAAAACAATTTTTAAAGTTGGCGATATAGTAAAAACAACTCGGTTTACACCACCATTAGACCCTTTCAGAGAAAATGTGTATACTATTACAAAAGAGAAAGGATACCTTTGGTTAAATTGTAGAATATTTAGGACAAATCTCGGTCCTTTTAGGAAACACTTAACTAAAATTGGAAATATAAAAGATAAAAGTATTAATCAAAAAATACAAATGGAGTTAAATGAAAAAGTTATTTCTAGAAAGAACACGCCCACAATTTCTTCAAAAGAAAAAAACCCACATGAAAAAGGAACAGTGAAAGCGTTAGAAGAAATAAAAGAGGTATTTGAAGAACATAACTTAATTTGGAGATTAGATTGTGGTACCCTTCTTGGAGCAGTTAGGGATAAGAAAATATTATCTTGGGATTGTGATATTGATACTAGTATGGTGAGGGAAGAAATTAATATAAATACATTACTAGATGCTCTTAATAAGCTATCAGATCAGGGGTTTGAAGTATGTTGGTTTGCTGATCGTGGAATGATTACATTTAGAAAGAAAGGTTCATTACATATTAATATTCATATTCTTAGGAAAAAAAAGGACTATTTAGTTTTTTTTCAAACAAAAAGTTTAAAGAAAAAAACAAAAATTACTGCGTTATTGGGTTGGTTGTTGTTGGCAGCTAGAGATGGCATAAAAAAGCGAAGGATGATAATAAATACATTTATTACTTTAATAAGAAGGCATGGTGGAGAGCTACAAGATTCAAGAATCCCTTCTTGGTTTTTAAAAGGTTTTTTTAATGTAGTGATATTTATATTTACTTTTATTCCTTATAAAGGGAAATTAATTCAATTATTATGGGAAAAAGTTTCACTAAAAGATTGTAGAATCATTGAGTGGAAGTTTTTAAGAGAACATTATAGTCAATTAGGAAAAATAGATTTTTATGGGAAAGAGTATCATGCCCCTTTTAATCCTGAAAAACATCTCGAATTTGTTTATGGAAAAGACTGGAGAATTCCAAAAAAGGATTGGGAAGATAATTAAGTAAAGAGTCTTTTTTGAATCTTTTTAATTATGAGTATAGTTAGTTAGAAATTTTAATAAATTTTCCTTCGAGGAGAATGAGTTATAAATACTTCATCAATTCAGATTTGTTCTCTTTTGGTGTTGTAGTGGGTCTTCCTAATTCTTTTCTTGCCCCTTTGTTTACTTTAATTTCTAATAATGTTGGCCCTTCTAGTTGTTGGATTTCTTTTATTTTAGCTCTAATCTCTTCTTCGCTTTGAGCCGAGAACACTTTCTTATATCCGTTAGCTTGAGCAACTTGCGGAATATCAATATTGTCTGCAGCAGTTGGTTGTCCCCCGACCGAATCATGTGCAAAATTATTCAATACAATATGACACAGATTCTTTGGTTGTAACTGGCCAATTGTTGATAAGGCACCCATGTGCATTATTAGCGCACCATCACCATCAAAACAGTATACTTTCTTTTTTGGTTTTTGTAAGGCGACTCCTAAAGTAATTGAAGATGAATGGCCCATTGAACCAACAGTTAAGAAATCTCTTTCGTGTCCTTGTTGAAGTTCTTCTCTAAATTCAAATAATTCTCTTGATGTTTTTCCAGTGGTTGAAACTATAATAGCATCTTCTTCTAATAACGGAACAAGGGTCCTTATTGCTTGTTCGCGATTAAGGGGATAATTTGTTGTTTTTGTATTTTGTAATTTATGTTCCGTGAAAGTTCCTTTTCTTACAACAAGAGCATAAGGTGTTTTATGATTGTTCATATGAACAACAGCTTTACTAACCTCTATTTCTGTTTCTTCAATTGTATCAGGAATAATAGAATAAGGTATTTTTAGAACATCCAACATCTCCAGAGTTATTTGTCCCATTCTTACATGTTGCGGTTCATCTTTTTTTCCTGGTTCGCCTCTCCAGCCGATAATCAATAACATTGGAATAGAATAAACATCTTCATCAGTTAAAGAAGTTAAGGGATTAACACAATTTCCCAATCCCGAATTTTGCATGTAAACGATGGCAGGGTTGTTTGTGCTTAAGTAATACCCACTTGCTAAACCAATTGCATTACCTTCATTTGCAGTTATAATATTTCTTTCTGGAGGCACATGATCTGTGATGTAAGCACATAATTGTTTTAAGGTAGAATCAGGCACCCCGGTAAACATAGTTAGTTCTTTAGTTTGTAAAAGTTCGTAAAATTGTGCTGGGTTTATCATTTTCAATTAATTAATCCATTCTCGTTAATTTTTTTAAATTAATAGGTAGTTAATGGTTATAATTCATTTATAATTCTTGTGCATTAATCTTCAATCTCTTTTTCTGATGTTTTCTGATTTAGAACCCAATGATAAACTTGTTCCGTTTTATTAACGAAGTTATTCCAAGTATAATCTCGAGAATCTTTAATATTGCTATTGGAATATTTCTGTAATAATTTTTCATTATTATACAATTTCTCAATTGTAGTGGCTAGTTCGTTCGGACACCTATTTGGTACGTACTGGCCATGATAAGGATAATCTAAAGTTGAAACAATGGCACAACCGGAGGCCATGGCTTCTACTATAACAACTGGAAATCCTTCTGCGTAAGAAGGTAAACAAAAAATCTGAGCTTTTCCAAATAGATTGAACAATTTGTCTCCGTATTGTGGAGGAAGAAAACTAACATTTTTCGTTGCTTTTTGTTGCAACTTTTGTTTTTCTGGTCCTTCACCTACTAAAACAAACTTAATTTCTGGAAGTAAAACTGCTGTATCAATAAGTAAATCTAATCCTTTTTGTTTTGAAAGCCTCCCTACAAAAAGAACAAACTTCTCCTTTTTTAGATTGGGATGGGTGTTAGATAAATTAACTCCTGAAGGAATTATAAAATTTGGGGCCATCTTCATCCCAATCTCATGACCAATTTCACGAGAGAGAGGGCTTAAGAAAACAGTGGCATTAAATTTTCTGTTAAGTTGTACTTTTTCCATCATTCTCCAAAAGAAACTTAATTTTCTTAATTTCTTCCAAGTTTTTCCGTATACTCCCAAGATGGTACAAATAACTGGCTTTTTTCCAAGTTTGCTAGCTAAATATGATGGGAAGGCAGCATTATAACTAAAAGATTGAATGATATCATAATCTTTAGCTAATTTCTTTATTTTTAGAAATGAAAAATTAAACAAATATCTGTTGATATTTATTCTAACTGTTGGGATATTCTCATACTGTTTAATTTCTGGCTTTCCAGTTGTAAAGACTTTGACTTCGTGACCTTTCTTAATTAGTCCTTTTGCTAATTCATAAACTAAAACTTCGCCCCCTCCAACTTGGTCGGGCATAAATAATTCATGGACTAATAAGATTTTCATAAATTTGATTTAAGGTAGTCCCTTTATATATTCTATGGAGTAAAGATTAACGTTATTTTTGTTATTTTTTGGGAAGACTTTCATTTAATATTTTAATTAATAGTCTTAATTAATAAGACAAATTCATAAGTTTTATAAGTTTTCAATTCTGCTTTTGCATTAGGTGAAATTATGGAAAAATCAAAAAAATTGCGTGAATTATTTAATCTTCCTGGGTTCTTTCGTTTAGTTGGGGCTCATAATGGTTTGACTGCGAAATTAATCGAGAAAGCAGGCTTTGAAGGAGTTTGGGCTTCTTCTTTAGAAGTTTCGGCGTCACATGCTGTTCCAGATGCTAATATTCTCACTATGACAGACTATTTAGATGCGGCAGTTTCTATGAATGATGCAGTTACGATTCCCGTTGTTGTTGATGTTGATCAAGGTTATGGTAATTCTATTAACGTAATTCGGATGGTTCAAAAATTTGAGGCAGCCGGAATTGCAGGAGTAATTATGGAAGATAAAAAGTTTCCAAAACAGAATAGCCTTTTAGTTGGAGGGAAACAAGAATTAGCATCTATTGCTGAGTTCTCTGGAAAGATTATGGCTGCTAAAAATGCTCAACGAGATGATGATTTCATGGTTATTGCTCGTGTTGAAGCCCTCATTGCTGGATGGGGTCATGAAGAAGCAAAAAAAAGAGCCAAAGCTTATGTTGAGGCAGGGGCAGATGCAATTATGATTCATTCTAAACAAAGTGATCCTGCAGAAGTTATTAGGTTTATTGAAGAGTGGAAAGAAGATATTCCAATCGTCATTGTTCCTACAAATTATTACACTTTGACTGAGGATAAAATAAAAAATCACCCTAAAGTTAAGATGGTTATTTATGCTAATCATGTGATTAGATCTGCAGTAACTTCTATTAAAGAAACACTTAAGGAAATAAAAGAACAAGGAGGGATTCATACAATCTCAGAAAAATTGATTCCAGTAAAAGAATTGTTTGAACTTCAAGGTACTTTTGAAATGAAGGACCATGAAACGAAATATGTTAAAGGAGACTTTGAAGAGATTAAAGTTATTATTCCTGCCGCTGGTAAGCCAATAGATCCTAAGCTCAATGATGTATACCTAAAAGATACCCCTCTTTGTTTACTTGATATTAATGGCAAACCAATTATTCAAAGAAATATTGAGATTCTTAATTCTCTTAAGATTAATGATATTAGTGTAGTTACTGGCTATTGTGGGGAAAAAATTAATCTTCCTGCAATTAATAAGTATCATAACTCTGAATATGAAAACACCAAAGCGTTACATTCAATCATGACTGCTAAAGATAAAATGAACGGAAAAATTCTAATGCTTTATTCTGACCTTCTTTTTGATAAGGACATTGTTGAAAGATTAATTAAGAAAGAAGGAGATATTACTTTAGTGATTGATTCTTCATATAAATTAAATGCTAATCGGTATAATAAAAAGTTAGATCTTGTTGTTGGTAAAAGAGACCCCTATCTAGGTGAAAGATCATTAACTTTTGATGACCATAATGAAATTGTTAAAATTGGTTCACATTTAGATCCGGATGAAGCAAATTTTGAATTTATTGGCATGGCAATGTTTTCGGGACAAGGTACCGAGTTACTAAAACAAATCTATTCTGAGAATTATGAAGAAATGAAAAACAAAGATTTTACTTATGCTATTCAAAAGTTAATTGAGCAAGGACACAAAGTTGATTGTTTAGAAGTCAATAAAGGTTGGACTGAAATTCATACATTTGAAGATTATAAAAGAATTAATGCCATAATAGCAAAAAGAGATAAAAAATAAAGAATAAAAATAAAGAATTTACTTTTGGCATAAAATGAAAAGAATTTTAATAATTGGAGGGAATGGTTTTATTGGGTTAAACTTAGTGAAAACACTTTTGGAACAAGAAAACCATATTACTATTCTAGCTAATAATGAGAATAAAATTCAATCTTGTGCTTTTTTTAAAAAAGTTAATTTTGTGAGTGGGTCTATCACCGATTACTTATTAGTTGAGAGATTAATTAAAGATCATGATGTTGTTATAAATTTAGCTGCAGTAATAGATAAACATGTTGAAGATAAAATTGCTATCAATAGTTTAAAAGTTAATTGCTTAGGGGAATTAAATGTTTTAGAAGCAATCAAAAATGTTAATCCAAATTGTTATCATATATTTATTGGTTCGCGGACACAATTTGGAAAAACTGGGGCTTTAGATAAAAAGATTAACGAGGATTTTTTTCAAAATCCTTTTTCACTTTATGGAATACACAAACAAACTGCGGAACAGTATATCAATTATTATCATAAGATCTATGGTTTGAAAATAATTTCATTAAGAGTTTCTAGTGTTTATGGGTTTGATTGTCGGGGAGAACCAAACAATGTAATTCCTATTTTCGTAAAAAAAGCCATTAGTAATCAAGATATTAATGTCTTTGGTGATGGAAATGATTTTAAAGATTTTCTTTACATTGATGATTTAACTAATCTTTTCCTAAGACTTATTGATTTAAAATCAACGGGAGTATTTAATGTTGGTTCTGGGGAAGGAGTTATTATGAGGGATGTTGCTAAACAAATAATTTCTATTTGTGAAAGTAATAGTAACATTGTATTTGAAGAGCTAGCTTACAAAGAAAAGTTGTTTGAATTAGATAGTTGTGTTATGGATATAACAAAAATTAAAACTATCACCGGGTGGTCTCCAAAAATATTTTTAGAAGAAGGAATTGGAAGATTAAAAAATAAATATATTAATCACAATAATAAAAATGCTTGTTTTGATAATATTAAAAAGAATAATTCTTTGGATGGTGAAGGACAAATGATTGATGGTTTTAAAAATGAATTAGGAAACAAAATAAAAAATAAAATGAAGATTGTTATAACTGGTGGGGCTGGTTTTATTGGAAGTAATTTTATTCGTTATATGGTTAACAAGTACCCACAACACAATTTTATTAATTTTGATAAGTTAACATATGCCGGAAATTTAGATAGCTTAAAGGATCTTGATAATAAAGATAATTATAGTTTTGTACGGGGGGATATTTGTGATTTTAACTTTTTGGCTCATTTATTACAAGGTGTTGATTGTTTAATTCATTTAGCTGCCGAGAGTCATGTTGACAATTCTTTTGAAAGTTCACTAATATTTACTCAATCTAATACTTATGGGACACATGTTTTAATGGAAGTGGCTCGCCAATGTAACATAAAGAGAATTATCCATGTTTCTACTGATGAAGTTTATGGGGATATTTTAGAAGGCAGTTTTAAAGAAGATGATAAGTTAAATCCAACGAATCCTTACTCTGCTTCAAAAGCAGCTGCAGAGATGATTGTTAAAGGGTATTGTACGGCATACAACTTACCAATTATTATTGTTAGGGGTAATAATAATTATGGTTCACACCAGTTTCCAGAAAAAATAATTCCTTGTTTTATAACTCAACTTTTACAGGATCAAAAAGTTCCTTTACATGGTGACGGCAAAAATATTAGAACTTATATTCATGTTGAAGACTTTTGTTCAGCATTAGATGTTGTTTTTGAACGTGGCATAGTGGGTGAAACTTATAACATTGGGACCCATGAAGAAATCTCCAACTTGGAACTAACAAAATTAATTATCAGTAAGGTGGGAAAAGATGATTCTTATATTACCTTTGTAAGAGACCGACCATTCAATGATAAAAGGTATAGTGTTAATGTTGATAAACTTTATGCGCTTGGTTGGAGACCACAAATCAGCTTCGAGGAAGGTTTGGATAAAACTATTTCTTGGTATAGGGATAACGAATGGTGGTGGAAACCATTAATTCAGAAACGGTTAAGCAATCTTTCATAAACTCTCAAATAGCTTTGAACACTATTTTGCCATAAAAACTTTTTCATTTTACTTTTTTCGTATTGGCCTTGATTTGTTTGTATCGCTTTCTCTGCTAAATCAATGGGGCTTCCTTTTTTAAAGATGAGGTGTTTACCACTAACCACTTCGGGAAGTGAGCCCGCATTACTAACAATTACTGGTTTCTCCATTGCTACTGCTTCAACAGTAGTGTAACCAAATCCTTCCGCCAATGAAGGAACCACCACATAATTGGCTGCTTTGAGATAATGTCCTAATTCTTCATATGGCACAGAATTCATTACTTTTATCTCTTTTTCAATTCTTAACTTTTTTATTAAGGCCAGTAATTCTAAATGTTTTCTTTTGTATTTTTCAACAGACCCCAAAGCTAATAAGAAAAAAGAATTTGGAACTTTACTCTTTATTAAAGGGATTGCTTTAATGAAAGTTTCAAAACCTTTTGATTCTCCGGGTCTTCCACTAGCGTAATAAACTACTTTCTTTTTAAGATTGAGTTGCTCCTTAATCTCTTGAACCTTTTTGTCACTAAAATTATTTTTGTTCCAGAAATTATAATCTAATCCATTATAGATTGTTTTTACTTTATTTTCATTTATTCCTAATTTAAGCAAGTCTTTTTTTGTTGCATTGGAAACACAAACATATTGGTCATATGGTAACAAATAAATTGCTCTTTCTAATAAATCATGAATGAAGCATTTCCAGCGGGGAAAACTAGTCACTTTTCTCCATTTATTAACCCAAACTTCATGTACAGTGATTACTATTGGTTTGCGGCAAACTTTGGCAGCTATCCAAGCAGGAAAAGTTCCATTAAAAGTAGTTGTTTGGATTACATCACAATGTTTAGCTAATTTAATTGCCTTAAGAATAGCAGAAAAACTAAAAATATATCTGGAGTTAAATGAGGGGACTCTGATAACCTTAACTGCCCCCATTTCTTCTCTTTTTTTTGTTCCTTTAATTTGGTGAGTTAGTAATGCAACGTTATGACCTTTAATGGCATAAGATTCTGCAAGATTCTTGAAAACAACTTCGGCACCCCCATAATGGGGCAAGTAATTCTCACAAATAAATAGTATTTTCATTCTTCTATTTTATCATCCTTTCTTTGATTAATTGCTTCTGTTCTAACTAAACGTTCAATTTTTTTCTCCATTTTTTTAGTGAGGCTATAATTGTAAAATCCAATTCCCAATAAAA
Organism: Candidatus Woesearchaeota archaeon; assembly: GCA_018696595.1. GTDB lineage: Archaea > Nanobdellota > Nanobdellia > Woesearchaeales > GW2011-AR9 > JABJOX01. The sequence goes on along the minus strand of JABHQW010000008.1, from coordinate 74,943 downwards.
AGAAAAATCCTAAAACTACAAAAAAATCTAATCTGCGATAAAAGTTTAATGGGCCAATTATTGGATCTAAGATCTCCGGGATAATTGCTACTAATATTAATAATAACCATCCGCCTGTCCAAAAAACTACTTCTGTCGAACTTAATTCTTTTCTTTTAAATTTAACATAAGTGAAGTATGACATAGCTATACCAAAAATAGCCCCTAATAATTGAATCCAAAATGTAGTGCTCATTTTAATAACCTCCAACTAATTGTCTTTAAGACAATCTTAATTCCATCAATAACTGTTGTGCCTTTATAATTGTCTGAATATATTGTTTCAATTGGTATTTGTTTGTATCGTAATTTATGTTTTCCTGTATTGGCAATCATTTCTGATTCCATACTATAATCAGAAGCTTGCCATCTTATCTTTTTGTATGTTTTATTAGTAAATGACCTATAACCTGACTGAGTATCATTTAATGAAACATTGTAAAGAATGGACACTGTTTTATTAATAAACCAATTGCCAAATCTTAGAATGGCTGGCATGTCTTTTGATCTTTGTCTGTACCCAAAAATAATGTCATGATTATCAAGGTTGTTTAAGAATAATGGTATTTGGTTGGGATTATGTTGGCCATCGGCGTCCATTACTACTATCTTTTTAGCTCCATTGATATAAGCATAATCACACCCTGTTTTTAATGCTGCACCTTTACCTAAATTAACTTTTAATTTTAACAATAAAACCCCTTTCTTTTTAGCAATTTCCGAAGTTTTATCTTTGCTACCATCATCAACAACAATAATATTCTCACAATTTTTTTTTGTTGTATCAATTACTTGTTCGAGATGCTTTTCTTCGTTATGTGCTGGAATAACTACGTAGTTCATGATAATAATAAAAATTAAAAAGTTAATTTATAAGGGTTGTGAAATTCTAACTCATTCTCTTATCAACTAAATAAATCAAATGATACCCAAACTGTGTTTTTACTGGTTTGGAAATCTCTCCAATATTTAGTGAAAAAGTAGCTTCTTCAAATTCTTGCACCATTAATCCTTTTCCAAACCACCCTAAAGTTCCACCATTAACTGCGCTTCCTGGATCTTGTGAATACTTTTTGGCTAGTTCTGCAAAACTTTCTATTGTTGCTTGACTTTCTATTTCTTGAATTAATATTAATGCTTCTTCTTCACTCTTATCTTCTGTTGAAATTAAGATGTGGGCAGCATTAACTTCTTCTTTTAGTGGTTTTGGAAGAAAAAAGATACTGTTTTCTTGTTGGCAATTAAAATCAACAGTCCAAGTAATTATTCTTCCACCCCCAGTCATTTGTTGTTGGTCATCAAATTTATTGAAACATTTTAATCCATGTCCTTCAAAGTAAAATAGCTTTGTGAACATACTATTTGCTTGTAATGGGTCGGCAAGTAGAATTTTATAACCTTCTCCATTTGGGATTAAAACTAAGGAAGAACCCAACTTTTGCCCTTCAAGTTCTTTCTCTTTTATTCCTTCTTTAGTTGCGTAAACAATGCTGTTTGGGACAACGTTAGGATTACCTTCTATACTAACTTGGTATGTGTTTAAGTCTATCAAGAAATTTATATTTTGTCCTTGGACAGAGTTAGAACAACTTAATTGTGATGTTCCTGAAACCAAGTCACATCCTTTTATTCCAGTGTGATAGCCCGGCCATGGTGCAATCCATCGATCAGCATCCGTATTGATAATATTGTAATAATATTGGTCTGCTTTTTCTTCATCTAAACCAAACTGGTTCATTAAAATCTGTTTTCCGTTATCTTTGTCTTTAATAACTGTTTGGTACATTAGTGCTTTGTTAAAATCCCAACTACCAAAATGGCCCCAGACTCCAGCTTTTCCAACCATATCTTCAGAAGTAATATAATACTGATCAATTAAGTCTTCGCAATAAGTTAATTTGATTACTTCTGCAATCTGTTCTGTTGTTAATCCTTCATTTTTCAATATTTTTATTGCTTCTTTTTTATCATTAACTACCATTATTTTATTAAGAACGTCTACTGCTTTAACTGCATCATTTTCTAAAAATTCTTCTAGTATATGTACCGGTTTTTCTTGTCCACAATTTAGCATTCTTAATAATCCTACTGAAACTTGTTCATCATCAGTAAGCAAGGTTTTTCCAACCCAATGAATTCTTTCTCCTTGGTCTCCACCATCAAATGTTACTCTTCTTTCACTAATTGCATAGAACCAATGGCCAAAATCCCACCATGAAGTAATCATTGCATCATTTGAAGTGTCTTTAATTTTTGTGAGGGTACTATACCAGGCATCATTCATACTTGGGATTTCACTTTTTCCAATCTTATCTGCTGATGTGATTGGAGCAATTAATAACAAACAAAAGATTAACAAAACTAAACCCTTAGCTAAATATTTACTCAATTTTAGTTCTTTATTAAGCCAACCGGATGTCCACTGATAAATAATTCCTATTGCCGCTCCAAATGAGATGGCAAACGCAGGTACAAGTAAGATTGAAAAACGCACTCCCTGAGTGAATGAGTAGGCAGTTCCAATAAACCACAATGTTAAGAAAATTGCGTAATGAATTCTTCTTTTGCCTTCTTTATTTTTATTAACAAATGTTAAAACTATTCCAAGAACACCAATGAAAAACAAAAGAGTGCCCCCCATTTGAGCAATAATATTACTAAATGCAATTTCGTTAAATTCTGCAACGGTTGTTAAAACATTTGGCCAAATAGATTTAACTGCAACATCTTTCATAAAAATAAATTGAAAAGGTCTTAGGGGTATTCGGATAAAATCTTCGAAACTTTTAAACCAAGTAACAAAAATACCAGAGGATATAACATATGCGAATAAAACTAACAAAGTGTTTTTAATTTCTTTATTTTTAAAGAAATTGGTTATTCCTTTTTTAAACTCTGAACGGTGAATGAAGGTTTGATATAACAAATATGCAATGGCAGCGTAAACAATAAAATTTACAATGTTGTGCCATCCACCCCAAGAGATTGCGTAAAAACCAGTGAATAAACCAGCTAAACCTAAAACACTAAGTTTCTGCCATTTTTCTTTGATAGTATAGGCTTCTAAGAAAAGCCAAGCAATTATTAATGGGAAAAGTATGTTATAGGGGTCAGTGTCAGAAAATCCCGCGGGGGTCCGCCCTAGTAGGGCTGAATTAATAGCTATGATTATTGCTGCAAAAAACCCACCAACATTGCCGGCAATTTTTCTTCCAATGAAGAAAGCAGGAATTAACGATAGTGCAATTAATATTGCAGGTAGCAGGAAAGATACTCGTAATAAAGTTAGATCTCTATTGAAGAAACTTAACACTTTAAACAACATTCCTTGGAATAATGGGTGAAAAGATAGTTGTGTTATTGATTTATCTTCTCTTCCGCCTCTTAAACTAAATATTCTATCTCCTTCAGAATTGGTTCCATCTCCTAATTGTCCGTTTTCTACATAATTTCTTGACTCTGCGAACCAATAGTACGGGTCAATTGCTAATAGATAGGTCTGTCCAGAATCATCTTTGAAATAATTTTTATACTCTTGTGATGTTGATTGGGTTTGTTGTTTTACTAAATCTTCATTATTATCGAGAAAGTTTTGAAACTCTTTTTCTACTAAAGCGCCTTTGTTTTGTGGTGGTAAATTAGGATATTGTTGATCAATTTGTTGTTGTATCTGTTGTTTATAAAAATTGTCTACTGAATTCTCAGCCCAAGCATCTGTGATTGGAAGATCTGAAGGCATCATTCTAAAATAACTAGATACAAAGATTGCAATAAAGATTAGAAGAACAGGGATTAACCATTTAGCATTTTTCTTAAATACATTATTTATTTCTTTCAAATCAAAAGAAGTTTCTTCAGAGTCTTTTTTCTCTGAGTTTTGTTCTTTTTCATGATGATGAGAGTGATGTTGTTCTTTGTGTTTGTTTTTATTTGATTTTTTATCTGTTTTAAAGAATCCAACTATTTTTTCTTTTGTTTTAGTGAAGTCAAAGGCAATTTCTTCATCTTTGTCTGCCTTTTTTTCATCATCATTTTCCTTTTCTTTATCATTACTTTTGCTTTCTTCTATTTTGTGCTCTTGGTTATTTTCTTTAAAATTTATTGTGGTCTCTTCTTTAGCGATTTCAGTCTCTTCAGCAAGAATTTTAACCTCAGGATCGTTAATATTAACTTCTGGATTATTGTTTATAATATCGTTTGTAATGTTGACAGTATTAATGTTATTGGTATTATTTGTATTTTCTTCTTCAAGTCTTTTTTCTTCCAAATTAGACCACCTCGCCCTTTATTTTGGTTTTAAGCAGGGGTCCTTTATAAGATTTATTATAGTGTAATACTTTAATCAGTTCTTATGACCGTTAGCTTTTAATATGGGTTCTGTTTTTACATTCTAAAATGCCAATTTGTGAGATGTGTGGGAAGGAAGGAAACCTTATTTTAGCAGAAATTGAAGGTGGAGAGCTTAGTGTATGTTCTGGTTGTAGTAAATATGGTACTGTTAAAAAGAAAAGTTATGGACACGGGACAAGAACATTTTCATCTGGGACAAATAGAAAATCTTTTTCTAAGCAACAAAATAAGCCTGAATTTAGAATAGTTCGGAATTATTCTCAGTTAATTCGTAAAGCGAGAGAACAAAAATGTATGACTCAAGAAGAGTTTGCCAATTCTTTAAATGAGAAGGAAAGCATTTTGGCTAAATGGGAATCTGGAACATTAAGGCCTAGGCTTAACATTGCTCGCCAATTAGAACGACTATTGAACTTAGTATTGGTTGAAAAAGATGTGGTTGGTTCTGTTGAGATTGACAAAAAGAAGAAAGGTCCTTCTGATGAGCTTACTTTGGGCGATTTCATTAAGGTGCGGAAGAGAAAATAGTTTTCGTTAAATATTCTCAAACATTTTCAATAATAAATCAGTAACCCAACTACAATTGCCCACAATATCATTCCTACAATAATAGCTTTATCTTTAACTATTCTTTCTGGGTGTCTGGCAATCTCAGATCCTTTATCAATCAAATAATAAAAGCGGAATATTACAAATAATGCAAAGGGTAAAGTGTATAATAAATTTGCATGTTCGCTGAGAAATGAATAAAGAGCATAAGAGATGATTAACAATGTTGTTGAGATAATCATTAATGAGTTTGTTAATTCTTTATTATATTCCTTAAGAACTTTTCTTGCTTGGGCTGATTTCTCTTTTAACAAGTGCAACTCTGATTGGCGTTTTCCTATCGAAAGGAATAATGATAAAAAGAACGGACACAAGATTAACCAAGGACTTACTTTAACTTCAATAGCAAATGCACCCGTTATTGCTCTAATAACAAAGAAAGTTGCAATAGACAGAATATCTGCAAAGATAATATTCTTTAAGAAAAAGGTATAAATTTGATGTGAGATGAAAAGCAAGATTATAAAATAGGTTACGGCAATTGAGATAGTATGAGCCATGTAAATACTAACTGCCAATAGTAGTAATGAAATGAATATTGCTGTTGGCTTCTTAACCTTACCTGAAGCAAGAGGTCTGGTCCTTTTTTCGGGATTTAGTAAATCCTTCTTTAAATCAACTAAATCATTGATAATATATCCCGCAGAAGAAACAAATGATAAAGAAAAGAATGCAACTATTGTTAAATAAATTAAGTTTGTATCAAAAAAGTTTCCTGAAAAAAATATTGCTAAGAAAACTACTAAGTTCTTGTACCATTGGTGCACTCTAATTAATGCTAAAAAATCTTTGAATTTCATTTTTCTGCTAATTCTCCATCTTGCGGTTTTGGTAAAGCGATTGAATAAGTACAATTCTTAACTGTTTTCCTAAATATCTCTTTATTCTCACTAAAAATTAAATTCACAAAATTGTTTTTTTTTTCTAAACAAGTACTATCATTTGGAGCACAAATGAAATCACAACTATTAATAAACAATAACCCATAATTACTTTTCTCTCTTTCATAAATCTGTGGCCCAAACTGTAATCCAGCACTTAAGATAATTACTGGTTGGTCAACAAATGAAACAAATGACGGGTCTGTGGTCATAATTGCGTTAGTAATATTATACTCATCAATAAGAATTAAGATTTCTTGTTCAAAGGTTGGGACTTTCTCTGAGTATAAGGTAGTTGGAACATGAACAATTGTTATTATGATACAAATAATTACAAAAGCGTACGGTCTTAATGTGGGTTTCTCGGTTGTTTTAAGTTTTTGATAGATGTTTATTATTGCATAGGCTACTAAGGTTGTTAATAAAGGTAAGATTGTTGTTAAGTATCTTACTTCTTTCCTTGGCACTTGAATAATGAAGTATAATAGAAAAAAGATTGCTGTGATTAAGATAAATGTTTTCTTATTGTCTTGCCAATGTTTTTCCTTGAAATAAAAATATATATACACGAAAAAGAAAAGATAGATCCAATAGCGAAGAAAGAAATTTGTTAGGTAGAAAGTTATTCCAGTACCATAAACCCAGGTAGAGGTAGTTACAATCCATGATCCTGAGATGAACGGTTCCAACATGTTTGGGTACTTAAAATAGTTAAAAATCATATAGGGGGCGACTGGAATCAAGAATCCGAATGTTATGGAGAATAGGTCTTTAAATTTCTTAATTAATTTTTTTCTTCGAAATAATAGAATTAATGCCAATGCACCAAATATTATCCCTTGTGGAAATTTGGTCATAAATGAAAGACCTAAGAATAATCCTGAAATCGCTAATAAGAAATAACCTTTTACATTATTTGTATTACTGGTTTTTTCTTCTCTAAGATAAAGGTATATTCCTAACAATGCTAAAGTAATTGCTAAGGGTTCAGTTAGAATTAATCCTGTAAACATAATGAAAAGAGAAGTTAAACTGAAAATTAATGCGCTAATCAGTCCCACCGTTTTATTAAAAGTTTGTTTTCCAATTAAGTATGTTAAGTAAACTGCGGTAGTTGAGAAGACTAAATCTAATAGTTTTCCAATCATGATAGGGTTGAAGTTTAGTTTCCAGAACGCCCCAATAATTATTGGGTGAACTAACGGCCTAAAACTTTCCCAGATTCCAACTTTACCTTGAGAAAAAATGAACTTCCCCATTCCAATATAAATGTGGGAATCCCACCACAAAGGATGTTGCATTGACAAATAAAACAATCGAATTAAGATTGTAAGTAGGATTAAATAAAATAGTGGTTTATTGACTATCTCTTTTTGTACTTTCCTGATTGTTTTATTGTCTTTTAGTTTCATTTAATCACAATTTTCTTTATTCTTTAATGAAGAGCAAATCAGTTTTTGCAATGTTTCTTTAGGCATAACCCCCTCATACTTTTTGTTATCAATAACTAAAGTGGGAATCTTATTGATGTTAAATTGTGACTTTGTTATTTCTACCATTGGTTCTTTCTGTCTTAAATCTAAATTGATTGGAAACACTAATACTTGTTCTCCAAATTTATTTTTGAAGAAAGTTAGAACAGCCCCTTGGTTTGGGCAGGAAGGGCATTCAGTGGAGTAAAAGTAAAGTATTGGTACAATGTCAAGATCACATCTACGTTTACTTTCTAAGGACAAAAGCCAATAACGCAAATTATCTAATACGTATCTTCGCATAATTAAGTCTTGTTCTATCTTTGAACCTTTGTTATTCTCTTCATAAGCAATAACTTGACTTAATGATTCATCTAAATCTTCAACAGTTTTCTTTAAAGTTGTAGCTAATATTGGGCAATTATCTTGATTACTGAAAACATCCAAATATAAATATTGGAGTTGTAAACTTAAATACTTGACTTCTTGTTCCATGTTAATTTCTTCCACTAAGCCATAACGATAATCTTCTAATATGAAACCAAATGTTAGACCTAAAGAAAAGATTAGGAAAGTAATGATTCCTGCAAGAATGTATTTGTCTTTACTAATTCTTCTGAAAGTACTAATGCTTTCTTTTTCTTCTTTTTTCTCCTTTTGAACTTTATTTTTTTCTTCTACCATTTTATTTTTCTACCTCTCGTAAATTCAAATAATGATAATAATAGTATTATCCCTTTAAGCAAATAGTAAAATATGAAATAAGGGATTAATGCAATAAGACCAAATTTCATCATTTTCTCTTTTGCATTTTTGTGGGCTAAATAAAAGAAAAAGAACCCAATCATAAAAAGAAAAGCGATGATGAACCCTTTTCTAAAATCAATCAAAAGTAAAGTGATGAAATTAAATTTTAATTCTAAACTAGTTAACCAAGGCCACAGATTGAACTTGATTAAAATTAGGTTTTTTAACTTATTAAATAATGGTAGGAAAATTAAGTACACCGCTAACGATATCCCTGTTATTGCTAGAACATAACCCAAAACATTTTTGATCATTTGCATCACTCCAAAGTCTCCGTACTTTCTGTTAGCAACCATATCTTTATACTGGTTAATACACATAATACTACCTAAATACCACCTTCTTCTCTGTTTATAAAATGGTTTAATCTTTTTTGGAGCAGTTGTGAAAACATACCCATCAAAACATTGTTTGATCTTATACTGGTTCCTTTGAACTCTGTAAGCAATCTCTTGATCTTCGGTAATATTCTTTTCATCAAATCCACCCAGTTCCTGAATTACTTTTGTTTTGTATAACGAAAATGGTCCAGGTGCAACGTATAACGAATCAATTTGACTTGTAATACGGGCAATTAGGATTATTACTAAATATTCTAGCCATTGGATTTTTTGGAGAATGTTCTTAGGTTTGTAAACTTTCATTGCTGGAGTAATAATTACAAGAGAAGGATCGTCTTCTTTGTAGTATAAGGATAACATTTTCTTTAGTGTTTTAGAATCAACAAAGGAATCTGCATCAAGACAAGCAAAGAATTCTCCATTTGCTACATTTAACGCTTTATTCATTGAAGCAGCTTTACCTTGATTGGAGTGAGAGATTAGTTTAAAGTTGGGTTTATCTTTGATAAATTCTTGAATTATTTCTTTAGTTTTATCTTTTGAACCGTCATTCACTACCAAGACTTCTAACTTTTCTTTTGGGTAATCTAAATTACAAATGGATTGTAAAGTTCTAGTAATTGTTTTTTCTTCGTTATATGCAGGAACAATTACTGTAACTTCTGGAGTGATTTTGGGGTTTGCGGATGACTCTTCTTGAGCGAAAATTGTTCTATTGTCAAAAAAGACTAGTAATAAGAAAATTGAGAAATACAAAGATGCTGCATATGCGATCCATAATAGTATGTTTACAAAAATATTCATTAGAGGCCCTCATTCACCAAACGATAGTTGTCTTTTTTAGTTTATACAAGTCAGAATCATTGTCGCTAATTGTACTTCTATTTACTCCTCTTCTGCTGCACTTGGAACAAACACCCATACCTCTGTATCCTCATGAGAATGAACTATTTTAAATCTTTCGTTTTTTAACAGAAATAACAAGCCTATTTCTTCAGACAATTGTTCTTTCATATCTTTTGTAACATATATGATTGAGATGTTGTTTTCTTCTAAAAGTGGGAATAATTCTGTAACATAAAACGATTGAGATATATTTTGTAATAGGTCTTCTTTTTCTAGGGTTGCTTGGTGTATGTAATATAATGGTTCTTTATTTGTAAAATATTTAATGAAATAACCGTTTTTTGGAGTTGAGAAAACTTTCTCTTGATTTGGTAGGTTTTGGTTAACCCAGGAAAGTGTTTCTATAATCTCTTCAGTTGGTTGATATTCTGCTATTCTCTCAACATAAGTTAATGTTGAGAACAATAAACCTAATATTAGGATAAAAAATGTTATTTTTTTTAATGATACAATTCGCCAATTTCTTTCAAATAGTTTTGTTAAGCCTACCGTTGCAAAGAAGGTTGTTAACAAAGAAAGATAAATAATTGTATTAGTGTTGAGAAAATAAGGGATTAATACTACTGGCAACAAAAGATAGGCAAAGTAAAACCCTTTCTTTTTCCATGTTATAGTGAATCCGATTAAGCCAATCAAGATAGTGAACAAACTAATTCCAGATAGTCCGCCAAGATCTGTAATTAATTCAGAAACAAATTCTTGTCGATGGAATGGGCCTAACATAAAAGGCAATCTTAATAATAAGGAATTAATGGTTGTAAGAATAATAGTTGCTCCTAAAATTGTTTTTACTATTACTGCATCTTTTCTTTTGTAAAACCAGTAAACTAATAATAATGAGATTAAAACTAATGAACTGAATGTATCAAAGAACGTTGCTAAGATGAAAGGAACTAGAGACAATATTTTGATGGATTGTTTGTCTCTTGACAGAAAATATAATCCTAACAAAGTCAAGAATATTTGAACTGAATAAGCAGAAATGGTTGTAAAAGTCCAGATAAATGCTGGAGAAATAACTGTTAAAGATAAATAAAAGAAAGTTGATTTTTCTGTAAAGTTTGTCTTTTTTGTTATAGCAACAAATAGTATGATTGAAGAAATTGCTAGGATTAATGGAATCAAGATTAATGATTGGTCCGGGAAGTTAGTGGAGAGGAAATTTAACGGCCAATAATAAAAATTGTTTATTGTAATGTCTTTAGCTTGACTTAAATGATAATAACTTTCAGCCCCTTTTATGATCGGTTCATTATTGGCTAAATTTGTTAATAAAGGTATTGACCAAATAATTAAGAGTAGTAAAATCAAATATTTTTTTTGGTGCTTTACTAAATGACAAAGAACTTTATTCTTTTTCCCAATTATTTCTTGTTTGTCTTTTTGTTCCATTTTTAAGATGTTGCTGATAATTGACACTTAACTTGATAAATCTTAGTCTCTTCATCGTAAACTAATTCAAAACAGTCTTCCGTTGCATAACTTAATTCTTCAATCTTGAACTGGTCCTTGGCACTTGGACTTATAATCAAATATTTGATTTGATATTTATCTAAGATTTGTAGTGCTTGAGTTTTAAATTTAGTTGTGAATAAGGAGTTTAAATCTGTAAATCTTTCCTCAACTTTTTCAATTAGATTAAAATGGTCGTCCATTAAGTTTTTTCTTTTACTATAATGGGTAATCAAATGTCCTTCTTTTAATAAAGAAACCACTCCCGCATTCTGAGGGGAGTTATATTGTAACCAACGGAAAGCATCTATCTCTTCTTTTAATGGTAGATCTTGTTTAAGACTTACGTTTATTGCTGGATAAATTGTTGTTGCTAGTATTAGAATAATTAACGCTGCCTGTAGATATTTTATTAATTTTGGTGCTTTTGTTTTTTTCATATAATTAGTGATGTCATGATAAAATGATGCGAAAAGAATTGCTAAAATTATAGCAAAGAAAGATAAAGATAAATGGAACTCAATCAATTTAAACCAAGCTAATGCTGTAGTTGAAATAACGAAACTGATTAATAAAAATGATTTTTCTGTTTTTAATTTAAATAAGGCCCGGTAAGCAACAACTACTCCTATCAAGAAAGGCACAACACTTACCAATAATATTGCTTGTGGGATTGATACTTGGGGGAAATATTGTTGAACAATTTGTGTTGGAATGTTTTGCCAAATGAAACCTAATCCTTGTTTTAGAAAAATATTTTTATAGAATAAAAACTGGATCCAAATGAAGAAGAAGACCGAGAAAATCATCACTTCTAATTCTGCTTGTTTGATTTTTTTATTTTCTGATAATGAAAGGATAAGATAAATTGCAAACCCTAATAATAGTAGGATTGTTGCTGAGCTAGTTAAGGAAGCTATGAAAAAGGTGGCGATGTAAATGTATAATGCATTCTTTGCTTTAATATTTATGAAGGCATAAACTGTTAGAAAAATTAATGGCAAAAATAAAGAGTTTGGGGTGAAGGAGTTTGTAGAGAATAAAACTGGTAAGAAACCAGTTATTAATGCTGAACCTAAGGCGGCGTTGTTGTTGTTAGTTATTTTTTTGCTGATTAAATAAACTATTAATGTTAGGGATGCTATGAGAAGATTTGGTAGGAGCTTAGCTACAAACCCTAACGGTAAGAACAGGTTGAAGAAAGCTGCTAGATAATGGAACGCTGGCGGAAAAATCATTTCTCTGCCACCATACGATAAAGTATCTTGGTATTGTGGTAATCCTGTTTCTGTAATTTGTTCTACTTGTCTTAAATGAAAATATGATTCATAAGTTAAATTAGGGCTTGTAAAAGCTAGGACTAACCTTACAGTTAGCGTAATGATGAATATCGCTAACAACCAATATTTTACTTTTTTTTCCATCTTTTGTGTAAATTGTTTATTTTTATATAAAGGTGTTTAGTTTTAAGTTGTTTGAACTTCGAAAGGATAATAATTAAGTTTTTCTTCTTTAAGTCGCAGAACCTCATAAGTTTTTATAATCTCTGCAAATCTGTTTCTAAGGTCTTCAAGAATCACAAATAACTTTTTTTCAGAAGGGACTTCTAATTCTATTTGAATTTCCCAATTTCCTAAGTATTTGATGAATTGGATTATGTAAGGGTGGGTTTTACAATATTCTCGAAGTTCATTCTCTTTTTTAATTGTTAAATCTTTAAGTGTAAATAATAGTTTATAGTATGTGTAACCAATCTTTTCTAAATCAATAGAGATTCTAAACCCCTGGATAATATTCTTCTTTTTTAATTGTTTAATTCTGTAACGAACAATATCTGTTGTTAGTTTTAATTTGTTAGCAATTTCAATAGCGGTTAATTCCGCGTTTTGTGAAATAATTGATAAAATCTTTTTTTCAGTTTGATCTAAAGTATTTTTTTTTGATACTTTATATTTGAACTCTTTTCCAATTTTTCCTCCTTTCAAATATTCTCGTGAATATGTTGGACTATCTAATATCATGGACATTGATTTTTCATGGATGTTTTTTCCAAATTGATTAAGAACTTCTTGAATAAACTCATTATACTCGTTCAAGTCTTTTGCAAGAAACGAAACTCCAAAATCCCAACCACCATAACAAGAAGTGCACCAAATAACTTTTTGGTTATTTTTGCAATAATTTACAAAATTGTTCTTTATTGTTTGGTTTATATTTCTAAACCTAAACAAGGTGTTAAAATGCATAAAACCTAATTGTGGTGTGTTAAGAACTGTATAAAAATGTTTTATTATTCCTAATCTCAACATCTTCTGGATTCTGTAATTAACAGCGTCTTTACTTAATCCAACTTTCTTAGCGATTTTTGAGGATGGTTGTCTTGCATCAATATCTAGATAATACAAAATCTTTCTATCTTTAACATCAAGCTTAATTTCGTCCATATTGCCTTGATGGGGTAATTATTATTTAAATCTTGCTGTTTTGGGGTAAGTTCTGAGGGGAAGTTATTTATTGTGGTGAACTGCTATTAGTGAGTAATTAAAAATGGTTGAAGAATATCAAATAGAATTTGGGTTTGGTCCTAGTTGGATAATGGTTGGTAGACTTGAAGAGATTTGTGTTGAAGAATATGATTCTGTTTTTGAAAATGAATTGAACAAAGTGGGACTGAGTCATTTTTATATTCAAAAGACTAGTGGCATTGTAAGTTTATTGGGTTCAACTGCTTCGTGGGATATTCTGAAAGATCATCTGATTGAAGAGAAAGAGACAGAAGGATTACCTCCCTGGAAAAAGAAAACGGTCGCTAGGATTGTTACAGAACCAATCATTGCAAAGAGTAGTAATACTCATTATCCTCATCGTATATATGGATGGGATTTACATATAGAAGTTTATGAAAAATCTAAAATTGACGATCTTATGGTTGTTGCTGAAAGGATGTCTAATAATCTTCGAGAGAAAGTGAAAATTAATTTTGTGGGTGCGGACCCTACACAATTTGTTTATTATCAGGATTCTGTTTTAAGAATAGATTTGCCAAGAGAATTAAGCAATAAGGTTATTTTTAAGGATTTAGAAGAGAAAGGAATAGTTTATGAGGGTTGGTTTAAAGAATTAGATGTATCTTCTTTTGCGAATTATTTAAACATAACAGGGAATGCAGTATTAAGAAAATCAATTCAGCAGGAGGGAGAAAGATTGGGGGGATTTAGTTTATTTCCATTAAAGATAACAAGAAAACAACGAAAAGAGAAATGTAACCTGAATCAAGTTTGTTGGGGAATTGAAGCAGCTTTTTCTTATTATCCATTAACTTCAAGTCAGCGATTGGAGGTATATCGTAAAAAATTTATCAAGAAATTGGGGCCTCTAGAATTGCCAGTACCACCAGAGTTTTTAATTGAAGATGCTTACGAAAAATTACTTGAACCTGTCTTAGACAAAGTTTTTGGACCATTAGAAGAAGAGATTATGCAAATTGGAAAAGAACCAGTCAATTATAGTTGAAACTAGAAATCTTTATAACTTGGAGAATCTGGTTATTTCTCATGAACAAAGTTTCTACTGGGTCTTCAGTACTGGACAAATTGCTTTCAGGTGGTTACGATACAGATATAATCACAACCATTTATGGGCCTTCTGGAACTGGGAAAACTAATCTTTGTTTAGTTTCTGCTGTTAAAGTAGTGGAGTCTGGCAAAAAGGTAATATTTATTGATACTGAAGGTGGTATCTGTGTGGAAAGAATTAAGCAGTTAACTAAAAATTATGATTCTGTGTTGAAGAATATTGTTTTCTTTAATCCAGTTAACTTTATTGAACAGAACGAGATTTTTGAAACTCTTCGGGGCATGATTAACGAAACCATTGGCATGATTGTAGTTGATTCTATTTCTATGTTGTATCGTTTGGAATTGGGTCGGTCAACTGAAGTTTATGATGTCAATGCTTCTTTGGGTCGGCAGATTGCTTATTTGGTTGAGATTGCTCGGCGTAAGAAAATTCCTGTGTTGATAACAAATCAAGTTTATTCTGATTTCGATAACAGAGATCAAGTTAAGATGGTTGGTGGCGATTTGTTGAAGTATGGTTCGAAATGTTTAATTGAATTGAGAAGCTTTTCTAACTGCCGTGGTTTAATATTGCGGAAACATCGTTCACTTCCTGAAGGTCTTGAGTTCAAGTTCAAGATTATTGGCGAAGGTATTGAAGGTGTTTAGTTTATACTAAAGATATTATTTTAGTAGTTTCTCTCTTTCTACTTTTTTAAGAGGATAAGGGTCATAAATTAAATCGTTTTCAAACATAACTATGAATTCTACATTTTTTATAATGTCACTAAATTCTCTTCTTAACTTTGAGATTTCTTTTTGTAATTCCTCCTGCGATTCAACTTCTATAGTGATTTCAAAGTTCCATTTCCCTACAGTTTCTATTGCTAAAACCATCTTTGGATTTGAATATGCATAAGAGAAAAGACTGCTTCTTACTTTTTCTTCCATATTTTGCAAGTTAAACAATAACCGATAACTTTGCATGCCATAATTTTGCGATTTTATGTAAGTAGTGTATGCTTGTATTATGCCTCTTTTTTCTAAATTCTTAATTCTCAAAGCGATAGTACTAGCTGGTTTTTTAATAATCTGGGCAAGTTTTATTATGCTCATACGAGCATTATTTGACATTAATGATAAGACTATAGAATCTAACTCATCAAGTTCTTCAATCTCTGGTTTCTTTCCAAAGTAAGGAGGTTTGAATAATTTGGGTTTATTTCCTGTTAAGTAATCTCTTTTGTTTTGTCTTAACTCTGTTCTTATGGTTACACTATTGTCAACAAGATGATTTCCGTACTTTGCAAGAATCTGGTAATGGATAGTGTTAAATTCATAGACACTTTTTGCTATAACTCCAAAGACTATATCAAATTTCCCTCCAATTGTGGCTATCCAATAAAGTTCAGGGATTTTGCTTAGATATTCAATTATCTCTTTTTTCAAACTCTCATTAACATTTTGAAACCGATTGTAAACTCCAAATCCGGTATATCCTAATTTCCCCCAATTCACTAATGTTGTATATCTTTGTATAATTCCTTTTTTTTCAAGATTTTTAATTCTATAAATAACTGTTTCCTTTGATAATCTTGTTTTTTTTCCTAGCTCCTGAAATGGGGCTCTGGCATTTAAATCTAATTCTGCTAGTATTTTTTTGTCTTTAGCATTTAAGTTCATATTCTCATATAACACAGAAACCTTATTTAAATCTTGTGGTTAATTAAGAAAAACAAGGAATAATTTAATATGCCTATTAGAGTAATAATCACTATCAAGTAATAAAGAGAATTAAAATGAAAAATAAACATTATTATTTAGGATTAAATGCTTATTCGCATGACAGCAGTGCTTGTCTCATGGATGAACAAGGCAATATTATAGCAGCGGCTGAAGAAGAACGCTTTAGACAAATAAAACACTACTCTCTTTTTCCAAAAAATGCCATTAAGTTCTGTTTGAAAGAAGCAGGAATATTACCTAAAAATTTGAAAGGTATAGCAGTAGGTTGGAATCCAAAAGAACTATTTTTTGATAGGGTGATAAAGGAGTACATGTTTCAGTTTCGCCCTCCCTACTATGTTTTTGCTAAGACCATAAAAAAGTTATTGAGATTATTAGGGATAAGGAAAGTTTTTGAAAGAAATATTGGAAAACTTCCTACAAACCTGAAAATAAAGTTCTTTTCTCACCACAAAGCACATGCTGCTTCAGCATTTTATGCTTCTGGATTTAATGATGCTGCATTCTTAACAATTGATGCAAGAGGTGAATACAAGAGTAGTTTATGGGGTAAGGTTGATTATTACAGTGGAATACAAGTAAAAGGATCAATATGCCACCCCAACTCATTAGGTTGTATTTGGGGAGCAATCAGTGAATACTGTGGTTTTGTTCCCGGATGGCAAAGAGCTGGTGTTACAATGGGTTTAGCAGCATTAGGAAAGCCGAAATACATGAAGGAATTTAAGAAAATGATTAAATTTTTCCCTGAAAAAGGTAAAGATTGGTTGAGCATAGATAAAGATTACTTTAAAATAGCTGATTGTAAAGGCCAAGTTAAAGAAAAATTTGAGAAACTGATTGGTGCACTTTCTGCTAAATCAGGAAAATATCTGCAGGTCCATTGTGACGTGGCTGCTACATGGCAAAAGTATACTGAAGAGATCATACTTGGAAAACTTAATAACATTCATAAAAAGACGAGAAAAACAAAATTAGTAATGGCTGGCGGAGTTTGTTTGAATTCTGTAACTAACGGATTTATATTGGAAAAAACTCCATTTAAAGAAGTTTTTATACAACCTGCATCACATGACGCAGGTGTAGCTATCGGAGCTGCATATCTATTACAACAAGAATCTAATAAAGGTGTTAAACCAGAACCAATGAAAAATGCATCTCTTGGTCCCGAATATTCATTGAGAGAGATTGAAGATGTTTTGAAAAAATATGAACTAGAATTTTCTAAAGACAAAGCAATTCATAAAACAGTAGCGAAATTATTGCACAAAGGAGAAGTTGTTATGTGGTTTCAAGGAAGGTTAGAATTTGGTCCACGGGCTTTAGGGTCAAGAAGCATTCTGGCATCTGCCGTAGATAAGAATATGCAAGAGAAACTAAATAATATTAAGCAAAGAGAACAATTCCGTCCATTTGCCATTACTATTCTTGAAACTGAAGCTAAGAAGTGGCTTGTGAGGGGAACTAAGTCTCCCTATATGTTATTAGTTGATTCAATAAAACCTAAATTTAAAAGTATAGTTCCAGTTGCTCAGCATGTTGATGGAAGTGTTCGTGTTCACACTGTTAATGAAGAATCTGATGATATTTATTATTCTTTATTAGAAGAGTATTCAAAGATAAGTGGAATTCCACTTTTCATAAATACATCACTCAATATTAAAGGTTTGCCGATTGTAAATAATTCTCAACAAGCTATCCATGCTTTTCTTGAGTCAGAAGATGTTAAGTACCTGGCGATAGGAGAATTTTTAGTTACAAAAAAAGGAGGTTAATCATGATATCTGTATTTGATATGGATGGAGTATTAACCAATTCAGCAATATTGGGGGGTATTGAAGCTGTTAATGCTCTTCGTGGAACTGAACCAAGTAATAGAATTTTATCATTGGAAGCTACTGAACTGGCTTATCCTGGATTTGAAAAAGCTATTAATCAATACAGACCTTTCTTAGTTCATGGCCATGAATTTTTAGCAATATGTGCTCATTTTAGAGAAACATCTCCGAACGTCGAGAGTAGAGAACAATTTGAGACTGAAGTGGCTAAGTATAGGGACAAAGTAGGTGATAGTGAATATAATCAGTTCTGTTTAGCTTTTACTGATGTGCGTAGCTGTTTACCATATGAACACTCACAAGAAATAATTAATTTATTAATTGTTTACATAGGTATTCGTAATATTATTAATGCTGCAAAGGAAAATGGTCCAGTGTATGTTTCTTCTTCAAACCAAATGGCACAAAAAAGATTGAAGATGTTGGGTTTCGATATCAATGAAGAAAATATTTTTACAAAAGCAACACATGGTAAGAAAAAAGCTGATCATTTGAGAGAGATTGCAGAAAGAGAAGGTGTGGGTTTGGAAGATATAACGATGATTGAGGACAGTCTACCTGAAGTTATTAGATTACATGACCTGGGGGTTAATCTTGTAATGGCCCCATGGGGTTATAACACCGAGAAACAACAAGAAGCAGCAGCAAGGCTTGGTGCAACAGTACTTGATCAAGAGAATCTTTTAGAACTTATAAGAAGCTGTTAAAAAATGAAGATTTTTCTGTGGTTTTAGAATCTAATAGTAAATTCTAGAAACATTTATAAACCCCTCTCTAAAATAAACAACATAGCCGACGCTTACCTGTTGTAGGGTGAAGCATAGCTGCGTGAGGCAAAAGAAATACGCAGATAAGATTTAGTTCTTATTTGTTATCTGAAAAATGAAATATATTAAAGAAACAGTTAATGATAAAGTTTATTTTGAAGAGATTTTGTCAGAAGGAAATATGGGGAGAGTAGTTTGTCAAGAAGAAAATGGAGATTCAACTAAAGGGTCTGCAAAAGATTTTTTTCAAGCTTGTTCTTCTTCAGACCACAGTTTATTTGGTGAAGAACCCCCAAAACCCACTTACATTGAAATCAGTAAAGAAGAGTTTGAAAATGTTTGGGATAAGAGTAAAGAAAAAAGTACAAAAGAATCATTACTGAAATAGGAGGAAAATTAAAATGGGAGAAGAACAAGAAAATTTACTAATAGAATCCAAAGAATACCTGAAATCAGGAATTCATATTGGAACTAAATTTAAAACCAAGTACATGGCTAAATTTATTTACAAAACTAGGCCAGACGGTTTATCTGTTTTAAACTTAAAACAGATTGATGAACGAGTTGCTATTGCTGCTAACTTTTTAGCACAATACGAACCAGAACAAATCTTAATAACTTGTAGAAGGGAAAATGGTTGGAAAGCTCTTAAGAAATTGGGAGAATTAACTGGAATCAAAGTTTTACCTGGAAGATATCCGCCAGGAATTATGACAAACCCTAACTTGGAAACTTTTACAGAACCACAAGTTGTTTTTGTTTGTGACCCGTGGCCAGACAAAAATGCTGTTGAAGATGCTTTCAAGATTGGTGTGCCTGTAATTGCTTTATGTGATACAAACAACCAGTCTAACAAATTAGATTTAGTAATTCCTTGTAACAATAAAGGTAAGAAATCTATTGGTTTAATCTTTTACTTGATTGCTAGAGAATACATGCAAAAGAAAGGTATGTTAGCTGGTAATGAAGAAATGTCTGCAAGTATCGAAGACTTTACTGAAGAATAAAGTTCTTTATTTTTTTTCTTTTTTTCTTTTTTTAATTTTTATACCTGAAAATTTATATATTAACCTTATTTTTTTGTTCTTATGGAAGAAATGTATGACAAACCTCAACACGTAAAGGACACTTTTAATGAGAATAACCTTACTGAATATTTATTACAAGCACAATGGGCCGAACTTATTGAATTAAAAAAGGCAATTACTGAACTTTATCAAAAGAAGGGATCGCCGCTAAGGGTTTTAGATATTGGTATTGGTGATGCAAGAATATTAAAACATCTTGTTGGAATAAAAGAAATCTGGAATGCTATTGAACATTATGAAGGAATTGATATTGCCCAAAATTGTATTAATCTTTCTCAGAAAGTTATCGCAGATTTAGACATTGGGGATAAATCTAATGTTCAATTATTGGATGCAACAAAGTTAGACTCTTTAAATCAAAAATATGATCTAATAATTTCTACTTGGTTTACTATAGGAACTTTTTATCCTTCAAATTTTGATTTAGAAAAATTCAAACCAGGACTAGATCTGTCTACAAATGATAAAATCATAACAATTATTAAACAAGCTTATGGGATGTTAAAACCAAATGGGGAATTAGTAATTGGTTCAATGTATATTGACAATGAAGAAACTAGAAAAAAGCAAGAAGATTCTTATAGGAATTTTGGTTGGACAGTTATAACTGATGAAAGAGATTGTTTCACAGCAACTAAAGAAGGATGGTGGTCTCAAAGATTCACTAAACAAAGAGTTTATGATTATCTCAGTTTTGTCAAAAAAGAAAACTTTTCTTTTATCCTTCTTGACACTTATGATTATGCTATGATGGTAAGAATCAGGAAAGAATAATTCTTTTTAATGATTGCTTCTTTTTCACAACTTTTAAAAACTAAATCTCTCTAAAAACACTATGAAAAAGGTAGTGACTTTAGGTGGCGGTACAGGTAATTTTACCGTTCTCAGAGGTTTAAAGAAATATCCTTTAGATTTAACTGCAGTAGTCTCAATGGCTGATGATGGTGGTTCAACAGGAGTTTTAAGAGATGAGTTAGGTGTTCTTCCTCCGGGAGATGTGAGACAATGTTTAGTAGCTTTATCAGATTCTAGTAAGTTAATGAGAAATTTAATGAATTATCGTTTTGACAATGGTTGTTTACAAGGCCACAGTTTTGGTAACCTTTTATTATCTGCATTAGAGAAAGTTACTGGCAGTTTTGAAACTTCGGTTGAAGAAGTAAGCCGAATAATGAATATTAAAGGAAAGGTCCTTCCGATAACTACAAACGAAGTTCGTTTGAAAATGATTCTAGATAACAATAAGATTCTCAATGGTGAAGGAGAAATTTATTTGTCTGAAGAAATTGATCAAGGTTTTAGAAGTATTTTTTTAGAACCAATTCCTAAAGTTAACCAACGAGCAATTGATGCAATCATGAATGCTGATTTAATTGTTCTCGGGCCCGGTGGCCTATATAGCAGTTTAATTCCTCTTCTATTAGTTGAAGGGGTAAGTAAAGCTTTAAGAGAAACTAAGGCTGAAAAAGTTTTTGTAGTAAATCTAATGAACCGTAAAGGTCAAACTACCGGTTTTACAACTAATGGGTATCTTAAAGAAATTAGACGTTATTTAGGTAAAGATGTTTTTGATTTCATTGTTGTTAATGATGGTAAACCCCCTCAAGAATTAGTGGAGGTTTATGCTAAAGAAGGGGAACTAATTGAAAACGATTTAATGGAAGAGGAAAGAGTTATTGTTGCAGATTTGTTAAGCAGTAAACTGAAACAAGCAGATAAAGTTGACTTAATGGCTAGGAATCTTATTCGACATGATCGTAAGAAGCTAACTCAAATTCTGATGGGGATTATCCATGAAATCTAGGTTAATCATTTTTGATCTTGATGATACCCTCTATTTATGTTCTAATGTTGTGAAACCAGATTATTCTAATCTTAATGAAATAAAACCATTTCTGGGAGTGAGAGAATTTTTAATCAATGACGATTCTAAGAAAATTTTAGTTACCAAAGGAAATAAAGAGATTCAAGAAGAGAAGATTAATATTTTAGGAATCAAAAACTTTTTTGATGAAATCTTTTATCCTTTAGAAGATAAAAACAAAATTAATTGTTTTAGAAAGATAATGCAGAAATATCCTTCTTATCATTTTTTAGTTGTTGGCAATAAAATAACTTCAGAAATCCGTTATGGGAAAGAATTGGGACTTAAAACTGTCTTACTAAATCAAGGAAAATATAAAACTTTAAAAGCAAAAGATGATTTTGAAGTTCCAGATCACAAAATTGAAGAATTTACAGAATTGAATGAAGTCTTAAAATGCAAGCAGTAATATTAGCGGCCGGAAAAGGAACAAGAATGTATCCATTAGCAGTTGATAAACCTAAACCATTAATTGAGGTTGCTAACAAACCGGTTTTGGAACACAACCTTGAACAAATGTTAGGGTTAGTAGAAGAAGTGGTTATTATTGTTGGTTACAAGAAAGACATGATCATTAATCGGTTTGGTAATAATTACAAAGGAATCAAGATAACTTATGTTGTTCAAGAAGAACAATTAGGAACTGGCCACGCTGTTCTAATGGCTAAAGAATTTGTTAATGAAAAGTTTTTAGTTCTGAATGGGGATGATTTATTCTCCCGTAAAGATATGGGGAATATTTCTAAATATGAAAACTGTATCTTAATAAAATATAAAAGAGATGCATCTGCTTTCGGGGCAGTAGTTATTGAGAATGGAAAAGTTAAAGATATTGTTGAGAAATCTAAAGAGTTTGTTTCTAATTACGTAAATGCAGGAATGTATTGTTTTAGTCCAGAAGTTTTTGCAATCTTACAGGGGTTAGAACCTTCCATTCGGGGTGAATATGAATTGACGGATGCGGTTAAAGTTTTGGCTAAGCAAGGAAAAATGCATGCAGAAGAAGTTAAAGGTTATTGGATCCCTGTCGGATATCCTTGGCATGTTTTAGATGCAACTGAAAAATTATTGAATGAAAAAGATGAAATCTCAATTAAAGGTAAGTTAGGAAAAGACGTTATTATTGAAGGTTCTGTTGACATTGGTGAAGGATCAATTATAGAAGATGGTTGTGTATTGAAAGGAAATATTGTTATTGGCAGAGGATGTTTAATCGGTGAAAATTGTATTTTGGAAGGTTTCACTGCTATTGGTGATGGTTCTAGAATCGGTGACAATGTTAAATTAAAAAATACTATTGTTGGTGCTGGCTGCGATTTGGAAGAGGGTTGTGAAGTTAGTGATTCTGTTCTAGGCGATAAGGCCAGGTTAAGTGCTGGCGTTAAAGTTTCCAATGCTGGAAAAGATAAAACTGTAAAAGTTAATGGCAATGGCAAAGAACATGATTCTGGTAAAGAGAAGTTGGGTGCGTTTGTTAAAGACAAATGTGAAGTTGGCAAGAAGTTAGATGCTGGCGAGTGTGTTGATAAGGATTGTTAAGAGATTAGATGAAATCAAATTAAAAGGAGATACTAAAAATGACAGATAGCAAAATTAGGTTAATGAAATCAACATTCTATCATGAACAAGAAGTTAAAGAGAAATTGTGCAAATTTATTATGGAAAAAGAACAGCTGAGCATGAGCCATAAATGTGCAGAATTTGAAAATGAATTTAGCAAATTTCAAAATCAAGAATATTCTGTACTTTTTAACAGTGGTAGTTCTGCTAACCTTGCTTTAATACAATCTTTACTTAATCTTAACATTCTTAGAAAAGAAGATAAAGTGGGTTTTTCTGCTTTAACTTGGGCCACTAATGTCATGCCTTTATTACAATTAGGATTAAATCCAGTTCCCGTTGATGTTTCTTTAGAAACTTTAAACGTAAGTTCTGAAACATTATTAAGAACATTAGAGAATACTGACATGAAAGTTCTTTTCATTACTAATCTTCTTGGTTTTAGTGGGGATTTAGATAAAATAAAAGCAGTCTGTGAACAAAAAGGGATTGTTTTAATAGAAGATAATTGTGAATCTTTTGGTAGCGAGTTAAATAATACTAAGCTAGGTAGTTTTGGGTTGGCGGGAACTTTCTCTACGTTTGTGGGGCATCATCTTTCTACAATCGAGGGGGGCATGGTTTGTACTAACGATAAAGAGTTACATGACATGCTTTTGATGGTTAGAGCGCATGGCTGGGACAGAAATCTAGATCAAGAAACACAGACTAAATTAAGGGCAGAGAATAATATTGATGGGTTTTATTCTCGTTATGCATTCTTTTTCCCAGCATATAATTTGCGACCAACCGAGATTACCGGATTTATTGGTGTGGAACAACTTAAGTATGCTGAAGAAATAAATTTGGCAAGAGAAAATAATTTTAAAGAGTTTAGTATTACTGCAGGGACAAACTCAGATTTTGAAAAACTAAATGTAGGCCACATGAGCCTAGTTTCAAATTTTGCTTTTCCTTTAATTTGTAAAGACTTAGAAACTTTCAACAGTTATAGGAATAAGTTTGAAGAGAATAATGTTGAAATAAGACCCATTGTTGGGGGTTCAATTGTTGAGCAACCTTTCTTTAGGAATTATTTATCAGAAAAGGGATTAAGTTTTAGTTGTCCTAATGCTAGAAAGATTCACCAGTTCGGGTTTTATTTTCCTAATAACCCTGAATTAACTTTAGAAGAAACAGAAAGAATTAAGAGTTTATTGAGCAAATAACTTTTTTTTTACTTTTTCTTTTTTTCAAAAATCTAATACTATTAAGTATTTAGGAAATTAAAGATTTCCAAAAACCTTATAAAACATAAAACTTTAATTCTAATATCAAAAAGAGGTAGATCATGAAGTCTAAGAAGAATCACAGTCTTAAGTTTAAAGTTAAAGATATGGATATTGCTACGGGCGGCACTTTAGTGGCCATTCTTAATACTAAAGACGCACACAAATTAGATTTACATTCTGGGGATAGAATTCTACTTAAAACTGATGGCAGGGAACAAGTTTGCATCTTAGATATTTCTGAGAGTCAAAAAGCCGTTCCCGAAGGCAAAATTGGATTATTTGAAGAAGTTCTTAAGAAATTAAACGTTAAAAAAGATAGTGCTGTACAATTAAAATTTACTGGTAAACCAGAATCTGTAAAACATATTAGAAGTAAACTTTATGGGAAACGTTTGTCTTACACAGAATTATTACATATTATTGATGATATTACAAATGATCGATTAACCGATATTGAAAAAACTTATTTTGTAGCTGCGGGATTTGTTAATGGCTGGAACAATGAAGAAGTTGTTGATATGACTCGAGCAATGGTGAAGACGGGGTATAAATTAAAGTTCTCGGGAATAACATTAGATAAACATTGCATTGGCGGGGTTCCGGGAAACAGAACCACTATGATTGTTATCCCCATTGTTGCAGCTGCTGGTTTTACAATTCCTAAAACTTCTAGTAGGGCAATTACAAGTCCGGCAGGAACTGCAGATACTATGGAATGTCTTGCCAGGGTTGAACTTCCTGAAAAAAAGATCAAACAAATTGTAAAAAAAGCTAAGTCCTGTATTGTTCATGGTGGTAGCATGAACCTGGCTCCAGCCGATGACAAAATTATTGATGTTGAACATCCATTATCTATCGACGCAGAAGGACAGCTCTTGGCTTCAGTTATGGCAAAGAAGTTTTCTGTTTCTGCTAATCATGTTTTGATAGATATTCCTATGGGTAAACAGGTTAAAGCAAAGAATTGGAAACAAGCAAAACATTTCAAGAAAATGTTTATGTTGATTGGAAAAAAATTAGGAATGAATGTTAAAGTTGTTATTACCGATGGTTCTCAACCTATTGGTAATGGGATTGGTCCATTTTTAGAAGCTATGGATGTGATGCAAGTTTTAAAAGATGATGTTTTGGCTCCACAGGATTTGAAACATAAAGCCTTAATTATGGCGGGAGCTTTATTAGAAATGACTGGCAAGTACCGAAAAGGTAAAGGTTTGAAAGTAGCACATGAAATTCTTGAAAGTGGTAAAGCTCTTAAAAAGATGAACGAAATTATTGAATTACAAGGAAAACAAAAAAAAGTTAAAATTGGTTATTATCAACATATTGTAAAGTCAACAAAAATTGGTCGGGTTAAAGAGATTGATAACGAAATAATTTCTAAGATTGCCCGGATTGCTGGTGCGCCTCAAGATAAGGGTTCAGGTTTATATATTAATAAAAAAATTCATCACCCAATTAAGAAAGGAGAGGTTCTTTATACTATCTTTGCAGAGAATAAATTTAAGTTGGGTCTGGCTAAAGAGTTTGCTAAAAAGAATCATGGATATTTAATTCTCTAGAATTTCCTACAAAATATTAAGAACCCAGTATGTCCTAACATTTGGAACTCTGGACGCATGATCCTGTCTTCGATTTTCCATTTACGCTCAATAAGTTCTAATGTTTCTGTGACTTTGATATTGCTTCTTCTACAAGAATCGATAAACATTTTTACTTGATTAAGATTTGGAAGATAAACAACTAAATGTGCTCCTTGTTTTAAGGATTTTTCTGCATGTTCAATAACTTGCCATGGTTCCGGAAGATCTAAAGTGATTAAATCTAAATCTTTCTCTTTAATCCCTTTGTAAATACTATCGTGTTTTAATTTGATGTTTTTAAAACCAAACAATTTAATGTTTTTAGCAACAACATCATAATGTTCGGGATTAATTTCGTAAACAGTAATTTCTTTACACATATTTGCTAGAGATAAACATAAACTTCCTGTTCCACCACCGGCATCGACGATTTTTGAATTATGGTTAATTCCAGTTTTAGCCATAACCATCCCAATATCTTTTGGTAACATTAGTTGTGGGCCTCTGCTAAGTGATTCCCATAAATCTGGGAATGTTGGTTCAATCATAAAGAAAGTTTTTCCTTTGTCGGACTTGATAATATTCTTCTTTGATTTTAAATCTTTTTTTAAGATAACTCCAGAGGAAGTATGATAATTGTCATCTAGATCTTTAACAAAATGTTTTTTCCCCGTTTTTTGTTCAATTAGAATTTTCTTTATGTTTCTCATTTTAAACCTGTTTCTCCTTTTCTTCTGTGAAAACTCTGCCACCTTGCCATTGGCCTCTGTAAGAAACAGATTCACCATCAATTTTAACAAAGAAGCATTGGAAGAATCTTGCTCCTAATTCTATTTCTACTTCACAAGGGCCAGCATTATAAATTGCTGGATGCAATATTCCGCCAAAGCCGGGATCTGCAATTGTTCCTCGCATGATAATGCCCATTCTGTGTAATGTTGTTCTTGGTTTAAATAGAACGAAAACATCTTTTGGAACATTAATCTTTTCAATAGTTTCTGCGATAAGATATTCTCCTGGTTTTATGATATAAGATCTTTTCTCTTCTGGATGATAACTAATAATTTCTTCTGCTTCGGGTGTCTGTCGTTCATCTATGCCTAGAAAACCTTTCCCTTTAAGTTTGAATAGTTTGTTTAGTCTTAAATCGATAACAATACTTTCCGGGTTGTTTAATTCACGTTCACAAAGATCTTCAATTAGCTTTTCTTCATCAATTAGTTTCTTTACTTTATCTGTTCCAAGAATCATTTAGGTTGGAAAATAATTAGATTGTTTATATTTGTTATGGTTTTTTAGTGATGTTTAGAAAAATAAATAGAAAATTATAAAAAATAAAAAATAAAAAGAAAGAAGTTACTTCTTCTTCATCATTACTGCAATAGCCAAGATCATTGCGAACAATACTAAGACAATTAGTACTCCTAACAATAATGTGTAGGTATTACTTTCTCTGAATGAAGACTGAACTGAACTTTTTCCCACAGTTGTTTTTTGTGCGTTTAACTGGTCTTGTAACTGCTGTTGTAATTGCAGTGCTAACAAATCATCAGCTAACTGGTTCTGTCCTTGAGAAGCACTACTAGTTGTGCCACAGTCTTTAACTTCAATAGTAACACTTTCAGTTTCTTTCTCATCACCATCATCGAACCTAACTTCAATGGTTAATGGGTAAGATCCTGCATCAGCGTCAGCTAAGAAAGAATCTAAGAAGAACTTAACATTGTCCTTTGGATCACTTCCAGAGTACTTGTCTAAATCCATTTCTTTAGTTTCTTCTAAGCCAAGAGCAGTGTTCTTAACAGTTACTTCAACATCTTCATTCTTATTACCAACATTCTCTGCGGTAACTTCTAATGTTGAATGTCTGCTACATTCTACAAAGCTAGCACTTAAGTCAACTTCTTTAATCACAACTTTATGATCTTCTCTTTCAACGTCTACAGTAATGATTTCAATAGTCTCATGTTCACTTCCGTCATCTGCTTCTCCTTCAACTTTGATTTCAACATCATAAGTATCGTCTTCTAGTTCCTCTCCAGATAAGTCAAAAGTAATTTCTACTGTGTCATCATCTCCATTGTTTAGATCAAATTCATCAGATTCTTCTTCAATGTCATCATTGTCAACATCTAAAACTGTTACAGTAACAACAACATCTTCTAAATCTTCAGTGTAATCGTTTTGCACTTTTACTTTGAATTCATTATCTTCATCAACAGATAAATCTCCACTAGTTTTACCATTTAACTTAACACTTTCAATACTTAAGTGACTGATTGGGTTTAAGTAAACATTTGCTGTGGTGGAAACTGCTTCGCCGTTCTTCTGACCAGAAACTTTAATCTTACCAACTTTATGTTGGCCAGAGTTTTCATCATCTGGGACAGCTAAGTCTAAAGTTACTTTGAAGTTCTCTCCAGCTTTAACTGTACTTGGAATGTTGTCAGATAATACTGCGCTGTAATCACTGCTAAAGTCTTCTAATTCAACGGTAACCCCAGTAATGGAGTCTAGAACCCCTACATTGTTAATAGTTACTTCAACACTAGTATTATCTCCTCTATCAACATCTGCAATAATAACATCAGCCACTTCGAAGTTTGCTTCTTTATTTTCTACTACTTTGTAAGTTGAAAATCCAGGAACTGTGAAAACAAATTCTCCATTGTCATTGCTTATTCCCTGACAAACATCTTCTGGACAAAGAGCAAAGTTAATATTTTCGTTGTCAATATATTCTTCTGCTAACAAAATTACATGTTGGCTGAATTCTTTTTTCAAAGTAATTGTTGCTGGAACATCTAATTCTATTGCAAAATCAGCATCAACAGAAACTTGTCCATTAGTAATACTAATCACTTCATCGATGTTTAAGATACTGTTTAGATTTACTGCTTCATTAAAAACAATTTTACCAAAACCATTTTCAACAGTAAAGTCTTCTACGTTTCCAGCGTCTTTATCTTCAAAGTAATCTTCTGGGAATAATCCAGAATCTGAGATTGGTACACCAGTTACAAAGATTGTCCAGACCATACTTTTTTCTCCGCCAATCATTGCATAGATTTCATATTCTCCATCAACATCGGATGAGAAATCGTATGTGTTGTCTGTTGGTCCTTCTGTTTCTTCCTCATCATTTACATACCAAACAACTTCACTATCATAACCTTCTTCTGCTAAGACAATCTCTAAACCATTTGGAATTTCTACTGGGTCACTAATTGTCATATCATTAGCTAGAACCCAAAAGTCATGTTCTGGAATTTCTTCTGCAATACATGAAGCTTTGTTAATGGTAACTTGTTCAGTTTCTTTATGTAATGCTCCGTCTTTACTTGTTGATCCAGTATATTTTACTTCAATAGTAATTGTATTTTCTCCTACATGGAATCCATCTGTTGGGATTATGAAATGTCCTTCTTCTCCATTCTCATTATCTCCCCAAACTTTAGCACTTTTTATTGTAATCAATTCTCCTTCGATTTCTCCTTCTTCATTAGTCATATAACTTGACCAATCTAAGTCGTTTCCTAACAAGCTAATGATTACATCTTTTTCTGTATTACTTCCAGTATTGGTAAGTTCTAAGAAAAGATTCACTTCAGTTTTACAGATAATCTCTAAGTCATCTTCTTCAATTTCTGCTTTTGAGATTATTAAGTTATTAGGGTCTAGTTCTACTACTAAATTAAAACTAAATAAATCACTTTGTATTTCTTCATTATTTAATTCATCTTCACCCGCAAGTAAAATGTCTGTTGGATAAATGTTACTAACAATGTCTTTTGGTAAGTTGTCTGTTAAAGTTATTGTTTTTGTACTTCCTGGTGCAATATTAACACTTTCACCATTTCCTGTTATTAACAACATTTCTCCTTCAACAAAAACCATCATACCAACATTTGTTACGTAATGGTCTAAATGGTTCTTAAAAGTAACCTGAAACTTTGTTTCTTGTAATGGTTCTAAAGAAACACTTTCTCCATCTTCTTCAACAGAAACTCCATTAATCTTTACTTCAGTTACTTCTAAAGTGTTTCCAACAGTTACTTCAACTGTTTCTTCAACAACTGAAGGGTAAGTGTCTGCAGTAACTTCAATTAATAGTTCTGAACTTCCTGCTTCGTTATCTACTGGTTTTAAACAACTTAAAACGTTGTCTATAACACTACAAGAAATCAAATCTAAGTTACTTTGGCCAAAGATTCCTTCTTCTTCATTGTCTTCAACAAAATTGAAAGTTAAGATATCTTCGTACACTTGTTCTACTTCATCAATCTTGTAATCTTCAAAGATGTAAATATATTCGTTATCTGCATTAACTTCAAAGAAATTAATACTCTCTGGTGCATCTCCACCTTTACTCATTGTTAAAACTTCTTCAATTGCTTCAACATTTAAACAAGGTCCTACTGTTACATCAAAGGTTGTAAATCCAGCAATGTGTTTTGTTTCACCATCAAAGTATGGGTTTACAATGTAAACATACAAAGTGTGGTCTCCTTCTTCAAGTGCTGTTAGGTTTAATCTTAATCCTTCAACATCCTCGTAATCAAGCGAAGGGTCATCTCCTGGAGCAATTGGGATTAAATCTTCTGCAATGTTAATTGCTGGTTCTCCTCCAGTGAAACTAGAAAATTTACCAGTTACAGAATTAAAATTATTTCCTTCTTTATTATAAATTAATAATTCGGGAGTAATTATTTCTTCTCCAGTGTTGAATAGATGTAATGTTAAATCTGTTGATTTTACACAAGTTAATTCTTCATCATACAAGAATGTGAATTCTTCATCTTCATCTAAGTAAATGTCTGCTAAATCTTTTTCTACGTTGAATGTGATGATTTTTTCGTATTTATAATTATCAAAGAATCCCTCTAACCAGGGGAACCAATTAAATAATAAGAAATCATCATATGTTGTTTCGATGCTTAGATCAAATTCTTCACCAATAATGTAGGGTACTTGAAAAATAAATTCATCTTCTCCTTTACCATTTTCCTTTCCTAAATACCAATCTCCATCATTACAATCTACTCCTTCACAAACACCAGGTTCAACTGAATATTCTTCATTAATATTTGGATTTGTATTGGCTTCTAAGTCAACATGTCCCATGTCTTGGTTAAAATTATTCACAAACTCGACTTTAACTTCTACATTCTGTCCGGGAGTTACATTTACTTCTGATTCTCCATCCCAAACTTTTCCGCCAATTGTGATTTGGGTAATTTCTAATGCGGGTTTAACTGTTAAGTTGAATGTTTCAGCTTCAGATAAATCTACTCCATCATTAACTACAACCGAAATTTCTTTAGTTCCAATATTATTGCTTTCTGGTGTTTCATAAAGGATACGAAGATTACCTTCCGCATCGTTTTTTAAACCTAGCCATTCTAATATAGAATCTGCTTGAGAGATCGAAAATATCTCTACATTAATGTTATTTTCGTTGTGTGCGGTGACGGGTAGTTCAAACTCTACTCCTTCTACTGCAGTTTGATCTTCAATTTCATCAACTACTACTGCACCTAAAGCTGCTTTTGCAGTAACAAATAGGGCTGCAAGTAAGATGAACAAAATCAGTAATGTTTTTCCATATTTCATTTTTTTAACCTCAATTAACTTTAATTTTTAACAACTATCACGTCTCTTATTTTAGTAATACTACAAAGAATACAATGATCAAAATTAAGATCATCACAATGGCAACTAACATAACTCCTACAATAAAGTCTTCTTTGCTATAAGAGTCTTCTACTGTTTCAACAACCGCAGATGAAGAAATAAGATCTCCCTCTTGGTTTGTTGAGGTAGTTGTTGTTACTGTTTCTTTGTTGTTTTGTTCTGTGTCTAAGTTACTAACAATTACTTCTGTAACTGATTCTACAATCTCTTCTTCTTTAGACACTTCTTTAACTTCAACTTTTTCAACTGTTTCTTTAATACACTTACCTATAACTAACTTGAACCGTTCATAATCAACAGGTTCATCGTTGTCTACATAGGTAGTAATGTCTAAATCGTAATCTTTAGCTTTTACATTTTTTAAGTTAAGGGTGAATTCTTTGTCCCAAGAATCTTCATCGCCATGTTCTTCAAGATTTATTGTTTGGATATTCTCATTAATCTTAAGTTCTTCATTGAAAATGGATAAGGCAACATATTTTTGGTCTTTATGTCCCAGATTCTTTAAAGAAACGGAATAAGTCACTTGACTTTCACAAAGAGTAATTTCTTCAGGAACTGTTTCAACATTTAAAATCCGAATGTCATCTTTTTTACTTTCTAATTCAAACGTGATTTCTTTCTTAAGTTTGTATTCTATCCCTTCTTCATCTTCTCCTTCCAAGGTAAGTTCTAAAGTATATTCTTTTACATCAGCTTCTTCATCGATCATAAATGTGATTGTTTCTTCTATTTTTTCTTCTCCTTTTAAGTTATCTAATTCGTATTCTTCATCAAAGCCGCTTTCAAATAAGTCATTATCATCTGCTTCAATAGTTAGTTTAACATTATCGATATCAACATCGTATTTATCATCTAACAAGTTTTTAATTTTAATTTCTAATGTGATTTCACTATAAACTTGAACTTTTTCATCCAATTCAAAAGAGTCTTCCGTATCGGAATCAAATGAATCTGACTCTTCATTTTCTGCTTCAATGTAGTATTTCACTTTTATATGAGTCATTTCTAACATTGATTTAGTTTCTTGAGTTAAGGTTGCTTTGTCTAATTCAACGTTGCCTTCGCCCAAAACAACTACATCTCCAATAGTTGAGTTTCCTGGTTCTTCTTCATGGGGTACATTAAGATTTAAGTTAGCATTAACGCTTGCATTTCCTGCAATTGTTAGTTCTTGGCTTTCAGAAGAATAGTCAGAAGGTAAATTAGAAACATCTAAGAGGATTTTTACTTCTGTTGGGTTATTGTTTTTAACTGTAATCTGATTTGTTAAAACTGAAATAGTATCTTGATTGTCGTCATTGAATTTTTCATAATCAACGTCTATTGTAATTTCATTTTCAGTGATTTCTATGCCTGTTGTTGCGAAAGGCGCATCTGCAAAAGCAGAAAAAGAACTAATAAAAAGTATAATTGCTAGTAATCCAATAAGTATTTTTAGTTTAATTTTAACCCACCCCACAGAGTTTTTATTCATGAGTAGTCAATTTGTTTTTTAAAGATTTATATACTGCAGAC
Source organism: Candidatus Woesearchaeota archaeon (assembly GCA_018696595.1). Taxonomy (GTDB): domain Archaea; phylum Nanobdellota; class Nanobdellia; order Woesearchaeales; family GW2011-AR9; genus JABJOX01. Next base: position 41,600 of record JABHQW010000008.1, on the reverse strand, counting down.
TATACTTTAGAAATAAGGTGTTTTTCGTCAGTAAACAGTTAAGAAAAACAAAGAGAATAAAAAGGGCTTATTTATTGCCCATATAGAAGAATTTTTCAATTGAAACGTCGTTTTCCTTATAATCTCCAGAACGTGGATGGCTCTCTTGACTAGCCGGTTTTTGTTCTTGAGTTACTTCTGATTTTGGTTCTTGTACTGGTGGGGGGACGTCTTTAACTTCATTAGTTACAATCTGTTTAACCGCAGAGCTTCTTCCAGAAGTATTTCTTAGAAACTCAATTTCTCTTTGCATAGAATCTAACTTCCCTTGAAATTCTTTGAATGTTTTAATAATAAACTGTGTGTTTTTCCCCAGGATATCTTTAATTTTATCTTCAGATAGTTCTGATTTGGGAGTTTCTGGTGTTGGTTCTTCTGTCTTTTCTTTACCTTCTTGCATTGTTTCTCTAATATTAGCATAATCTTCTGTATCTCTTTCTTTAAAAATCTCTTCGGCTTTAGTTACTGCTTCTTCCCGGTCTTGTGCTAGGCCTTGTTTCATTAAATCAAGAGCAAGATTGTTAACTTTTTGAATTCTTTCTACATCCATTGTATGTACCTCGTTTTTTGTAGTTTAATTAAAAAGAATTCAGTTATAACGTTTTCTATTGTCAGGGATATATTAATTGGTTTTAAAAACTATTATAATCTAAAAAACAAAGAACTAGTTGATTTCTATCAGCAGACTAATGGAATTTTAAATGGTAAAATTTCTGCGGTTCCAAGATAAACTAAGACTAATGCAATAATTATTCCAACAACTAATCCCACCATGAAATATTTAAATTCGATGATTCCTAACTGACCTCTTTTTGTAAGTTTCATAGTCTGGAGAGTTTACTTTTTAGTATATAAAGGTATCGGCTGTTTAAGTTTAGAAAAAATGACTGTTTGGGGTTGCTTTACCGAAACATTTATAAAGAGGTGTTGCAATTTATATTTAAATGTAACGATTACACGGTGATAGTTCTATACTAAAGGTGACTCAAAAATGATAAGGAAACAACTGAAGGAATGTCCTGAATGTGCTAGTAAGAATATATTTGGAGATCGAGAGAAAGGCGAAACTATTTGTAGAGATTGCGGGTTAGTTATTGAGGACAGAATGGTTGACTTTGGCCAAGAATGGCGTACATTTGAAGATGATGCTAATACTAAACGTAGAACTGGAGCTCCAACTTCAGAAACTTCTTTTGATCAGGGTTTAGGCACTGAAGTCGGGAATACCTCAGATTTCTATAAATTAAGCTCAGATCGGGAAAGGGACAGATTCTTTAGATTAAGAAAATGGAATATCAGAATTAGTACTGCAATTGAAAGAAACTTAAAAGTTGCTTTAGCTGAACTTAAAAGAGTAAGTTCATTCTTAAAATTACCTAAATCAGTTGAAGAAGAGGCTGCTAGAATATATAGGCAAGCTGTTCAGAAAGGTCTTGTTCGTGGCCGAAGCATGGAATCAGTTGTTGCTGGTGCTTTATACGCAGCATGTCGAAGACATGAAGTTCCTAGAACTTTAGATGAAATGGGTGAGGCTTCTGGTATTGAGAAGAAAGAAATTGGTCGAACTTACAGATTTGTTACTAGAGAACTAGAAATCAGTATTAAACCTTCAAATCCTGCAGATTATATCCCTCGGTTTGCTTCTGCTTTGAAATTATCAGCAGAAACTCAAAGTAAGTCTGTTGAGATTCTTGAACATGCTCGAGATATTGAATTAACTTCTGGTAGGGGTCCAACTGGAATTGCTGCGGCTGCACTTTATGTTGCTAGTCTTATTCATGGTGAGAAACGAACTCAAAGAGAAGTTGCTGATGTTGCTGGAGTTACTGAAGTAACTATTCGAAATCGGTATAAAGAACTGATTAAGAAGTTGAAGTTAACTAAAGAAGTTGAGAAAAGCAAGAAGAAGTAAATTTCTTTTTTAATTTATTATTTTGTGGTTGTGGGTGTTCTAGATAGAAGATGGAAAAATTCAATCAATTTATGGGTCAACATGATTTTCAAAATGGCACTGTAATTAGTTCTGATGATTTAGATGAATTAAGAAAAGGGGGCTTATTAGTTGAAGATTTTTTAGATTATCTAAATATTGAACATCAACTTTTGTTACACGGTTCTCATTGTGATTTTGATGGCCCTATAAAATCTAACGATGAGGGGATTATTTATCTTACAGAATTTGGTAGTGTTGCTTTGTTGAAAGCAGTATTATCAAATGAAGGAACAAATTTGAGATATCCTACAAGAATAAAGAGAAAACACAGTTTTCCTATAACTCTTGATGGTGTTAATCAAAAAACTATTAAAAGCCATGGATATATTTATTTAGTTGGGGGAGATGATACTTATTTAAAAGGTCAAGGGAACATAGAATTAATCAAATGTTGTAATGGTTTTGATGATACCATTCCTTATGTCTCTAAATTGGAAGTGTTATTAAGTGATCTTCAAGAAAGACATAAAATAATCTTAAAATAAAAAATGAATCTTACACCAGAAATGAAAGCTCAATTACAAGAGCAAAAGAAACAATGTATCTTCTGTAAATTGATCTCCGGAGAAATGGAAGCAAAGAAAGTTTTTGAAGATGACGTTACAGTTGCAATGGTTGATATTTATCCAGCAATCAAAGGGCACACTTTATTCTTACCAAAAGAACATTATCCTATTCTTCCTTATATGCCACAAGAAGAATTCAAACATTTATTTGGTTTAGTTCCCGGAATGTGTGAAGCTGTTAAAAAGGCTATGGTCACAACCTCATGCAATGTTTTTATTGCTTCTGGCGGAGTAGCAGGACAACAAGCAGGACATTTTTTAATGCACATTTTTCCAAGAGATCAAGGCGATGGGTTCTTCAATTTTTTCTGGAAACAAAAAGAAACTTTAGAAGATGAAAAATTAAAAGTTTTGCAAAACAATTTCCCAATCATGATGGGCAACCATTTCAAAAGAAATCCAATGAGTTGGCATACTGGGAATGGCGAACAACCAAGTTTTCTAAAAGAAGTTTATGAAAATGGTCATGTTCTTTATGAGGATGAACAAGTTTTATGTGTTGTCCCAGAAAAAGGTGTTGTTAAAGGACACATTGAAGTTTATTCTAAAGTTGAGAAAAGTTTAATTGAAAATTTATCAATAGAAGAATCATTTCATTTATTCTCTACTGCTTCATTAGCGGCAACTTTAGTTTTTGAGGGATTAGGTTCTCAAGGAACAAACATTATCTTGAAATCTGGAACTACTGATGACAATTCAGAAGGGAAATTGTGTGTTCATATTTTACCAAGATCACAAGATGATGGGCTGAATAAAACTTTATTGTGGGAAGCAAAACAGCCAAGTTATGATGTTGACTCTGTTATGAAAAAGATAAAAGATAAAACTTGGAAAGTTAAATATAAAGAAGAAGCGAAGAAAGAAGAAACTTTAATTGTTAAACCGGAAGTTATTAAGATTGGTTCTGAAAAGAAAGATACTGATGAAGATGGTTCTTTAGGTTTTGAAGATGAAATCAAGAAAGCAATAGAAAAAATTAGAAATTAATTATTAAATTTATTGATGGGGGTTCTTAAACAAAAAATGATTAATAGGCCAATAGTAATCTCACATGGAGAAGATCCTGATGGGATAATTTCAATGGCGCTTTTAATGCGTCACCTTAGATCTTGTAATGTTTCTGCTAGTTTTGGTTTTGGTAGGTATAGTAATATTTCTGAAACTTTCATTGGTTTAGCTAAACTTTCAGAAAACTGTTTAGGTGAAGATTTTTATGTTTTAGATTTAGGAATTAATGGCCATCTACTCTCTGCAAAAGATAGTGGCGAAAATGTTATAAAAAAATTGGCCCATAACACCAATCTTCATTGGGTTGATCATCATGATACTACAAAAGGAGCACAACCGCACTTAGAAGAAATGGGGGTTGACTTAATGTTGGCAACTGGTATTAATCAATGTTCCTCTCGAATAGTTTATGCTAACTTTCTTAATGGTGATGCTTATTGTGATTGGTTGAGTAAAATTGCCTTAGAACATGATAATCCTGGAAATGGTATTCATCCAGAATTGGGAAATGATTTACAAAAAATAATTTCTTTAAACTATTATGGGGCTAAATCTGTTGCTTCAGCGGATTTTAATTTGTTAAGACTAGTAAATAATTTGTCTTTTGAAAGAGCAATTATTAAGGGGAAGTTTAATAGGGGTTTACAGAGATTAATTGATAAGTATGATGAATTGGAAAAATCCGCTTTAAACACAATTTATGGTACTGCTCAACTTTTTGAGAGTAATGATTTAAAAATAATTTTTGCTTATGGTAATCCTCTCTTACCACAAAAAGATGGATTAAGAAAAATGGCAAAAATGTTTTCAGGACAAGCAGACATCTATTGTTTAGCTTTAGGTAATCCTGTTAATAATGTGATGATGTTATCAGAATGTGATTTTGATGCTAGTCATTTTTCTCAAAGTTGCGGTGGTGGCGGTAGAGCTAATATTGGTGGTTACATTAATCCTGCCCCCATTACTGTTGATAATATTGATGAAGTTGCAGAAGGGTTAAAGGATAATTTAGCTAATTATGTTGCTTGAATTTATTCTCCTTCAAAATTAACTAACTTAAATAAATTATAATTCTTGAGTTTCTCTGCACCTTTTAAATCTGGAAGATCGATAACAAAAGCAATGTTGACAATTTTACCACCTACTTTTTCAATTAGTTGACAAGAAGCTTTTGCAGTTCCACCAGTAGCAAGTAAATCGTCAATTAGTAAAACTTTTTCTCCAGCAGAAATAGAATCAATATGCATTTCAATTTTATCTGTCCCATATTCTAACTCATATTCTTGAGAAACAACTTCTCCTGGTAATTTTCCCTTCTTTCGAATTAAAACAAAAGGTAATCCTAAATCTTTTGCTAAAGCGGCACCGAAAATAAACCCTCTGGCTTCAATACCAGCAATTTTATCAATTTGACAATCAGAATATTTCTCTTTAAACTTTTCAATACAATAAGAAAATGCTTTTGGGTTTTCAATTAGTGTTGTAATATCACGGAACATGATTCCTTCTTTAGGCCAGTTAGGGATTGTTCTTATGGTTGATTTTAAATCAAAAGTTTCTTCTTCCTCTTCTTCAATAGTGGTTGAACAACAATCTCCTGATTGGAATCCTGGGCAAAAGTTTATTTTTTGTATTGCATTAACTAATAACTCCATTACTTTACTAACATTTTCTTTAAATACTTTTAGAACAGCTTCCCAAGTAACAGCTTCCTCTTCTTCTTTCCAACAATCATAATCTGTGGACATTGCAACCGCTGCATAAGGGATTCCTATTTCATTAGCTAGGATAACTTCTGGTGCAATGCTCATGTTAATAACATCTGCATTCCATGATCTAAACATATGCGATTCAGCTTTTGTAGAAAATCTTGGGCCTTCAATTGTAATCACTGTGCCTTTACTGTGACATTTTAATCCAAGATCTGTTGCAGTTTTGTTTAATACTTTTCTTAACTTATTGTTAAATGGTTTGGCCATTGGTGTATGCTTAATTTCTCCATTAACAAATTCTTCATGAAATGTAATTTTTCTATGTCTTGTAAAATCAATGAATTGGTCTAAAATAACAAAGTCTCCTCTTCCAATCTCTTCTCTTAAACTACCGCATGCTGTTGTGGCTAAAATGTGTGTGCACCCTTCATCTTTCAACGATTGAATATTGGCTTGATTATTAACTTGTGTTGGTGGGATTTCGTGTTTTCTTCCATGTCTTGCTAACAAAACAACATCAGCACCATTAATCTTTCCCACTTTTAATGGTGAACTTGGTTTTCCATATTTTGTTTCAACTTCTTTATCTTGGGCTTCCTGTAAAATCTCTGGATTGTCTAATCCAGATCCACCAATGATTCCGATTTTAGTCATTGTTATTCACCATTTGCTTTAATTCATTCACATTAATATCTTTGAATCCTACACCTTTCTCTTGCACAACTTTTGCTGCTAATAATGAACCTAACTTCCCAGATTGTTCCATGTTTAACCCGTTAGTGTATCCATATAAGAAACCAGCAGCATAAGAATCTCCTGCGCCAGTTGTGTCAACTGCTTCTACTAAATGGGCATCAATCATTGTAATAATTCCGTCTGCACTAATTAAAGAACCTTTTTTTCCTAATTTAACTACAGCAACTTTTGTATGTTTGGCAATTTCATTCAGTGCTTCTTCTGGAGGTAAACCAGTAAATTCTTCCGCTTCTTTTTCGTTAACAAAAACAATATCTGCGTGATTCATCACTAAATCTTTCAAAAATTCTTTATTTCTTCTAATCAAACCAGGGTCTGCTAAATCAATTGAAACCAAAGTGTTATGTTTTTTAGCCAACTCAATGGCGTGCATAATAGTCTCTTTTGTTGGCCCTTCAATTTGGTAACCTTCTAAATGTAATACTTTACTTTGTTTTATGTCTTCTTCTAAGATGTCTTCTTTGTACAATTCTAAAGCTGCTCCAAGATGGACAGAAAAAGTTCTTTCAGAATCGGGAGTGATAAATGTTACTGCGTGTCCAGTAATATTTTGGTGTTTATTAATTCTTGAAGAAACGCCATGATTTTCTATTTGTTGAACATAAACTTCTCCATGCGGATCATCACCAACTTTTCCGCAGAGAATAGCTTTTCCTCCCAGAAGAGCAATTCCTTTCAAAGTGTTGGCAGAACTTCCACCCGGAATTGTTTCAATTTCTAACTGATGTTGATTAATCTTTTCTAAAACCAATTTGGCTTTCTCTTCATCAACAAGATGCATCTCTCCTTTCTTTAAATCAAATTCAATTAGTTTATCATCATCCACTTCTATTAAGAAATCCATTAAAGTATTTCCTAAACCAATTACATCGTATTGTTTCATCTTTAATACCGATAATGGTCTGATTTATACGGTCCTTTTTTAGGAACGTCTAAATATTTAGATTGTTCTTCGGTCATTACATCAAGTTCTACCCCAATCTTTTTTAGATGTAACCTAGCAACTTCTTCGTCTAATTCTTTTGGCAGAACTGTTACACCAATCTGATGTTCTTTTGTCCACAATTCTATTTGCGCTAAAACTTGATTAGTAAAACTATTTGACATAACAAAACTTGGATGTCCGGTAGCACAACCTAAATTAATTAAACGTCCTTCTGCAAGAATATAAATCTCTTTTCCATTCAAAGTATATTTGTCGTATTGTGGTTTAATGTTTTCTTTTGTTGCTCCTGATTTGTTATCTAACCAGTCCATATCAATTTCATTATCAAAATGTCCAATATTACAAACAATAGCTTGGTCTTTCATCATCTGAAAATGTCGATCTACAATAACATGATAATTTCCTGTTGTTGTTACAAAGAGATCGCCTTCTTTTGCAGCGTCATCCATTTTCTTAACTTCGTAACCTTCCATTGCTGCTTGCAAGGCATTGATTGGATCAATTTCAGTTACAATAACTCGGCAGCCATAACCTTTCAAAGATTGACAACAACCTTTTCCCACATCTCCATAACCTGCAACGATAGCAACTTTTCCCGCTAACATTACATCTGTTGCTCTTTTAATTCCATCTACTAATGATTCTCTACATCCGTAAAGGTTATCAAATTTTGATTTTGTTACAGAATCATTAACGTTAATTGCTGGGAATAAAAGTTTGTTCTCTTTAGCCATTTGATATAATCTGTGTACTCCAGTTGTTGTTTCTTCAGATACGCCTTTAACTTCTCTGGCAACATTAGTCCAACGTTGATTATCCTCTTGGTATGTTTCTTTTAATGAAATCATTAATTCTTTGAAATCTTCTCCTTCTCCAGAGAAGTCTCGTTCTAGGATACTTTGATCTTTTTCAATTTCTACTCCTTTATGAATCATCATCGTGGCATCTCCGCCATCATCAACAATTATTGTTGGTCCTTTGCCTGCAAAGTCAAGAGCTTGTTTTGTACACCACCAATACTCTTTAAGAGATTCACCTTTCCAAGCAAATACTGGTGTTCCTGTTGCTGCAATTGCTGCTGCAGCATGATCTTGAGTTGAAAAAATATTACAAGAAGCCCATCTAACTTCTGCTCCTAAGTCTTTTAGTGTTTCAATCAGAACAGCAGTTTGAATTGTCATATGTAAACTGCCCATGATTCTAGAACCCTGGAGCGGTTTAGTTTCTTTATATTTTTCTCTAACTGCCATTAAACCAGGCATTTCTTTTTCTGCAATTTTAATTTCTTTCTTGCCCCATTCTGCTAGGGATATATCTTTAATTTTATAATCGTTATTTTCATTTTCCATTTTATGTTTACCTCTTGTTTAGATATTTGTATTAATCTATTAGGTTTATTTAAATAGATTGTTGTTTTAGATTTCACATCAGTATCATTGTAAATATATTTTCTAATTACAAAATACTATTAAACTACAAATGGTCTTAAATCCTTATGAACCCAAAAGAATTATACGACACTTTAGAAAGAATTGCTGTTTTAGAAAGAACGATGCCTCAAAGTGCTAAAGAATTAGATCGTTCTCCTGGCGTGGCAAGACAATATAATGCTTTAATGGATTCTTTACCTCAAATTATTTCTATTGATGACTTAAAGACATATCATCAATATGTTGCGGGAGTAAAAGCTGAAGAAGAGAGATCGGGAAGGAAAAAGAAGGTTCAAACTATATTGGATGGACTAAAAGACACTTGTTCTCCTGAAGCTTATGATTTGTTGGAATCTAAATTGTCCGGTCTTTAATTATATTTTTTAACAAAATATATAAACTCAGTTTATTTCTTGTTAATCATGACTCAACCTGGTGACTTAGTAGAGATTAAAACTCATGCACAAACAGAACAAGGTATCTTGATGCCTGATCCTGATGAGAAGGCGGTTATTATTAAGTTAGATAATGGTTATAACCTTGGTTTTGAAAGAAAAGATATTCTCAGTATCAAATTGATTGAAAAGAGAAAAGAAACTGAAATTAAAAAAGAAGAAAAGAATTTTGATAAAAAAAAGAAAACTATTGTTATTTTACATACCGGTGGAACTATTGCTAGTAAAGTTGATTATAAAACCGGGGCTGTTTCTGCTAAATTTACTGCTGAAGATTTGCTTGAGATGTTTCCTGAATTAAATGAGGTTGCCAACATTGAAACGGAATTAGTTTCTAACATGATGTCGGAAGATATGATGTTTGGCAATTATCAGAAAATTGCTGAAGCAATTAAAAAACATGCAAAGAAAAATATTGCAGGGATTATTGTTGGGCATGGCACAGACACTTTAGGATATACTGCTGCTGCTTTATCTTTTATGTTGGAAAAAATAAATATTCCTGTGTTGGTTGTTGGTTCTCAAAGAAGTTCTGATCGGGGAAGTACTGATGCAACTCAAAATCTAATCTGCGCAGCAGAATTTATTACAAAAACTAAATTTGCTGGTGTAGCAATTTGTATGCATAATTCTTCTAATGATGATTATTGTGCGATTCTTCCTGCAACAAAAACAAGAAAAATGCATACTAGTAGAAGAGATGCGTTTAAAGCAATAAATGATTCGCCGATTGCTTTAGTGGATTATAATAAAAGAAAAGTTAAGTTTTTGAAAAATGATTATACTACAAAATCAAAAGATAAAGAGACTATTCTTAAAGAAAAGTTCTCAAAGAATGTTGGTTTGTTAAAAGTTCATCCGGGTATTGGTTCACAATTGTTTAAATTCTTTACAGAGAATTACAAGGCGTTTGTAATTGAAGGGACGGGTTTAGGACATGCCCCTACTAATGTGGGAATTAATCTTAAGAATTACGAAGCTTTGAAACATTTTATTAAAAAGGGAGGGGTTGTTGCTATAACTTCTCAATGTTTATTTGGAGCAGTACACCCTTATGTTTATACTAACTTAAGAAGATTGTCTGAGATTGGTTGTATCTTTTGTGGAGATATGTTACCTGAAACTGCTTTTATTAAATTGTCTTGGTTACTTGGAAATTATCCGATTAGTGAGGCTAAAGAGTTGATGGCAAAGAATTTACGTGGAGAGATTAATGAACAGATTAGTTTTGAAAAAGATTTTATTGGGGGGATTTGAATGAAGAAGATTATTTTATTGTTTATGTTATTGGGGGTCTTATTTTTAATATCTTGTGTTCCAGCAGAAAAAGTTTGTTCTGTGGATGAAGATTGTTTCAAAGCAAAGTGTTGTCATGCGGCGGATGCAGTTAATAAGGAGTTTGCTCCTGATTGTGCTGGACAACTTTGCACTTTAGAATGTACTCCTGGTACAATTGATTGTGGGCAGGGACAAATTAAATGTGTTTCTGGAAGTTGTGAAGCAGTAATGAACGAAGAATGACAAAGGTTATTGAAATAATTGGATTGGGACGAGCAGGTAAAAGCACCCAAGTTGAACTTCTTGAAAATTCTCTTAAAAGTAAAGGATACTCTGTTGCAATAATTTATGATCGGGAAAGAGCAGAAGATTTAAAGATTCCTTTTACAGAGATTGTTGGTTACAAACTAGTTTTTGCAGCTAAAGCTTTAGATCAATACTTTGAGCATAAAGATAAAGTGGATTATATTATTATTGAACGAGGTTGGATAGATTTTAAAGTTTGGATTGAAGCAGAAAGAACCCAAGGACATATTGTTCAGGAGAGGGCTAATCAATTAATGACTACTTTCTCTGAATATAATGAAGATGTTGACAAAGTTATTTGTTTACTTGTTGATTTAGAAGTTGCTAAAGAAAGACAAGAAATAATCTTAGAAAAACAAGACGACAAATTCATTGATTTTATAATTGGAGATTATGCAAAGTCTTTGAAGCAAGCATATTCTAATTTTAAAGACTGTGTTATTGTTGATGGCTCTTTGAGTAAAGAAGATGTTCATACTAAAATTGTTTCAATTGTAGAAAAAGTTTAATAAAGAAATTATTCTTTTTACCTTTTATGCGGGGGTGGCAGAGTGGTCAAATGCGCAAGGTTGAGGCACGAGAAATCATAGATTTCTGGGGCTCGCGCCTAACGTTGCAAACGCCTTGTTCCTTAGTGGATGCGCGAGTTCAAGTATTAAGTTGTACTTAATGATTTAAAAAAAGTGCAACTTTTTTGAAAGTCTCGTCCCCCGCAGTTAATTATCTATTTGCTTCTTTCCAAATTTGTTTGAAAACTTGCTTAAATGTATCTGCAAAAGTTTTGTCTTTAATTAGAAATCCTCGCGGGTTCTTTCCAGTAATGTATTGTATGTAAAATAAATCACCAATAATGCCCCATTCAGCATCATTTTTGAGATTTATAAATTTAGCCTCAAATCTTTTGTCTGCTTTTTTTCTTTCTTTCGCTAATTTTCTATCTTCTTCAGGAAAAATCATTTTTCCAGTTGCTTGTTTTTTAGTTCTAATTTTGTGGTGTTCAGTAAAAAACCCTACAAACCGTTCATAACTTTCTTTTTTGGCGGTGTAATAATACAATTTAGTATCTTTGATTATGTTAGAATTAATTTCATGCCACATAGATTTTAATCCAATCAAACCTTCATAATATTTGTAATTGGAATGTGGTTCTTTCTTAACCTCGATTTTTTTTAAATTAGAAATTAATTTATTGACTTCTTTTCTTTCTTCATCTAACTTTTTCTGTTTTTGTAGAAATAATTCATTTAATGATTCCGGGGGGGCAGGCATAAAAACCTTGATGTTATTTTGGAGACGATAATGTGTTAATCCTTTTTCCATTAATGATTCTAATATCTTGTAAATGTTTGAGCTGGCAATTTTTGTGAACTTACACAATTTTCCAGTCTGGGCTTCTTGTAATTCTAAAAGAGACAAATATACTTTTGACTCTTGTTTTGTTAAACCAATCTTACTTAATATCTGTTGTATCTTGTCCATCCTACTATCTTTCTATAGTAGCGAGTATTTAAATGTTTCTCTGTTGTGACTATTATGTAGTAAGACGGAGGGAACTAAAAATGAATATAAGAAAAAAATTAAATGATACAGTTAGTAAAATCCCATATGTTGGAAATGCACTAACCACAGAAATTAATCCAAAAGGATTAGCAACAGCAGCAATGGCTGCAATAATGGCATTAAGCCCAACACCAGCAACAGCAGGAGGTTCTGTAGAGTTAATGGCAGGTAATGAAGCAGTTACTTTAGATGCAAAACTATTTGGAGAATTGGCTCCCAAAACTAATCTTCTAGCAAGAACTAGGTTAACAACAGATTATGAAAATAATCTTGCCCCATTTACTTTAGTGGATTTATCATATCATCTAATTGGTGGCTTGGATGTTGTAGTAGAAATGCAATTTACACCAACGGATGGTTTTGTTGCTCGACCTGGTGTTCAATATTTTAGTAAGTGGAATGATTTTAGTCTGTTTGCTTTAGGAACTGTGAATGTTGATGAAAATCCTACTGGAGAAATCATTACTTTAATGCAATACACACCAAAATTAAGTGATGCTTTGAAATTGATCACACAGATAGAAACGGTCACTAACTTTGGAGAACTAGGACATAACTTTAGTGTTGAAAGATTAAGACTGGGTTTAGGTGTGGGTGATTACCAGTTTGGTGCTGCTGGGGATCTAATTCAAATTGGTGATGATGGGGAATTAGGTTACAATGTTGGTGGTTTTTTTAAAAAAGAATTTTAGTTTAAAATGAAAAGCTTTACAACAAATAGCCCTACTATGTACGATGATTACGTTGAATTAGATAGTGTGAGGTTACAAGTTGATAGAATTGATCGGAAAAGAAATGAGTGTGATGATAATGTTATGGCAATTTTTCATGAAGAACAGCCTTTTACTTGGCAATTTGTTAAGTCATATGTTAAAGAAGCATTAATAGAAGCAACTGGGACCGTAGATTTTTTAGACGTTGGTTGTGGTAGCGGGGTTTTTGGTTTGTTAATGGCTAAACATTTTAATGCAAGAGTTACAGCTATTGATAAAAGTAAACGAGCCGTAGACTTTGCAAAGAAAAACGCAATATTAAATGGTTTGGAGCTACAAGTACAACACGGAGTGTATAGTCAATCTTCTGTTCCAGAAAGAAGTGCAAAAGTAATTGGGTTGTACCCTCCTTATCATATTTATCCTAGTTCTGTTGAAGAAAAGATTCCTCAACACGCACGAGGGGGAAGTGATGGACAAGGGGAGTTTAAGAATCAATTAACAATTGCAGATTATCACTTAGCTGAAAATGGGATTCTCTTTTTTAATCAGATGTGTTTGGGAGATGAGTTTGGGCCAAGGTTTTTAAGATACATCCCTCAATTAATAACTGGTGATCCTTCAATTGTTTATACAAATGTACTTCCTTCCATTAGTACTTTAGAATTCTTAGAAAGTGTTTATCAGGGAAAGTATTCGAGTTTTGTTGATGAAGTAAGTTCTCAGAATCCTTTGATTTACTATAATGTTGGAATTGTAAAACGAGATGGCAATGGAACAAGTGTTTGTGTAGAACATAATATTGATTTAAAAGGAAGAACCTGGAAAGATAGAATTAAGTTACATCGTGAAATTGCTCGGCATGAGTTTAAGTGAGGATTTAACAAACATTTTTAAACAATAACCCTTTCTAACGAACCATGAATTCGACTTGGCAAGTTACACAAGAAACAAAAACGTTACCTAAGCTAAATAATCCTTTATTTGTAGAAGGTTTACCTGGAATTGGTAATGTAGGTAAGATTGCTGTTGATTTTTTAGTAGAGGAGTTTAAAGCGAAGAAATTGTATTCATTTTTCTCATATAAATTTCCTCACTCCGTTTTTGTCGGGGAAAATAATCTAGTAGAAATGCCTAAAGTTGAAATTTATTACAAACAATTCAAAAATAAAAACAAAAGAGACCTAATTCTTTTAGTTGGTGATATTCAACCGATTGATGAAGAAAGTTGTTACACTTTTTGTGAAGAGATTCTTAAAATTGTTAAACATTTCAAATGTGCAGAAATGATTACTACTGGTGGCATCGGGTTACAATCTCTGCCAGAGAAACCAAAAGTTTATTGTACTGGAAATGATGAAAAACTTTTCAAAGAATATGTGAAGAAAGGAATGTTGGTTGAGAAAGATATTTTTGGTGTTGTTGGTCCGATCGTCGGAGTTTCAGGAGTCCTTCTTGGATTGGGAATGAAAAGAAATATCAAGGGGGTGGCTTTACTTGCAGAAACTTTTGGCCATCCAATGTATTTGGGGATTAAAGGTGCACAAGAAATTCTTAAAGTTATTGAGAAGAAATTTAAGTTTGGTTATGATTTGAAGAAAATGAGTAAAGAAATTATTGAAGTTGAGAAAGAGTTGAAGAAAAAAACTAAGGAATGGATGTCTGCAATGGGTTCCAATCAAGCTGGTGCGAAAGCAAAAGATAGGGATATGAGTTATATTGGTTGATGTTAAGCAACCTAAAAAATCACTGGTTTTTGCTGGGTTAAATGCAATCTAATTAAGAAATTTTGTTAATATTCTTTCATTTTCTGGCGCTTCTTTCAAAAAAAGTATATTTTCTGATGGTTTTTCCTCTGTAATTTAGGGGGCTCATTTCAAAACCTTTATAAATAAAAATAATATACTTAAAATATTAAAGTGAATAACAAAAAGAGGTATAAATTAGATGTAATTAGAGCTTTTTCTGCTAAACCTAGATCTAAGAAAGGCCAGATTACTATTTTCATTATTCTTGGGATTTTAATGTTACTAGCTTTGGTCTTAGTAATAGCGTTAAAGAAAGAAGTAATCTCGTTTAAAACCGAAGAAATCATTCCTACAGAGAAAGGTAAAGTTGAAAATTTCATTACAACTTGTATGGATCAAGTGGGAGAAGATGCGTTGTTAATTATTGGTTCGCAAGGGGGATATATTAAAATCTCTGAAGATTCTCTTAATGATGCTAATTATGGGTTAAAAATATCTCCAATACATACAGTTCCATTTTGGGCTTCTGGTCCGAACGTAAATGTTCCTTCAATTCTTTTAATTAAGGAAAGAATTGACACTTATATCGAAGAAAATTTAAGACCTTGTTTATTTGATTTAGAAGCTTTTCAAGAATCTTATGATTTAATTGAAAAAAGTGACATCACTGCGAATACAGAAATTGTAGAAAGTAAAGTTATTTTTAATGTTCATTGGGATGTTGAGGTTAGAAATAAGGGTGGAGAAGTCGTTTCCGAAGTAATTAATCACGTAACTGAGAATCCGGCCAAGTTAAAACGCTTACACAAATTGGCTGAGAGAATTATTGAAAAGGAGATGGATACACTTAAACTTGAAGACCTTACTCAAGATTTAATTGCTTTAGAACATCCTAAAGTTCCTGCTGCTGGAATGACATTAAGTTGTAACAAAAAAACCTGGAGTGTTAAAGAAGCAGAAGAAACTTTATTAGAATTAGTGAGAGTAAATTTAAGACAGTTAAGAATTAAAGATACAGATGTTGTTGAATTCCCAACAAATTATTATCCAGCGTATGAAGACGGATTAACTTATTATGATAATCATTATGTTTGGGACTTAGGAGATGATTATGCTGATTCTGATGTTAATGTAATTTTTAATTTTGATTCTAGTTTTCCTTATGTTTTTGCAGTAACTCCAGTTTCTGGCTCAAAATTAAAAAGTTCTAGTCTGGGTGGGGCAGAACAATTATCTTTCTTATGCATCCAAAGTTGGAAGTTCACTTATGATTTAATGTATCCAGTAACCGTAAACTTAAGAGATGAAACAACAGGTTATAATTTTAACATGGCTTTTACTGTTCATTTAGTTGCAAATCAGCCAAGTAGAGGTAATCCAGAATCAAGACCTTCTTACATGTTCCCTACTGAAACTTTAGAAGATTACTGTGTTCAAAGAAAAGTTCCAATGACTGTAAAAACTTATGAATTTGTTGAAAATGGTCAGGGTGTAGCTTACACCGAAGATTTAGATGAAGTTGATGTTGAATTTAGTTGTTTACAATATCAATGTGAAATTGGTAAAACTGAATATGATTATGCGGGATTAGGTTATGCTGGTTTCTCAACAAACTTTCCTTATTGCGTTGGTGGTATTCTGAGGGGAACTAAAGATAGTTACAAAGAAGATTGGCAACGGGTTGTTACTAAAGATGGCCAAGAAGTTGAATTAAACTTAATACCAACTATTAAAGTTCCGCTTAGCAAAATTAAGATTGTCAAACATGAATTATTTATTGGCGGGGATCTTTTATTTGGAAATGCAGAAAGTGCGACTCAAGATGAGTTGGCTTTGATTACCATGAAACTTCAACCATGGAATTATTCTGAGAAAGAAATTACTCATGATATTAACTTTGTTCGTTCTTCTGGATTAAGTGACCAATTCTTGGAGGATCAGAAAGTTGAATTAATGGCTAAAGCAGACTTTACCTATGATGTGGAAGTACATGTCTTTAACGAAGAAGAGTTTGTTGGTGGATATAAAGGAGAATGGACTGTTCCTTGGAACAAATTAGAAAATGTTAACGAAATTATTTTCCATACTATTACTAAAAAGAATCCAAATGAAGATGAAATGGTGGAATTAATGTTGGGGTTAAAGGAACATAGTTTAATTTTGCCTAAACCAGAAGTAAAATGATGAGAGAAAAATTTACAAGAATACTGAACAGGAAGTTATTGGTTTTGATAGTTATTGCTCTATTTGTTAATTTGCCTTTAGTTAACGCGTTAGAAATTTCGGGTATTAGTGCAGAAGATATTACAGAGAATGGTGCTGTAATTAAATGGGATACTGATGAAGCTGGAAGTAGTTTTGTAAGTTACGGAGATAATAAAGAAAGTTTGCAAAAGATAGGCGATGCTAAGGAATTAACTGAGCACGAGATGTCGTTAGAGAATCTTAATGAAGATCAGGAATATTTTTACAATGTTGAAAGTTCTGGAACTGTTGATGACAATTCTGGAAACTTATACTCATTCAGAACATTAGTTCCAGACACTACTGCTCCCGAAGTTTATGTTAATCTTCCGAAAATGATTCCAGGCGGGAAATTTGACCTTGTTGGTTGGACCGAACCAGGAATGAATGTTAAGCTTTATGTTAACGACGCTTTTGCTGGTAGTACTGTTGCTAAATCTGAGTTTGAAGAAAACTTAGTTATTGAAGATGCTTTTGATGATAATAAAGAAACTGTTGTTGAAGATGTTGAAGAGGAAATTGAGGGTCCAGTAAATGAAAGTGAAATGATTGAAAGTGAAACTCCTGAAGAAGAACTTCCTGCTTTAGCAACTAAATATTTACAAACAGGTGAACAAACAGAAGTCACTCCTGCAATCCAGAAAATGGCCGATTTAATTACTGGAGATTCTGATAAAGAGATTGCGGAGAATATTATTTCTTGGATCCAAGACAATTTAGAACACAAAGATATTGACTCTTTAGCTAAAGGAAGTCTTACTGCTGAAGAAATTATTGAAAAAGGAGAGTTTAGTGGTTGTACTGATTTTGCATTAGTGTTTATAACTTTAGCAAGAGCTAAAGGAATTCCTGCAATTTATGTTGAAACGATCCAACAGGATTTCTTAGAGAAAGTTAATGCTGGTGAAAAAGTTGATAGTCCTTTCTTAGGTCATGTTTTTGCGGATGTTTATATTGATGGTGCTTGGAAAGCAGTTGATCCTGCTGGTGGTTATTTTACAACTGTTGATTCTAGTTGTGCTTCTGAGAACAAGTATGAAGGACTTAATGGTTGCTATAATCGAAAAGAAGATGGAGAAAATGTTCCTTACGTTATTTATGAAAAGGGATTAGATTTTTCAGCATTAGGTTTTAATAACAAAAAAGATTTTGTTGATGAAATTTATGATCAGGAAAAAGCTTTAGTTGGAAGTGCAATTAGTTTTAGTTATTTAGAAGCGCCGTATGGAAAAGCTTTATGGGATAAAAATCAAGAAGATAAAGAAGAGGAAGACAAGCCAGAAAATTTGGATGGTAAGTTCGTGTTTAATAATGTTATTGTTGGCAAGGATAAGGATAATCAAATAGGAATAGAAGTAATTGATGCTGCTGGTAATTCTGCTCAATTCTCTGGAACTGTGTTTGCAGATGGGAGTAAGCCCCAAATAACTGTTGCTGATATTCCTGAAATAGTTGACCAAGGGAGTTTTGATTTAGTGGCAACAATTTCTGAAGAATCTGATTATGAAGTTTTTGTCAATAATGAATCTGAAGCAGATGGGACTGGAGTTGAAATTAAAGAATCTCTCTCTTTAGAAGAAGGTGAAAATATTATTAAGATTGTTGCCAAAGATGTGGCTGGTTGGGAAACGATTAAAGAAATAGTTATCGGTGCAGATACAAAAGCACCAACTCTTAAATTTGACATTTCAAAAGGGCAGGAATATTATCAGGGCCGAGCAGAATCATCAATTGATGGTGAGACTGAAGCTGGGGCGGATATTTACTTGTTTGTTTATCGGCCAATTGGTTATGATTATAGTCCTAAGTTTGATCGTGCTTGGGCAAAGGTTACTGCCGACCAAAATGGGACTTTTAAATTTAAAGATGTTGATTTTGAAAGCGAACCAGTAAGTCTGGAAAATTTGGCCCCAAAAGAAGTTCCTCAAAATTTGTTAGATTATTCTATCTTTCCAACTTCTACTGTTGTTGATCAACAGCAATGGACATATCATGTTTTTTTAGTTGCAGAAGATAAAAGTGGAAAAACTGCTTTTGCTCAAACTACTGTTACTGTTAACACCTGTTATTCCTCTGATTGGGATTTTGATATTCGTTCAGTTCCTGAATTTCAAAGACCATTACGTTTAGATCCTGGGTTATTGGATGATGGTAGGGAAGAAGCAACCGCGGTATTTAATTTGAGTTATCGGGGTTCTGGACAGGCTAAGAAAGATCAGAACTCTGGGCAGATTCTTCCAGAGGGTGAAGCATTTAAAGTCAATAGTGTTAGTTTTGATCGGGCGTGTACATCAGGAATGATGGAAGACGAAAGTACTAAGTTGGGATGTAATGTTATGCCCCCACATCCTAGAAAGATTTCTAACAATGATAAAACTGCTTGGTACTTAACTTATAATTTACATAGTGCAGAAAAGTTAAGTGATAAGGATGGCGATTTCTGGAATGATTTCAAGAAAAGACAAATAGTTTTTCCGATGAAGATTAGAGTTAGTTATCAAGAGAGGGATGGTAATGGGAATCTTGGGCCGGTAAAAACTCAAACGTCTTGTTATGATTTAAGTTATTTTGTTGATATTCCTATTGATAGTGCAGACATGATCCCAGATTGGTTAGCTGATGAAGGATTAACTGTTGTTGATGAAACTATTAATTTAATAGATAATATCCTGCCTTACATTGAAGATGCAGTTCTTGTGGCTGGTTATGCTTGTATTGGTTCATTCCTTGGAAGGATGGTTGTAAGATGGTTAAGAATATTTACTGCTAAATATGAATCTTATTCTTCTAAAGTTTCAAGTGCAGTTGGTGCTGATGCTGAAGGGAAAAAATGCCCCAAGGATCAAAGTAACTTATTATTGAAGAAAACAGTAGATCATTGGAGTGAAGTTAGTGGTTTATTCAATCAACCAGGAACTAATCCAGGTGATTATGATTCTATTGGATACACTGACGGGAATGTAAAACAAGATTGGAATGCTGAAGGATATTCTTTAGATGATGTTTGTCCAAGCACGGCAGGAATGTGGAAAGCTGAGGCTGCTCTTGATCAATTATACAAATGGACTTGTGATCGGGTTTATTGTCGAGCAGTTCCTGCGGGTTGGACTGCATCAAAAGATAAAGCAGAAGTTGATACTGTTGTTCTTAAACAAAGTCAATGTTCAGTTTCTGCTTCAGGGGTTCCACTACAAGAAATTGAGAATTGTAATGAAATCATTGAAAAAAATCATGTTTCTTCTATGCCTAACCAAAGAACTGCAGAGTTTATCAGTAAAGGAGGAAGTACTTGTTACCGTTACAATGATCGTTTATATATAGATACTGGTGGGGCTTCAAAGTCGGTGGTACGAGGTGGAGAAACTAGAGAGTTAAGTTTAATTTATGACTTTGGAAGAAAATTAAATACTGGTGGTTTAAGTGCGATTGCTCAAGATGTTCCTCAGAAATTAATTGCTTACAAACCTCCAAAAGCAAATAACTTTATTGTTGGTCAAGATAGAAGTTGTGAATATGTTTGTCAAAGTTTAAGGAAACCGGGTTATGAATATGATGTTACTAAAAGTGTGAAGAATATTGCTAATGAACAAGAGAAAGGGGCCGTACAACATGGCTGTTATGCAGAAAAGTTTTCTGGGAAGAATATTGTTTTAGAGGGTGGAGTGGAAATCCCTGAACCTGCTGCCGACTCTGATGAACAGACAATTATAATTAGAGAAAATGAGCAGGGCGAACTTACAGATCAGTCTGGAAACTCTAAAGATTCAACAAATTTAGGTGAACCAATAGCTGAAACAGCAGACGACACTAATGGCAGATTATTGAAAGGCCCAAGATACCCTGCGGGTTATACTTCGGATTGTTTTGTTGATTTGGAACAAACAGGACAAGCTTCTGCCTCAACAGTTCAGTGTCAAAGTGATGCAATTTGTAAAACAGAACTTGGAAATAATTCTTTTTGTGGTAAAAATAATATTTGCATTGTTGAAGGGGTTGTAACACAAACAGCTTCAACAAGCACATTAGTAGCTAAGAAACCAGACACAGGTTACACTGGATTATTACAATGTGTTTGCGTGGCTGAAGATATTAATAACACTAAAGGTTATAGTGGTGTCAGAGTTGCGGCTAAAGAAGTTGGTGAGGAATCTGAACGATGGAGTTATAGGCAAGGAACATTGTTTAGAGAAAGTTCTGGTAATGGGGGGACTTACTATCCTGAATGGAGATATTATTCTGTAAGAGACACTTCTTCAGCTTTTGGAGCAGATTATTTATTAGATTATTTGAAGGGAGAGAATAAAGAAGTTCATGAAGTTAATCCTCACACTCAATTTTTAGGAGCTTACCAAACAATTTGTTTGTCTAGAGTTAGAGCCCAGTTAATTACATTGAAGAGCATCTTAGAAGGATTTAGAAATTGTATCGAAGAAGCTAAGATTTCTGGTTTGACAGATGCGGGAGTTTGTAAAACTATTTTTTCACAACACGTCTGTGGATTAGTTTACAAGATTATTGCTTATTTTTATAATGATTGTAGCGCTAATACTGCTGGTGATCAAGCCAAAGGAGAAAGTGGCGGTTTATTGGATAGCTTAGGTTTTGGTTTTAAAGCAGGAATTGAATCAATCGGAGAAGCAATGCAATCTTCAATTGATGATATTAAAAGTGATTATGGTAATGCTCAACTTAACCAATATTTTGCTGCTGGTTCTAAAGGATTTACTCAATCAATTTGTATGGCTGCATTTGGTTATGATTGGCCGATGGGAACAGACTTCATTTTGGATTCTGCATACGCTGTTTCAGGAAAAACTACTGTTATGGTTTTCCCAGCTGAAAGAGAGTTAGCTACTTTTAATCCCCAGAAAGGTTCGGCAGTTTACAATTATAACTTAGGCGCGATGGTGCTTCCGGGATGTAAGATTAAAAGTGTTGATGTTTCCTTGAAATGTGTTGGGCAAGAAGATTTAGATCGTCCCGGAGTAAGCTGTGAAGGGCAAGGTTGTGATTGTTTACACATCACAGAAGAGTCTAGTAACTTAGAGTCTGAAAAAACTTATAATGTTGAACATGGTAGAATTAGAGATCTTAAATCTGGTTCATTTGTTGATTTAGAAATACCCGCACCACAAAAAGTTGATTCCAGTTATCGATATGATCATGTTGTTGTAAAATTAAACTTAGATGCTTATGAAGAATCGGAAAAATGTTTTGATGAAGGTTATCGCGATGGCGTATTTTATTATCCTATCATTGATACTTCTGCACCTGCAGAATTTATTTGTCAAGTACAACCTGCTACGGGAAGATACTTCTGCCCAGAGGTTCAGAAAATGTTTGGTTCTGGGGCAGGGGTTTATTTAGAAGACCCTTACATGAGTTGTTATGATCAAAGAACACAATCTTGGATTGGTTGTAAAACTCCAGGTGTATTCTCAAAAGGAGACCCAATAAGAGTTAAAGTACACATGATGACTGATGGTGGAGATTATTGTTTAAGAACTTCTGTCTCTGGATTGTATCAACAGTCTGATCCTCTAAATAGTTATTCATCTCAATTCCCTCCTGCTGATCCTCTTCCAAAGGGTTTACCTGGGCCTTTTGCAATTGAAATTCAAGGTTTAGGTACAGTTAACGAAGGGATGTTTTCTGGTGGTAGTGGGAAATTAACTTTAGATACATCAAGTAGTGCTCCAGGTTGTAGTCAACCTTTTGCTTATGGTTCTTCTGGAGCTTCCGTGCAATCAAAAGATTATCCGTTTATTTTTGAGAAAGTTGGAAACCAATATCGTGTTAAATTTCCTTCAGGAGTAACTGTTGAAGGTCCAGCCGGTTATACTGAATTCCCACAAGGATTAGAATCTGTATTAAGAAAAGATGGCAAAGACTTATTGACTCCACAAGAAATCAAAGCAACAATATTTAATTTTGGTGGTTTGAAGTATACTAATCTTGTTGGTGCTCCAACAGTAGGTAATGGCAAAACATCTTGCGTTTATTCTGCTGGTGGTTCGTCAATTTCTTCATTAGGACAAAGCTCAATTTCAGTAACTGCTAAGTTATTAATGCCAGACGGACAAAATGGTTGTTTCAATGCAAATATTGGGGTCAAAGCCCCTACGTTTGGAAGGTCGGAACATACTGAATCAATTACTTTAACACTACAACCTTTAGTTGCTCAGCAAGCTAGCCAATTACATCAGGATTATATGGTAGGTAATTGTGCAGAAGTTTTAGCACGGTCTGGAAAAATATTAGATCGGAAGAATAATGATGTTGAAGATGCTATTGCTGTGTATTATTCTGCTGCTTGTCATATTTTATTGGGAGGAGAAAACTGGGTTCAAAATCAGGATTCTAAATTTAAAGTTTGTAGTATGTTAAAAACATTCTTTGAAAGAGATTATGGGTTTGGGAACATTGGACAACCTTATCCAGAGGGTGTGACTGGAACACTTGGTAATGAGAAACCAGATTATGAGAAGATTAGAAAATATTTAACAATTATTAAAGATAAAGCACAATGTAATATTGATATTACTGGTGCAGGTGTTACTGATGGTGCTTCTTTAGATACAACTTCTCCAGTAACAGGAACTTGTGGTCATAAAGATGCAAATTTCCAAATCGCAACAAATTATCCTGCTGGTTGGCAACCAAATAATTGGAACACTTATGTTTGTAGGACTCCAACTGGAGGTGCATTATTATCTTCAAGTAACCTTCCTGGAAGTCCGCCAACTACACCACAATGTTGGAGTAGGGGAATGTATTCAACACAAGCGTGGGCAGATAGTTTAGGTCTTGAACACGGGTGCGGTAGTAGTGCCATAATGTATTGTTGTCTCCCAGAATAAAATAAAAGATGAATAAACAAGGAAAAGTAATGACTGAAATTTTAGTAATGCTAATTGTGGTAGTTATTACGAGTGCAATTATTTTATTGTTGGTCCAAACTGGAACTATTACAGTTGAAGCAGAAAATGAACAAGTTTCAGTTTTAAATGCTAATTTTATCCCTGTTACCAGGGAAGGATATTTGACAATCAAGGATTTTAAGTTTTGTGATTTCATTGATTTTGATTATAATTGTATGAATGAAATTGAAACTTTTGATCTTGGTTCGGAGATTCATTTTATTTTTACTGTTGAAAGTAGCACTTATAATGGGGATATTATGTTAGTGGAGAACTATCGAATTAAAGGTCCGACCGGAGAACTGTTATTGGAGGTTGATGAAAGTAACAATTTTAATTTTGATCTGACAAGTAATAAGGAAACTGAAGATGTTACATTCAAAGACTTTTTTATTGTTAATCAAGGATTGCCAGAAGGAGAATACACCATGGAATTATTTATTGAGAATCCATTGTTGACAAAGAAAACTACTTTGGTTAAAAAATTCCAGGTGGTTTATGTTGAAGATTTTAGTGAAGAGTACTACGAAGAAGATTATGAAGAATTAATTGGTTAATTTTTTAAGGTTGTAAATGAAATGTTTGGGGACAGAAAAAGAGGGAAAGGTAAATTATTGTTTTTGTTAGTTGTTATTTTTTTATTTATTTCTTGGTTATCTTTCTCTGTCTTAGCTGATTCTTGTAATAGTAATAAAATTGCTTTATTAGGTGATTCTATTACTGTTGGTTGGGGTCCTCAATTTATTCAATCTTGTGGAAATCAACCCATTAATTATGCTGTTAGTGGGAAATGGACTCCCTGGATGTTAACTAAACTTAAATCAGAGATTCTTAATAAAGGATATACTCATTTAATTGTTCTTGGTGGGACTAATGATATTAGTGGGGGCAAGTCTGCCCCTGATGTGATTGCAAATTTAGAACAGATCTATTTTTTAGCAAGAAATAACAATATTAAGGTCATAGCTGGAACAATTCCCCCATATAACAAACAAAATAGTGTAGAAAAGAATAATGTAGTTAAAGAAATTAATGTCTGGATAAGAACACAAAAAGAAATTGGGAATATTGGTGGTGTGGTAGATTTTTATCAACTTCTTGTTAGTCAAGAACCTTGTATGAATTCAAATTATGCTTCTTCTTGTGGCAATGTTCATCCAAATACTGCTGGATATCAAGCAATGTCAAATAAAGTTTTTAGCGAAGTGTTTGGGGGACAAATAACAACAGAACAAGCTACAAGTACTTATTTAACCAATTCGGCAAATTTGCAAGAGTTTGATACGATGATGATTCTTGGAAGACATCTGCGTTCAGAGATGGAAAATCGAGTAAGAGCAGGTTATGATTTGATTAGTGTAGGAAATAATTTTAAAAAATTAATTTTAACTGGTGGTTGTGTTGAAACAGATAAAGATGCAACCTGTCAGACTTGTAGTGGTGGTTGTAATGAAGCTACAGAAATGGAAACGTATTTGTTAACACTTGACCAAAATATACATTCTAAGATTGCCGTCATTAAAGAAACTAAGTCTGGAGACACTGCTGCTAACTTACAAAACTCAAAAGGTTATATTCAACCAGGAGAAAAAGTGTTAGTTGTTTCTGATCATCGTCATGTTAAGGCAGTTGCTTATTGTTTACGTTATGCTTACAATACTGACGCTTATTATTATTTTGCTCCTAAAGAGAGTGTTGCAAATTTTAATCCTTTTAGTGTCGAATTAGTTGCTCCGATAGAAGGACAAGTAACAGAGAATGATCATAATGGGATGATTGCAAGTTGTATCAAACAGCAGACAAATAATCAACAAGGAATAACTCCTGGTTCTAAGTTGGCTAGTAATAATCAGCAATTTGCACAACCTTACTCTCAACAACAGCAACAACAATTTACCACTCAAGAGGTTCCTAAGGGACTTCCTAAAAGACAGGAAGAGATTGATGAAGCTTGGTTGAAGGTTAGTAATTTTGTTGCTAGTGAAGGGGTTAATCAAGTGTGGGATAAAACTTTGACTAACATTTGGAGTTGGCAAGACATTAAGAAAGTTTATTACACCATTCAACAAATTCCTATCGGTTCTGCTCCCTCTTATGGGACTCCATTTAGCTTAAGTAATCCTGGCGGGCCACTTCCTTTATCCTCAACAGGATCTGGCAGTTTTGCTGGTCTTAGTGGATATAAAGATACTACTTATTTGCCTGAGGTTGTAGAAGTGTCTAAACAGAAAGGGATTGATCCTTGTTTTGGTTTGGTAACAGTGAAACAAGAATCTAGTGGTCAATGGTGGAGAGTAGGTAATGATGCTAATGTTGGTAGATGTACTGTTTCAGCAAGAAGAAGATTACTTTTAGATAAATCTCCTGCATGTCAAAATCAGTATGGTCCATTTTCAGAAGCAAGCACTAGCAAATTGATGAATGATTGTAATGCTGAAGCAAATAAGCATTCTAGTTGTGTTAATTTGGTTGAGAATCGAAGGAGTTTATCAAGTAGTGAACGACAACAATTAAGAGCACAATGTATTCAGGCAATACAAGATCCTTGTATTAAAGGAATTTTTGATACTTCTACTTATTCATTGAATGTGCCTACCAGCAATCCAAATTTAGCAAAAGCCCATTTTTGTGATAATAATGGGAATAAATTTGATCCTAATTATCGATATGGGATTGGTTTGGGTCAATTAACTTCTAATTTTGGGGCCACTACGATTGAGCAAGGGGGAATAACTTATACTCTTTGTGATCTTTTTGACCCTCATAAGAATATTGTTGCTATGGTTGATGAATTGATTAAAAAAGGTGCTAAAAATGCACAGACTCCTGAACAAATTAAAGAAGTTTTTAAAAGATATGTGGGAGGTGATAGACCAGAACGTTATGTTTATTTTTCAAAATGTAAGGAAGCATCTCAAAGTGGTTATTCAACTGGTCCAAGTGCTAAAAATTCTGGTTCAACAGCACCTTCTCAAACAACTTACGTGGGCCAGGGACAAGTAAAAGATCCAAATTGTTTGATATTATATGGTGATACTCGTAACCCTACGCTTAAACAAAAAATAGCACTTGAAAGTATAAAGAAAGAATGTGCCAACCCTTCATTGTTTCATGTTGGAGATTTTGTTGATGATGGTGGTAGAAAAGACCATTGGAAAAAGTTTTTAAATTATGAACGTGATTTAATTAAGCAAGGGACTCTTTATGCCATTGTGGGGAATCACGAAAGCAAGAGTACTTATAAAGGAAAAGGCCACCAAGCAATTGCCGATAATTTAGGTGATGAATTTCCTTACATCCGTAATCAAATGTCTAATGGTGGTCATCATGTGGTGCCTATAACTTCTAATTTAATAGCAATCATTCTAAATAATGAGGGCAATTGTAATTTCGAAACTCAATTTTTAAAACAACAGTTGAATGCGAACCCTAACAAAGATATTATGTTGGGATATCATAAACCTGCTTATCCACAGATTACTGGGAGTCATAGTAATGGTTGCGCAAGAAAGTGGCATGAATTATTAGTGGAACATAAAAATAAAGGGAATAAAGTATTAGCTTTTGCTGGACACACTCATGGATTAGCTAGAGTAATTAGAGGGGGGGTAACACATTTAGAAGTTGGTGCGATGCTAAATCCAAGATCCTGTTTACCTACTCAAGGGTCTGTATTTTGTTTACAAACAAGAGGGTATTATCGTTGCGATGCGAATTTACATTGTGTGGCTAAGGATGAAAATGGAAATACTTTGGATCAATTTAATATTTAACCAATAATTAGGAGTTAATTCACTAATTAATCAAAACAAAACAAATGAAAACAAAACAAAAGAAAACAAAACAAACTATTATTGTACTTGTATTTTTATTTTGTTCGATTTATTTAGTAACGGCACTATCTGGGTCAGAAATTAGTGAAGATACACTTACTTTGGCACTATGTTACGAATTGCAAGAACTAGATACAGGATTTGAAAACTATCTTCTCGCTAATAATTTAGATGCCTGTAATATTTTTTTATCACAATGGGACACTGATGGTGATTGGTTTGGTAACGAAGAAGAGCTGGTAATTGGTACTGACCCAGAAGACCCAACTGAAAATCCTAATACTATTGAATATTATGGGGAAATAGATGAGGAAAACTGGTGTGTGCAAAACGACAATATTTGTGTGATATTGTATGAAGAAGAATGTTTTGATTATTTGGGTGATTATGATATTGATTGTGTAGATTCCGATGAAGATGGGTTTTATAATTATGAAGAACATAATTCTAACACAGACAAAGAAAATCCTAAATCCACGCCGTGGTGGATAGATTTAGATAGTGATGGTTACCGTAACTTAGCAGAGTTGAGAGGCAATTCAAACAGTCTAAATGAAGATATCCTGCCTGGTTGGGCAGATACTGATCATGACCAATACAGTGACACATATGAAAAGCAAGTTGGTACTGATCCTTTTGATGGACAAGATGTCCCAGAAGAAACACTTTTTGTGGGGACATATCAATCATCAGAAATACAAGAAACAAAGCAAACCAAAACTGCTTGGCAAATTTATCTTGCTATTGTTTTAGCGATAATGTTAGTTGTGATTTTAGCAATTTACTTTATTTATTATAAAGAAAGATAATATTTAGAAAATAATTTAATTTGGGAAAGAAATGAAGAAAATAAAAATAATTATTTTATTGTCATTTTTCCTATTAGTTCTCTTTTCTTCATTCTCTTTAGCTGCAAGTGTTCCTTTCGGAGCGACAACTTGTACAAATACAAATCATGAAGTTATTGAATCGAATAATCCTCGACAAGAAATTGTTAATGGTTGGAAGGCTGCTATTAGTGGACAAACCCTGGGGGGAAAAAGTTGGATTGGGAAATTACAATCTAATGGACCTAATGATAATGATGATCGTGTAGACACAGGTAGGGAAACAATTATTTTTGTTCCTTGTTCTACTGACTTCAGTAAAAAAATCGAGGTGATGTACTTTTTTCATGGTTTAACGGGTTTCTCTTATCACGGGAATGGTGATAGTTATAATGACATGAATTTAAGAGTAGCACCTCAAGCTAAAATATTGTCTGGTTCAGGAAGAAACTTCGTTATTGTTTTTCCGGAAATGCCCTGGTCTGCAGGAACTGCTAAAAGAAGTAATCAAAATGATATTTGGAAGGATGGCGATTCTAATTTGATTCAATTACACCAAGATGCAATAAATATTTTGAAACAAAATTTTAATCCAGGGGTTGATGTTGGTTATGTTTCTATGGTTGGACATAGTGCTGGTGGTGCAGCATTAAGACATGGTGCTACTCGTCCAAGTAAAAGTAATAATGCGTTGAAATCTATTGGTGTGAATAAAATAGTTTTCTCAGATTCTGATTATGGGTGGGGTTTTAGTTCTAGTAGTCCATTTGAAGAACAACCGTCTGCCTTGCTTGTTTATGAACATTATTTACAATACAATTCAAATGCCGAGATGTACATGTTAGTGCAAGATCCAAGTAGAAGGGGTGCTCATCGGCCAACACAATTTGCAATTCTTACTGTAAAACAATTAGGTGCCCAATATGATGCTCAGGTAGCTAGTTGGTATACTGAGAATGTTAAATGGAATACGAAAGATAAAGAAAAATCTTCAACTCCTGGAGCAGTTACGGGTCAAGTACTTAAAGTTCCTGGGCACCCTAATGTTAATTATGTCCCTTTAGATATTGGTCATAAAAATATTGGAAAAATGTCTATGGCTTGGACTTATTCTGGGTCATCTGCTTATGGTGCAATTACTCTCGGGCAGACAAATGTTCAAACTCCTTCAGGTACAATTGCAAACAGCCCTACTTCATATCAAAAACAAGCCCCTGGCGGACAAAATAAGGAAGTTCCTAAAGGTCTTCCTAAAAGACAGGAAGAGATTGATGAAGCTTGGTTGAAGGTTAGTAATTTTGTTGCTAGTGAAGGTGTTGGAAAAGTTTGGGATAAAACTTTAACAAACGCTTGGAGTTGGCAAGATATTAAGAAAGTTTATTATACTATTCAACAAGGTTCTGCGGGGTCTTCTCCCTCTTATGGTACTCCTCATAGTCTTAGTAATCCAGGGGGGATTTTAGCCTTATCTTCTCCCGGACAATGTTTTCCTTTAACAAGTGATAGTTTTACTAAAATTAGTAGTAATTGGGGTAATCCTCGTGATGATAATACTAGGTGTCATGTTGGCATAGATATTTACAATAAACCCCCTGGAATTGTTGTTGCTTTGGAAGCTGGAACCGTTGTTGCTGTCAAAAATTTTTACGAATGTAAGGATGGTTGGGGTGCACAAGGAATTAATAAAAAAGTGTCCGCAGTTTATGTTTACAATCCTCAATTGAAAAGAACAATTAATTATGGCGAGATAGATAATGATAAAGTTGCTGTTAATCCAGGAGATTCAATTGTTCCAGGTCAAAAGATCGGTGTCGCTAGTTATTGTGGGACGAATGGTAAAGATGCCATGTTACATTTAGAAGTGTATTCTGGCATGAAAGATGAAAACATTAAGTGGGAACCTAATAATGGTTATTCAACTGACTGTAAAGTTGATTCTTTAACAAAAAAACACCAAGATATTCAGAATCCAACAAACTTGATTCAACAATTACAAGGACAATTTTGTGATCCAACTGCTGGAAGTAGTTCTGGTGTTAATACTAATTTTGGTAATACTCTAAATTCTAATCGTGTTACTCCACAAACTTGTAGTTATGAAGATAATGGACTTAAACAGAAAAAGTACTCCGAAATCGGTGGAGAAGTATTTGATCCTAGTGGTTCTGGTTGTACCCTTTGTAGGGAAGATCAAAAAGAAATTAATGTTAATTGTAATGGGCAAAGTCTTTCATTTAAAATCTGTTGGAAATATGAAGCACAAATAAAAAATGCTATTCAAAATATTTGTAATTCTGGTTTTAATATTTTTGATGTTGTGGGTTTCAGAGAAGGAAGAACTTATAGTTCTAAAACAAAGTTTGGACAACATCCTTATGGTTTGGCAGTAGATATTAATCGAGAGTATAATGGGTTGTATGATAATTGTAATGTTTGGGATTCAAGTAAATGTTCATTAAGCCATGGCGGAAGTAAGAATAAATTAAGAGATCAATCATTTCCCGGAACAATTACTAAAAGTTCACCGGCATATCAAAATTTAGTTAATCTTGGTTGGAAATGGGGTGGGGAGTGGTCTGGAAACCAAAAAGATTTTATGCACTTTTCACTTTCCGGAAAATAAAAAGAGGTTAATAAGATGTCAAAAATAAAAAAAATAAAGGCACGAGAAATTTTAGATAGTCGGGGCAATCCCACTATTGAAGTAGACCTTATTGCCAAAAATATGATTTATAGTGCTTCTGTTCCTTCTGGTGCATCTACTGGAATTCATGAAGCTTTAGAATTAAGAGATAAAACTAAACGTTATTTAGGAAAAGGAGTACAAAAAGCTGTTCGTAATGTAGATAAGATTTCTAAATTTATTGTTGGTAAAGATTGTACTAAACAAAAAGAAATCGATTTGCTGATGATTAAAAAAGATCGGACTGATGACAAAAGTAGATTTGGTGCTAATGCAATTCTTGCTGTTTCTTTAGCTTGTGCAAGAGCGGGAGCGAACAACAAAAAGTTATTTCTGTTTGAACACATTGCTAAGTTATTAAGCCCCTATAAAAAAGAATTTCCTATATCTTTACCAAGGCCATTCTTTAATGTTATTAATGGTGGCAAACATGCCGACAATAAACTTAGTTTTCAGGAATTTATGATTGCACCTAAATTTAAAACATTTAAACAGAATTTACAAGCAGCTGGCGAAGTTTATCACATTCTTAAGAAGGATTTGCATAAGAAATATGGGAAAGGATCAACTAATGTTGGTGATGAAGGAGGTTTCGCACCTGAAAGATTGCAAAAATCTACTGATGCTTTAAAGATTCTTATGAAAGCGATTAAAGATGCTGGTTATTTTGGGAAAATGGATATTGCTATGGATTGTGCAGCTTCAGAATTTTTTAAGAGAGGAAAATATTTGGTTGATGGTAGAAAGTTAAGTAAACAACAATTAACTAATCATTACATTCAATTGGCAAAGAAATATCCTCTTGTTTCAATTGAAGATCCTTTTGATCAAGAAGACTTTATTGCTTTTGCTGAATTAAAAAAGAAATTAGCGGAGAATAAACTGAATGTTCAAATTGTTGGGGATGACTTAACTGTAACAAATGTTGACAGAATTGAAGAAGCAATTCGTGAGGGTAGTTGTGATTGTTTATTGTTAAAGGTTAACCAGATTGGTTCATTAACTGAAGCTCTTAATGCAGTTCGGTTAGCCCATAATAATGGTTGGAAGGTTATGGTCTCTCATCGTAGTGGGGAAACTGAAGACACTTTTATTGCTGACTTAGCTGTAGGTATTAATTGCGGACAAATTAAAGCAGGAGCACCTTGTCGCGGAGAAAGAACCGCTAAGTATAACCAGTTATTAAGAATTGAAGAACTGTTAAGTCGAAAATAGACAGAGAATTTTTAAATAAGGCTTTCTTTTAGTTTCTTTATGAAAGTTAAGGAATTTTTATTTTTATGTGATAATAATCAGTACACTAAAGAAGCTATTGAAAAGTTTAATCAAGCGATAACATTAATTAGTTCTGATCTTACTGGAAAAAAAAGGATTTCTGGTGATTCTTTCTTTGAACATAATTTACGAGTAGCTAATATCTTGGCAGAAAACAGTTCTGCAATAGAAGTTGTTCTTGCGGGACTATTGCATGGTCATTTAAATGAGGACACTAAAAATAAGATCAAGGATTTATTTGGTTCTGAAGTTTTTTCTTTAATTAAAGAAGTTGAAGAGATCCGGGAGATCAAACAAAAGAATAACAATCTCGAAGCAGAAGTGTTAAGAAGAATCTTAATTACTGCTTTGACAGATATGCGTGTAATTTTAATTAAGTTAGCAAATAAATTAGACAATCTCAGGACAATTGGTCAGTTACCTAAAGAAGAACAAGAAAGAATTGCACATGAAGTCTTAGAAATTTATGCCCCTCTGGCTTATCGTTTAGGATTGGAGAAAATTAAGGTGGAGTTAGAAGAATTGTCATTTAAAATTATTAATCCTCGTAAGTATAGAGAAATTACTAATTTCTTAAAAGAGTCTAATGAACAAAGACAAAAAAATGTGGTCGAAGCAATTCGCGTGATTAAGAAAGTTATTGGTGAAAGGATTAAAGTTATTGAGATTAAAGGTAGGCCTAAACATGTTTATAGCATTTATCGTAAGATTAAGAAAAAGAAAGTTCGATTGGACAAACTATTTGATTTATTTGGCATTAGGATAATTGTTCCCGATGAAAAGGATTGTTATTCTGTATTAGGTTTATTGCATGAAGTATTTGATCCTCTTCAAGGAAGGTTAAAAGATTATATTGCGAACCCTAAACCAAACCTTTATCGTTCAATTCATACGGGTCTAAAACTTTCTAATGGGAGAATCGCCGAAGTACAAATTAGGACTCCTGAAATGAATGAAGTGGCTGAAGAAGGAATAGCTGCCCATTGGCGTTACAAAGGAATGTCTTCAGAACAATCATTTGAAAAAAAAATCTCTTGGTTGAAGGGTATTTTGGATTTACAGAAAGAGGGTGGTAACAAAGAATTTTTAGAAGCAGCAAAGGTTGATGTTTTTGGAGATATTATTTATTGTTATACTCCTAAAGGAGACATAAAAGAATTGCCAATAGGTGCAACTATTTTGGACTTTGCTTATTTAGTTCATGAAGAAGTTGGAAATAAAACTGTTGGTGGAAGAATTAACGGCAAGTTTGTTTCTTTAAAGAAAGAAGTTGCTCATGGTGATGTGGTTGAGGTTGTTACTAACAAAAATCAACGTCCAAGAAGAAGTTGGATTAAGATTGTTAAATCTGCCAAGGCCAGACAAAAAATTAGAAAATCATTAAAGAATTATGAAGACTTACCTGCTTTTCATTTCCGTTCTTTTAAACCGATTATGCGAGAAGAACAAGGGCTTCTGGCTGAATCTGAAGAGTTTCCCAATGCTTCTTGTGTTTTAGCTAAATGTTGTCAAGCTTTACCTGGAGAGGACATCGCGGGGATACTAACCAAAAGAAGAATTGTTTCAGTACATAAAGATGATTGTCGACTTGCTTTGAAAGAACAAAATCGTTGGGTGCCAGTTAATTGGAAAGATTCTTTTGGACAAAAAATAAAGTTTTTTGTTAATGCTCATGAGCGGAGTGGGTTATTAGCAGATTTGTTACACACAATTGCTAATGCTGGTTTTGAAGTTAAAGAAGCGAAAGCAAAACTGATTGATTTAGATCATGCTCAATGTAATTTCTTGGTTGTACCTCGAGATTTAGAACATCTAAAAGAATTAGTTAAGAGAGTAACTAAAGTTAAAGGTGTTATGAAAGTATTTTTTGAATGATTAATTGATTCATGATATGAATTTTATCATGTCTATCATCCTATTACTATAGCCCCATTCGTTATCATACCAAGCAATAATTTTTACTAAGTTTCCTTCCATTTCTAAAGTACAATCTGATTCAAATACGGAAGAATGGGGGTTTCCAATGATATCACTGCTGACTAAAGGGAAATCACTATGTTCAATTATTCCTTTCATTTCTTTTTTAGAAGCTTTGATTAAAGCGTCATTTACAATTCCGCAACCATTAACTTTTTTCTTAAGTTCTAACGTCAAATCAATTAAAGAACCATCTGCGACTGGGACCCTAATTGCCATACCATTCAGTTTGCCATCCAATTCAGGAATTATTTTCCCAATTGCTTTTGCTGCCCCTGTAGTTGTTGGAATAATATTTAATGCAGCTGCTCTTCCTCTTCTCAAGTCTTTGTGGGGCAAATCTAGTAATCTTTGATCATTTGTGTAAGCGTGCACTGTTGTCATTAATCCTTTTTTAATTCCGAATTTGTCATTGATTACTTTGATTAAAGGTGCAAGGCCATTAGTTGTACAAGAAGCGTTAGAAATAATTTTTTCAGATTTTTTGTATTTTTTATGATTGACCCCATAAACATACATGGGAATGTCATTACCTTTACAAGGTGCGGAAAGAAGAACTTTTTTTGCTCCTGCTTTAAGATGTAACTGACATAATTCATTAGTTCTAAATCTACCTGTGCTTTCTACAACAACATCTACTTTATGTTTTTTCCAAGGTAAACTTGCAGGGTCTTTTTCTGCATATATTTTTATTTTTTTCTTTCCAATAATTAATGAATCTTTTGTATAAGAAATTTTTTGATCAAATTTTCCGTGAACAGAATCATATTGTAATAAATATGCTAAGTTTTTTGTATCAGTTAAATCGTTAATAGCGACAAAATTTATTTTTTTATCGTTCCATCCTGCTCGAAGAACCATTCTACCGATTCTTCCAAAACCATTGATTGCTACGTTAACCATTTTATTGACCTCTTTTATATTTCTAAATAAAGAAAGACTCTTATATAAAACTTTTTAAATGATTACTTTATTAGGACAATTATGGCAAAATTGGAACCAATCTCTAACGCTGAAAATATGAAGTTTAAACCTTTATTTATTGAGAGATATTCTCAATTAACAAATTGGGACCAGTTTAGGGAATATTCTTTATCTTTCTTAAGAAGAAGTATTCGAATTAATACTAATCTTGCTTCCATTGCAGAAGTTAAAAAGTCTATTCAAGAAAAAGGATGGCAACTTGATCCAATCCCTTGGTGTAAAGAAGGATTCTGGATTTTTCATCCAGATCGGAGAGATGTTGGAAATTTATTTGAACATCATTTGGGACAGATTTATGTTCAAGAAGCTGCTAGTATGATTCCTCCACTTGTTTTAAATCCTAAACCAGGAGAGATTGTTTTGGATATGTGTGCTGCTCCAGGTAGCAAAACAACACAAATGGCTGTAATGATGAAAAATAAGGGATTAATTGTTGCTAATGATTACAAAGGAGCAAGATTACAATCTTTGGGGATTAATTTACAACGTAGTGGGTTGACAAATACAATCGTTTCTTTAATGTCAGGAAAACGTTTTCATGAGTTTGAGTTTGATAAGATTCTGGTTGATGCTCCTTGTTCTGGAACAGGGACAATTCGTAAGAGTTTGAAAACAATTAGTATTTGGAATCCAGGTATGATCTCTAAACTGGCCAGGCAGCAGAAAGAGCTTATTGTAAGTGCATTTGAGAATCTTAAGTCTGGTGGGGAAATGGTGTATTCCACTTGTTCTGTTGAACCTGAAGAAAATGAAGGGGTTGTGGATTATTTATTAGAGAAGTTTGACAATGCCGAAGTTGTTAAAGTTAAACTTCCTGGTTTGAAGTTGGCAAAATCAGTAATGGAATTTAAAGGAAAGAAGTATAATTCTGCTGTTAAGGATGTAATGCGTATCTGGCCACAGGATAATGATACAGAAGGTTTCTTTGTCTGCAAGATTAGAAAAAACTGACTTCTCTAACATATATTCTATTAACTAACAAAATCTTTTAATATACCTCTCTTTCTGAGAATAAACATGTTTGGGTTAACTAAAGATTTTGCGGAAAAAGTTGAAAAGTATAGTTCACAGTTCAACAGAGTCTTAAAAAGTTGTTTGAAAGTTAAGAATGAAGATATTTTGATTATTTCTGATTATGGAGAGAAAAGTAAAAGATTATCTGTCATGTTAGCTTACGGATATTACTTGGCAGCTAAGAAAAAGGATCTGGATGTCTCACTACTTTTTCAGAATGTAAAGAAGGGGTTTATGCATGCCGATGAACATGTTGTTAAAGCTTTAGAGAACTTATCCCCAAATAGTATTATTATTCTTTCTGTATCAAACAAATTGGGAAGAATGGGGTTGACAAAAAGTTTCCGTGGTTTTTGTAGAGATAATGGTCATAGATTTATCTCCGCAACAGGATTAGCAGATGCTAGAACGAGCCATTTTGAATTATTTATGGAAGCGATTAATATCAACTATTCTCGGATGGAAAAGAAAGGGTTAATTTTAAAGAGAAAATTGGATAAAGCTAACACTATCAGAATAAAAACAGATAATGGCACAGATGTAACTTTTAATGTAATGGGCATGACTGCTTTAGCTAATGTTGGTAATTATAAGGTGCAAGGAAGTGGTGGAAATATGCCTGCTGGTGAGGTTTACATTCCTCCCAAGGGATATTATGGCGTTGAAGGGGTTGTGGTAATTGATGGAAGTATGAAAACCAATACGGGGACGGTTTTGTTGGATGAACCAGTCAAGTTGATTATTAAAGAAGGAAAAGTCGTTGAGTTGGAAGGAAAACAAGCATCTCTTTTGGAAGAAACTTTTCAAAAATATGAAGACCGGGCCAAATATCCTTATCGAGTAAGGCATATCGGAGAATTGGGGATTGGAATTAATCCTGGGGCTCTACTAATTGGTTCTACAATCATGGATGAGAAAGTTTTAGGGACCGCACATATTGGAATTGGTAGCAATTTTTGGTTTGGTGGTGAGATCAAAACTGTTTTTCATGGCGATCAAATTTTTAAGAATCCGCAAATTTTTATTAATGGTGAAAGAATTAGTGTTTGATATTATCTTTCTTTAATGTTACCTTTAACTAAGTTAATGATCTTAGAAGGGCGAACTTTCTTCTCTCCTTCATAAATAATAAAATCAACTTTCATTTTCATTTCAGAATCAAGGTCTTCTAAATTGGTCATAAATGGTTTTCCTGCTTTATTGGCAGAAGTTGTGATGATTGGAAATCCTAATGCTTCTACAACTCGAGAGAACCAATGGTTTGGAATTCTCACTCCAATTGTGTCTGGTCCTGGATTAACATTCTTTGAAATTGCTTTTTTGTTTTTCAACTTAAGAATTAAAGTATAAGGGCCAGGTAACTCTTTTAACCATTTCTTGGCTTCTTGATCTATTACGCAGTTTTTTTCAATCCACTTTATTGATGGTGCCCAAATTGAAAATGGATTCTCCTGGCGTTCTTTTAGGTCTCTAACTTTTTTAACAGAAGTTTCATTTGTAGCGTTACAACTAATGCCATAAATTGTATCGGTTGGGTGGATGAATACTTGGCCCGTTTTTATTTTATTGGCAAGTTCTTCAAATTGTAATTGTACTTCAGCTTTTGTTAATATTTTCATTACAAAGAGAAATAGAAGGGGCAGTTTATAAATTTTTTCTGCCCCCAATATTAATTCGAGGTGTGGTGTGCCTTGGCTAGAAGGTTTTAATATTCATCTAAGTAAGTTTGTTTATTGGGAATGAGATTAAAAAACTCATTGTTTTCGTATTTTTGTATTAAATATGCTATTCTTTGTTTCATGTTCATCTTATCCAACCTCCACTAAATTGGTAATCAAAAGTTTGTTGTTTTATTCCGACAGTTTGCATTGTTAAAGCTCTAACTTGTTCCTCAAATAATTTTTTTATTGTTTTTGTTGACAAATCAATCATATTGATCACCTCTTTTTTATGATTCTAATAGTGTCAGAGGTAATATATAAGTGCTATCTGGGGTTGTCTAGTGTGTCTAGTGGTTTATATATCACTGTTTTTAACTAGAAAATTTATCGGTTAGAAGCGCTTTGACACTAGACAAAGATGTTTTTTTTGTTGTCTATTGGGGCAAGATTTATATATTGTTTTTATTTAGTTTTAATAATGGGCGATTCAATGGATGAACTTGAAAAGAGAACTTCTCAAAGAGCAGTAAAAGATTTTGACTTGGAAACAAATGAAGACTTTAATCTGAATCTTGGAGAAAGTAGTGAGGCTTCTGAGAAAACTGAAGAAGAGGTGGCCCCTGAATCTAAAGAAAAGCAAAAAGCAAGTGTTAAAGGTTCAAAGTCTCGTTTAAAAAAGTATCATCATAACCCTTATGAAGAGAAATATCATTCAGAGTTTTCTTTTATGTCTTTAGTTTTAGGGATATTTGGATTGATATTGCCTTTGTTTAGCGTACTTGCAGTAATTTTTGGCATTGGTGGTTTAATGCAAACTCATCGTGAGCATATGAAAGGCAAATGGATGGCAGTTCTAGGAATGGTTTTAGGTTTTTTTGGAATTGTTTTAATTATTGTGGCAATTATTTTTGGGTTTGATTTCTTAAAAGAATATTTGCTTAAGTTTGGCAGCATAGAAACTTTAGTTGGCGCTGCTCACGTTTATATTAATTGAAAATGTCAATATTAACTAAAAATGAAATTTTAAAAGAGGTTAGGAAAGGATCAATAAAAATCATTCCTTTCAATAAGTCTGCTCTTGGCCCAGGATCAATAGATTTAACTTTAAGTAACAAGTTTAGGGTTTTCAAAAAATTAAAAAAAGTTATGGACGCAAATGAAAATTTAAATTATCAAGATATTACTAAACTGGTAACTACTGATTCTATCGTTGTTAAACCAGGAGAAACAATTTTAGGAATTACTCAAGAAAAAATAACTTTAGCTTCAAATCTTTGTGGTTGGTTAGAAGGCAGAAGTCGTTTTGCCAGGTTAGGACTTTTAGTACATATTTCTGCTAGTTTCATGCAACCAGGAATAAGTAATCGGCAAGTTTTAGAAATTAGTAATATGGGCGCTGTTTCATTAAGATTACATGCAGGCACTAAAATGTGCCAATTCATTTTTCAAAAAACTATTGGTAAAGCAAAATATTCTGGAAGATTTGTCGACCAAAAAGAACCATAGAGTTCTAACTTCATTCTGTTGTTGATACTTCTACAACAAACAATTAAATGCTTTAGTTTAATTCTTATTATTGAAATGGAAACCAAAAAAGAAATTCAAAGAGTGGAAGAAATCTTGCTAAGAAAACACCCGAACTGGTCGCAAGATAAAGCAAGATGGATGGCAGAACAAGCTCTGGGAATAAGGGGCTGGAGATAAAACAATGGAACTAAGCGAACTGAATAAAATCTGTGCGAAGATGATAGAAGGAAGGCAAGGAGAATTTGAAGAAAGCGGGATGAGAATCAGAATCCACACAGTAAATGTGCACGGAATAATACAGTAGGGGGAGAATGAAAAATGGAACAACAAATAAAAGAAACACTTTATGAGATTGTTAATGATGAAGTAATGCATTTGAAAAAGTTGTTGAGGAATCAAGAGTATCTAAAAAATCCTGCTGCGGTTGGAGATAAATTAGAAAAATATCAAGAAGTAAAAAATTATTTAGAACATTAAGAAATTATTTTCTCTTTTTTGCATGTTCCCACATAAACTCAAAATAGCTCCTGTAAGCTTTTGCAGCCGCTTCGTTCTCAATAATAATTCCTTCTGGTTCATCTGTCCAGACGACTAAAGCAATCTTATCAGCATAGATATTTGTCGCTACTGGAGAGATCACATTTTTTGAAACATACCTTGTTTGTTTTGGATTAGATGTTTTATTGTCTCGATCTTCTCGAACAATTTCTCTAACCAACATTTTATTTTCTTTCAATTGCCTAACAAATTGTTTTTGATATGCCGGCATACGTTCTTCTAATTGAGATTCGCTACCGAAAAGAAGATTCTCTTTTGCTTTTGAAGAAATAATATCTTGGAAAATTGTTCTTACTCCTTTTAGGCCTTTGTATAATCTTACTTGACCGCTTGTTTTTGTAGCTTTGTGTCTCGCATCTAAGTCTGGAATAATTTCTTTAATATCTTCTTCTTGTTCTTTGATATATTGCAATAACTTTTTTGGTCCTGCAGATTGGAACCATTTAATTTGGCCAATAGAAACGTAACTTACTAATCCTTTTTCGATAAGAGATTTTAATGTATTGTAACAACTGCTTCGGTCAATCTTAGCAATCTTTGAAACTTTACCTGCTTTGCTTGAACCATGATCGTTTAGTGCTAAGTATACTTTAATTTCATTGGGTGAGAAACCTAGGTTTTCCAAAACAGATTCTATTTTTGCCATGACTCTTAATTTAATGTTGTTTTATTTAAATCTTTCTGTCTGTTGTTGCTATTTCTACAACAAACTTTGATATAAAAAGTGCAAAATTGTTACTTTTGGCGCAATGCCGGAGGTAAATGAAATGGGAGGAAAAAAAACACGAGACGGCCACAAGATCTCAGATTTGACTAAATTAATTAGAAAAATTGGAGGGATTGAAATTGTAAGTGGAAGTAAACATCCGTTTTTACTTAAAACTGAAAATCAAATAGCTTGTCCTTTAGGACCTTCTACACATGCAAGACAGATGTTGGTTCCGTGGTTAGCACAAGCTACTGGATATCAAAACAAAGAAGTGTACTCAGCAATTCAATCTAGGAGATGGTACAACTAAAATACGGAGGTAAATGAAAAATGGAACTTGAAGCAATCATCGAACACAATGGTGATGAAAAATACATCTTCGCTCATGTTGTTGAGGGAGAAAAAGAAAAATATGTTTTGGTGTCTTTACCTTATGATTATCATGACAGCATCGCCAGAGCATTTGTTGGAAGTTTATCCCACAATAGTCATATGGAAGTTCTAGGTGGAGGAATTTTGACCATGAATCATCAGAATAAAACCATCAAAACTTACGGGACTAGCGGAAGTTTTGGAAACCCACCAATTAATCTGGTTAGAGATGTTCTAGAAGAAAAATTTCCAGATTATGCCGTTGATGCAAGAGTGACTGGTTATATCAGAGGATAAACAATAAATCATTTTGGCGCAATGCCGGAGGAAAAATAAAGTGAAACAAAAATTGAAGAAAGGATTAACAACACTGGCACTTGCTGTAACTTTAGCTTCTCCTTTTTCTGCCAAAGCAGATGGAGCAGTTGAGTTAATGGCTGGTAATAAAGCACATACTGCAGATGTCAAACTTTTTGGTAAAGTCGCTAAGAACACTGGCTTATTAG
>JABHQW010000007.1 GCA_018696595.1 Candidatus Woesearchaeota archaeon | reverse complement strand
GGAAGCTCCTGCTGAAGAGGAAGCTCCTGCTGAAGAGGAAGCTCCTGCTGAAGAGGAAGCTCCTGCTGAAGAGGAAGCTCCTGCTGAAGAGGAAACTCCTGCTGAAGAACCTAAACCAGAAGCACATGAAAGTTTTGGAGAAAAAGTTCATCATGTGGTTGAGAAGGTTGAGGAAGCCCTACATCTGAAAAAGAAAGAAGAACATTCAGAAGAAGAAAAGAAAGAATAAAATTTATTTTTTTATTTCTTTTATTTTTAATTGTAACAACCCGCACAACTGTTCGGAGAATAAAGTAATTCTCTTGGAATAGAAGGTGTTTTCAACGGTTCTCCTGGTCCGAGTAATGAGGAAAGGTCATTATCTTTTATCCCTAAACCAATACCTCTTTGTCCAATACCAGAATCTTGCATTGTTTGTGCTCTAGTAGAATAATCTGCTAATGCTTGTTGAAAACCTTTGTAAGAACTTTGATCTAATGATTTCATATAGGGGCCCATTACGTTATGGGCATTACTACTTTCGCCCATTCCTGCTAATACTGCTTGTACATTTCCTTCTGGAGATTGGTCATACATTTTGTGTCACTATTTAGTCTATTGTATTACATATAAGTGTTTTACAATTAAAAATGTTTCGTAAGAAAGTGGGACAAAAAAGTCATTTAAACTGGTCTGCTAGTTTATTCATTTGTTCATCAGAAACTTCTGGGTATAAACTATTTTTTTCTAAAGCGTTAACTAAATCTCTAACTCCAATTTCTTTCTTTAATGGGGCCAACTGGAAATGTAAATGTTCTTGGGTTCGACAACCTTTAGAATTTAACATTGTAATTGTTGATTTATCTAATTTTTCGTCTATTTTTGCAACAACTTTTTCACAAAGTTCCATGACTGCTTTTATTTCTTCAGAAGGTAATTCACTAAGATCTTTTACATGTTTTTTTGGCAGAACCATAGAATGCCCTTCATTTAGCGGCCATTTGGCAATAATTGCAAAAGCATGCTCATTTTCCATAAAAATTCTACTTTTCTCGTTTTTGTACGCTTGACAAAGTTGACAATTTTCCATTTTAAAAAAGAAAATGTAAACCTGTTTATTAAAATTTTCCCATAATCATGAATAAAAGGCAAATCTTTTTAAAGAATCACCAGTTCTCAAGTTACATAGCGGGGTAGGGAAGCTAGGAGTACCCGCCGAATCTAGTAATGAATAAGTATTAGATGCGGAAGGCTCATAACCCGGAGATCGGAGGAAACCATTAAGTTTTGCTTGTGGTTGCCGAATTCAAAATCTTTGGGAGCGAACTCCTAAAATTGAAAGTCCTCCCTCCGCTATTTTTTAATTAATGAAAGAATCACTTTTTCTTTGGTGTTTCTTATTACTAAAACCAACTAATTCATTCCATTTTCTTAATTGTTCTTTCCCATTCATTTGAATTCTTACTTTTCCTTTACCAATATTATAAACTCCAAATCTAAAACCCAATTTGTCAATAATCTTTACAAATTGATTTTGCATTGGTGAGGGGCTGACTTTCATTTCCAGTCTAGGATACCTCGTTCCATTGTTATTAGT
This sequence comes from Candidatus Woesearchaeota archaeon, assembly GCA_018696595.1. Classification (GTDB taxonomy): domain Archaea; phylum Nanobdellota; class Nanobdellia; order Woesearchaeales; family GW2011-AR9; genus JABJOX01. The sequence goes on along the minus strand of JABHQW010000007.1, from coordinate 56,692 downwards.
AATGACAACACACCCATCCGTATCAAAATATCCTCTTAAAACAAATCTTTCTAAATTTTGATTAAAAATCCAGCCAGGGATTCTTGCTCTATCCCATTTTGGAGAAGGTAAAAGTTTTAATTCATTGATTACTGAACGAATTACTTCTCTTTTAAAAATAAATAATTCCGAAGTGTTTTCATTTTTTCTATGATTAGTGATAATATTCGCATCAAATAATTGGGATAACAGATTCTCAACAAAACCAAAATATTCTTTGTCATCAATAGAATTGAAGGAAATCTTTATTCGTGGACAGTTTGGAAAACCAATATATCCATCACCTAGCATAATCCCAACAAACTCAGCAAGTTTTTCTTTATTTTTCACAATCCTTTGTAGTAAAAATCATTTATATATTCTTTCCAAGGTTGTCTAGTGTGTCTAGTGGGTTCTGACATATAAATCATATACCTTCCACAAACTTTAAAAACAACCTGGTTTCAATCTTTGATTCAATGAACAAAAAGGGTATGATTCAAATTGTTGCCGTTGTCTTAGCTTTAGTTATATTGGCTTATGTACTTGTTAGCTTTGCTCAGCGAGAATGTAACAGTAACAGAGATTGCCCAGGCAATGCTTATTGTGGTACGGATTATGAATGTCACGAGTATCCTGATCAAATTGTTGTTAAAGAAACAAATTATATTAGTTCTGCTGCAATCCTTGGATTATTTATTGTTGTAGCTGCTTATATCTTTAAAACTGGTCAAGTTCCTTTCTATGAGAAAGTAAAAAAGAAGATTAAGAAAGTTAGAGAAGATTAAGTTACAAAAACTCTCGCTATTGTCATAAGGTCAAAATTCTATCAAAATTAATTTTAGTGCGTTACGAGGGGTTGCTCCCTACGGGAACGTAGCACTATTAAAACAAACGACGAGAATTTTGAAGACAATAAAGGGAGTTTTGTAAAAACTTGATTTGGATTAAGTTTATATATTACTTCTTTGTTTTTATTTTTATGAGAATCAATCCACCATATAAACATCTTACTCAGAAAAGTTCTTTCTGCGGTCCTACCTCTTTACAGATGATTCTGTTCAGAAGAGGAATTTGGGTAGAGCAAGAAGAATTGGCTAAGAAATTAGGTACTCGAATAAGAAATAAGAATCAAGATAAATATTTGCTTGATTTTGAAATTAATGATTCTGATGCTGGTTTAAATCTGTTAGAATTTAATCAGTTTGGTTCTATTCTTGAAAAATACGGATTAAAAGCAGAAGTAATTCTTTTTCCTGAGATTAAAGATTTGAAGAAATTGATTACTGAGAATTTGGAAAAAGGAAACGATATTATGATCAACTTACATCGAGGTATTTACGATCCTCAGAAGAATTGGGGGCATTTCTGTTTAGTTAATTCTATTGAAGATGATGTTGTAGAAATATGTGACCCTAGTTATGAAGATAAGTCTTATTGGAAAACTTCTATTAAAGAATTAATGAAAGCAATGTCAAAAGAAGTTGATGGCAAAGAAAGAGGGATTGTAATAATTAGTCATTCTGATTCTTAGGATTGAAATAATGTTTCAAAGTTTCCATCATACTATAAGCTTTTCTTAGTGGTTCTGTTGCTGTTTCTACTGCATCTCCTGCTTTCCTTGCAACGTAAAGTACTCCTGCTTTGATCGGTTTTCCCGGTCTTGGCAAATCATCTAATCCACCAGCTAAAAATTCCAGTTCTCCAACTAATTCAAACCGAGGGGAACTTTTTAATCCTCCTTTCAAAAAATCAATGTTGTTTGTTTCATATGTCATAATTTATTTTTATTAAGACTCTATTTATAAATTTTAAGGAACAAACTTATCAGTTAACTTTATATTACTTAATGATTTTCTTTAAACAATGAAAGAGGTGTTTAATAAGAAAAACTATCCCCGAATTTTGTTAGGGGTATTCTTAGTTTTCTGGATAATTGTTGCTATCTCTCCTTTATATCGCGGCGTCTGGATTGCAGAAAATATCTTAACAGTTCTTTTTGTCGGGTTCTTAATCTTAACTTATAAGAAATTTAAATTCTCTAATCTTAGTTATACTTTACTTTTTGCATTTTTAGTTTTGCATACAATTGGAAGCCAGTACAGTTATACTGAAATGCCTTTATTTGAATTAATTCGTGATTCTTTTGGCTTAGCTAGAAACTATTATGATCGTGTGGTACATTTCTTATTTGGTTTGATCTTTTTCATTCCTGGCTATGAATTTATTTCTAAGAAACTGAAAATAAAAGGTTTTTGGGCTTTTTTCTTAACTTTCTTAGCCGTTGTTTCTTTACAAAGTATTTTTGAGGTTATAGAGTTTGCTTTTATTTTAATTACCAGAAGTGAAATTATTGGCACACATTACTTGGGAATGCAGGGTGATCAATGGGATGCTCAGAAAGATATGGCTTTGGGAATATTGGGTTCTGCTCTTGCCTGGTTAGGGTTACTGTTGAAGAATCCTTTTAAGAAAAAGAAGTAACGCTCCCGCGGAGAATCGAACTCCGGTCTCAAGATTTCTGCTTTGAAAAACCGCAATCTTGTGTCCTTTATGGTTTCATTAAATATCCACTAGACTACGGGAGCAATAGAAATTAAATATTAAGGTCAGTTTAAAAAATTTACCTTAAATTAAATATGTTTTCACAAACAGCAGGGCACGGCACCTTAGATTTTTCTTTACAGAAAAATGTGCCTCCTTTGGCACTGCTGTTTGTTAAGAGACTCACTTCTTAATCTCAGCGCCGCCAGCAGGTAAGAATTTAATAATGTCATCTAAATCGCCACCTTTTAATTTAGATCTGATTTTCTTTGCTAAAGCACTTTTCTTGTATTTTCCTGGGATCACTTTTACAAACTTGTTTGTTCTTTTTTTGATCGCTGTTAAAGGACCGCCAATAATTTCTGCACCATCAGAGGCGGTGCCAGGAATTCTGGGTTTCTGAGTATCAACTAAACCAATTGCATATTCTAATCTTGGATAAACAAAAGTTGATTTTCCTCTAACCATAAAACTTCCTTTACTCATGTATTCACCAGATTGTGCTTCTTTACTTACTTGTTCTGGTTTGACATAGAAAACGTCCGCAGTAGTATGTCCAAGTTTCCAAGCACGAGAATAAACTCCTGTTGCTTGAGCGGCTTCATTAATTGTTTCTTCTTTAGCGGATTGACCATTTTTAACAATAAAGAAAGGAGACCCTGCCATTTCTGTGTGAAATACTAAATCATCTTTGTCTGTATGTTTTTTAACAATAATTTCGTTTGATGTAGCATCTTTTCCGCCAACGCAAAGAAAATCTTCTGAAGAAACAAACCAATGAAATTTTTCATACCATTCTTTTTTTCTTTCCTTCTTTTCTAACTTCTTCGTTTCTACTTCCATGAATTTATCTTCGTCTTTCTGTAACTTTTCTAGTTTCTTTTTACTAACTTCTACCGCTTTCTTGGCACCTTCAATCTTCTTTTTTGCTTTCTTAGCTAAGTTAAAGTACGTTCCTGCGTTCTCATCTACAGACTTAGTAAGATCTATTTCTATTTCCATGAGTTGAAGAATAATGTGATGAGTTAAAAATGTTTCTTAACAATATTTGTATTAAGTTAAGATTGCACGGCGTTTATCATTTTTTTAAATTCTCAAGCACTCCACTTTTTTTCGTGAGTTACAATCTTGAGAATATCTTAAAAAAATCGCCTCTATTGGCAAATCTAACTTAATATGTTTCTAACAAGCTCGAACATCTTCAACTACTAAAGCTTTATCCGTACAAATTTGTTCTTCATCATACAAATTCACTTTAGGAGAAATTTTAACTTGTCTAATCTCGCCAGAAGCAGAAGAATCGTATTTTACTGTTCCTAAATAAGTTCCCGCTTTAATAATTTCAGTATTAATCTCAGAAGATTCTGCTTGGTTGGTTCCAATAACGTTAAAAATTAATCCATCTACTTTAATGTTTACTCCGTTTTCTAAAGTAAATTTAATCTCTTTTGAGTTTGCATCATAACAAAACTGATCTTCTCCACCAATGTTAGAAATTTTTAAACCAATATTGATTGGACATTGTGCTTCTAGTTCTACTTGTGCTCGTCCGAAACTCATAATTACTACGCCCAGAGCTACTGCGAAAGAAATTAATAGTAAAGTAGCGATTATTGGACTAATACCTCTTTTGTTCATAATTAAGTATAAAATAAAATTAGTATATAAGTTTTTGGTAAGGGGATTAGTTAGAATTTGTTTTATTACTATCTTTAAATAATTTTTTTCTAACTTCATAAGAAATCACTGTAGGAACATAAAACACTGCATCTGCAACTAATTTTCCAATTCCCACACCTAGGCCTTTACCTAGAATTTCTGCTCCAAATCCCATTGCTGCAGGTCTTACAACTAAAGAATCTAATACTTCGCTTGGTCCAAATTCAGAAACTAATTTCCCTAATGTTAATAGTACATCAACATTTTCATATCTTCTATTTTCCTCTTTAGCTTTTTTAACGTCAGTCATAATTTCTCTAGTAATCATTGTCCCATAAAAACCAATGCCTTCTCCTATAGTTCCCATATAAGCAGCAATGATAGTATTATCATAAATTTCATTAGCTACAAAAAATTCTGCATAAGCGGTTACTGTCCCAATTATTTCTGCTAAACCATAACGTTTGCCCCATTCTTTTAACTTAGCAAACTTTTTTGGTTCATTACACTTCTGTTCTAGGTTTTCTTCCATTTTTATTAGTTGAATTGTGATTTGTCAAGTGAATGTTTAAGTTTTTGGTTGTTCGTTAGGTTTAAGATAATTTCCTTTAAACTTATTGATTCCTCGTATAGTCCCTAAATCAAATAGTTCTAATTCCACAGCATCTACAATTCTCCAATTTGGTTCATATTGATAAGACATTATTTGTCTTTCAAATTCTTCACAAATAAATGAGGGTAATCTTGTTTTTACTTTTTTCTTAATATGTTTTCTAAACTTTTCAAAAACTTGGTCATCAAATTCCGTATCAACACTACCATAATCAATGTGTGCACTTGCTTCATATTCGCGCATATCAATGACCCACTCATTATCAGGGATGTATAATCCTGGTTCTAAATCCTGAACTCTTTTTGCACCAAAAGATAGAATTACTCCATTACCATTTTCGTACCATTGTTCTTTTCTTTCGCCTTCAGTATAATTTCCTATCGTGGATATTCTGGCTTTTTGTGGTAACCACCAATCGACCCCACCCTCAAATTTATCAAAACTAGTTTCACCCAAAACCATGACGTCAACATCTTTATGCCGATAAAGATCTTCTATTTTTCTTCTTTGGTTCCAAACTGCTTCAGCTAACCCACCAATTAAAACACCAGCAACTTCTTTTTCTTTTAGAACTTTATCTGCAACCTTCATTCCTTCTAAACCCCTAACAACATCAGGATACTCTGGATGTTTTAATTCTAATTTTAATAGTAATAACTGCTTTAATGCTAACTTTTGTTGAACATTAAGATATATTCTTTGTTCTAATGTTTGGCGTAATTCCATTATTTTCTCTAAAAGCTGTTGGTTTTTTATAAACATTTCCTTTAAACAACCACTCTTAAGTAACAAAACATTTATAAATAAACCTTGCTCTGGAAAGTATACTTTCAAATAGGTGATTAAAATAGATTCATTCGAACTAAAAAGAGAACAGAACAAACTTGCTAGAAAGATACGATTGCAAGACGACTTTGATAAATTAAAAACTATTGCAGGAGTAGATTGTATTGTTGAAGGAGATAATATTTTGGCTTCAGTTGTAGTTTGTGAATTCCCTTCATTAAAAGTTATTGAGAAAAAAACTTATTCTTTATCAAGTCCTCTTCCATACAAAGCTGGATTTCAAGCTTATCGAGAAATGCCAGCAATTATTGAAGCATATAATCAATTAGATGAAGAACCAGATGTTATTATGGTTAATGGATTAGGAATTAATCATCCAAGAAAACTAGGTATGGCTTCTCATTTAGGATTATCTCTAAACAAACCAACTATTGGAGTTACACAAAAACTTCCATTTGGTACAATTGAGAAAGGGAAAATAATTAATCATAACGAACATGTTGGATTTGAAGTAAAGACAAGAGAACATGCTAATCCTGTTTACGTTGCACCAGGACACTTAATCACTTTTGGTTCAACATTAAACATTGTTTCTAAAACTATTCAGTTTCCACATAAAATGCCGGAACCCCTTCATATTGCTAGAAAAGTTGCTAAGAAGAAAGTTAAGGGGAAGAAAGAATGAACACTTTAGATACTGTTTTAGAGAATTGCATTAGAAAGTATGGTATTAAATTTTCTGATGAACAAGCAGTTAAAGATTTCTTAGAAAGACAACAAGAACGGGAACTTGCAGATCCTAACCAAGATTTTAATCTTAACCATAGACCTACCAATTATCATGCTTACCATGATCTTATAAGAATGGAAGATAAAACGTTACTTCTTGCTTACATTATTGCAGAACAAGCAATTATTTCTGGACATCAAGAAGAAACAAAAGAAGTAAAAGTCCAAAATTTAGAAGATTTATATTTACTTCGGCCACAAGAGTTAGGGAATCCTGGCCGTAAAGACCATAAAGTAAATATGGCTCGAAGAACTGATCCTAAACTATTTAGGTTATATGGAAGAGTAAGAAATTACAAAAATTTAGAAATAACTGGGCAAGGATGGAAAGAAGTAATTGATGAGTTGGGTCAAGACGAAATAGTAGTAAAACATTTTGGAAGAGCAATAAATTACAATCATGACGTAAGAAGATGTTATTCTCCAAATCCTTTAACTTTTGACATTGGTGGTCACAAAAGAAAATAATTTTTAATCATGTGTTTTTTACTTTTCTTCCAATAAATATTTATATTACTTCAATTCTACACTATATATGGTGGGTTTGGGATTTTATTTAACAGAAGGAGTAAGAATATTTTTTACTAGTTGGTACCGCAGATTCTTTAAAAAGAAATATGAAGGAAACGCTGAAGAAATTTGTCAAAAAGTAGTTGAAGATTGTTGGAACGGTAGATATTTTCAAACTTCATCAGGAAACTTTTCACAATTCTGGACAAGAGATTTTGGGTGGTGTGCAAGTTCTTTAATCAAATTAAAATATAATAAAGAAGTTCATCAAACAATTCGATTTGCTTTAAACAGATTTAAACAATACAACAAAATAACTACAACAATAACTCCGAAAGGCAGAGCTTATGATTTTCCTGTGTTTGCAGTTGATTCTTTACCTTGGCTAATTCATACTATTAAAATTAGCAAATTTTCATATCACTCTTACAAAAACTTCTTGAACAAAGAAATTAGAAAATTTTACAAGAAAGTTATTGATGAGCATACGGGTCTAGTAACCCCTAAAGTAACATTTTCTTCAATGAAAGATTTTTCGGTTAGAAAAAGTTCTTGTTATGACAATTGTATGTTGGCAATGTTAGCTAATGATCTTAAAGAAATGAAATTAGAAAACCCTTTCAAGAAATTCGATTATCCTAGTTTGATTAAAAGACATTTCTGGAACGGCAAATATTTTTATGATGACCTTTCCAGGAAAGAATATGTGGCTGGAGATGCTAATCTGTTTCCTTTCATTCTGGGAATAATTTCTGATAAAGAAATGATGCGTTCTGCTTTGCAACAAATTGCTAAAGCCGGATTAGATGAACCTTTACCTTTAAAGTATACACAAAGTAGAGATCAAGTTAAGTTTATTCCTGAAGAACTTTTAATGTACAATTATGAAAGTGATTCTGTTTGGACACATATGGGTCCGTTATTTGTTAAGTTGGTTCAGCAGATTGATAAACAAAAAGCTTCTGAGTATAAAGAAGTTTACACAGAAATGATTGAAAAACATAAGAATTACTTAGAAGTTTTCTTTGCCAACGGTAAACCGTTTAGTAGTCCGTTCTTTTACTGCGATTCTGGAATGTTATGGGCTGCCAATTACTTGACATTGTGAAAATATAGCTTCTCTAGAACAACAATTATTTAAAAAGCAGTTACTTCTCAATTCCCAAAAGAACTGGTTTTGACTAATGGATCCAAAAATATCTATCATAATTCCTGCACATAACGAAGAGAACTATATTAGAAAAACGTTACATTCTATTAAAAATCAAACCTATCAGAATTATGAAACCGTTGTTGTGGCTAATGGTTGTACGGACGGAACTGAGGATCTTGTTAAGAAAAGAACTAATGATAAAACTAAATTCTTTTCAATTAGTGAAGCGAATGTTTCCAAAGCTAGAAATTTTGGTTCTAAATTTGCTAATGGGGAAATTTTTCTTTTTTTAGATGCAGATACAACCTTAGAAGAAGATTCCTTACAAAAAATCAAAGATCAGTTTACAGAAGAGTATTCTGTAGCAACAACAAGAGCAATTCCGGATGATCAGAAAATGAAATTTAAGTTTGCTCTTGGATTTAAGAACTTCTATCATCGAACAAAACTGTATCAAGGATGTAGTGGTGCTTTAATCTGTAGGAAAGAAGATTTCCATGCTGTAAATGGTTATCCAGAGATTGTTGTTAAAGAACATCGTAAGTTAATTATTGATTTGAAGAGACACACGAAAAAGAAATTCAAATGTCTTGATACTAACGTAACTACTTCTATGCGAAGATTCCAGCAATGGGGTTTAACCAAAGCCACTTTCTTTTGGATTAAAGAGTGGGGCAAGAATTACGTTTCTGATTTAAAGGATTCTGATTATGAGAAAGTAAGATGAATCATAACATTTATAAATTTTTGAAGAAGTAAACTAAAAATGACAGATTCACAACAAACAGAATATGTTTTTGATACTACTAGTTTTTGGTCCAAGTGGGGGGTTTTAGAACCCGTTAATAGTGGTTCATTTAAGATTAAAACTGAGGAACAATTAGATTCATCGGATGTTAGATATAGAATACAAGAAGAAATAATTAGAAATTATGGGTCATTCACTCAAGAAAACTCTACCCTATTAAAAGATGCGGCAGAACCTCTTCAAAAACAGTCTTTAGACCAATATTTATGGGACTTCCATCAAACCATTTCTCAGCTTCCTGCAGAGGATCCGTTAGTACAAAAAGTTGAACAATTAGGTGATCAATATTTTGCATTAGTTCAAACAAATCCAGGAGAGGTTAACTGTTTGTTAGCTCTTGGTTATTTTAATAAAAATTGAACTTTATTTTTCTTACTTTTGTTTTTAATTTAAAAGATAATACAATTCCATAAGAGCTGATAAAGACAATAATTATATAAACATAAAAGTATTTTCTTAACACAAAAGAGGTGTATTTAAATGAAAGGCAAATTATTAGTTTTATTATTTCTCATGTTAACTTTACTTAGTTTTACAGTTTACGCAGAATGTGGCAACAATATTATTGAATTAGAAGAAGAATGTGATTCAGAAAATGCTTTGTGTAATAGCTGTCAACTCACTGCTGATTTTAAGTACGGGGATTTGAACTTAGATGGAAGTACTAACTCTGTTGATTTACAATGTATGGTTTTAGTTCTTCAAGGGGCTGGTGACGAGGATCCAGTTGCATGTTTGCAAACCTCTTTAGATTTTGTTGATTTTGATTGTGATGGTGATATGACCAATGTTGATCTCACTCAAGTGAGTTTATTGGTTAGTAAAAAAGCTTTAGGGTCAGAACTAGATAAAAATACAAACTTAATTCCAGACTGCAAAGAACATTGTGATAGTAATGCTGATTGTGCAGAAAATGAAGGATGTATTGATAATCTTTGTATGCCTGCGGTTTGTGGTAATAATATTGTAGAAATTTCTGAAGAATGTGATTCGGATAATCTTTTTTGTAATGATTGTCAATTAACCTCTGAATTTGCGTTTGGTGATTTGAATTTAGATGGAAATGTTGATGCAGTTGATTTACAATGTATGGTTTTAGTTTTTCAAGATTGGACTACTGATGAATCCGTAGCTGCGTGTTTAAAAACTTCTTTAGATTTTATTGATTTTGATTGTGATGAAGATGTTACCACTGTAGATTTAACTCAAGTAACTTCATTAGTTAGTAATGATGTACTGGGTGAAGCATTAGATAAAAACACTAACCAAATTCCAGACTGTAAAGAAGAAGGCCCAATTTGTGGAGATGAAATCATTGAAGGAGATGAAGAATGTGATGTTAAGAATGATTATTGTGAAGATTGTCTTATAACTTCTAAATATGATTACGGAGATACAAATCTTGATGGAAATGTTAATGTTATAGATCTTCAATGTAGTGTATTGATTTTTGAAGGTTTAAATTCTGAACCTGTTACAAGACCTGATTGTTGGAGAACCACTTTAGAATTTATTGATTTTGATTGTGATGGTGATTATAGTAGTATTGACACGACTCAAATAAACTTGTTAGTTACTAAGAAACCGCTTGGTGAGGCGTTAGATAAAAATACAAATTTAATTCCAGATTGTACAGAAATTTGTGCTAATGATAACAATTGTGCAGAAGGAGAAGAATGTCAAGAAGGGGTTTGTATGGTTAAGATTGTTGAAGATGATGATGATGATGGGGATGGCGGTTCAGATTCCTCTGAAAGTAGCAAAGAATGTGTCAAAGACAATGATTGTAGTAGCGGGAAAGTTTGTGAGAAGGACAAATGTGTTATTAAACCAGTTTCATCTAGTCCAACTCAATGTACTAAGGATGAACATTGTTGGGATGAAAAGATTTGCCAGAACTATGTTTGTGTTGATAAAGCCCCAGAACCTGAAGAAGTAGAACCAGAATGTTTAAGCAACGATGGTTGTGCTGCTGATGAGTATTGTAAGTCTGAAAAGTGTGTTAAATTAGTTTGTGGAGAAGGGCAGATCATTGATAATCATCAATGTGTAATTCCTGTTGTTCAGAAATCTAATGTGCTAATCTGGTTAACTCTCTTTGTAACTCTTGTAGTCTTTGGCTCAATAGTTGCTTTGGTTTTAAAGAAGAGGAGATAATTCTTTTATTTTTTTTAATTTTTTTTAATTTCTAGCAATAAACTTTATTAAGGAGTTATAATTATGCTTAAACTATGATAATTACAATCTCTGGAGCATTAGGTTCAGGAAAAAGTACAGTTGCCAAGATTCTAGTTGAAAAGTTTAATCTTAAACATTATTCTAGTGGTGGTCTGATGCGAGAGATTGCTGCAAAAAGAGGAGTCAGTCTTTTGGAATTAAGTAAATTAGCAGAAACAGATAAGTTGATTGATGAAGAAATAGATGAGCGACAAATTCAATTAGGAAAAGAAGAAGACAATTTTATTATTGATGCTCGTTTAGGATGGCATTTCATTCCCAATTCTGTTAAAATATTCTTAGACGTTAGTGATGAAGAAGCAGCTAGGAGAATCTTTAAAGAAGATCGGAAAGATGAGAAATATAATACAGATTTAAACTCCACTTTAGAAAATATTAAAAACAGAAGAGCATCTGAAATTAAACGTTATCAAGATTATTATAACCTTAACTATTATGACCATAACAATTATGATTTGGTTGTTGATACAACTGGAATTCCTGCCGAAGAAGTGGCAGAGAAAATAATTAAATTTATCGAGGAAAGAAAATGACAGAAACGCTTGAGAAAGTATTGAAAAAAGAATCTAAACCTTGGGCATACGTTTCTGAAGCAACAATAGGGGGAGTTGTAATTTTTGCTAAACAAATCTTTGATTTTCAGGGTGATTATGCAATTATAGCTGAAGTTGTCACTACTTTGGGTGGGCTGGGTTTAGTGCTTGATGGTTATAGGAGGATGGCAAACACCATCACAGATTATAGAACTACAATTCAAAATCACTTAGACAATAAATAATTCCCAGTAAAACTTATAAAGATTAAATTAAAAAGAAACTTAAAATGACTGAAACAATTAAAGAACATGATTTTATTGAATTAAATTATACTGGGAAACTAACTGATGGTACTGTTTTCGACACTACTATTGAAGCAGTTGCTAAAGAAAATGGTTTTAATAACGAGAAAGCTAACTTTGCTCCTGCAGTTATTTGTGTTGGAGAAAAACAAATTCTTCCTGGCTTAGATGCTCAGTTAGTTGATAAGGAAATCGGCAAAAATCATGATGTTAAACTTTCTGCTGAAGAAGCTTTCGGTAAGCGAGATGTAAAGAAAATGAGAATCATGCCAATCTCTGCTTTCAAAGAACATAACATGCAACCTCAACCTGGGATGCAAATTGATGCTGATGGTAAAGTTGGAACTGTTTCCAGAGTTTCTGGTGGAAGAGTTATTGTTAATTTTAATCACCCTCTGGCAGGAAAAGAAGTTGTTTATACTGTCAATGTTATCCGTAAAGTAACTGATGTTCCTGAACAGATTAAATCTTTTTTAACAACTTCAATGAAAATGCCTGGAGATAAAATTGATGTTACAGTTAACGAAGATAAAGCAGAAATCAAGTTGCCAATGGATCTTCCTGAACAGTTTACTGAAGCTATTAGTCAAAAGTTAGCTGAGTTAACTAAATTGAAAGAAGTTAAGTTTGTCAAAGCAGCTGAGAAGAAGGGAGAAGTTAAATCTGAAAATAAAAACTAATTTTTCTTTATTCTTTCTTTATCTTTTTCCATAACGTTTCAAAGTATTTTCTATAAACCTTTATCATCTCTTTATTCTTACTTACAATCACTCTAAACTTTTTTTCTGTGTATAAGAACTCTACAATTAAGTTATCAGAGAGAGTAATACAAGCAGGTCCACAGAGGTCTTTATCTAGAAACTGAATGTTGAACTTCTTATGTTCCATCATTCTCACATCAAAGTATTTTCTTGAATTGGAGTTGTCGTAAGAAATTATTCTTGCGGGGATTTGTTTTTTAGTCCTTTGTTGGTGCCATTTATTACTGAACTCTCGGCCATAAATCTGAGCTAAGTCCCAAGAGAAGCCATAGCCCACCAATTCTTTTGATTTTTGAGATACTAATTCCATCCACGCTCTTCTGATGCCTGCAACACCTGAGTAAATTTTAATCTCTCGGTTCCATAAGTTATTGAAAAGTGAAGTGTTATCTTTTGCTATTTCTTTACTCTCAATAAAAATTGCTACTGGGACGTCTGACCACAAAGCAACGATTACTTTATTGCCAAAAGTAAATGTTGTAATGTTTGATTTTTCTTCTTCTGCTAACAGGTCTACTTTTGCTAACGGCAATTCTACATCTTCATTAGTAAGAATTCTTGCTTTAATCTTTTCTTTCTCTCTTCTTTTATTCCATATCTCATAGTATTCTTCCATGATTTGTTGAAAGCGCGTAATTGAGCCGTGAATGAGAACTTCTTTTTTCTCTTTAAGAATCAAATTAAGAACAGTTCTAATCCCTTTCTTTGAGGAGAACAGTTCAACTTTTGGACCTTCTTGGCGTGGTCTCTTTAATTTCTCTAATTCTGGGAGAATTGATTTGACTTGTTCTTCTCTTTCTTTAATTATTCCTAATAAATGATTTGGCTCAGCTGCTTTGAAATATTTTTTATTATCTTTAACGACGTAACTTACTAAACCAGAATCTAAAAGTTTCTTTAACCGGTCATAAGTAAAAGTTCGGTTTGTATTAGTTTCTTTTGATAATTCTGTTGCTGTAGCTTCTCCTGCTTTTAGAAGTTCTAAATATAATTTAACTTCTGCTTCTGTTAATCCGAAGTTTTGTAATATCTTTTCCTTTTGCATCTCTAATTGTAATCTTATTCTGTTTTATAAACTTGTCGTTTTATTATAAGACAACGAGAGTTTATATAAGACTTCCCTCAAATGATTATTTATGACAGATACTTTACCTATTGAGATTCAGAGAACAATATTAGATGGACTTGAACCTATTGCACAATCTTTTGTTTATGCGATTGCTAACTCTACTGCTTTGGGTAGTGAAGGACAAGTTATCCCTTATGCTGTTGATCTAACTAAAGATAGCAATGCTTGGTTCTTTAATGTTCTTAAAGAAACACAAGAAGGAAGAGAAAGTATAGAGGAATGTGTTAATACCCATTATGATGAATTGCTTAAATTACTTAGTGGAATACACCAAGATTATTGGGATTATGATGATGAAACAGATCGTTCTTTTTTACAAGAGCACTGGCGGGATTGTGCAGGTGATTATCTTGAATATACTTCCCTTGAAGATTATCATAAAGACAAAGTCATTGAATATGATTTAGCAATTAAGAATAACTCTAAAGAATATAAATCTCTTTCTTGGGAAGATATCAGTGTGGCAAGAAAAAAAGGATCTTATGTTGCCAATCAGTTAGCGAATTCATTAAATTTTGGTGGGCTATTAAGGCCAGTTGATCGAATAATTGATCGTTGTTTATCTCATCATAAGGGATTAATCCAAAGAGATGAACAATTAAGTATTTCTCCTCATTACATCGGTGGAAATCGTTATGATGTCGGGGCAAAAGCAGTAATTGCTTTAATTGAACAACATGCTACCAGAAATAAACAATTACTTTCTCAAGCAACAGATTTCTTGGCAGCACAAGGGTATTTGGAAGAATCAGTAAAGTTACATGAAATGTTGAAATGATAGTGTTCTAACTTCTCTTTTAATCGTTATCTCTATTAAGTAGTTATCGCCCAAAGTTTTATAAAATATTCTTGGATTTTATGAAATGTGTCCTTAGAAGATCAATTTTATCCCGAAGATGGAAGTCCTTTAACTAAACTAGATAATATTCTAATTAAATCTATTGCTCAAGTGGGGAAAGCCTATCAACAGATGACTGGGAGAAGTTATAAAGATCTTGTTAAGAGTTGTTACAAGATTTCTACTTGGGGCTTTGGGTTAACTGTTTTAGGGGGTAGTCCCGTGGGATTTCTTTATGGGGCTTTGTCATACGAAAATTACTCTCACCCTGATTGTTCTTCTCCTCTGGAAGAAGGAATACAACAGGAAGCGGGCGGACAACCAAAATGGGTTCCAAAATTACTTAGGTTAACACAATTGTCAGTGTATATGCCTTTTCTTTTTTTAGGAGGAAATTACTTGTTGGGGATGGATTCAACAAAACAAGACTTTTTTAGTTACTCTGGTGCCGCTATTTTTTACACTACGGGTTTATCATTTATTCCTTACAACATTGCAGAATATACTTCAAAAGCAGATATGCCAGACCCTCCAGAGAAAACTGTGTGGAAAAGAACGGGTGAAAAATTGAAAGATTTACTTTCTCCTGCACCAACACCGGCGCCAATACCAATAGATTCTTTTTCTTTCCGTTTTTAGGATTCTTTCTTTCATATCATAACAACATGGTTAGTAGTTTTCACAGCACAATAATCTTTATAAATTAGTTCTCATATCAGTAATACATTAAAAAAGGGTTGAGGGTAATTTTAAAATGGAATACAATACTGAACAGAATCAAAATCAATCATCACAACAAAATCAACAAGCACAGCAGCGACCACAAGCAGCTCCTGTTAATCAAATGAGAACTGAAGAAGTTTCTCATAAGAAAGCTAATTTTGATGTTGATGAAGAATTAGAAAGATTAATTGCTTCACACAAGACCAGAATCAAGGTTATTGGTTGTGGCGGTGGTGGTAATAACACTATTAACAGAATTTCTGAAGTTGGAATTAAAGGGGTAGAAACAATTGCTCTAAATACTGATGCTCAAGATTTATTATACACTAACTCCGATAAAAAGTTGCTGATTGGAAAAGAACTTACTGGCGGTTTAGGCGCAGGTTCTAATCCTAAGATTGGTGAAGAAGCAGCAAAAGAAAATGAACATGATCTGAAAAAACTAATTGAAGGTGCAGACTTAATTTTCATTACTTGTGGCTTAGGTGGCGGAACTGGAACTGGTAGTGCTCCTTATATGGCTCATTTAGCAAAGAAGATGGGTATCTTAGCAGTTGGAATTGTAACTATGCCTTTTACTATGGAAGGATCTCATCGGCATGAAAATGCTTTAATTGGTTTAGAAAAGTTGGAACAAAGTATTAACACTCTAATTGTTATTCCTAACGAGAAATTGTTAGAGATTGCTCCTCATTTACCTTTACAAACTGCATTTAAGGTTTCAGATGAAATTTTGACAAATTCTGTTAAAGGTATTGCTGAATTAGTTACTAAGGCTGGACTTGTAAACTTAGATTTTGCTGATGTAAAATCTATTATGAGTGAAGGTGGAGTTGCTTTGATTGGTGTTGGGGAATCTGATTCTGAGAATCGAGCAGATGAGTCTGTCCAGAAAGCGTTAGATAACCCTTTAATTGATGTTGACATCTCTAATGCAACCGGTGCTTTGATTAATATCTCTGGCGGAGAAAGTTTAACTCTGGACGAATCTAAGAAAATCGTAGAAACAGTTTCTGAAAGTTTGGATCCTAAAGCTAAAATCATCTGGGGGGCTCAGATCTATAAAGATTTAGAGAAAACTGTACGAACAATGTTGATTATAACTGGTGTTAACTCTGAACAAATCTTTGGAACTGATAACCAATTCTTTGGTAAAAAGAAGGAAGCTATTGAGAACGAGCTAGGGATTGATTTCATGAAGTGAGTCTTTTCTAATAAAAAACAGTAAACTTTATAAATCAGTTAGCTCGTTTACGGCTAATAATGATCGAGCAAGACGTTAGACCAAATAAAATTAGGCGGTTTTTTAAGGAAACTATCAGGGTTTTGAGAATTACTAAAAAGCCGAATAAGGAAGAATTTAAGAGTATTGTTAAAGTAACAGGCTTAGGAATTCTGATTATTGGTTTAATTGGGTTTTTTATTTTCTTGATCAAACAACTATTATTTTAATGAAAAAATGGAAGCACAAACAAAAATATTCGCAATTAGAACCTCTGCAAACAGAGAAGATCAAGTAATAGACTTTTTCGTCTCAAAATTGCAACGTGACACTAAAGCTAAAGTATATGCAGTAATTAGACCGCATGGTATGCGTGGTTACATTTTTGTAGAAGCTGAATCTAAAGAAGCTGCTGACGCTGCTTTGCAAGGCGTTCCTTATGCTAGAGGAACTTTACCTCATGAAATTCCTTATCCTGAAATTGAACATATGTTAGAACAAGTTAAAGTTGAGATGAATATTAAGAAAGGCGACATTGTTGAAATTATTTCTGGTCCTTTTAAGAGAGAAAATGCTAAAGTAATTAGGATTAATAAACAGAAAGAAGAAATTGTTGTTGAGTTACTTGAAGCGGCTGTTCCAATTCCAATTACGGTTAAGATGGATGCTGTAAAGGTTATTCGAAGAGAAGATGACGAATAAACGAGAAATTTCTAAAGAAATTTCTGGTCATTCTGAACTTGTTCAGAATAATCTTTCTTTTAATTTTGAATTAGATAAATTACTTGATGAAATTCTTAAGACTAAAGCTGAGACTATTTTAATTCAACTTCCAGACGGACTGAAACCGAAAGCAAAAGAAATTCAAGAAATTGTTAAAGAGAAGTTTCCTGCTGTAAAATTAACTTTCTGGTCTGGTTCTTGTTTTGGCGCTTGTGATGTGCCTAATGTTAAAGATTTTGATCTGCTTGTCCAGTTTGGGCATAGTGAGTGGAAATAAATTTCGATACATAACAAAAAACTTTGTTTTTTGGGATGTCCGATAAAACTTGTTTTTTCGATACTTTTTTAAACTTCTAAAAAATCATTTTCTTACAAAAGAGGTGTTTTTAAATGGTAAAAAAGAAAATGAAACCCGTTTCAACTTGTTCTACTGGTTGTCATATGGGATGTTATAGTGGCATGTTAATTGTTTTGGGTATATTAGTATTACTGAATGCAATTTATAGTTGGTTTAATTGGGGAGTTTTTATTGGAGGAATTATAATTCTAAAAGGAATAATTTTAGCACTCCACGGTAAAATGTGTAAATAAGTTTACTTTTTTATTTTTTTATTTTTTCTTGCTAATTTTCTAGAACGAGCTTTTTCTTTACTATTTTCTATTTTTGTTTTTACTCCTTGTTTTACTCTTTGAGTTTTATTTTTGGTAACTTCATAAGCCTTCTTGGTTCCCGCTCTTACATATTTGTGATAATACTTGTACTGTAAATATTTCCTTAAACTATCTGCATATTCTTTACCCATCCAATAAACCCCTAAGAACAATATTGGCCAAGAGATGATGTAAGTTACAACCATTGTTAACCTAGTTGTACTACTAATAGTAGGATAGAAGAAAACTACTTTTGTTAATGTTCCTAAAATAACACTTAAAACTATTAATACTGCTCCCCAATAGAACTTTAACGAATAGTTTAGGTCAAGTTTCATAAAGATAGAAAGGAGTTGTTGTAATTAAATCTTTTGTTTTCAGAGCAAGTCCATAACTGTAACTTTGCCACCAATTACTTGATCGGTTCTACTGCAATAAGGGCAAACGCCACTTTTAGAATGAAACCTATATCTACATCTTTCACAATAATATTCTTTTTTTTGTTTAACTTCTTCAATACCAGCTAATAAAGGGTCTCTTTTAGCTTTTCTAAAACATTCAGAACATTCATGTCTAAATTCTCCGTTAATAGATTTATTAGTAATCGTGGACAATTTGTTTACTGGTCTTCTACAACGAAAACAACTAACCCTCGCTCTTAACACTGCCATTTTCATTAGAAAAATAATTGAGTATAAAAAATTGTTGTTACCCCTCAACTCAAATAAATCAAGTAAAATTGCTATCTGCATCATCAAGTCAAAATTCAACCAATTGATTACATCTTAGAGCGTTACTGGGGGTTGTCCCTTACGGGGAAGTAGCTCCAACAGAAAAACCATTAAAAATTTTGAAGATGCATTAAGCAATTTTACAATAATACAATCTTAAATAAATTTATAAATGAAAAAGATATTATCAAGTTATGATTGAAAAGAGGGCCCACAAATTAAAGTATTTTCTATTACTAATATTAATCCTTTTAGCTTATATCTTATTTGTTGAATCTCCGATTGCTAAACAGTATCTTTCAAACCCAGAATCTTTGAAAAATCTTATTTTGGGCTTTGGGATTCTTGCTCCTATTGCGATAATTCTTTTGCAGACATTCCAAACAACTATTTCTGTTATTCCCTCTCAAATTACTACAATCATTGCTGGTTTTGTTTTTGGTCCTATTTTGGGTTTAGTTTACAGTTTAATTGGCGCATTTCTAGGTTCGATGATTATTTTCTTAACAGGTAGAAAGTATGGTAAGGAATTAGCCTTAAGACTTTTTAGCAAAAAAGAGATTGTTCATTTTAATATTTTCTTCAGACAAAAGAAATTGTGGGCTTTATTCTTGGCTAGAATTACGCCAATCTTTCCAAATGATTTAGTTAGTTTTACTGCCGGGTTAACAACAATTAAGCTTAGGCAATTTAATTGGGTTTCTACTCTTGGTTTTGTTGTTCAGATGATTATCTTAACTTACTTTGGAGCAGAGTTAGCAGCAGGGAAAGTTAGTGTTTCTATGATTATTATTACTATAGTTGTAACTTTATTATTGTTGATCGTAATCTTCAAGAATCAAATTAAGAAATCTTTGATTAAAGGATTACATTTCTTAGAGAAAGAAGAAAAGTTATTGGAAAAAGAGATTGAGAAAGAGTTTAAGAAGATTTAGGTTCTTATTCTTTTATTGTTAAAACAAAAACATTAATATAACCACAAATAATTCTTTAACTCATGCAAGAAGTATTAGACAAAATTAAACCTAGTAAAGAGGAGCAAGTTCAATTTAAGAAAGTAGTTACTCAATTCATTAAACAGCTTAATTCTAAATTAAATAATGCAAAAGCAATCCTTGGTGGATCTGGTGCAAAGGATACTTGGTTATCAGGAAGTCATGATATAGATATTTTTGTACAGTTTGATTATCAGAAATATAAAGGCCAATCAATGGAATTAACTCTACATTTGGAAAAAGCGTTAAATAAAGCATTTCCTAAAGTAAAAATTTCTAAGCTTCATGGTAGCAGAGATTATTTTCAATTAACTTACCATAAATATGAATTTGAGATCGTCCCAATCATTAAAATTAGTAAATCAGAAAAAGCACTTAACATTACTGATGTTTCTACGTTACATTCTGTTTGGGTTAACAAAAATGCTAAGAACATTAAAGATGATATCCGTCTAGTAAAACAGTTTTGTAAAGCGAATAAAATTTATGGGGCAGAATCTCACATCTCTGGGTTCTCTGGTTATATTTTAGAGATCCTGGTTGCGCATTACGGGTCGTTTGAGAAATTATTAAAATCTTCACTGAAATGGAAAAATAAACAAGTAATTGACCCTGAAAAGTATTATCAGGGCAAAGATGTTTTTTTCAATTTAAATAAATCTAAATTACAGTCTCCGTTAATTATTATTGATCCCGTTGATAAGAATAGAAATGCTGCTGCCGCTTTGTCTGAAGAAAGATTTGCTCAGTTTAAGAAATTAGCAAAGAAATATTTGGATCAGCCAAATCAAAAATTCTTTGAGAAACAAGAAATCAATCTTGAGAAACTAAAAAAGAAAGGCAACTTGGTTCATTTAGAATTGAAAGCTTTGATTGGGAAGCGAGATGTCGTTGGGGTTAAACTATTGAAAGCGTTTGGTTTCTTAGAAAAGGAGTTAGAACCATTTGGGTTGAAATTTTCTGAATGGGACTGGGGTCAGAAAAGAAAAGCCGACTTTTATTTTGTGGTAAAAAATAAAGAGTTGCCAGAATTTGAAGTTCGTTCTGGTCCGCCGTTAAAACTTAAAGATTATGTTAAAGACTTCAAGAAGAAAAACAAGAATACTTTTACTAAGAATGGTAAAATATTTGCTAAGATCAAAGTTAAACATCGTAAATTGTCTAGTTTTGTTAAGAATTCTGTAAATGATGATTATTTTAAGGAGAAAGTTAAGGAAGTTGTTAAGATTAATGTATGATAGACAACCAAAATATATAAAAACAATTAATTTTTCTCTATTAGTATGACTATCAAAGCAAAATGTAGAAATTGTGATAAAGAAGTACCTGCAGATCAATTTAAGTTACATTATAAGTACAAAATGATGGTCTGTCCAGATTGTTTTCGTGGTAAAACTCAACTACAAAAAGAAAAAGCGAAAGCAGAGCAAGAGAAACCTTCTAAACCGGCTGGTTGGGATATGGATGATGAGTATTTACAAAAAGTAAAACGTGAAAGAGATAAAGAACAACCACAATTCCAAAAAGTTCCTGGGTCTGAACATTTACAATGTACTTGTTGTAACTGTAAATATTCTTTTAAATATGATCCATTTAGAAAAAGACCTAGATCTTGTCCGTTCTGCAATGAAGATATTCCTAAACTGAACACTTATAGCTTATTATAAACTAATAAATTTTACTTAACCCAAGCTGTTCCCACATAGAATTATCTTGTTCTTGATGATGGATGTTATGGAAGTCTTCTTTTACCAGTCCCACAAATCTACCTTTTCTAAACAGTTTGACTTTTTTCATATAATCTTAATAGACACACTAATTTATATATTCTTTCCAAGGTTGTCTAGTGTGTCTAGTGCGACATTATTATAGTAAGTAGTAACACTTTGGACAAATTTTAAAAAGAAACGGGTAAATTTTAGGTTAATGATAGGAATTACTCATTCTGACTTGGATGGTTTAGTTTCAGCTATGTTGGCTGGAATACATTTTGGTTTTGAACCGGAAGACGTTAGGTTTGCTAGACCTTCTGATGCCCAACATGGAATAATTGATATTATTGGTCAAGAGATTGTAGTTACAGATCTGCCTTATATCTCTGGTGCCACATATTGGTTCGATCATCACCTGAGTAACTTTTTAGATAAATTTGAAGGTATTCTTGGTGTCAGAGAAACTGCCGATAGTTGTGCTGGAATTTTGGCAAGAGTGTTTGAGGTTCCCGGTTATGGAGCATTGGTTTCTGAGACTGATCGAATTGATTCATTAGACCTAACTCCCGAAGAAATCTTTGAACCTTATGGTTATTATTTATTATCTAAACTGATTAATGAAGATTTTTCTGAGGTTAATACTGTTCAGTTTAACCATTATTTAATGAGTTTGATGAAAGATAAGGGGGACCATATTGGAGAGATTATTGCTGATCCTTTAGTTGAAGATAAAATAACTGAATACTTTAGAATGCAGGAATTGGCTAGGCCTTATCTCAAACAACAAATGCAATCCTCGAATGGGTTGTTATTAGTTGATTTACGGGGTGCTCCTTCAAAGATTTATACTCGCTGTTCTTTTATGTATGACCCTTTTGTTTTTGATGGTGGTAAAGACTCTGGTGTTATGGTTAGAACTTATCACCCTGGCTTGGATCACAGAGAAACACGATTCCAAGTTGTTAAGAATCCATTAATTGTTGATAATTCTCCTAATTTAGATATTGGGGCTTTCTTAAACACTTTAGGTGGCGGTGGCCATCCTTATTCTGGCGGGGTTACTATTGACACTGGAGAAACAGATCGTGTTTATGAGGCCATTATGGGTGAACTAAGAAGATGACTAAAAGAATTAAAGAAGATTATTTTAAAGGAAGTGGTTTTGATCAGTTTTACTTGTTGGGTGCTTTTTATGGTGGTGCTATCCCTTTCGGAAAAAGGGGAATAATCTTCCGTTCTTCTAATCAAGATTTAGTAGAGATTGTTAAAAGAGAATTGGAAAGTGAACACGCCATTGCTTCTGATAATCGTGAGGGCAAGTCTTCTCATTGGTTAAGGGTTGGTTCTACTGGATCTTTAAGAGAATATTTGGATGATCATAAAGTTTTAGTACCTAAGAAAGAAAGATCTTTTCCTAAAGGAATCTCTAAAAAAGTAGCTCGGAACTTAGTTAGGGGATTTTCTGATACTAAGGGCCGTATTCAAGTTAATGATAATGGTAGTAATCATTTAGTTTTTTGTTTCAATCCAGAATTTTTGTTAGGGTTACATCAAGTTCTTGTTCGTTATGCTCAAGTTGGTGAGGATAATGAAGTTGGCTCAAGGGGACTTGTTTATTCTCATGCCGATGCAATAAAAGCACATGATTTTATGTATCAAAGATTTAGTTCTGTTTACGATAGTGGGTTGTATTTGTCAGAAAAGAAAGAGTTGTTTAATCTAGATCACACTGTTGTTGAAGAACTTAAAGGAATTGAAGAAAAGATGGCGTTAGTGCCTGAACTGTTAAGGCAAGGAAAAAGAGGAGCAGAAATTGCTGATGAATTAAGTTATTCCAGTAGAAATACACTTTACAAAAACTTTTCAGCAGTTTTTGGTTGCGGTTTTAGAGAATGGCGAGCAGAGAATTTATAGAAACACTTTTTCGTAATTATTCCAAATCTGTTCAGCAGCTTCTTCTACAGAAATCTCTTTAATCTCTGCAATCTTTTTCACAGTTTCCAGAACACAAGCTGGTTCGTTTCTTTCGCCTTTAAGATGACCTTGCCAAGGCGCATCTGTTTCTGTTAATAATTGTTTCATTGGGATTTTCTTAATCTTTGTATTAAAGTTTCCAGTCCTAACAGTTGATGGTGGAACTGAGAAATAATATCCTGATTCAATTGCTTTTGTCACTAAAGATTTTCTGCCACCAAAACAATGTAAAACTACAGGAACTTTGCCTTTTATTTCTTCTTCTAGAATATTTATTGTGTCTTCTTCTGCTGCCCAAGTGTGAATAATAACTGGTTTGTTTAGTTTGACTGCTAATCTTAAAATCTTTCTAAAAACATCTTGCTGTTCTTCATGGTGGTCTTTATCCCAATAATAGTCTAGCCCAATTTCGCCAATAGCAACAATTTCATCTTGATGTTCTTCAATATATTTGAATTCTTTTTCTAAGTCAACTTTTCCTTCTGGTTTAGAGATTCCTGTTTCTCCTTCAGATAATCCTAAAGCGTCAATTGGATGTAATCCTAAAGAGACTTTGATGATTGGATCTAACTTTTTCATTTCAAGAACTTCTTGATTCGCTAACGGATTTGTTCCAGAAACAATGATTGCTTTCACTCCATTATCTTTTGCTCTTTTGATAACTTCGTTTATATCTTTCTTAAATAGTTCTTGGTTCAAGTGGCAATGTACATCTACTAAGTTCATAAAAGTTAGATTTTGTTTAGTTATTTTAAAGTTTTCTAAGAAACACTTATAAATAACTTGAAGAGAATTGCTTTTCCTATGAAATATGATGTAATTACAAAACGACCATTGGGATCTCTTCAAATAGGATTTGGATTAGTTTACAAATCTAACGGTGCTAGAGATGCTGGGGTTAGTATTGATACCGTTATAGAAAGAGAACCTTTGAGGGTTGAAATAATTCCCACAATACACTTGGATTTTAATTATGATCTTTGTAAAGAACATTTAGGAATCTTTCCACAAAGGAGACCTGAAGAGAATAAAGATGCCTTTAAAATTTGGTTACAAGAAACTTATGGTAGGATTCCTAGTGTAGCAGAGTATTTGTTTGAATAAGTTTTTAATCCTACAGGAGGTATCAATTCTTATTATAAATCTCTAACAGACCACTTTAGAGTATAAATCTATAAATAGTATTTCAACTTACCTCTTATTAATAATGTTTAAAGACCTTGAGGGAGTAATCAACTCCACAGAGATCTGGACGCCATTACCAAATACTGATTTTTCTCATATTGCAGTTGGCACTATGGAGGAGGTTAGACTTCTCAAAGTATTTTATGACATGATTGAGTTTGAGAGGTTTGGGAAAAGAAAAGATGGTACAGATCATTTGATCCACCCTCTTACAGTAACTCATCTTTTGCAAAAAGCTGGTGCTTCGTTTTTAGCTCAATCAGCTGGAATGTTACATGATTATGTTGAAGAATTAGTTGATGCCACTATAGCAAGAGGCGGAGTTCCAGAAGGATTAGATGTGCTTGATGTTCTTGAGGAACAAATGCAAGCGGTTCTAAGTTTAAATCTAAATGATTTATTTCCTGAAGGGGGGATTTCTGGGGCAACTCCCGAAAAATTAATTTCTGTTGTTGATTTGATCAGTCGGCACAAGCGAGAACGTTATTATCGTTCAATTTCTCGAATCTTTTCCTGTCAAGATCCTGAAGTGAAAGATGCCACTATTCAAGTTAAATTTGCTGATAAAATTCATGCCGCCTTAACTCTTAGTGGGTTTAATGAACGGGACAAAATATATCAATGTTTTAAGAATGTGTTTATCTTAAATAATGCTAAACGTTATTTGATTGGAACCAGTCGAATTACTGACGATAATTCTGAAAAAGAAATGGACTCTCTTGAAAAACTATTTAGAAAATCGTGTAAGACAACATATATTGGGTTTTCTGAAATTCTCCATGAGATTCAAGGTTCTGCGGTTGCTCCTGCATTACCTTATCTGCGTTTAGCGTTTCATAAATATGCTTACAAACATCAGGGTTTAGATGAAGTTTCAGAGTTGGATTCTAATGAAATGCATCCCACTTGGTTGTCGCAAGCAATAATTAAGAAGTATGATTCTTTATTGCACCGAGAACAAGAGGACTTTCTTGGAAGAGAATCTCGAGAAAGAGATTATTGTAAGAGTTTCTTTAATCGTTTTGGGTTTGATGATGATGAATTAGAATCTTTAGTATCTTATAAAGACGCATTTGCTCTGAAGGAAGTAGTAATAAGATTACTTTATGATCCTAACTATTTGGTTAACGGGTTTGGTTGTTCTTCTATGTGTGCTAGAAGTAATGTTTGTGCTTTAGAAGTAAATAAAGCTTAGAAAACCTTATAAATAAACTATATTCTTGAGTATATAATGAGTTCAGTAAGAAAACGTGGAAGTTAAAGTACTATTATTATAATTCTATTAGTGAGTTTTGTGTGTGTTTATTAAGAAAATGGAAAAGATACAAGAAGATGGATTGACATTGGTTTACGAACCAAGATTACATTTAAGTAGAGGAGGGAAGCATTTTTATTTTTATCATGGAGAAGGTGGTATGCACGACCTTACAGTTACGGGTAGAGATCTTGTTGGGAAAAAGTTAGGAAAGGGTTACCATCCTGATGTTAGTGAACTTTTTACTAATTTTGATCTAGATAAAAGTTATTTAGAAATCGGAGCGGGATTAGGACAATTTCCAAAGCAGGTAGTTAAACAAGGTGGCCAAATAGATATAATTGACTTTGTTGATTATACTACTTGCATTAATCTTTTTGATCAAATGGAAAAATGTGTGAAAGATCCAAGTCATTTAGAAGAAATGAATGAACTAAGACAAAGAGCAAAGATTATTTTAGATTCTTCTAATATTAGGCATCACCAAATTAGTTTAGAAGAAGCTTTAACGGATCATTCTTTGTTAGGACAATTTGATGTTGTTGTTGACAATTATGGGCCACAACATTGGGCTTGGCAAGTTGAATTTCAAGGACAAAGTGTTGCCCCCGTTACTGCTGAAAAAGCTTTCTTAAAAGATGGGGGCGCATTAATTGGTGCACCACCAGGAGAAGGTTATCGTTAAAATGGTATTAAAAAATTACGAGGATTAAAATGAATGTTAAAGATTTTCAATGGAAAAAAGATATTACCGTTAAGGAATTGATTCAACAGTATGGTCAAGTTGGGTTTCAAAGTGTTGAGCTAGCAAAAGCAGCAGACGTTTTTGTGAAAATGAAAAAGAATTCTGCAAAAGTATTTCTTACATTTACATCAAATATGGTGACTTCTGGATTGAGAGGGTTTTTTGCACAATTAATCAAGTTAAAGTTTGCAGATGTCATTGTAACCACTGTTGGCGGATTAGAAGAAGATATTATGAAAGCTAATGGAGAAAAGTTTTCCGTTGGTAGATTTGAAGCAGATGATGTTGAGTTACATGAACAAGGAGTTAATCGAGTAGGAAATCTTTTTGTTAAGAATGAAAGTTATATGAATTTTGAAGATTGGATTACTCCCGTACTAGATGAGCTATATCAGAAACAGAAAAGGTGGGCAGTCTCAGAATTATTAAGAGAGATTGGTTTAAAGTTAAACGATGAAAATTCTATTTTATATCAAGCAGCAAAAAATAATGTTCCTATTTTCTGTCCAGCAATTACTGATGGGGCTTTTGGATTCCATCTTTATTTGTTTCAACAGAAACATTCAGATTTTATTGTTGACGTGGTAAAAGATTTTGGAAATATTTTGTTCTGTACAAGTCATGATGATAAGAAAGCAGTAATTGCTTTAGGTGGTTCGATTAGTAAACATCATGCCATCTTATGTACTTTGTTAAATGGTGGGGCAAATTATGCTGTTTACATGACCACCGCGCAAAGAACTTCTGGTTCGATGTCTGGTGCAACAACTAACGAAGCAAAATCTTGGGGTAAAGTCAAAGATGATTCTGATGTGGCTACTGTTATCGGTGATGTAACTATTATGTTTCCTTTAGCGATGATTAAAGCTTTGGAAGAATTAAGTGAAGAGGGCTTGTTAGAATGAATGACCTGAAATTCCTAATCTCAAAAAGTAAAGTACTTTCGCAGTTTGGTAAAGTAAAACAGTTAGCAGACTTTGTTTCCTATAGTTCCAAAACAAATCAAACAGTTACAAAGATTTTAGAGAATGAAGTTGATTGTATGTTCTCTGTGCATTCTGTTAATGAACTAAAACATAATCAGGATTTGTCAAGAGTTATCTTTCTTGCTCAGGGTTGGAATGAAGAAGAGATAAGAAGTTTAGTTGAGAAAAGAATTAATTGGTTTGTTGTTGATAACGAATCTGATTTAGATGTGTTACTAAGTTTCTTAGAGAAGAACGAAGTTAAGATAAATTTACTTCTCAGATTAAAACTAAAAGAATTATCTGTGCGTACAGAAAGATATTTTGTTTTCGGAATGACCTCTGCAGTTATTAATAAAAGAGTTAAAGAGTTAAGAAACAATTCTAAAATTGGTCAATTAGGGATACATTTCCATCGAAAGACACAAAATATGGCAGAATGGAAATTACAATATGAATTGTCTAACATTCTTGATGAAGATGTTTTAGAAATGATTGATTTAGTCAATATTGGTGGTGGTCTGCCTTCAGAATATGCCAATACTAATGTTAAAGTCTTACCTGGAATATTTAATAAAATCACAGAACTAAAACAATGGCTTAACCAAAAAGGAATTCAGTTAATGATTGAACCAGGCAGATTTATTGCTGCCTCTGCTGGTAAATTGGTTACAAAAATAATTGCTATTCATGAGAATAATATAATTGTTAACGCTTCTGTGTATAATGCAAATATGGATGCAGTTATTGTTCCTGTGAAACTACTTGTTGAAGGAGAGTTAACTAAAGAAGAAGGAAAGTCATTTGTGATTAAGGGGGTTACCCCTTGTTCAATGGACTTATTTCGCTACAGAGTTTATTTAGATAATCCAAAAGTAGGGGATCAATTAGTTTTCTTGAATGCAGGTGCGTACAATTTTACAACAAACTTTTGTGACTTAGAAGAGATTGAAACGGAGGTTGTAGAGTAAAATGCTTACCATTCATAGACCAAACTCAGAGTTACTTGAAGAATTAGCTCAACAAGATCCAAGAATTAGTTATTATCCGGTTGATGAAGAAACAGCTAAAATGTGGATGGAAGAAATGGGAAGCACATATCAATTTTTATTTGATCCAAAAATGAATAAAACCGATTTTGATAGAAACCAACATACTGATGGATTAATAACTCACGTTTATACTAATGTTATTGAAAGTAGAGTCGTTCCTGATTTAAGAAAAGAATATACTGGGAGAGAAATTGGTTTTAGGGGAATAACAACGACAACAGGTCCAGATTTTGAGTTTACTGTAAAAAATAAACGTGGAGAATGGCATTACCTAGTTAAGAACGTTGTTAGAACTTTAAAAGAGGGTTGTGAAGTTGCTTGGAGAGATGAATTTGAAGGAGACCATGAATTCACGAGAGCTTATTGGGATAGGAATTTTCAGATTCCTGATTGTTGGGTAATTTCTCCGTTTAGTTTTTATCCTGCATACTTTAAGGAGAATACCATTAATGAAAATCAAGAACATATTTTTCCAGCACTGTTAATTTACTCCCCAGATCTTTTTGGAAAAAGAAGTGGATTTAGAACAAATTTGCCAGATCATCCAGAGGCAAGAGAAAGGTTAATTCTTCGGGCTTGTTTGTTTGATTATATTGAATTGGATTTAGATGAGGCAATAAAAACTTTTGGAACAAAATGAAAACTAAAAATTATTGGATGAATCTCTCAGAAGAATACCAAAGGGGTAAGTTTGTAATCTTGCCTATTGAATATGAGAAGGATTTGACTTTCGGAACTGGAACTATTAATGGTCCAAAAGAAATAATTGCAGCAAGTAAACATTTAGAATATTATGATGAACAGTTTGATTGTGAGCCGTTTGAAAAAGGAATTGAATTGTTAGAACCAATTAAAGCTAGTGAACCAGAAGAAATGATTGAAAGAGTTTCTAAAGAAATTAAGAAACATGAAAATAAATTTATTATTGGTTTAGGCGGAGATCATTCAGTTACAATTGGATTAGTTAAGGGACAAGAACAAATACACAAAGATTTCTCTGTAATTATTTTAGATGCACACGCAGATTTCAGAGATTCTTGGAATAGTTCAAGTTTAAATCATGCTTGTACTGCAAAACAAGTTTCTAAGAATCGTGAAGTTGCTTTACTTGGAATAAGATCAATGGATATTGATGAAAAAACCCAGATTGAGAATAATGAGAATGTTTATCTACTAAACGCTTACAACTTCAATTTAACTAAACTTAAAGAATTACTTCCAAAACTGAAAGATAAAGTTTACATTTCAATAGATGTTGATATTTTTGATCCCAGTTTCATTAGAAATACTGGCACACCTGAACCTGGCGGTTTTAATTGGAATCAGGTGATTGCGATTCTAAAAACAATTTTCAAAGAGAAAGAAGTTATTGGAGCAGATATTGTTGAATTTGCCCCAAAAGAAAACTTTCAGGCAGAAGCTTATTCTTTAGCAAAATTAGTTTACAAGATAATGGCAATGAGACCATAACCCTTATAAATAATTTATAAACTATCATCAAGAATGACTCCAGTAGAACTTACTGATATTGTTGCTGAATTCACTCCCACTTTATTAGGTTCATTTGTTGCTCCTTTAGCAATATTTGGTTTAGGTGCAGTGGTTTATCATTTATCTGAAAGATATGAATTATTTGATAAGTCTAAAGCCGTTTACTCTCAAACCAAAGGTAATTTAATAGAATTATTAAAGAAATATCATTCTTAACATCAATAAAATTTATAAAGGAGCTTTCTAAATAACCTTTAAAACTTAAAAAGGTGGTTAAAATACTGAAAAATTGTTTTACAATTTTTTGTATCTTATAACTGGAGGTTAAAAGATGACAATAGTTAAAATAAATTTACACAAAGTTAATGCAGAAAGAAGTTTAGACGCAAAAGTAGGACAGATTAAGATCAACAATAACGTTTCTGTTAAAGATGTTGAAGAAATGAGTTTCGCTGCTGATGGTAAAAAAGGTTTGAAGTTTACTTTTACTTTCAACTGTGCTTATGAACCTGGTTTAGGAAAAATTGATGTTGAAGGCCAAGTTCTTTTTGTTGAAGTAGAAGCTAAGATTAACGAAATTAAAGAAGGTTGGGATAAAGACAAAAAGATTCCCGCAGATGTTATGGAACAAATTGTTAATGCAGCTTTACATAAAGGAAACATTCAAGCAATTAAGATTAGTGAAGATATTTCTTTGCCAAGTCCGTTACCTTTACCTAAAGTAAAGACTAACCCTGCTCCTGCAGAAGAAACAAAGAAAGAAGAGTAAATTTCTTTTTTACTTTTTTATTTACTTTTGAGTAGTAATTTACAAAAAGTTTATAAATAATCGTCTATTTCTATTAATTATTAATAAAAAACTATGGTGAAATTAAAATGGAAAAATTAGAAAAAATATTATTGGGGGACGATAATCTAGAGTTTGCTAGAGAAGCAATGCCATATATCCCTGGTGCAGAGATAACTTTTGTATCTTCTCCAGAGGAGTTAGTTACAGAAGCAAGAACTGGAAATTACACCACTATTATTACAGACTTACAATATACTCCACAAGGAACAGAAGGTTATAAAATCTTAGAAGAACTTGAAGATTTGGATGCTAGGAAAATTCTTTGGACTGGTGTAGCTGACCAAGAAGAGGTTAAGGAAAAAGCTAAAGAATTGGGTGCTGAATTATTGGATAAAGATGAATTAGGAACATTAGTTGGAATGACTGTTTCTAAAGCACCTTTGAAAGAAGGCGGTAAAGTATTAGTTTATATGCCAGCTGGAGAAAATAGTTCTATTTATCGAGCAATGAAACAAGTAATAGAGGTATTCTGTGATCCTGATAAAGTTGTATTAGGAAGTAACCTTAAAGAAGAACTTAGATCTGGAGAATATGGGTTAGTTATTGACACAACTACTATGCCAACTTCAATTGATGAACGTTCTAGAACTAATGGTTCAGTTGCACATGATATGAAATATCTTAAACTTGATGAAGTGCCAAAAGTAGCTTGTGTCCATGATGTCACTCGGGTTGTTGCAGATATTGCACAGTTAGTTACTGACTTTTATAAGAATTAATTTTTTTATTTTCTTATTTTTATTAAAGGAATAATCATTTCTTCTTCACTTACTCCACCATGATCTCCTATTTTAATTCTAAACTCTTCGTTGATTAAAAAATCTTTAATGATATGATCTTTCTTCATTATTAATGTATAATCTCCAACTCTATCTAAAAGACGAGGGTGTGCTCTTCCAAGCCCGAAATATCCCGCTTTTACCAGATCTTCAGATTTGTGTAATTCACAATACTTGCTTAATTTATTTTTTACATAACTTTCAAACTGTTTAACTTTTCTTGGATATACATAACAATAAGCTGCTCTTGGTTCACCACAAAGAGGAGCAGATAAACATTCTTTTAATAATGGATGTTCATTAGCAATAACTGCTTTTTTCCTTGTTGTAACAATCTGGCCATGGTCTGCAGTGATTAAAAGTAAAGTGTTTGTTCCTTCTAGTTTTTTAACAAACTTTTCCATCTTTTCATCTATTGCTTTAAGATGGTCTTTGGCTTCTTTACTATTCTTCCCTAATAAATGCGACAAGGAATCAAAGTCTGGCCAGTAAGCATAAATAAATTTTCTCTTTGAACTTGATTTAATTGTTTGATTGATTTTGTTGAAGAAACCGTTTAAACTTCTATAACCAATTAAACTAGCATTTTTTCCCAAGATCTGATTGTAAGGACTTTTGAATATACTTTCAGGACCGATTTTATAACTTTTAACTTTTATTTTGTCAAAGATTGCTTTTGGTAAATAAGGGTCTTTATCAAGTAATTCAATCTTCTTTCTCATTCTTGTTATAAAACGTAATAGACAAACAACAGCACCAAACTCTTTCATGTTCATATACCAACCAGTAACGCCATGTTCTTGTGGCGCCAATCCAGTATAGAAAGTGGTTACTGCAGCCGCAGTAGTTGATGGAAATATTGATTGTAAATCCTGAACTTTATTCTTAACCAAAAAACTTTTCTTGCCCAGTTTCTTTAAACTATCAGTTCCAACACCATCAATGACCATTAGAACAACATTCTTGGCTTCTTTGATTTCTTTAGTTAGTTCTTTATTCAATTGTGGGTATTTGCTGTTACTGCCTAACCCATGTAAAATAGAACTCATCAAATTGATTATATTATTTTGTTTGTAATTAGGAATCATATCACTTTGTATTTTGGTTGAGTAAATAAAAGTTTCTGTTATATAGAAATTTTTAATCACAGAAATAAGTTTCAACTTTAGTTTTCAATGATGTTTCTTGGAACCTTTCTTTCAATCCTTGATCGCCTTCAAAGTGAATTGTTCTAAATTGATTACCAAACTCTTCTTTCAAAGCTTTTGCAATTTCTCTTTGTCTTAAAGAAAAAGTGTGACAACTTCTATTGTCATGAAATAAAATTCCTTCTGCACGATGACTTCTTACCATTTCTTTCCAAAGATCAATCCTTTGATCCATTGTTTGATTAGTATACATTGTGCCATAGGCTTCGGCCATACTGTCTAGAAGAGTGTCATAACTTGTTGTATCTAACTCTTTTTTCCAGACGTCTAAGTATGTGGATCCAACAACTGCAATGTTTCTGTCAGAAAAGTATCTTTTTAATTCTCCAAAATTAAACCAGGTGGCTAAATTATCCCATAACAGCCTGTGTTTCTCTGGTTGAACTGCTCCTTCATTAACATCTGTTTCATTCAATAACTGTTGATAATAATCTACTGCTTGTTGTGTTCCTCTTTCTGAAACGATGGGTGCCATATGAAAAAACCCATCAAATGAAGTTACAGGGGAAGGAGTTAATTTTCCTAATTCTAAATACTCTCGCCATAATTTAACTGCAGAGTTTGATTGTCTGGCAACTTCTAATAATTTATCCTGGTTCAAATCTGTTCCTGTTTTCTCTTCAAGAAAAGCAATAACATGTTCTAATTGTCCTCTGATATAAGTTGTTTTTCTAGAACTTTCTTCGCCAGTATAATTGTCTCCAACGTTTACAGAGTAAGCAGTAGCGTCAAAGAGTTTTCCCAAATTAGCAAACCATTCTGAAACCACTCTACATTGATTATCACAAGCAAGAAGAACGTCTGGTTCTGGTAGTTTTGAAATTGGTCTTCCCTTAGCATCTACTAACGCACTTTCTGGTTGTAAAAGGTATCCCGTATTTACCAACTCATAAGCACAACCCATCTTGTCCAAATGTGCACCTACTGTTGCTTTACTTGCTAAATCTTCAGCTAAACCTCGAGAAATTAACAAAGCAGCATGGTTCTCTGGGTAAACTGTTGCTAAGTGTGGTTCAAAAGCTTTAACAATTTCAACTGGAAACATTGCTGTTACGTAAACAACTGGTTTCCCTTCTGCCTTTGCTTCATTTGCTCTCTGATAATGAGCAGTTATCAATTCTCTTTGTACTTTTCCAATTGATTGTGGTTTTGTCATTTTATATGAATTTTAAATCGTCTCTTCTAGTGGCAGCAATTAATCTACTTTGCACTGCAGGATCAGTAAATTGTTTCATTGCTGTAAGGTAATCTGCTGTTTCAAATTCTTGTACTCCCTCATTAACAGCATAAAGTCGATCATTTTGATCTTCATCTATTGCTGGGGTTCTTTCAATAAATTGTTGAGATAATTCTGCTTTTCTTACTTTTAAAGTATCAGTTTTTGGTAACTCTTGGACCACTCTAATAAAACCAGGAAGAACATATCCCGGTAATGTTTCTTGGCAGTGTTGGTAAAAACTATCAACATCAAAAGTTGAAGGGTCTTTTGTTTCTACAACATAAATGGGGTTGTCATTTTCAGTACTATTAAATTCTGGTATGCCAATAACTGCGCTGTTAGTTACACCAGGGTGTTTACGAATAGCATCCTCAACAAAAGTTGTCGAAAAGTTTTCTCCGCTTCTTCTTAATCTGTCTGTTCCAGTTCTACCTAAGAACATTAAATATTTGATTCCATCCTGCTCTACAATAGCACCCAGATCTCCCATTCTGTAAAATTGTTCTTCACCCGCATTACAAAGTCTTTCTGCACTTTCTTCTGGTTGTTTATAATAACCAGTAAATGCAGAACCAGCCAAAGATTCTTGACTAACAACAACTTCCCCAACAGCTTCACTAAAGTTTAGAATTTTTCCATCTTCATCAACTTTTGCTAGTGGTAATGCTGCCGTTGAATCTTCACCAAATATTTTCACATCTTTAATCAATTTTCCAACACTATAATCTGGTGTGTTCTTGTCAACCATTGTTATTGCGCCAACTTCAGTTGAACCATATACTTCTGTGAAAATGTCAAGGCCAAATATTTTAGAGAATGTTGCTCGATTCTCAGCATTGGTTCCTGTACTAATTACTGTTCTTAGGGGCAACCCACTATGGTCAGTATCTGCTCCAACTTTATTAACTACATAACTTGCAGGGTCACCAACACAATTCCAAACAGTAGCTCCAACTTCTGAAATGTCATTTACAAATTGACTAGAACTAAATCTCCTTCTTAATAAAATCTGAGCCCCGTTTAATAATGCTGGCATAATATTTAAGTAAAGAGAATTTGAATGATTTAACGGCATACAAACATAACCAACATCATCTTCTGTATAGTTTAGAATCTTAGTAGCAACACCACCAACATCAACTAATTTATTCCAACTAACTTCTATTCCTTTTGGGGCGCCAGTTGTTCCAGAAGTAAAAATTATTACTCCTGCTTTATCTTGATCAAACTCTTGTGGGGTAAATTGATTTAGTGATAGTCCATATTCTAATAATGTGTCTTCAATGGTTTCTATATCTTCTCCCCATTCCGCCATATAAGATCCACCTTTAACCATAATGTCTGCTCTTTTTAACCCTTCAAATCCGTGTTCTTTTTTTGCAACTAAAACCGTTTCTAAAAAAGTTCTTCCAGTTTTTGGTTGTTCTACATTATCAACAACAAGAAGGTCTAGGTTAATTCCATTAATGTCTTGTGCTAACTTTTCTCCAACTTGAGCATTATTAATTCCCACTAAAGTAGAACCAGTAAAAGCACATCCTCCTAACAGATATAGAAATTCAGGAGTGTTTTGCATAAAAGCACCAACTTGAAAATTATCTTCGATAGATTTATCACTTTCAGAACGCATTTGATGAAGCATGTTTCCATACTCTAAAGATCTTTGATAAAATTCTTGATAGGTAACCTCTTGCATCTGTTTTGTTTCGTCATCTCTAAACATAATAAAGGTTTGATTGCCTAGTGTTTCATCTTGTCCGTGATGTTCAATAATCTGTGCAAGGTTCATTGCTTCTGTAGTTAATGTGGTTGTCATTTCTAAAATTATGTGGGTCTAAGACAAACCGGACTTATTGTTTTTCTTTTAGAACAAACTTCTGTATTTGGACATTCTGCTATCTGTAAATCAAATTGAACATTAGATTGAGACAAATGTTGAGAGTACCCTAATTTTAATTGTTGATAAGAATTGATTAATGATTGAGATAAATTTGGTAAAGACGTGTTAGGGCTTGCTAATGAAGGACACAAGTAAACTGCTTTAGGAAGATTAGTGTCAACTTCTGCAAATCTTTTTTTAACGCCCTCTTGTAAATCTTCTACAACATCAAAATCTCTAGCACGATTATGGAGTTGATAAGGGTCTAGGCCTGCAATATGTCTGTTTCTAGTAACAAACCTAACTGCAAATTCTGCAGCAATGTCAGAACCGCCTTGTTCTTTAATTTCATTAAATGATTTACAGAAATCGTCTACTAAGTCTGCACATAAAGAATTCCAGTAAGTAGTAATCCCTGCTTCTTTTCCTAACACTGCAATTTGTCCTGAAAGATCGATAGTTTCAGTTTCTAATGGGAATTGATAATCTTCTCCTCCTTGAATTGCTACAAAAGTATCTCTGCCCATGGAAGGCATGTGTGGTCTTGCAGCATCATACATAAATAATGAAGAATCCAAAGTATTTCTGGGTTCAAGAGTAATGCCTTGATCTTTAAACACTGCTAATCCTTCTTCAAAACAGGAAAGATAAAGATTACTAATTAAACTAGATTCAAGTGCTTCACCAATAGAGTTAGCAAATAAAATTGAAATTGGGTTTATTAAATTAACAAGAGCTTTACTTATGGAAGTTCCTTTAAAATTATTTCCTCCACTTTTTGTTGGTAAATGGGTGTATGCTTCAACAACCGTTGTTGTTGCTTCTTCATGTCCTTCATGGTTTTCTGCGTTCCAGTGACCGAAAACCAGATCATGAATATTATTATTTAATATTGTTGGGTCATCTTTATCATAAGTACAAGGCCCCAGGGCAACTCCTCTGACAACCTTAACTTTATCGTAACCTTCCTTTTCAAGCCATTCATTAACTCTAATTTCTGGAGCAACCCCATTCTGAGTTAATACGATTGTTGGATTTGCTACATCTAATAATGGTTTTAATTGTTCAAGAACATCTTCATTACTATAAGATTTGGTTGCTAAGACTATTAATGTTTCATCTGTAATTGGTAATGTGTCTAGGGATAACTGTTGATTTGGTTGAACTGTATAAATATTTAATTTACCTTCTTCTGGTTGTTTAGGATCAAAAACCATCTCAGAAGATTCAATAACTCTTTCATATAACTCTTCCTCAAGACCTTCTTTAACTTTTTTCCCATTAACTAAATGTACTCCTTGTTTTAATTTAGCAGTTTTATCTTTGAAAACAGTCCATCCAATAGTAAGTGAAGGGTCTAAAGAAACAGCATTAAGTGTAGCTACAGGACCACTTCCAATAACGATAGCGTCTAAGGTTGTCATTAATTCACCATATATACTAAAAGGAATTAGGTTTCGGACTTAATTCCTTTTGTATATACCAAAATCTTTAGATTTCTGTTCAAAATCTAAGGATTTTTAGTATACTTCATAGATCTATATACCTCTTAACAAAATTGATGAGGCACACTGATATATAACTATTTCCATCTTGGAGTAGTTATTATTATTTACTCCATAAACTTTATATATTAACAATTCTCTGAATATTCTCGAGAGGGTGAGTAATTATGTCAGAAGAACTTAAACTTAAAGTTATGGAAGCAGTACAGGATGATGTTAATAAAGGAATTGTTAGATTAGATTCTGGTTTTATGAAAACGATTAATGTAAACGAAGGAGAGATTGTTGAAGTTAAAGGTGAGAAAGTTACCGCAGCAGTTGTTCGTAGAGGATATCCAGGAGATATTAATCTTAACATCGTTCGGATGGATGGTGATACCAGAAGAAATGCTAAAACTTCTATCGGGGAATTTGTTACGATTGAAAAAACGGAAGTAATTCCAGCAAAGAGAATCGTTGTTGGCCGTTTAGGTCACGTTCCTCCAATCAGACATGATTTCTTAAAAAGTGCTTTACTTAACAGACCGTTAATGAAAAACGATATTATTTCTTTACGAAGAGATCGCCCGAAAGTAATCAGGCAAGGCGGCATTGTTATCCAAGTACAAGAGAATTTTCTTGGGTTTGGCGCAGCAGTTAAATTATTTGTTTCTGAAACTAATCCTGCAAAAGGTATTGTTACAGTTAATCAAGATACAGAATTAGTTTTTGATCCCAGAGCTTCTTTTAAGGAAGAAGAAGAAACATTAACTCTTGGGGTAAATTATGAAGACATTGGTGGTTTGGGAGAAGAAATTAAAAAAGTTAGAGAAATGATTGAACTTCCTTTAAAACATCCTGAAATATTTGAAAGGTTAGGAATCGAACCACCGAAAGGAGTTCTGTTACATGGTCCTCCTGGAACGGGTAAAACTTTATTGGCAAAAGCTGTTGCTTCAGAAACTCAATCACATTTCATTTTAATTAATGGCCCAGAAGTTATGAGTAAATTTTATGGGGAATCAGAAGCTAACTTACGTAAAAAGTTTGATGAAGCTGAACAGAATGCTCCTTCAATAATTTTCTTGG
This sequence comes from Candidatus Woesearchaeota archaeon, assembly GCA_018696595.1. Classification (GTDB taxonomy): domain Archaea; phylum Nanobdellota; class Nanobdellia; order Woesearchaeales; family GW2011-AR9; genus JABJOX01. Next base: position 18,076 of record JABHQW010000007.1, on the reverse strand, counting down.
ATGAAATTGATGCTATTGCAACTAAAAGAGAAGAAACTAAAGGAGATGTTGAGAAAAGAGTTGTGGCACAATTACTTGGTTTAATGGATGGTTTGAAATCTCGTGGAAAAGTAATTGTTATCGCTGCAACTAATATGCCTAATGTTGTTGATCCAGCTTTGCGTCGTCCAGGAAGGTTTGACCGAGAAATTGAAATCGGTGTTCCTGGTAAAGAAGGTCGGTTGGAAGTTTTGAAGATCCATACAAGAAATATGCCATTGGCAAAGAATGTTAATTTGAAAGAGATGGCCAAAATAACTCACGGTTTTGTTGGTGCTGATTTGAATGCTTTGGCGAAAGAATCTGCTATGATTGTGTTAAGAAGAATTCTTCCTGACTTGAAAAAAGCTGGTATTGAAGAAGGCGACACTATTCCTGAAGATATTCTAGCTAAGTTAATGGTTACTCAAAAAGATTTTATGGAATCACTTAAAATTGTTCGTCCATCTGCTATGAGAGAAGTTTTAGTAGAAACTCCTGATGTTAATTGGTCAGACGTTGGTGGCTTAGAAGACGTTAAAGATAAACTTAAAGAAGCTGTAGAATGGCCACTGAAAACCCCAGAAGTTTTTGAAAAAATGGGGATTCGTCCACCAAGAGGGATTTTATTATACGGTCCTCCTGGTACTGGAAAAACTTTATTGGCGAAAGCTGTAGCTAAAGAAGCAGAATCAAACTTTATTTTAGTTAATGGACCTTCATTACTTAGTAAGTGGGTTGGTGAATCTGAGAAAGCTGTGCGAGAAATTTTTAGAAAAGCTCGACAAACCTCTCCTACTATTTTATTCTTTGATGAGATTGACGCTTTAGTTCCTCGAAGAGGTGGATCATCGGAAGGTCATCGAGTTAGTGAGAAAATGGTTAACCAAATGCTTACTGAGATGGATGGCTTAGAAAGTCTGAATGATGTTGTTGTTATTGCTGCAACTAATAGGCCAGACATTGTTGATCCTGCTTTGTTAAGACAAGGAAGGTTTGATCGAATTATTTTTACTCCTGTTCCTGATGTAGAAGGTAGGAAGAAAATCTTTGAAATTTATGTTGAAGGTATGCCTGTTGCCAAAGATGTTGATATTATTCAATTGGCAGACAAAACCGAAGGTTATGTTGGTGCAGACATTGAAGGAGTATGTAGAGAGGCTGCCATGATTGCTTTACGAGAAAATATGGGCAGTAAAGAAATTACTTTGAAACATTTCGAAGAAGCCCTTAATGTTGTTAAACCGTCTGTGGATAAAGAAGTTGAAGAAGCTTATGATAAACTGGCAGATTACTTTTCTGCTGCCAGAGCGAAACAGATTAAGCATGAGAAAGCTGATTACTTCGGTTAGTTTTTTGGAGGAATAAAAATGAAAGATCACTTTGACCATGAAGCGTTTAGAGAAAGACAACGATTAAATAATGCACTGGGTGGTGCTACTTCTGCAGCACTTGAAGCTAAAGGTAAGGCGAGAATCTTTGGTGACGATCCTGATAAAGCTTATGATGCTGCTATGCAACAAAATATGGGGCAGAGTGGTTATCTTCCAGAAACAACAAATAATCTTACTGGTAAACCAGCAGAGTTGGGAGATGCAACTTTGTTTACTTCTACAACTTGGAAACCTTATCGTTAGAATACTATCACTCTATTTTCCCTAAGAAATGTTTATCTCTCAACTTATCATAAGTAAAGTCCATTAGAGTTTTAAGGTTTTCAATATCTGCAATATTATACTTAACCAGCAATTTTAAAGCTTCTTCGTCTCCTCGCTGATATTGTCTCCATAAACGAATTGCGTCAAAACCAGAAATGTCTTGCAGATCGTCATCACGACAAATCCCAACTTCTTTTTCAATCTTCTTCAACCCGCCAGAATAACCAATTGATTTCATTACGTATCTTAAATCAATATGAAACTTATTAAAATCTATTTCTGGGAATTTAGCTTTTAAGAAAGGAACATCAAAACATTTTCCATTGAAAGATATTATTGTTGAATATTTGGCCATCTCTGCTGGAAACTGATCCATATTTTTACCGTTAATAAATATTTTAGATTCTTTTCCATCATATAACCCAATAACTGTAACATCATGATAATGTTTACTTAATCCAGTTGTTTCAATATCTAGGAAACAACAATTAAACTGTTTGTAAACTCGCCAATGTTCATTACCCGGCAAATGTGTGAGAAAGAATTTATGATTGTTATTTTGATGTGCTTCAACTGATTCTTCTATCCAAGATCTCATGCTAGGAAACGTATCATTGTCTAGAAATTCTTGCCAATTAAGAATGTTGCTTGACCACAACATCACTTCTTTTTCTTTACTAATTCCAGGGATATGAATGAAACTATTTGTTAACACCTTACACCTCAACTAGAAAGAGATAAGAGGTTATTTAAATATTTTTTGATTGTGTAGTATTCTAAAAAAAATTAAGAAAGTTTTAAATAGATTCTCTTCTTACTTGTAATTATGATGAAGAGAATGAACTTTGAAATTGCAAATTCTGATTTAAATAGATTTAGTTCTCTTCAGCCAACACCGGGACAATAATTGTCTCCATTATTTTTTTATCCTGTCTTCTTAAGAAGTTATTAGGATATTTCTAAAAAACAAAACTTGGGGGAAACGAGAAACAAAAATGTTTCTGGTCCCTCCTCAAAAAAACTTGGAGGAAAAATAAAATGGAATTAGAACAAAGAATGGAAAAATTAGGAATGGGAAGCGAAACAGCTTTCGGGAATACCGATGATTGTATTCCTTGTCAGCGATAAGACTATTTCTGTAGTTGGTGCGGGATACTTAGGAACCAAAGTGATTGATGCCTTGAAGAAAAAAGGACATCAAAGAATAATTGCAGCAAGAAGAAACTTAGAAAGATTGGAAAAGTTACAACAACAATATGGCATTGAAGTTAGCAATAACAATGTTTATGCTGTTAAAAATTCTGATGTAGTAATTCTGGGTTTAAAACCAAATTCTCTTGATGATGTCTGTGAAGAGATAAAATACTCTGCTAAAGATAAACTGGTAATTTCTCTTGCCGCAGGAAAGAGTATTGCAAATATAGAATCAATTCTTGACCAATCAAGAGTTTGCAGAGTGATGACTGGCATTTTTGTATCTGATGAAATAGCAGCATATGCGCTTGGTTCTAAAACCACCGAAGAAGATGAGGCAATAGTAAAGTACATCTTTGGAGGTTCAGCTAAAGAAGTTGATGAAAAAGCTTTGGCTGATCGTACTTGGATTGCTTGTGATACTGGTTTGATGGCTAAAGGAATAGAACGCAAAATAGATTCTTTAGATGGATTGAATGAAGAAGATGCAAGAGCTATGTATGGGGCAACTTTAATGGCAATTGGAAAACGTTTACTCATGGGAACATCCGGTGATGAAATATATGGTCAAGTTGCTGGACCTGGAAGTTTTACTGGTAAATTGCATGATTCTCTCATAGAAAATGGGGCTTATGATTTAATGAGTGAATGTGTAAGAGAAACCATTGTTGCCTGTAGAAAATAATTTTTTTTTATTTTTTATTTTTTTTCACGATTGAGCTTAACAACGTTATGGGCTAATTCTGACCCTCCCCCACACTAGATAATCTTAAAAAGAAAATATAAATCAGTTTATCTCCTTAGTTAATTCTATTACTATCTTCTTTTAAAACGGTGTTTGGGCTTAAACTTTTTAGAAAATGATTTTTTGCTTTTTGATCTAAATGATCCTCTTTGTTTTGGTGCTGGTTTGGCTGCTGCACCTACTGCGTTTTTTGCAGTCTCTGAATGAAAAGTGTGATCCATAACTTCAATGTTTTGTTTGATCAATCTTTCAATACTGTGAAGATAACTTCTTTCTTCAGCAGCACAAAATGAAAATGCTGTTCCTTTAGCTCCAGCTCTGGCAGTTCTACCAATCCGGTGAACATAACTTTCTGGTTCGTTAGGAAGTTCAAAATTTATCACATGAGAAATTTCTGGAATGTCTATCCCTCGTGCAGCAATATCAGTTGCAACTAAAACTTTAATCTTACCTGTTTTAAAATCTTTAATTGCTTTTGTTCTTGCATTTTGTGATTTGTTGCCATGAATTGCATCGGCAGAAATATTATTCTTATTAAGGAAAACAGCAACTTTGTTTGCTCGATGTTTTGTTCTAGTAAAAATTAGAATACTTGTAAGGTGTTCATGTTTCAAAAGTTTAAGCAATAACTGTTCTTTAGCTTTTTGGTCAACAAAAAAGACTTCTTGTTTGATCAATTCTACCGTAGTTGCTTGAGGCGTAACTTCAACATGAATTGGGTTATTAAGTAAACTCTTTGCAAGTTTGTTGATTTGTGGAGACATTGTTGCTGAGAAGAATAGTGATTGTCTTTTATGAGGTAATCTGGAAATTATTTTTTTAATATCATTAATGAATCCCATGTCTAACATTCTGTCTGCTTCATCAAGGACAAAAAAATCTACATTTTTAAGAGTTAATTTTCTTTGATCTATTAAATCTAATAATCTTCCTGGTGTTGCTACAAGAATGTCTACTCCTTTAGTTAATGCTTGAACTTGTTTTCCTTGTTTAACACCACCAAAGATAACTGTGTGTTTAAACTTCAAGAACTCTCCATATTGGGTAAAACTTTCTCCAATCTGTGCTGCTAGTTCTCGTGTTGGTGCAACTACTAAAGTTCTAATTTTTCTAGGATATTTTTCAACCATCCGGTGCAGTATTGGTAATACAAATGCTGCAGTTTTACCAGTGCCTGTTTGTGCAATACCTATTAGGTCCTTACCTTCTAATAAACCCGGGATTGCTTTCAACTGAATCGGGGTTGGTACTTTATATCCTAATTTAGTTAATGCTCTTTCTAATTGCGGGTTCAGATTAAGATCTTTAAATGATGTATCCATATACTGCAAAATATGCTTCTCAGTTATAAAGATGTGTGTTTAAATTGAACTTAATGATGTTATGTGCTGGGGGGTCTATATGTCTGAAGGATAAGGGGATTTCAAAAAGTGGAGTATTGAACCAATATAAAATATTGAAACAGAAAAACCCATAAAGTTTAAATGATATCAAAGATTAATGGTGATACTATGAAGACAATAACTGCATTCAATAGAATAGATTTTAGAAAGTGGTTAGTGACGAATCATGATAAAGAAGATAAAGTTTTAGTTATAGTTTACAAGAAACATACAGGTAAGTCATCTCCTTCTCACAGAGAATTAATGGAAGAAGCGATTTGTTTTGGTTGGATTGATACTACACTTAAAAAATTAGATGAAGAAAGGTATATCAGAACATTTTCTAGAAGGAATAAAAATAGTAAATGGAGTGATAACACTCTCGGGTATGGTAAACAGTTGATTGAACGTGGAAAAATGACTCCTTCAGGCTTGAAATTTTACAAAGAAGGTCTGATGAAGCCCACACATGATTTTGGAATTCCAAAAAATCCAGATATACCTGTTGAATTAAAGAAAGCTTTAGATAAAAATAAGAAAGCTAAAGATAATTTTGAAAAGTACTCTGCTTCTCTAAAAAAGGTTTTTTATAGATGGATCTTACGTGGGAAACGTGAAGAAACTAGAATTAAGAGGATTAAGATAACAGTTGAGAAAGCAAAAGTTGGCAATAAAGATGTTTTTGGAAAAGAGGAAAAGATTAATTGAGCATAACGTTGGAATTATGCGAAGTGGCGAAGCCATTTGGGTGAGTAACGCAGGGGCTTTGATGCCCCGAGTAACGCAACCGCATAATTCCTGTTATACGTAGCAGACCTTTGATGGTCTGCGGAGTTTTTTATTTGTCGGGAATGTAGTTGGTACTGTAGTTTTTTTAATGAATCGTTATCAATAACTGCGTAGCAGAGTAAAACCAATTATATATGTGGTTTATTCAATTAAATTTTTATAGTTATGGATAAAACCTCTCTTCATGGAGATAAAAGAATTGGATTTTAATAATTTTCCAGTAGGATTAACAAGTTGCTGGTTAAAGATAGTTTCAAATAGTTTGGGTCATGATATTAGTGTTCCAGTTATGGTATTAAAAGGAAAAGAAAAGGGACCAACATTTGGATTAACAGCACTAGTTCATGGAGATGAATTAAATGGTCTTTTGGTAATCCATAAAGTGTTTAATGAAATTGATTTAAATAAATTAAAAGGAATTATTGTAGGAGTGCCAGTAATTAATGTGCCTGGTTTTTTAAGAAAAGAAAGAAATTTTATTGACGGAAGAGATTTGAATTATAAATTTCCTGGAAAGGAAAATGGCACAGAGAGTAGTATTTATGCGTTCAATATTTTTAATAAAGTTATAAAAAATTTTGATTATATTCTTGATCTACATACAGCGAGAATTGGAAATGTGAATTCTTTTTATGTTAGAGCTAATTTGAAAAATAAAGTTATTTACGATTTGTCATTACTACTAAATTCAGATATTATCCTTAATTCAATAGGTGGAAAAGGAACCCTGAGAAGACAGGCAAATGAAAATGGAATAATAGCGATTACTCTAGAATTGGGGGACCCAAACAAATTTCAAAATGAAGTGATTTCTAATGCGGTTAAAGGAATAGTTAACTGCTTAATTTATCTAAATATTATTGATGGAAAAACTTCAATTAATACTAATCCAACTATTTGCACTAGTTCGCAAAGAATTAACACTAAAGGAGGTGGAATTTTAAATGTTTTACCAGGGTTGAGATCTAATGTAAAAAAGGGAGAAAAAATTGCAATTGTAAGTGATATCTTTGGAAAAGTTATAAAAGAATATCATTCTCCTGAAAATGGAATTATTATCGGAAAAAACACTAATCCAGTTAATTATGCTGGATCAAGAATCATCCATCTGGGAATAGTTAAAAATTAACTATTTTTTTCGTTTTACCAACAGAAACACCACCCCAGAATCTATAATATGTCATGTTCCAATCAGGATTAAATTCTACTTTAGTTTTATTTAACAAAATCTTAATCCCAGCAGCTATTACATTTGCTTCTGCTAAAGTGCTCATAATCATTGTTCCTTGAATTCGAGGGTTGCAATCAATGATTACAGGCTTATTCATCTCATTCAATCTAAACTGGAAACCAAATACGGTTGTTAAATCCAAAATATTTGCTAATTTTTGACTTGATTGAATTATTTCTTCATGCTTACTCATCTGGCCAACATATGTTAATCCATTTTTTACTTCTTTTCTTATTCTAGGAAAAGAAAAATGATGTTCAGTTAAACGCAAACAGTCGACGGTATATTCTTCACCCGAGATATATTCACAAAGCATTAAATCTCTAAATTTACTTCCAATAATATTTCTAAGATCACTTAAAGTAATTTCAGTGTAATCTGCTCTAATATTATAAAAGTTTTTTTTGTAATCAGCTTTTTTATTTAATATTCTTAAACCTCTCGAACCGCAAGAATTAATTGGTTTGATGATTACTTTTTTCTGTGGATAACCTAATAATAACGCTTTTTCTTTTAAGTCAGTATAATTATTAACAACATAAAAATAAGGAGTTAGAATATTATTTTTCTTACAAAGTTCATAAAGAAAAACTTTATTTTCTGCATTCTCAATTGATTCAATACTTGAAGAGAATATCTTAATTTCATTTTCATCAAACAGTTGTTTATTTTTAAGAAAAATAATTCTTTCTTCAATACTAAGTGGGATGATTACATCGATTTTTTCTTCTTTACAAATGGACAAAATTTCTCTGATGTATTGAGAAGAATCGTTTTTTGAGATTATAAAATTTTTATCAGAAAGGAATGCACCTATTGCGTTTTCTTTATAAGATACAGAAATTATTTTTCCTTTAAATTCTTGCTTTAAGCTGTAGACTGTTCCTGGAAAAGTTTGTGCTTTTGCATTAGTTATCAAAAAGTTCAATGATTCCATTTCTTTATTTGTCAATTTAAGCGTAAAAATTTCAGGATTAGTTTATAAATTCATCTGAAATTAATAGTATTTTGTAATTATTACTTGATTTAGATTCATTAAAAAAATTTGGGTCGTAGCGAAGCGAAGCCGTTTAGTCAATGTTATATTCAGTTTCAATTGAATTCTTTTTGTTTTATCCGACTAAACGAAAGTACCAACGTTAAACATTCCCGACGTAGCCCGAAGCTTTCTTTTCGGTTTTTACTTGAGCTTTGCATGGGAAAGGAAAAGAGCTAAGAAAGTTGCCAAAGGCAAGGCAAATAAAAAATTACGTATAACGGTGGAATTATGCGAAGTGGCGAAGCCATTTGGGTGAGTAACGCAGGGCGACCCCTTTAGAGGGGAGCCTGAGTAACGCAACCGCATAATTCCTGTTAAGTTCGTCGACTTACGAGCAAACATTTAGGGAATTATAGCGACTTACAGAAGCGGGTTCTTTCGATTTAAACATCTACTTTTACAGTGATATGTTTGCGGAGTGGGGAGACCAAGATTTAAGTTCGGAGTGAGACTAGAATTTTTTTATTAATTCCTCACGGAGAACATTAAATCGCAGAGTATTTTTACCGCCGAAAATCGCACTGGCACCGTAGTTCACTAATAGGCATATCAATTACTGCAAAGCAGAGTAAAACCATGGGGCGGAGAGTTATTTAAATTTCTTAGAAATGCTTTTAAAGTTGTTAGTTATTTTAGCTTACTATGAAGCAGCCAGACCCAGAGAACCCCCACTTAACAAGAAATGATCAGGAAGTTTTAAAGACGATTATCCAGTCTGCTAAATTGCCCGATACAGAAATAGCTAAAAAGATGGGTCTTTCTCCTCAAGCTGTTTTTAAGATTCGTCATAAGTTAGAAGATAAAGGTATAATTAAAGGCTATCAGCCTATTCTTGATTTAAGGAAATTAGGGATTAAAGTAATGGCGATGCTCATCATTAAGCTAACTTCAGAAGTCTGGGATTCTCATAGTGATGAACAGATTTCACAGAGGATTAAGCAAATCCCCTACGTGATTAATGCTTATCGTGTCACAGAGCCTAAAGCGAGCCATATATTGATTATGGGCTTTAAGGATTTAGATCAAATGGATAGATACGTTGCTAAAATGCAGACGAAGTTTTCCAGAGAAGTTGAAATCTTACATATTTATCCATTTTCCACTGAGAAGATAATCACAGAATCACCGATAGGTCTGCTTTATGAAATTCTTGACAAGAAAGAATTCCCGCTTAACGAGTTCTTCCTGAAAAAGAAATAATTAGTTTAAACTTATTTTCTTTTTTTGGTTTATTTCACCTACCGCAAGATTATATAGGTACTTTTCTTTCTTTCTGAACAACAATGACAAGCCAAAACACCTCTTCAAAAAAAAGCCATCAGGGTTGTTATTGTCCGAAGTGTAAAGTGTTTGTAGATGAAACAAAAATGGAAGGGCTTTCTTTAGTTTGCCCTTATTGCGGAGCAATACTGTAAGGAGGTACAAAAAATGCCGCCAAGAAAGAAGAAGAAAAATGAAGGTAATGACGAAGATTTTGAAGATGAGGACAAAGAAGAACCTGATCCTGATGATGATGATCGTTGGGACAAGGATTATTAAAAAATGAGGTGAAATAAATGGCCAAAAAGAAAAAGAAAGCTGCAGCTGAGTCTAAAGAAGGTAAAAAAAAAGGAAAGAAGAAAAAAAAGAAGTAAAAAAAATCTTGATGAGGTGGATTCCACAATGGCTAAAAAGAAAGGAAAAAAGAAAAAGTGACTCTCTTTGAGAGGAAATCTCTGTTTTAAATTTTTTTTCTTTTTTTCAATTAGATGGTGAGGGGAAAATGAAAGATACTGAAGAATTTAAAGATGAGAACTTTAGTTTCATTGGATGGTTTGGAGAAGATTCTGCAGAGTTAGAAGATTACGAAGAGGGAAACCTTGAAGGTTCTAACAGAAAGAAGACCAACCCAGATGATGACGATTGGGCTTACAAGTATGATTATGACTGAATAATGGAGGTAAAATATAATGGCAACTAAATCAAGGAAAGCAAAGATTGCAGCTGGAGCAGAAGCTTCTGGTAAGAAATCCAAAAAAGGAGCAAAGAAAGGGAAGAAAAAATAAGTCTTTAAGACAATTTTTTATTCCCAAATATCTTTTTTCTTTTCAACATATAATTTATGGTTAGCATGGAAAATGAAAGAAAACCAAACAAGATATACTTTTCTAGCGAAAAAAGAAAAACTAATTGACACTTTGATTTATTCTTCCGGTTTTTTTGGATTGGCGATGACGATTCCTCAAATAACTAAAATTTGGATTGGAAAAAATGCGAGTGGAGTATCAGCGATTGCTTGGCTTTCCTACATATTAATTGCACTTGTTTGGATAGCCTACGGAAGCATACATAAGAAAAAGCCAATTATCATCACTTATGTTCTTTGGTTGATTTGTTATATCTTTATTTTAGGGGGGATTGCACTTTATGGTTAACTATTTTTCCCAAAAAAGTTGGTGATTTCTACCACAGAATTTTATACTTCTTTTACTGTTAGGCTTAAAGGGGTGATTATCATGGCTCGATCTCGTAAGCAAAAATTAAAGTGGCGGGCATCAAGGGAAGACTATGATTACGATGAAGAGTGGAATGATCTGCGTGAAGAGAATTGGGAAAGATTACTGAAAGGAATTCCTGAAGATCAAGAGGTATTGGAAAATGAACCAATATTTTGAGCATATCCCAAAAATAGAGAAAGACCCAGATTTTAGTTATGGTGAAATAAGAGAAGTAGAAAAAAGTCCTGCTCCTGTGCAAAGCAAAAGAAAGTCTCTCCGTAAGCTGCTAAGAGAAGCAATAAAAGAGTTGAAAATAAGAAAATGATTTCAGAAAATTTTGGATTGTTTGATGAAGATGAAAAATGGGAACATCTTGACAGATGGTGGAGGGTTTCAGATGTCGGAGAGGGACTATTACAATAATTTGCTTCTGGAAGTAAAAAATTTAAGAAATTATGGTTTATCTGACGAATATGTTTTTGATGAATTGATTACGAAAGGTTACAGTGAAGAGGAAATTAACTGGGCTTTTGGACAACCGGATGAAACTTTTCAAAATGAAGAGGAAGATTTTGATGAGAATTTTCAGGAGCAGGGAGATTATTTTACTGAAGTCGGCAATATATCAACAGAGCAAATGATCTACGAAAAAGTAGAAGAGATTGTTGATACTTTAATTGATGAAAAATGGGAAGAACTCGTTAAGGAAGTAAAAAAGATTATTGTCTTTAAAGAGCGGATTGAGAAGAAATTAGAAAGAACTAGAAATGATTTTGATATTCTAAATGATGATTTTTTGAAGATGAGGAATAATTTTGAAATTAGGATTAATCAGTGTAATAAGAATATTGATACGGCTATTGACTTGTTAAGTGGGGTTAAGTTAGTTGGAATAAAAGTTATTCCAGAATTTGTTGAATGTGTTAGTTCTCTTAGATAGTTTAATAATAACTCTCCGCCCCCTGCCTATTAGTGAATTTGGGTGTAATGAAATGAAATCGCATAGACAATGTTATAGGAAGTTTTAATTTCCTCACGTTTGTTGTTCTCGTCTATGCAAAGGTGCCAGTGCAAAAGATTTTCGGGAACATTGTGTGAACCTACAAGGCGGTAAAAATATTGAACTTAACGATGTTAAGCTTCCTGGACTTTACGTCCAGGTCGAGCGTTAGCGAGAAGTTTTCAAGTTACCGTGCATAGTGCGTTGCTGTCATAGTTCTTAGTTTAGTTAGTTTAAAGGCAAAAACAATTAGTTTTTTAGTGTTTGGGGGGCTCTTTCGTTCATTGAGAAGAGTTAATTTTAAAAAGATTAAAGTAATTTCATAGAAATAATAAAAAAGAGATGATTAAAATGAAAAATAAACTCTGGTTAATTATTGGAATTGTTGTTGCTTTAATATTTGAAGTGATTTTGTTTATTTATTCATATATGAAACATTTAGAGTTACAGAAATTTGTGGCTGGTGAAACATCAGGAATGGCTGGAACTGTATCAATTCTTGGCTTTCCTCCAGGTATCTTGTGGATTATAGTTGTGTTAATTGTAGGATTTGGAATTGGTGCAGGAATTGGTTTTCTTATTTCAAAAATACTTAACCAACCAAAGGTAGAAGAACCACAAAACAACCCCAATAACAATTGATGAAACAATCACAATGTGTAATATTGGAGACCTAATGTTTAGAATTATAACAAAAATTACTATTAGAAAATAAACAACAGCTATAATGTAACCTGTTAATGTTTTAATTTCATTTAGTCGCATAGTTTTGTCAATTTTACTAAGTTAATATATTTTTCTACATTTTTTAAGAGAGTCCCCAATTTTATTTTTATCATAATTATTGTTTTTGCCGTTATAGAGTTTTATATTGTTAAAGACAGCAACGCATTAGTTTAGAGAGTATTCGACAGGATTGTTCTCGTCTAGGTAACTTGAAAATTAAGCTTAACGATGTTAAGTTTCGGGAGGTTCATCCTCCCGCAAGTAACGGAGTGCTCATTAGTGTTGAAATTCGCCGAAGGCGATAATATAAGAAACTAATGAGTACCCGGTTACGCAGAGGTTTCTTTTTTCCGATGAACAGGGCTCCAAATAGAACAAGTTCAGGGATAGCTCAGAATCTTCATTTATTTATTATTTTTGATTTTTTTTGCTATGATGTCAAGTTTTTTTCTTGATGGTAATTTAAAGTATTTTTTCGCGAATTTCAAACCAAAACCATCTTTCTTATATCTTGGAAATACGTGTAAATGTACATGGGGTACTTCTTGCATTGCTGCCTCACCATCAGCGAGAAAATAATTAACACCTTCACACTTAAGCCCTGATTTTCTTAAAGAAATGTTTATTTTCTTTGCTACTTTGAATAGGTGTGAAGTTAAATTATCATCTAATTCTGTAATAAGAACTGCGTGCTTCTTTGGAATTATTAAAACGTGACCATCATTGACTGGTTGGATGTCCAATATAGCAAGAACTTTCTTATCTTCATATATTTTTGTGATTGGGATTTCTTTTTTTACAATCTTACAAAACAAACAATCATTCATACAGTTAAGTAATAAAAAATCATTTAAATAAGTTTCTAAAGTTTTCAGGTTTATTGAGCTATCCCTGTTCTAATTTGAGTAGGAGCACTGGTCAGGATTTCGCAAGATTCTTCATTTATTTATTTTATTATGGATATGGAGATTTATCATCGACTTATACGTAAAAAAGTACATAAAAGCGAAATTCAGGAAAAAAGAAACTTAAACTTAACGATGTTATGTGCCCCCTACTTTATGTAGGGGTGCGTAGCATGTATGCGGAGCAAGTAAATTTTAGCGCGCTTATAGAAAAGTTATTATAGTCTAATAATCTTCTTTTGATTATGAGAAGAATTAAAACTTTTTATCATTATACTCGATTTATTAAAGAGATTAAGAAGGATGGTCTGCTCTTGGCTACTTCTTTTGCAAAAACATATGCTTATGATTGGATTTTAGAAAATTGCCCTGAAGATTTTTTAAGTAAAACCGAAATTAGAAGATTACAAGCATATCAACACCAAAATAAAAAATTGATAGATCTGTATAAAAAAGAACAAGATGATGAAGAAAATTATGAAAGTTGTTATAGAGATATAGAATTTAAATATAAAAACAAATTACTTGAGGAATTTTTTAATAATGAAGGTTATATTTTGGCTTTTTCAAAGAAATTTCAAGATGGATGGTTAAAAGGTTCAAATGATCCTAATTATATTGCTTCAATTTTTTCAAAAATAGGTAATAAATATATTATGTTTAAAATCACAGATAAGATTGCAAAACATTGTTATGTTTTAGAGCAAAAATATTGGGATGAAAAATATCATAAGCCTATTTTGAAAAAGAAATTTGGAAAAGATTGGGTTAAATTGTCTGAAGCATTTGAAAAAGATATGTTCATGAAAAAGAAACCAAAATTAAAAAATTATCTTGAATTTAAAAAATTCTTCATCAATCTCCTTTTTACAAAATATTACAAATCAATAGTAAGAATAGATAAGTACAAGGGCAATTTTAAAGTTCCTGAATTTTGGATTGGAGAAGACGTTCCAATAAGCAGATGTGAATTTGGTTCTGTTTCTTTTAAGGAACTTAAAGAAAAAACAGGAGTAACTAGAAAAGAAGTAGTAGAAAGAAAAATGACAAGAGCAGACCTCAGTGAAAGAAAAAAGAAATCGAGTAGAAGTTCACTTCTTAAAGCGCGCTAAAATTTATTGCACATAACGATGTTATCTTCCTCCTACTTTATGTAGGGGACGAGCGCAGCGAGTAGTTTTCTTTGAGTTTGTATAGATTACTGCAATAGCAGTCTAGAATACAGGGCACTAATACCTTTAAAATGAGATTTAGACCGGGGGCAAAAACACTTTTAGTTTAAGTTAGATTAAGGGACTCTCTTGTTTGTTTACAAAATGTTTATTAATTATAATATAATTATTCAGAATAATGAGCCAAGTTTCAGATAGCGACATTAGAACATTATATTCTCCAGAAGCTCTTTCAGAACATGATTTGGATGTTATTGGGGCTAAGTTAGAGGTAGGAACTTTTACCGAAAGGACATTAAAACTTCTTATTAATATTCTTGAAAGAAACGATGTTAAAAGAGTAGAATATGCCCTCGATTTAAAAAAATCTGAAAGTTGGGATGATTTACTTGAACATAGTACAAAATTGGAAAAATACTCACTTGCTTCCAATATGATTCTAAGGGTAATAATTAGTGTTATTGATAGAGAGTTATATGGGCTAGAAACATATATGGCATTTAAAGATAAAGTTCGTGCCAAAGCAAAATATTTTTCGCTACTCTTAATGCCTGCTTTGTATTCAAGAGATGAAGTGCATAAGGCCATGATAAAAATCTATTATTTTTTCAGATCAAACCGAAAGATGCTTGTAAAGTTGATAGCAACCAGACAACTTGAAGATAAAATTATTAATAAATTCATAAGAAGTTATAAAACTCCAAATTCCAGAAGGAAATTGAATAAATTGTTCAATCTAATTTTAAGCGAGGAACAAATAATCAAGAGATTTGATTTGTTTTTACAGAAAAATGAACCTCAAATGGAAGCAATTACCAAACTAATTGAAAAGAAGGAATTAAGAGAAAGGGTTGTTATAGGAGCTGCAGCAGTAACCGGAAAAGTTCTTCCTCTACCTGCGACAGGTGTAATCTTAACTCTTCTAGCTCGTCTACTTGTCAATTGGTTAAACAAAACGTATGGTGGTTACGATAAATTATTACAAACAGCGTAAGTCACAGAAAAAGCTTTTAGGAAAACTTATAAATATATAAGATATCATTTTAAAAATGGGACCGTTAATGATATTAGCTTTGGTTTTAGGTGGGCTAATTGTTCTTAGGATACTATTACATCTTGTGGCGCCCAATTTAAGGATGGGAATTGGTGTGATATTAATTGTTGCAGTATTAGTACTAGCTGGAGTCGTTGCATACTTTATGTATACAGGATCAACACTAGCTGAAATTTTTGTTTGGTAGTTTAAAAAAAGAGGTGAAACATATGGACATGTGTAAAGATATTAAATGTATTCGTAATCTTGGTGTGAAGAGGCTTGCATGGGGATTGTTACTTTTACTCAACGCATTTGTTTGGCCAAAATGGTCTGGAATTGATGGTTGGGTTGCCTGGGTTGCGGTTTTATTAGTACTAGCAGGATTGCGAAGAATATTATTTCCAACATTACTTAGCCATCCAGTCAAAGAAGTTGTACGTAAGAAGAAAAGATAAACTTATTTGTAGTATTAGTCTGTGAGTTTAGTTATTAATAGAGTACAAGAGAGCCCCTATTTTTGTTTTTATATTTATTGTTTTTGCCCCATTATAATTTTTTTAGAATAGTTATTAGTGCCCCTTAAACTCAAAGAGAATTGAAGATAACGATGTTAAGTTGTCAGGATTTTATGTCCTGATCAAACTTGCCATGGGCAAGTTTGAAGTTATGACGCAGGAACCAGTTACAAACATAGTCTTTTTTTAAAGTTAGGGTTTTCCTCTTTAAGGGCGTTTTAGAATAGTAATATTTATTAAGGATTAAATAGTTCTTTATTTATACTTAAAATGAGGTGTTTATTATGAAAAAAATATTTTTAGTTATGTTGGGCTTATTAGTTGTTTTTATGTTTTTGGTTGGATGTACTCCTACTGAAGAAATCTCTGATGAAGAATTGGAAGCAGAATTAAGTGAATTATCTGCTGAAGAATTAGATCAGGCAATTGAAACAGTAGAATCAGAGGATACTAGTGCTTTAGCAGGACAAGCGTACAAAAAAACACTAACAATTCCAAGAAACATTCCAAAAGATAAGTTTTTGAAGACAGCGTATAAAATGAAACTAAAGAGAATTCTGAAACCAATTGTACCAACGGAATTACCAATTTGTTGTTGTGACCATGATGAACATTATTGCCAATTACTTCCGAATGATGAATGTAATAATGCCAAATATCCAGACAGTAATACTGAATTTGAATGTAAGAAGGAAATAGAAGACCATCTGATGGGTTATGATTTTTATGAAGAGTCTGAATTACCAATCTGTTGTTGTGATCATGATGAACATTATTGTCAATTACTTCCAGATGATGAATGTAACAATGCTAAATATCCGGGCATCAATACTGAATTTGGATGTAAGAAGGAAATAAAAGAACATCTGATTGGTTATGATTTTTATGAGTAAATTATTTTTTTCTTTTTTTTCAAACGCCCTAATTTTTAATAGATAGGAAAACCTTTTTTATTTTTTAAGTGTTTGTAACTTACTGGTTCCGAGTAATAATTCAACTTAACGATGTTATGCTTCCCCGACTTTACGTCGGGGTCGAGGCGTAGCCGAGAAGTTTTCAAGTTACCGTTCATAGAGCGTTGCTGTCATAAGTCTTTAACACATTTAGTTTAGGCAAAAACAAGTAATAGTTTTAGTGTTTAGTTGGGGCTCTCTTTTTAGTTAAATTTGTTCATCTTTAAATATTTTAGGAAGAACATAAAATGCTAGTAAATTATTAAGTATGTGGATTGCTATTGCGAAAATGAAGCCATACTTAACAGCAATAATTCCTAATGCAAATCCCATAAACAATGTTGCATTTATTTTTACGGGCCCTCCCCATTTATCGCCGGATTTATTTGGTAGATGGATCAATGTAAAACCAATAGAGGAAAATATTATTGCAATTTCAATAGAATTGGTAAGTACATAGATAGTATTTATGCCTAAATAGCGAAAAAAGAACTCTTCATGTATGGGAGTAAAGAATGTTCCAAAAAAGTTCATTACTTTTTCATTTTTGGTTAACTTGCCAAGTGAATAAGGAATATTTCCAAATAAAGTCATTATCCAAAAAACTACAAATACCCACCAATGTTTTATTGCATAACCAAGAAGATTATTAAACTCAAATTGGTAAAAATTAAAACCAAGAAGTCCACCAAAGGAATAAAACAAGTATGTTAAAATTACTACAAATATTGGCCACAACGTTAATCCTATTGGAATATGATATTTTGATCTCATTAAAACTTGATCAAGAACTACCGCTAAAATAAAATCAACAACAAATAGGATTAGGATAATGATTGATATTTCTTTAAATAATGGTACAACACTCTCTGTTTGAAAGAACCATATATTGCTGATTATATCACTTATGATTGGTATGACCATTATACTCTAAGTAATTTTTTAGACTTTTTAAAGTATTTGAAATAGTTCAGAGAGCTCCAGTTTATTTTTGTTTTTGCCGTTATAGATTTTTACATTGTTAAAGACAGCAACGCATTAGTTTAGAGATTATCCGACAGGATTGTTCTCTTTTAGGTAACTTGAAAATTAAGCATAATGTATGTTAAGTTGTCCCCCACTTCATGTTGGGGAGCAACCTGAGCATAGCGAAGGTTGAAGTTATGACGCAGGAACCAGTACAACCATAGTCTTTCTTTTTAGTTTAGGTTTTCCTCTTTAAGGGTGTTTTAGAAT
>JABHQW010000006.1 GCA_018696595.1 Candidatus Woesearchaeota archaeon | reverse complement strand
TTCAAAAAGCTAGAAATGGTGCCATCCTAACTGTAAATAAATTGCTTGGTGAGATTGGCATACAAGAAGTTTTATTATTTCTTGGGGTTGCTTTAATAGTTGGTGGAATCGCTGCTTTCTTAGCAATTAATCTTTCTAAAGTTTTTTCTAAACTAATTGTTAAAGTGAATTACAATTACATTGTTTGGAGTATTGTTGGTTTCATAACTTTGTTAACTTTCTTTTTTGACGGTTTTCTCGGGTTGACTATTTTAGTAACTGCAACCGCTGTAGGAATACTTGCTTCTAGTTGGGGCGTTGGTAAGAATCATTTAATGGGTTGTTTGATACTGCCTGTTATTCTTTATTTTGTATTGTAGAAGAATTTAAAGATAAAGTGTTTAATTGTTTTAAATTAGTTGTTACTCTTGATTTTGAATAAAAGTTTCCGTGAATTGGTTGTTTATTCACAATGAATGCTTCCGCGTGTTCTGTTCCAACTTGCACTCCTCTTAATCTTGATTTTGCTTCACAAAACTCTATGTAATAATTTTTCTTATGTTCTTTTTGTAATTCTGAAGAATATACTTTTATTAATTCATTTCTAAACTTTTGCTCCTCTGAAATATCAACAAAAATGTCGGGAGCATGAAATAAATTATTTGTCTCCATACTTAAGAAAAGAGGAGTGGTATGGCCTTTTTTATCATGTGATGCAAACTCTACAGCTTCTTTTGCAATATTGTAAACCCATCTGTGGTGGGGGTGGTAATCTTTTGGATCTTGAGTAATGATAATCTCTGGTTTGAAATCTCTAATAATCTTCACTAATTTTTCATAACAATTGTGGATCTTAATTTTTAATTCATTTTCCTTAATATTAAAAGTCTCAAATGTTGCACCTAGTTTTTTACAACTTTCTTTTAATTCAGAATTTCTAATGGGATTTCCAGTGAAACATACAATCTTGCAAGTTCCCTTTTCCTTTTTAAGTTTTTCAACTGTTCCAGCACATGAAATTTCATCGTCCGGGTGCGCTATAATTAAGAGTAATTTCATTTGATTTAGGATTATTTATTGATTTATATAATTATGTATTAAACTTTGTGGATTTGTGTCTCCAGAAGAATTTGGCACTAACATTGGAACTGGCGTTTTAGATAATGCTTCTTTGAGAACTTGATTTAAAACAATTCCATACAAAGCAGAACTTTTTCCAACAATTGCACCACTAATACCTTCTCGTAGTAATAAGGGCAAAGTCACATCAGGACTCCATCTGTTTGTTGACACAACTTCATCTAAATTAACGTTAGTATTAGAACCAATAAAGAACTCAAAAGTTTTACCACATTTACATTCGCCCGCGGCATAATGGTCTTCTCCCTTTTTATTATAAGTTAGATTGACCCTAGTATTGTCTTGGTCACAAGAAAAATGTAGGGGCAAGTAAAATGGGGGAAGCTTTCTAACTTGTGGGTCTATGCCTAACTCAACTAATTTTTGAACACTATTATTATATGCCTCTATGACACCTTCTCTTTGAGATATTAAACATTTAAGGGCATCAAGAACTATAGGGTCTTGAATTAATTGAGAAGCAATTATATTATTTATGCTTACTTGAAGATAATCTTCAACTAAAAAACTAGTGACCTCTAAATTAAGTTCGGCTAAAGTACTCGCATTGGTTTCAGAAAATAGTTTTCTTAATGCGGAATAACTTTCAATAGCTTTCTGAGATGGGTTGGTTTGTCGGATTAATGTACCTAGCCGATCTATAGAACTTCTTATTTGTTTTTGATCTAATTTTACAAACCGCGTTTCTATATTTTTATTTTTCCCTGTCGATATACTAATACTTACTTGTGTTTCATCCACTGGCCAAATGATTTTACTAATCAGTTTATCTGATCCGCTTCTATCAGTGTCTAACCATAAGAAAAAACTGTCAATTGGTCCATCCAGTTCTGCTAATAATTGGATTTTATCTCTAACTGAAGCAGTATAATCTAAATATATTTGTTGTCCTGCATAAACTACTGGCTTATCAATTGGGTCTTGTTTTGCACCAAACAAAACTGTTGGTTTTTTTAATTGGGTTGTAAACTGAGCAGGATGAGTATAAATTTCATTTTCCCTTAAGAATTCTGTTCCTTCTTCTGATTTTAATAAATCTGCTAATTGTTTCATTTTATAGTCTTATGAAAATTCCCCACTAATTCTAATGGTTCAAATTGATAAGCTTCAGCAAAATGGGTTCCGTTTTGTAAACCTCTTAAACTATTTCTTTTGCTAATTAACTTTAAATAATATCCATCGTTTTTACTAATTTGACTTTCATGACATAGAAGTGCTTGTTCAATAGATTCTTGGACATCACTTACATCTACTAATTCATGCACTACTGAATGAAGTGAATGTGTCTCAGTATAAAGTATTCCTTTAACTCTAACTCCTTCTTTGGCAGTATTTGCCATAATTGCGGATCTTTTTACTATTTCTGAAACTGTTTGGTGATTTAAATGATAATCACCAGCAGACCGATGTGTTAAAACATAGTCTGGTTTTATTCTCAGAATAATATCTCTTATCTGAATTATTCTTTCTAATTTGTTTTGGTCATAATCTTGTTCACTATAACCCAACAGTTGATGACTTGAAACTCCCATTAATTTACAAGCAGCTTCAAATTCTTTTGCTCGTTTTGGGTCAGAACCACCAAAACAAATTACATGTGAATCTCCTTCTAGTTGTTGATTCTTTATTAAAAGGCCACCACATCCACCAACCTCATCATCTTCATGGGCCATAATTGCAAGTAAATTTGAAGGTAATTGTAAATTTGTCATCTTTAATTGCCCGCCACCATTTTATAATATATACTTTCATACTGTCCTACAACTTTATCAACTGAAAACTTTGAACTGGCCATTAATTTGCCTTGTTCTCCAAACCTTTTTCCTAAATCTGTATTTCTTCTGATTTGATCTGCAAAGACATATAGCTCATCAATTTTGGAAAATAAAAACCCATTTTCTCCATCTTGGATGACTTCGGGAATTCCACCAACTCTTGATCCAATTACTGGTCTTCCACAAGCCATTCCTTCTAATAAAACCAGTCCGAAAGATTCCCTTTTTGAAGGGAGAACAACAATGTCAGAAGCATTAATATACGGCACTACATTTTCTTTTTTACCGACAAAATGAAAATATTTTTCAAGTCCTAATGATCTAACTTTATCTTCCATGATAGTTTTCTCGGGACCATCGCCCACCATTAAAAAGTAAAACCTTGCATCCTCTTCTTCTTTATCATTAATTGCAATACTTATAAGATCTTGGGCATTTTTTAGTTCTCTAAAATTTGAGGCATGGTATATTACTGTGGCGCCATCTGGAATTTTTTCTGCAGATCTAATACTTCTTCTTTCATCTTCACTAAAACGAAATCTGTCGGTGTCTACAAAATTATAAATAGCTTCTCCTTTGTTTTTTATTGAAGGAAATAGTTCTTCTGCTTCTGTTTGTAAAGATTCTGAAACAAAAGAGATTGCATCTGATTCCCACAAAATTTGTTCAATTGTTGGGGCTAATAAATGGTGGTGCCCATTTGTATGAATGTCTGATCCGTGACTAGTAACTAAAACTTTCAAATCTTTGCCTTTTCTTTCTAATATTCTTTTTGCTGTTGTTGCTGCAAGTCCATGAGTAATTGCATAATTTGCATGAATAATGTTTAAGTTTTTTTCTTCTCCTAAATTAGCAATTACTGAAGCAAAGGTCTCAGAAAAAGGTTCTGACTTAAAACAAGGATAATTAATTGCTTGCGTTTGAACCAAATTAATTCCCATCTCTTGTTCTTCTGAACTAAGAAACGTTCCAGGGTAACTTATTAAGGTCACATTGTGTCCTTTTCTCCTCATTTGTTTTGCTAGTTCTAAACTCATTACTCCCGATCCCCCTAAATGGGGTCTACAATACAAAAGATATGCCAAATCTAAACTAGATTTCATTAGAACCTACTCCTAAAAGTTGTTATTAACAAAACGTATTTTTTAGTTTCTTCGTTATTGTGGTTAAGTTTGTCCATTTTCAATAAAAAATGGGGTCAGTTTATATAGTTTACTACTCAGAAGTTACCAAACTGATTTTTCTAACCAAACAAATACTTTACTAAAAGAAATATTGCTATTACAACAACCCCTAAAACAACAACCCCAACAATTTTTCTTTTTATTTTGTTGAAAAACTTTCTAGTCCTCTTTTTTCTATCTAGGATTTCGTCCATTTTTGTTTTTACTCTAAACACTTTTAACGGACGTTGTAAACCTTTCAGTTTTTTTGCACCAAGATAAATATAATCCATTTCATTCTTGTTCATGGCAGCATAAACTGGTTCACTGAAAACAACATGATTTGCTTTTGTTATTCCTTCAACTCTGGCAGCAGTATTTACTGCATCTCCATAAATATCTCCATGCCTATGCAAAATTTCTCCTGAATGTAATGCAACCCTAATTTTTAATGGGTCTTGTTTTCTGTGTTTTTGATTATACTCATAAAAGGAATTCTGTAAATTTATTCCACAAAGAACCGCTTCAGTCGCAGATTTGAATGTTACTAAAAAAGCATCCCCTATTTTCTTAATTACTTTTCCTTCATGTTCTTTGAAGAACTTATGGCAAATAGTGTCAAAGACATCATGTAAATAATTGAAGTTCTCTCTATCAAGATTGGCGGTAGTTTTGGTGTAACTAACTATGTCCACAAACATTACTGTTAATACTTCTGATTTATTTTTTTTTGCCAATTTAGAATGAAAAATAGGGGGTTACTTAAAAATTTATCTTAAAAATAAGTCTTATACAAAAAACCAGCGGCGACAATTATTACACTAATTAATAAAACTATCAGAAATGTTTCCAAAATCCAACCCCAAAGGATTC
Source organism: Candidatus Woesearchaeota archaeon (assembly GCA_018696595.1). Lineage (GTDB taxonomy): Archaea > Nanobdellota > Nanobdellia > Woesearchaeales > GW2011-AR9 > JABJOX01. Next base: position 53,302 of record JABHQW010000006.1, on the reverse strand, counting down.
TTCTTTGATCTCTTTTCCATTTAACTTTAAAGATTCTTATTGGTTCAGAAAAACCTTTAACTGGGGTGTATCCTAAATCTAAAAAATCAATTTCATTCTTGTTCATTGATTGGGCAACTGATTCTGTAAAGTAAATCTCTCCTGCTTGTGTTAGGCCTTCAACTCTGGCAGATAAATTTACTGCATCTCCATAAACATCATTGTCTCTCAAAAGAACTTCTCCCGAATGTAGGGCGACCCTAATTCTAAGGGGGTTTCTTGATTGATTTTCTTTGTGATGTTTTTGAAACGATTTTTGTAAATCTATTCCGCACAAAACTCCTTCTGTGGCCGATTTAAATGTGACCATGAAAGAATCTCCAATTTTCTTAATTACGTTACCTGAGTGTTTCTTAAATATTGGTAGAGAAATGTTATCAAAAACATCATGCAGTTGATTAAACTCTTTTCTGTTTAATCTTGCTGTGGTGGAAGTATAACCTACAATATCAGTAAACATGATTGTCAGTATTTCTGATTGATGGCTCTTTTCTTCCATAGATTAAGAGAATGTGGAGCTACTTATAAATTTTATAGTGTTAGAAAGTTTATTTCTTTTCACGCTTCAATTCATTAAACAATAACGGAGTTACATCAATCTTATTTGTTTTGTGTTCAATGCAGTTGGTGGTAATGATTTTATTAACACCTGCTTTTTTCAATTTCTCCATACCATTCTCAACAAATAATCCGTGGACCCCAATCGCAGAAACAGATTTCGCCCCCATTTTTCTAGCTTTCTTAGCAGCTTCTGCTACGGTGTGACCAGTAGAAATAATGTCATCAACAATTATTACATTTTTTCCTTTAATTGGGACTGGTTTAATCATCTTAACTTCTACATGTCTAGAAGAAAATCTAGTTTTCTTTAATACTGTGGCTTGCACATGAACATGTTTGGCAATACTTTCTGCCCATTGGTAAGATTCCCAATCAGGACCAATAATAACTTCATTTTTGAATTTCTTTTGAATATATTCTGCGATTAAAGGATTAGCTGTTAACTTTTTTGCAGAAATCGTAAAAATATCTTTTAATGATTTGTATCTGTGGATATGTGGGTCAATTGTAATTAATTTGTCAATTGAATTGTTAAGCATTTTAGCCATAACTCTACTAGAAATACATTCCCCTGAATTAAATCTTTTGTCCTGCCTCATGTAAGCAAGATATGGTGCAACAAGAATTACTTTCTTTGCCCCTAAACTTTTTGCAGTTTCTGCAGCAAAAACAATATCAAAAAGAGACATATCAGAATGTGGTTGAAATGATTGAACAATAACTAATTTTTTCTTTTTTAGATTTGTATTGAACTTTAAGTATAAATCTCCATCTGGAAAACTTGAGATAGTAGTTCCTGAATATTTGCATTTAAGTTTTCTAGCCAGACTTTTAGCTATACTTTTAGAATTGCTTAAACTAGTTATTATCATCTTTTATCAACCTCTTTTTAGTTTAGGAATGTTTTTTTGTTTATAAAAGTAACTCCTGTTAGTTTCTTAAAATAGTAGTGTCGGGCTGATATCATTCACAAATTGACACTACTATTTCCTTTAACTCCACCAAAACCTTTATAAATAAACCACATCTCAAGCAATTAGATGAAAAGAAGTTCAAGACGTTGGAAAAAGAAAGGACAAATGCGTTGGAAGTGGCAACGTAAGAAAATGAAAAAGGCTAAACGTAAGAGAAGAATCCAGTCTGGTTAGATTTTAAGTTCTTTAATTAATTCTTTATATCTTTCTTTATCACATTCGTTGATTATAGCTAGATATTGTCTTCCTAACTGAATACTTTCTTGACAATCAGAACTACAAGGGAAATGTGAGATTAGAACATGATCTTTATCTCTTTTGGAAATGTTCGTGTACATATTTGTTGGTTGCAGTTGTAGATTAGGATTATTGGAGCTAAAACGTTTAAGAAAGAATTCTATACAACATTTTGGGTATCCTAATAACATTCCCAGATCTGCATCATTTTTCATGATTTCATAATATGCGGCTAACCAAGATTTTTGTTGATCTTTAGATAAATATACAAAATACATCCCTTCTCTTTTATCTTGATATGGAACTCTGATGCCTTTATTTGAAAAACTGGTTTCATCTGCTAGAAGAACTTTAAATCTTGATCTTACTAAATGGATATTATTTTCTTGGCAGAACTTTTCTACTTTTGGTAATTCGTGTTCATAGAATCCTTGTCTAACTACAGATTTTGCTTTACTTAACAAATAAAATATCTCTTGTGCTTTACTCTTGCTACCGAAAATCAATGCTAAATCTTTCACCATATTTTACTTGATTATTTTGCATTTTAAATTATTTGTGTGTTTTTGTGCCTCAATTCAACAAAATTTATTAACTCTGGGCTTATTTTACTTAAAATGAGAAACGGATTAACTATGGTTACTCTTGCAGCTACTTTGTTTACTGCAGGTTGTGTTCGTTACTTAGAAAATGGGACTTATAGTGGATTCAAACATCCTTTACCAAGGGAATTAAGTTCTTGTATTGGAGAAAAAACTTTATCTCCAGAAGAAGATAAGCCTCTTTCTGATTTTGGACTTTATCGTTGTGCTGAGGCACTTTACCAATGGGCACAAACAGATTGTTCTCAAGGGAATTATTTGCTTGCAGAACAACTTTGTGGTGATGCTTTAGATAACTTAGATGCTTTATCTGATAAACGTAAACAAACTCCTGGGTATGAAACTTTGAGGGGAGAAGTTGAGACTTTTAAAATGGGTATACAACAACAAAGTCATTGTAGGGAATAAACTTTACTTGACCTCATTAATCTTTCTTCCATTCTTAAAACTAGCAAGATTCTTAATAGTTGTTTGTAATATCCGCATTAAAGCTTCATGTGTATTGAAAGCATTATGGGGTGTGACAATAACGTTCTTCATTTTAAGTAAAGCATGCTTTTCTACAATTTTATGTAAATCGCACCTGCCACCAAACTCTTTTTTCAATAATTGAGTTTCTTCAATTATTTTACATTCATCCTCTAAAACATCTAAAGCTGCCCCTGCAATCTTTTTCTTTTTCAAAGCATTAACTAAAGCTTTTGTGTCAACAATACCACCACGAGAAGTATTAATTAGAACCGCAGACTTTTTCATTAATGTTAATTTATCTTTATCAATTAAATGATGGGTGTGTTTGTTTTCTGGAACATGAAGTGTAATTACATCTGATTCTTTAAGCATTTTTTCCATACTTGCATATTTGTATCCTAGCTTTTTTGCTAATTTTATGTCTTTGTAAATATCAAATACTAAAACATTCATTTCAAACCCTTTAGCCATGCGAATAACATGTTTGCCAATATTTCCTCCGCCAACAACCCCAATGGTTTTATCTTTTAAATCAAATCCTCTTAATCCTTCTAAACGAAAACTTCCTAAGTGGGTTCTATTAACACAATCAACAATTTTTCTACTTAATGCTAAGATTAAAGCAAATGTATGTTCGGCTACTGTGTTTTCTCCGTATGTTGGAACATTACTAACAGAAATTCTTCTTTTTTTACATTCTTCTAGGTCAATATGATTAAAACCAGTACTCATTGTTGTAATATATTTTAGTTTTGGTAACTTTTTAAGAACTTCTTTATCAATCTCAGAATGTACAAAGATTGCAATTGCTTCTAACTCTTTATACCTCCTTACGTTTCTTAATGTTAATCTTTTTTCTGAGAAAAATAATTTGTCCTTGGAAAAAACTTTTCTAATCTCTTTCTTTTCCCAAGGTTCTAATTCAAAAAAGCCAATTTTCATTATCACTCCTTAACAATTATTTTCATTGATGCTGTTGTAAATATTCCATCAATAATTGTACAAGTTTCTGCTTTCTCAAATGTCCACGAGTAGTAATCTCCCCATTCAAATATACTACTTTTAATTTTGAAACATTGTTGTGACCCTATAATTAATGCTTTCTTTGTGTTTCCGTCTCTTTCATTGTGCCATTCAACAGTGTCTCCTACTTTAATTGTGATTGATGCATTTCCAAAACCACCATCAATTAATTTTACAATATGGGTTTTTGGTCCACTTGGTTCTACAACAACGGGTTCTTCTATTTTCACTTCTTCAGTTGTTTCTTCTTCAACCATTGCGACGGTTTCTGTTTCATCTACTGTTTCTTCTGTTTCTGGAACTTCTTCTTTAACGGGTTCATCCTCTTTGGTTTCTTTTTCTGCTTTTTCTTCTGCACCATCAAGGAATTTCATTACTACTGAAAGCACTGCAAATTTAATTTTATTCATAAAACCAACTGCTTTATATGTGATCTCTCCATTTTCAAGAGCATTTTTTAATACTGAAGGGGGATTATCAGAATTCTCTATTGCTTTAACTACCGTTTCTGTAGTGTAAACATTTAATGAAGGTTTTTCTAGTTCTCCAACTTCAAGACTTTTAAACTTATCATCTTCTGTTATTAATCCTAAAACTAATTCTTCTCCATTATCTAATGCAAAATGTAAATTAATCCTTTCATCTCCAAACAAAGTCCCTAGTGGGGCCGGGATCTCTTTTCCTTCTAATTCGTTCGTTAGGCCATCAATATTACTTGCCCCTATGGCTGAGAAACTAAACATGATTGCTAGGATTAAACTAAAAATAATTATTTTCTTCATCATATAACACCTCTATTTTGAACTTAGATTTAAAAAAAGTAAAAAGGAACTTGTTCCTTTGTTTACCTCTTTTATTAAAATCATATTCTTGAATAAGTTATAATTTAATAAACCTTTCCATGTGGTTATTCACTACTTTGGAATACTAAAATAACCGAAACCTTTATATATGGGTTGCTACTCTCAAGTATTAAACATCTATCACCTCTTTTTCCCCAGCAAACCTTTTCGAAGGTTTGCCCGGGGTTTATATTTACTTAATGTTCTAGAATCAATTATTTTGTTTTGAGCTTACTTCTTAACAAACTTCAATTTAGGAACTCTTCTAAACCAACCTCTCTCAATAACAAAGATAATTATTGTTACTAAAACTCCTACTAAGAAACCTACTAAAATTAACATCCAATCTCTTTTAATCTTAAAACTTTGAGCATTAAATTCTTTCTCTTCAGGGAAATAAATCCCTAAATCACTCATTTCTAAAGCATATTCTAAATAAATTAATCCAGTGTAAGGTTGTTCTTCTTTTAAATTATTAGCATATTGGTAGTATGAATATCCCAAAATTGGAAATGTTTCTTCGGCACTGTTTTCAGAAATAATTCTTTCTACTGCTTTGATTTTACTATCTAAGAATTCTACAATCGTTTCATCACTTAAACCCATTGAACTTAAGATTGCGTTTGATTCTGCTTTTGCTTGAGCCGCCATAATCAAACACAATTCAAATTCTTGGTTTAATTGGGATTGTTTAGCAATCTCAATTTTTTCTTTTATGCCAACAATATGAAAATCCCCTAAAAATAAACTTACATATTGGTGTCTTTCTTCGGCTTCAGAAACTTTTTGTAAACAAGATTGTTCTAGCCGTTGTTGATCAACAATTAACTTTTTTCCATCCATAGAAAAAAATTGTGTCCAAGATAAGGCAGAAAAATATCTCTCTTCAGCATATCCCAATAAAGAATATAAGTCTGTTAGTAAGGCTTGTTCTTTTTCTTCATTAAATATTTTAATCTGTTGCTTAACATCATTTAATCTTTCTTTAACTACCATGAATGTTTGTAAATCAGAAATTGTTTTAATTTCCTCTTCTTCAATCTTACTTTCTAATAATAATGTTTTTTTCTCTAACGTTTTGAACAGGGTAGTTAATTTTCCTTTAGAAACAATCATCTCTTCATAATAATTACTCTTGATGTAAATATTGTTACCAAAACAAAAACTTGCGGCAGAATAATAATCTCCTTTCTGGGTTGCATTAATTGATTTTTCAATTCTTTTATTAACTTCTGTTTGGTTTAATTGTACTCCTTCTTCTTTAACTTCTTGAATCAGACTTTTTGTTCTGTCACAAAGAATATTTTGTAAAGACTGCATGATCTCTTTGTATTGGTCATCTTCATAAACTTCGAATTCTTTATCATTGAAATTTACGCCTGTCAGATGGAATAGTACTTCATCTAAATCAACAACTTCTATAACTTCTAAACTTAGATTTTCTTTGGCATAATTTAATAAATCCAATTGTTCCTCGGAAGTTTCGTTGTTTATGGCAAGCGGTTTCTGTTTGCTGTTACCTTTAGCAATCAACACTTTCTTTAGGTTAACCTGGGATGCGGCTTCTAATTTTTCTTTCACTCCACCAACCATGCCAACAATTCCGCCAGAATTAATTGTTCCAGTAATGGTTACATCTTTATCATATTCTAAATCCATTAGTGCGATTGTAGTTAAAGCAGATATCGCTGCCCCTGCAGATGGTCCGCCAATGATGTTAGATTTTGATTTGATTGTGTAAATGAAATCATAATTGTTACAATCTAACTTGAAATGATTACAAGCAATATCTTTAGCGAATCTTGTAGATATTTGTGTGTCCATTTTTGTTAATGGAAATGTTTCTAAGAAAACTCTGCCAGAACCTTCTTTAAGTTCTAAATATAAATCTGCATCACTTCCAATGTAAATTTCCCCGTTCTCTTGTACTGCAAGAAGTTTCATATGGTAGGGTTCTGTGTTAACAGCTAGAACTGTGTTTGAAATTGTAATTATTAGGATGATGAACATTAACAAGCAAACAATTTTTTTTATATTCATAGTTTAATGAATGGGGTGGTTTATTATTAAAGTTTGTTGTTTTGTAGGATTGTTGTTGTCCGAATAATTTAAATAGGTGTTTATTTTGTTTCTATTTATGGTTGAAGCATTGATTGTTATTGATATGTTGGAAGGATATATGAAAGACACACAGAACCCTAAAAAAATAATTAAGAATATTATTAAATTGGTTAAAGAATTTAAGAAAAGAAAAAAGAAAGTTATTATTTCTGTTCCTGATTTTAATTATTCAATAAAAAACCCAGTGATGATTAAGTTATGGGGAGAAGAATTTAAAGATGACCCTTCGGGAAGAAAATTAATCAAAGAATTATCTGGGTTTAAGTATGATAAAATTGTGAAAAAGCATGAATATAGTTTATTTTATGATACTGATTTTGAGAAATATTGTAAAAGAAATAAAATTGATAAATTGTATTTTACTGGGGTTTTTTCAGGATGTTGTGTTACTTTTTCTGCTGTGGATGCAGCATATAGACATATTCAACCATACTTAGTAACAGATGCAGCCGGAGGACCTAAAATTTCATTGGTTGATAAAGATTGGCATAAAAATACCTGTGATGCTTTCAAGTTAATGATTGGTTCATTAATTACAACGAATAAATTAATTTACAAGTTAGGGCAATAAAATTATAAGCAAATTGTTTCTGTTGATAAGGTTACTTAACCAAAAAGGTTTTATAGCTTGAAATATTGCTTGATTAAAAAGAGGGAAGTAAAATAAAAAAGAAACAAGTAAGACGGAAAAAGAATTCTTTGAAGATAGGATTGGCTCTTGGTGGTGGTTCTGCTAGAGGTTTGGCCCACATTGGTGTTCTTAAAGTTTTACACAAACATAAAATTTATCCTGATTATATTGCTGGAACTTCTATTGGTGCAGTTATTGGTTCTTTATACGCGGCGGGTCATTCTCCTGATGAAATTGAAGAGATTGCCAAAACTACTAAATGGAAAAAGATGGTCGACTTTACTATCCCTAAAGCAGGTCTGATTGAAGGCCGGATGATTGAGAATAAAATTAGAAAGTTAGTTTCTAATAAAGAATTTTCCGATTTGTCTATCCCTTTAAGGGTTGTTTCTTATAATCTGGATAAACATGAAAAGGCCGTTATCTCTGAAGGAAATGTTGCTAAAGCAGTAAGAGCTTCTATGTCTGTTCCAGGAATCTTTGCTCCTTTGAAAATTGGGGCTGATCGTTTTATTGATGGTGCAGTAACTGATCCTACTCCTTTTAATGTTGTTAAGCATATGGGGGCAGATTTGGTTATTGCAGTGGATCTTTATTCTGGTAAGAAAAAAGTTATTGAAGGGCCCATAGTGAAGGAAACTACGTTTCTTACAGAACTGAGAAAAATATTTATTGCAGAAGAGTTGCTTAATATCAAGAATTACATTATTCCCACTAGGTGGCCAAAGTTTTTTAAGAAAATCTTATATTTGATTTTCGACAAACTTCTTTATCCTGCAAAAATTTTAAGAATCATGGCTGGAAAAGAATTGCCAACCATTGCTAAGGTTATGGATGAAACAATGAGTGTTCTTTTTGAGAATCTGGCTAGGGAAAGATTAAGGCATTCTCGGGTAGATGTTAAAGTAATTCCTAGTTTCAGACATTTAGGTTGGGGAGATTTTGGCAAAGTTGACGAATTGGTTAAGATTGGGGAAACTTCTATGGAAAATAAATTGGCTTTGTTGAAGAAGAAGTTGGGTAAAAGTTAATCTACTTTTTTCCGAATTTGATTCATTCTGTGATATCTGATATGAACTTTCTTACCATGCTTAACCGCTTGTAAGAAAATATCTTTACTTAAAGAAACAACTTTGTAATCTTCTCCATCGTAAGTTACAATCTCATTCTTTTTGAATGGAACTCCTCTAAATAAGACTGTTACTCGATAAACTTCTCGATCTTTCTTAACTCCCCATAAACTGGAGGTTACTTTTATATCTCCACCAAATTTATCTTTCAATCTTTTTCCTAACGCTCTTGTTAAAGAATTATCTGATAAGTAATAATCAATTCCGTTTTTCAATGCCACAGTCTTAGCTATTTTTAACTTAACTCTAAAGATTTCATCTTCTGTAAAATCTATTACCTCTTTATCAACATCTCTAAGTTGAAGAATTGATTCGAAGTAAAGTCCATGTTTTTGATCTGTGTCATGTGCCATTTTAGTTAATAAATGATTTGTTTATTTTAAACTTAACTGAATAACCGTACTTGGTTCATGTTCCTCAGTAACTTTGTATCCAGTTAATTTAGTCAGTTCTTTAGAAAACTCTTTTACTTCTTCCCATTCAGGAACGTTCTCTTCTTTCAATCTCTTACGAGAATAGCCAAGAAAACCATATCCTTTAATCTCAATGTGCGTCGGTTGCATTAATTCAATATATTTAACAAACTCTTTCGCTTTGTCCATATTGAAATCCTTGACTGCAGTAATTCTAAGAATTGTTTTTGTTTTATTTTTAACAGTTGACAAATATTTCATACTCTCTTGAACTTTGTTCCAAGTTTCTGGATCTACAGGGTTATTGAATTTTTGGTATGACTCTTGATCAAATGCCTCTAAGGACATATAAAGATTTGTTGGAAAATGTTTACTTTCTGTTCCAAACTTTTTTAGCATTTCTGGAACGGTTCCGTTAGTTACCAAAAATACTGTTCTAAAATTAAAATCGTCAAAGAACGAATCAATTAATAAATGTAATTTTGGATACAAACAAGGTTCTCCTGTTAACGAAATAGCGGCATGGTCAGGAATCACATAATTCTCAAACTTCTTTAAATCTACATTCTCATGACCCTTGAAACCAATCATTAATTTTTTCCGAGCTTCAATACAACCTTGGATGATCTCTTTTGGATCATCTGCTTCCCCTTGCCAATTTTTTGAAAATACGGATGTGTCTCGCCAGCAATGTAAACATCTATGGTTACAAGTAATAGCTGGAGACATTTCTAAACAATTTCCGCAATGAATATTGTAGAAATGTTCTTTGTAACAAACTTTATTTTTTTCTCTTACACATTCTTTTGTCCAAAAACAAATCTTTACGGCTGAATGATCTCCTACTAGTCTATACTGTTGTTTGTACAGGCGTTCTTTTTGTTGTTCTGTAAGCATATGTTGTTATTTCTTGGGGGGATTTAAAAATTTATGGCTATTTTTGGTACAGTAGTGTGTTTTTAATAGAAAAAAACAATGTTCTCCAATACCTTTATAATAATTAACTATTGTTAACTTTGATTGAGGTAGATAGATTTGGAGGTTATTAAAATGAACGACGAGATTGATAATTCTAAAAAAGAGTTGAAGGCAGATGATTTTGCAGCTTATGTTGCAGATACTGGACATTTAGTTACTTTAAGCTATTGTGTTAATCCATTGGAAGGGCTTGTACATTATTCTGCTTTAGGTATGGATGTATATGAAAGAGATATTTCAACAATTCCCCCAAGGTTGGGCCCAGATCCTATTGCGAGTTATAGTATAGGAAGGAGTCATCAAGTTTTAGTTACTGGAGATATTGAAGGAACGGTTGATGCTCTTGTTAATCACTTGGAGAAAGACAATTTTGGAAGAGAAGGATTTTCTCAATATTTTAACCGACAAAAAGCTACTAATGCATTGACAGAGATGTTAGATTCTAAGTATCGATAATTAATTGGTTATAGCACTAATTTATAATTTCCAAAAAGATTATAAAAGGAATCAGTTATTTAGACTTCTATGACATTAACAAACGAAGATATGGCTGTTTTAAGGATTTTGGTAGAAAAAGAACTGGATAATTTAGAGAAAGATGGAGAAGAAGTTATGATTATTAACTCTCCTTTCTTAAGTGGTATCTCTCGATTAGAATCCGGGGACATGAAGTTTCTAAAAGCAGAGAAAGCTTACCAAGAATTTTTAATTGCACTAAAACAAAAACTTTAATCTGAAAAATGACGAACGAAGAACAAATACAACAAAAGTACATGCAATTCCAGATGATTCAACAACAGCTGGAAGAAGTTAATCAACATTTAGGAATGCTTAACGAACAGAGTAGTGAATTAGACATTTCTATCGAAGCAGTTAAAGAAATTGCTAAGACGAAACTAGATAATGAATTCTTGGCTCCTGTCGCTAATGGTATTTTCATTAAAGGAGAACTAAAAGAGAATCAGAAGTTAGTAGTTAATGTGGGAATGAATACTACTGTTGAGAAAACTATTCCTGAAGTGGTTGAGTTATTAGAGGAGCAGAAGAAAGACATCATGGGAAGAATTATTGAAACTGATTCAATGATGATGAAGATGAATTCTGAAGCAATGAAACTTTTTAAAGAAGTTGAAGAAGAGGTTCAATAATTAAAATGTTCGGCAAACTTAAAGACAAGCTTAAGGGAGCAATGAACGTTTTTTCTAAGAAAGCTGAAGAAGAGGCTGAAGTTAAGGAAGAGATTGTTGAGAAAGAAGTAGAAGAGTCTGTTGAAGAAGTTGCTGAGGAACCTAAAGAAGAAATTAAAGAAGAGAAGGAAGAAGCTAAAGAAGAACCAGCTGAAGAAGTTATTGAAGAGAAAGAAGTTCTACCTAAAAGAGGAGAAGAAATTACAGAAGAAGAACTTGAGAAAGCAGACAAACTTATTGAAGAAGCTAATAAAGAAGAAGTTGCTGAAGAAAAAGAAGTTATTGAAGAGAAAGAAGCTAAAGAAGAACCAGAAGTTACTGAAGAAAAACCTATTGTTGAAGAGAAACCTGCTGAAGAAGAAAAAAAAATTCTGCCTGAAGAACCCGCTCCAGAAATTACAGAAGAAGAACTTGAGAAAGCAGATAAACTTATTGAAGAAACTAATAAAAAAGAAGAGGGAGAATTTGTTCCGATCCCCGAAGAGTCCGATAATAGAGAGATCCCTTCTGCGGAATCACTCATTGAAGCGACTAAAGAAAAGTTTGCTGTTGAAGAATTACCTCAAGAAGAACAAGAAAGAATCAAGGAAGCGGAAAGACAACCTACCGCGACAGAATTATTGGAAGAAGTTGCTGAAGAAGAAAAAGAAGAACCTAAACTAATTATTGAAGAAGAAAAGATTAAAGAGCCAGTTGTAGAAGAAAAGAAAGAAGAATCTGAGGGAACAACTCCAAAAGTAACAGAAGAAACAAAGGAGATCAAGATTCCACCAACTGAAGAAGAACCTAAAAAAGAAAAAAAGTTATTTGGTTTGTTTAAGCGAAAAGAAAAAGTTATTGAAGAAACTCCTGAAGAATCTAAAGTTAAAGAAACTGAGAAAGAAATAGTTATTGAAGAAAAAGTTGAAGAATTAAAACCAGAAGAAGAAAAGGAATCTGAAACAAAAGAAACTATTGTTGAAGAAGAACCTAAAACTGAAGAACTTAAAGAACCAGAGAAGAAAGGTTTCTTCGGTAAAGTCAAACAAACATTAACCACAAAAACAATCTCTGCAGAGAAATTTGAAACTTTGTTCTGGGAATTAGAAATGGCATTATTAGAGAACAATGTTTCTGTAGAAGTTATTGAAAAGATTAAGGAAGACTTAAGTAAAGAATTGGTTGACAAGCCTCTGCCTAGAGACGTTCCGAAAAAAATTGAAGAAACTTTAAGCAAGACTTTAAACGAAATCCTTACATTTGACAAAATTGATCTTTTAGAGAAAGCTAAAGGAAAAAAACCACTTATTATCACTTTCTTTGGAATTAATGGTACAGGGAAAACAACTTCTATTGCTAAATTAGCTAATTACTTTAAAGAAAACAATTTGTCTGTAGTTCTTGCAGCTTGCGATACTTTTAGAGCAGCAGCAATTCAACAGTTAGAAGAACATGCTAACAAGTTAGAAGTAAAGATGATTAAGCACGATTATGGTTCAGATGCCGCAGCAGTTGCTTTTGATGCTGTTAAGTATGCAGAAAAGAAAGGTATTGATGTGGTTTTAATTGATACTGCTGGACGTTTACATTCCAATACTAACTTAATGGCTGAATTGGAAAAGATTATTCGAGTAACTAATCCTGACCTAAAAATCTTTGTCGGGGAATCTATTACGGGGAATGATTGTATTGAGCAGGCAAGAAAATTCAATGAATTAGTTGAAATGGATGGCGCTGTATTAACTAAAGCAGACATTGATGAGAAAGGCGGTGCTCCATTAAGTATTGCATACACTATCAAGAAACCAATTTTATTTTTAGGAATGGGTCAAGAGTATAAAGACCTAGAGGAGTTTGATAAGAAAGTTATTCTTGACAGATTAGGGTTCTAATTATCCCAAACATTTTTAAAGCCAATTCTCTCCGAATACAAAATGACTAAAATCTACATTGAAACGCAAGGATGCTCACATAACTTTGCTGATTCAGAACAGATGGCCGGACTATTAAAACAAGCCAAGTTTGAAATAATTAACGAAATCGAAGAAGCAGATGTGGTTATTTTAAACACTTGTACAGTTAAAACAAAAAGTGAGAATGCTTTTCATAGAAGGTTAAAAGAAATTAAAGAACAATATCCTTACAAAATTGTTATTGTGGCTGGTTGTATTGCTCAAACTGACCCTCAAAAAATAAAAAAGTATCCTTTAGTGGGAACTAAACAGATCCATAACATTGTTGAAGTTGTAGAAGAAGCACTTAATGATAATGTTATTCAGATGTTAGACACTAATGAAATGCCTCCTCTTAATTTGCCAAGAGTTAGGAAAAACCCGGTGATTGAGATCATTCCGATCTCTAGGGGCTGTTTAGGTGCATGTACTTTTTGTAAAACTAAAGCGGCAAGAGGAAACTTACAATCTTATTCAATTGAGGAAATCAAGAATGAGTTTCTTTTAGCATTAAGAGATGATGTTAAAGAAATTTGGCTAACTTCTCAAGATACTGGTTGTTATGGTTTTGATATTAATACAAACTTAGTACATTTATTGAAAGAACTAATTGCTCTTCCTGGTCAGTTTAAGATTCGGATTGGAATGATGAACCCCAATCATTTATTAAAGTTTAAAGATGAATTTTTAGAATTATTAAAATCAAATAAAATTTTCAAGTTTTTACATTTACCTTTACAATCTGGGAGCAATGAAGTTCTTAAAGCGATGAACCGAGAATATTCTGTTGAGGAGTATAAACAATTAGTGAAAGATATTAAACTAAAATATCCCCGGATGACAATTGCAACTGATGTTATTGTTGGTTTTCCAGGGGAGACAGAAGAACAAAACTGGGAAACTTTAAACACTATTAGGGAATTGTCTTTTGATGTGATTAACATTTCTAAGTTCTGGGCTCGGCCGAAAACAAAAGCAGCAAAGATGAAACAACTCCCTTCAGAAGTAATTAAACATCGGTCAAAAATCGTTACAGACATTTGTCAAAATATATTCCGGTTACAAAATGAACGTTGGATGGATTGGGAAGGAGAAATTTTAATTGATGAAAAAGGTAAAGAAGAAAACCAATGGATTGGAAGAAATAATTCTTACAAACCCACTTTAGTTACTGGAGATTATAAACTTGGTCAAGTGCTAATCATTAAAGTTAAGAAAACTACTACTTATGATTTAAGGGGAGAATTATTAAATTAAGAATCTAATACCTTCTTTTCATTTTCCATTTCTTTTTTTAATTCAGATTCAACTTGTTTAACAATCTCTTCTTCTTTAATTTCTTTTGTTTCTGCGCCTAAATAAGAATTCAATTGTGTTTTGATCCTTGCATAAATTATTGCGGTATCTTGGGCAAGTTGTCCTGGGGCATTGACTTCTATGTCCCCTTTAATTAAATATTTGTTGGCCATGCCTTTAAGAAAGTAAAATAATGGTTTCATTCCCCATCTGTCTTTATAATCTGCCATTAACCAAGCATCAAATGAAACTAGAATGTCTCCTTGTTGAAATACTCTTTTCTCATTTTTTACTTCTTCAGTTGTTTCTGTGATCCCATCTAAGCGAATCTTAATTTTAATCATTAGAGTTAAATAATTAGTAATCTCCTTGAAGGGTCTTAGCTCAATATACGTACTTCTTCCTTCATTTGTAACTGTTTCTTCACTTTTCTTTTCTCTTTTTGTATACCCTTGTTCTTCAATTGCTTTATTGACTGCGTTAAATAATTCACTAGCTATAAAAATTCCTTTATACTTTAATTGCCGATTATTAATCAGCAATAGTTTTTCATAATTAATTTCACTAATCATTTTTATACGTGTTCTGAATATTTGTAAACATTAAGGAAAGTTTTCATTTGATATAACAATTCGTCTACATCATGTTTGACCCATCGTTCAAACTTCTCAAAATTTCTTTTGAATAAATACCGATCAAATATTACTGTTAAGAACCAATAAAACGGTTTGTCTTTGACGTGCCAAAGTCCGTTTCGATCATTGATAATGAACCCATCAATTGTTATTTTCATCAATCCCTGATTTAATCTTAATTGTTCACCATCGTGTTCTATTTCTACATCTTTTAAATCTGAAATGATTACTTGGACCCTTAGATTCATTTTGTAATAATCACTGACACTTTTCCATGGTTCAAAGACTAATTTGATCTGTTTACCTTTCTGAGTAATAATCTCTTCATTTAGTTTCTCGTGCCAATCCCAATTTCTATTGTAAAAGAATTCTGGGATCAAAGCATAGAATTCGGTTGCATTAAATATCCCTTCATAACTAAATTTTAAATGGTCAATTACTAATGCTCTATCTGACATTTTTCTTGACCTCCTTTTCTAGTTTATCTTCAAATTTCTTTTTATAAAAAGTTGGCTGATTTGAATTACCAAATAATTCTAATCCTGATTTTTTTCTTGGATCCTTGTTACCAAAAAAAATCCAGTAAATAACCAGATTAGCAATTATAATTAAGATTACGGGTAAAGCAACATTCATATTCTTAATAATTACTTTTTTACTTATAAATTATTCTGTTTGTTTTTAACTTGAGATGAACAAAAGTTATATAAATCATAAAATATTCATTTTCTTCCATGGCAAAAAAGAGGTCTAAGAAGGATAGTTCTAAGAATCATCATCCTACTAAACATAAACATCATCCCGTTTTTAGACAAAAGTTAAGTGTTGGGCAGAAAGCAGCAGATATTATTGCTAAGTTTGGTGGTAGTTGGACTTTTATCATACTCTTTTTTGGATTGTTAATTGTTTGGATGGGAATTAACAGTTGGATTTTATTAAACAAACCATTTGATCCTTACCCATTTATTCTTCTTAACTTAGTTTTATCTTGTTTGGCAGCAGTTCAAGCACCGATTATTTTAATGACTCAAAATAGGCAGGCTGAAAGAGATAGAATTGATGCTAGTTATGATCATGCGATTAATCGAAAAGCTGAACGTGAAAATCAGTTATTACAGAAAGATATGAATAAGATTCTTCGATTGTTAAAAGAGAAGAAGAGAAAGTAAATTCTAAAAGCCACTAGACACACTCGACAGGTTTGGATAATATTTATTAATGATTAGTTCTGTAAGGATAATGAAAAAGAGCTAACGCAAAACCCTTAATAAAATTATTTTGGTATCATAAAAATGAACAAAAAACATTTTTAGGACGCCAAAAAGATCTTTGTCTTTCTGTCTGAAACCAAGAAGAAATTTAATGGGTTTCGCTAGACTTACTCTTTTTTGAAAAACTCTTTGTTTTAATGAGTAGAAACAAAGAGGTGACTTAAATGAATAATAAAATAAGTAAAGAATTTGCTGAGATATTGGGACTTTTATGTGCTGAAGGTAGCCATATTATCTCTTATTCTAGTTATTGGGAAATTAATGGACTTAAAAAACGTTATCGTAAAGATAAGAGATCAGAACGAATTGAATTTTATAGTAAAGATATCAACTTAGCCAATCATTACATTTCTCTTTTGAATAAAGAATTTGGTTTTACTTTTAAAATTACTAAACATGGAAAAATTAACATTGGTAATCATGCTATTATTAAAAGTATTATTAATCAGACTCCTTTAGGACACTTAAAATGGCAGGTTCCAAATTCAGTAATTGATTCTAATAAAGAAATTAAAGTTTTTTTCCTAAGAGGATTCTTTGATGGGGATGGTACTGCCATAAACATTGTAAGAATGTTCTCTACTAATAAAAAAGGAATTGATCAACTTTCTTTCTTATTATCAAACTTAAATTATAAACATACAATCCAAGGTCCAATAATTAGACCAAAGAGAAAACCTCATTATGTGTTACAATTAAGTCGAAAAGATCAAATTCGTTTTTTAGAAGAAATCAACCCCATTTCTAAACTTCCAAAACTAAGAAAATAAAAGGAAGAATTTATAAATAAGGGTTAGATTTTCTTTTTAACTTACTAAGTTAAGAGACACCTGCGATAACCAGATCTGCGGGGGTTACCTTTAAGCAATTGCTTTTAGATCCTTTGAGCAAAGTCTGGTCAAATGCGCAGGACTTAAGATCCTGTCTCTTAGTGGGTTCGGGAGTTCAAATCTCCTCCCCCGCACTTTTTTTTCTAAACAATTATATACTCTAAATTTATTCTTTTATTTATGCATGAACATAACACTTTAGAACAACATGAAGACGATCACGAACCTTGGTATAAAGGACCAATCAAAGTTATTATAGGACTATTCTTGATTTTATTGTTAGTAATGTGGCTGATTCCTTATTACGGAATTAAACAGAATCCAGAACCTAATTATTTGCCGACATTGGAAAATTTAAATGTTCCTGAAATGACTATTCCTGAAACGAACTCAGAAAAAATAACTGCTTATGTGCAAGTAACTCCTGAAATCAAACAAATTGCGGATAAAATTGTAACGTTATCTTGTGAAGAAACAAGTAAAGTTTGTAATTCTAAAGCGATATTTTATTTCGTACAGAAGAATTTTAATTATCTTAACGATCCGTTAGCTTTTGAATATTATAAAACCCCTCAAGAATCTTTTAATTCTAACTCTGGGGATTGTGATGATGCTTCTATTCTTTTATCTTCTTTATTACAATCTATTGGTTTACAGACAAGATTTGTTTTTGTGCCTGGCCACGTGTTTGTGCAAGTTAAACTAAAAGAAGCAATTTCTCGATATAAATCTGAGGGAGATTGGGTGAACTTAGACGCTACTTGCTCTAACTGTGAATTCGCTGAGCTACATTATAGTTATTCGGGAAGTAAGAAATCTTATTCAAATTAATTCTTAAGAAAAATAAAAAGCGGGTTCCGAAGAGGGGGTGAGGGTGGTAGAATTCTTGGAACCCAGCTATCGTGATATTAGTAGGAAAGTACAACAGGTATATAAATGTTACGTTTTTGTATACTGGTTACTTATAAGCTACAAACTGTAAATTAATAGCTAAATCAGGGAGTGCCTAATTTTGTGCCTAAATTCTTTTATAGTTTGGAAATATGCCATTAAATATGACTATTTGTTCTATTCTTTGGAGTAATAGAAGAGACCAGAGCTGCCTTAGTGCTTGTTGCTATGTTGATGGTAGGGCAATATTTGAAGTTGAGATAGATTTAGTGGGAGAAGAGAATGTGATAAAAAAAGATGAGGGTTACTACATTAGGAGCAAGGATAATTTTGGCACTTGTGTTTTATTGAATGAAGAAACTTTATTATGTAAATTGGAAGAAAATAGGCCTTTTTGGTGCCAACAACATAATTGTGTAAGGGATTTAACTGATTATTTTGGTCTTCATCAAGAAGTAAGGCATTACCGTAAAAAAAGAGGGCTTACTCCTCCTTAAAGAATTCTTTCAATCGTTTTTCGTAATCCTTAGAAACAATTAAACCTTCTCGAGGCAAACATGAATAATAATTTTGCCAAGCAAAGCGTTCATCTAAATAGATGACTACACCTTTATCTGTTTCTGAACGAATACATCTTCCTGCTGATTGGATACATTTACTCATTGCCGGGAAAATGTAACCATAATTCCAGCCGCGACCAAATTCTTGATCATAATATTTAATAATTTCTCTAGTTTTAAGATCTGGTTTAGCTAATGGTAATCCAATAACCACAACGCCATTTAACAAGTCGCCAGGTAAATCAACCCCTTCAGCAAAATTTGCTCCTGAAACTCCTAATAAAATTCCACCTTCATCTTTTTCTGCTCGAAAAGAATTCAAAAGACCTTCCTTTTCTTCTTTATTCATATCACTTTTTTCCCAAAATAATTTTTTACTGGATTGAATAAATTGGGCAACTTGATCTCTTAGGTGATACGAAGGGAAAAACAAGGCTATGTTTCCTGGGATTAACGAAGAGAATTCTGAACATTTCTGGCCCATCAAACTAAACATGGTTTCATTTCTTAAATTATATTTTGTACTTGTTTCTGGAACAACTAAACTTAATTGATTTTCTGGTGGAAATGGTGAAAAATATTCTCGTTCCACTCCATTTGTAATTCCTAAAATATCTTTATACATAAAAGTTGGTTTCAGAGTTCCACTCATTATTAATCCTGAATGGATTCTGTCAAAAACAGTTTTAGTAATAATACTCGGATCTAAACAAGAATAACTTAAAGTTGTTATTGGTCCATACTTACTTCCTTTCTCAGAAATAATTCTAGTAAACCCATCATCTTCTCCTTTCCATTCTTCTAAGAAATGGGCAATTCCCCCCAAATAACTTTTTCTTTGTTTCTTTCTGATTTCATCTGCTGCTAATTCTAACTCTTCAATAAATTGATCATAGTCAACTACTTTTTTTACTTCATCCAAGAATTCTTCTTTTTCTACTAACATTTCTTTAGAAAAACTATTTGCTTGATCGAATTCAGCCATTTTATTAATAATTGTGTTTAATCCTTGTAACCAAATTATCATGCCTCGATAATTATATTTCTTGGCTTCCATAATTGCGTTTTTGATAATATAACTACTAAGATTAGAACTTAACATTTCTGTAACTCTTCCAGGAAGATTATGGCCTTCATCAACAACTAAAATTACATCTTCCATTTCAATGTCTAGTTTCTTAAATATTGTTGATTGAACAAAAGGATTAAACAAATAATAATAATCTCCAATTAAAACGTTTGACTCTTTAGCAAGAGCCAAAGCAATTTCATAACTACATTTCTTTTCATCTTTACAAATTACAATTAATTCTTCGTTATGTAACGGTCCTTTTCTTCTTAGGTCTGTTAATAGTTTTTTTGCTGTTACAGTTAATTCTTTTTTTTGTTTAACATTATTATAAAATTCACATTCACCTTTCTCTACAACACTTTTACAAAACTCGTTAAATTCTGTTCCAAACAGGCCCGCAATCTTTTGGTTACACATCCATCTTTTTCCAATTAAATCTGCGCAAGAGATTTCTTTTTGACTTTTTTCATTGATTAGTTTTAAAGTATCGATAGCAATCTTATGTTGAGTATGTCTGTTAGTTAGAAAAAAAACTTTTTTCTTATGTTCTAAGGCATACTTCATTGCTACTGCTAAAGCACTGGCAGTTTTTCCAAGTCCTGTCGGGGCATGTGCCAATAAAATTTTCTTTTCAGAAAATGCTTTTTCAATATCTTCTATTAATTCATCTTGTCCTTTTCTAACTTCTTGATGAGGAAAAAATTCGTTTTTAAATTCAGAAGACATAAGTTTCTTTATTGATTAACCCTTTAAAAACATTACTGAAACACAAGCAAAAGCTTTAAATATAAGTGCTTGCAATGTATATTTTGCAAGCGAACAATGCTTAAGATTTTAAATTTAATTTGAGGGGTGGAAGATGGAAACTAAATTGCGGGGTGGCAAATTGATTAAAACAGAGAAATCCATCTTTGAAGTATTTTTCCGAGAGAAACCAGCCATGATGTTGGTAGAACTAAAAAATGCAAATGCTAATGTTTACGCATCAGTATTAGCAAAACAAATTGACTGCACCTATTCACATGTGGTTAAGATTTTGCAAGAAATGCAGAAATCTGATTTGATTAAGTTCAAGAAAGAAGGTCGGTTAAAACTTTTAGAGTTAACTAAGAAAGGTCATGACATTGCTTCTAACATAGAAAGCATAAGAACTATGTTATGATTTCTTTTTATTTTTTCTTATTTATTAATTTAATTTACTGGTTTGTTAATACATAAAGAATATTCTGTTGCTGGATTCTTACAAGAGTCTTCAGTTGCTTCATTATGGTCATTACAATCATCTTTGTCGTAACAAGAGACTTTCTTGATAATTGTCCCACCAGTTATTGTAGTACTAACTGTTAAGCTTACTATAGCAATTACAGCGATAACAATAGCAATAATTAGAATTGTGCGATTTTGTTTAATTGGCTCGGTTTCCATAATTTACCTTTAATAATAAAAGAAAAGAAAAAGAGAATAAAAATGTTTCTATTATTCATACCTTATTATTTGTGTGAGCAACGCCAATTTGCGAGTGTTTATCTGAGAAGACATAAGTCTGCGGTTGGGGACGCTCCATACGGGAGGGACCGCACCCATAAACAATATAAACAAAACGAGCCGGCTCTGCTCACAAATAAAAAAATAAGAAATAAAAAAAGTGTATCTATTCTAGATACATCTTCATTCTGTCTTGATTAAATTTCCAATCCGCTGGAAGTTTTTTAGATTTCTTGTAATATTTAACCAATCTGTTAATTTTTGAAATTGTTAATTGCACGCCTCTTTTAGAAGTTTGATCATGATTATTTTTCTCATGATGTGCTTTAACATTAACTAACTTCCCAATTAAGTTTAACAAATCTTCAGGTAATTCTTTACTAAGATTGTTTTCTTCTAAGACTTGACCAATTCTTTTTTGAGTTAATGTTTTTACGCTATGGATCCCATAACTATCTCTTAATATGATTCCAATTTCTGAAGTTGTTTTACCTGCTTTAGCAAACTTGATTACTAATTTCTCGACTTCTTTCTCTTTATATGGTGCCCATGATGGGGTTTTACTTTCTGGTCTCTTTGAACCAGACTTTCCTTTTTTCCTACTATGCATTCTAGCCATTTTATTTTTACCTTTTTAATTTACATTTGTATGAAGAATAAGAGTTATCTCACCCTTCCAGTATACAGAAGCAATGAACCGCTGTATCTCTCAAAGTATTGCTTTAATTGCGTGATTGGTTTATAAATGTTTAGGTTAATTTTAGAATGTTTTTTAAATAAAGAAAAAATCACTAAGAAAATGAGGTTATTATCATGAAAATCCTAACAATCCATGCGGACTTTATTGAATTTCAAGCAAAGAAGAAAGCTTTCAAAGGTGCTGAAGAAGGCGTTGAGAAAGGCAAGAAAGAAAGAGTTGAAGAATGTCTAGTTGTTTTTACAGCAGTAGAAAAGCGAGATGAAAATAATGTTAAAGAAATTGTGAAGAAATATTTGAAAGAGATTAAAGATATTTCCGAAAAAGTTAATACCAAAACAATTGTTCTTTATCCTTATGCACACCTAAGTTCTAGTTTATCTAATCCAAAAGTTGCAGAGGAAGTAATGAAAGAAGCAGAGAAGCAACTTAAAGGATACAAAGTTTCTCGGGCGCCATTTGGTTGGTATAAATCATTTGATGTAAGTTGTAAAGGTCATCCTTTATCAGAATTGAGTAGGGAGTTCTCTGTTGAAGAAGGAAATGCAGGTAAAGAAAAGAAAGTTGTTGAGAAAGAGCTAAGTAAAGAAGAGGTTGCTCATTTATTAAAACAAATTTCTCGTTCTCGGTTGGATACTTTAAAATTAAAAGATAATGATCACCGAATTATTGGAAAAGATTTAGATTTATGGAGTTTTAATGAAGTTGCTCCTGGAATGGTTTTCTGGCACAACAAAGGATTAATTATTAAAAACAAATTGACTGATTATTGGAGAGAAGTTCATCAGGAAAATGGTTATGAAGAAATTTCTACTCCGCAAATTTTGGATAAGAAACTTTGGTTACTTTCAGGACATTGGGCTAAATATCATGAAAACATGTTCATTAGCGAATATGAGAAAAGAGAATTTGCTGTTAAGCCAATGAACTGTCCTGGGGGGATGTTAGTTTACAAAGCTTCATCTAAATCTTACAAAGATCTTCCGTTAAGAGTGGGTGAACTTGGTTTAGTTCATCGACAAGAATTGTCTGGTGTTTTAGCAGGTTTGTTTAGAGTTATTCAGTTCACACAAGATGATGCACATATCTTTTGTACTGAAGAACAATTAGAAGATGAAGTTGGTTACATTATTGATATTATTAAAGAAATGTTTGCTACTTTTAATTTAGATTTCCATCATATTGAATTGTCTACTAGGCCAGAGAAAAGAATTGGTGATGATAAAACGTGGGACTTTACAGAAAAGGCTTTGGAAAAAGTTTTGAAAAAGAAGAAGATTAAATTTAAGGTTAATGAAGGAGACGGTGCTTTCTATGGTCCAAAAATTGATTTCCATTTGAAAGATTCTCTTGACAGAACTTGGCAATGTTCAACAATTCAATTAGACATGTCTCTTCCTGAACGGTTTGATTTAAATTATACTAATAAAGATGGTAAAGAAAAACGGCCAGTTATTCTTCATCGAGTAATTTACGGAGCTATAGAACGATTTATTGGAATCTTAACAGAACATCTGAATGGGAAGTTTCCTGCTTGGTTAAGTCCTACACAAGTTAAGATTGTTACAATTACTGACAATAATGTTCCTTTCGCTAAGAAAGTTATCAAGCAGATGGTTGATGCTGGTATTAGGGTTGAATTAGATGATCGTTCAGAATCTATGGGTAAGAAGGTTAGAGATGCTCAGATGCAGAAAGTTAATTACATCTTAACTATTGGTGATAAGGAAGTTGAGAAGAAAACTTTAGCTGTTCGGGATAGAGCTGGAAAGACTAAGTTTGATGTTAAAGTTGATCAGTTTATTGAAGATCTTCTGAAAGAGATTAAAGAGAAGAAGGTTTGATTAAAGATGGATAAATTAACTCAGAAAACTCTTGTTGCTGGGTTTTTGTACCATCAGGACAAAGTTCTTTTGTTACGAAGGGTAAGTTCCAAAACTTTTTTACCTGATTTTTATGAACGACCAGGTGGACACCAAGAAGTAGATGAAGATTTAGAAACAGCAATAATAAGAGAATTCTTAGAAGAAACAGGTCTTTCAATAATTGTTGGTTCTCAATATTTTGAGTACACCCATCCTATTGATGAAACACAATATACAGAATATTCGTTTTTTGTAAAAGCTCAAGAAGATCCAATTTCAATTTCTTTAAGTTCAGAACATAGTAAATATGTTTGGGTTGACAAGAATGAATTAGATCAATACAAAATTGACCCTAACGAAAAGAGAGCAATTCTTGAAGGATTTGAAAATATAGGTTCTTATTAAAATCAGTTTCTTTCCAACCACTTTTTTTTCAATTCAACAAAGCCTCCATCTTCAATACTTTCTCGGATCTCATCCATCATTTTCTTAAAGAAATAAAGATTGTGATAAGTTGCTAAAGTATTTGATAATATTTCTTTTGCTTTGAATAAATGATTAATATAACCTTGAGAAAAGTTTTTACAAACATAACACTCACAATTATTATCAAGGGGTTCTAAACTTTCTTTGAATTTAACGTTTGTTATTCTGTAACGGAACTTATTTTCTTCATTTCCTCCAGATTCTGGTCGCAAGAAGATACTCCCTTGTCTAGCTAATCTAGTAGCTAGGACACAATCAAAAGTGTCTAATCCTAAAGAAACGTAATTAAAAATATCTTCAACG
Organism: Candidatus Woesearchaeota archaeon; assembly: GCA_018696595.1. Classification (GTDB taxonomy): domain Archaea; phylum Nanobdellota; class Nanobdellia; order Woesearchaeales; family GW2011-AR9; genus JABJOX01. The sequence goes on along the minus strand of JABHQW010000006.1, from coordinate 28,771 downwards.
GTTCCAATTCCCAGAAGATGTTTGGTTTTTTCTTCTGGAAGGAATTTCATTGCATGTTTAACTAAAGCAAAACTTTCTTCTTTAGGATCACCAAAGATACTGCCAATAGATAAAGCATCGAAATCAAGTGAAGCAATGAACTTGGCACTCTCTTCACGGAGATCTTTAAATCTTCCGCCTTGTACGATACCATAAAGTGCTTGCTTGTTGTCAATGTTCAATTTCTTAAATTCAACAAGACTTCTTTCTTCCCATGCATGAGTTCTAGCAAGAGATTCTTTTGTAGTCTCATAATCAGCATTAATATCTAAACATTGGTCAAATGAGAAAATTAAATCTGCACCTAATTTTCTTTGGATTTGCATAGATTTTTCTGGAGTAAATCTGTGTTTAGAATCGTCAATACAAGATCGAAAGTCTACTCCTTCATCATCAACTTTACACAAACTTTCATTTAAACTCATAACTTGAAATCCACCGGAATCTGTAAACATTGGTTTATGCCAAGCAGAAACTTTTTGCAAACCACCAAGTTTCTCAACAACATCTGCTCCTGGTTGCAAGTAAAGATGATAAGTATTTGAAAGAATTGCATCAAAACCAATTTCATTAAGCTGTTTTGGAGTTAATGATTTAACCGTTGCTTTAGTAGCTACTGGGATGAACGCAGGAGTTCTAATATCTCCATGAGCTGTTTTAATTATTCCTGTTCTTGCTTGTCCAAGTTTCTTGTTTATGGTGAATGAAAACATACTTTTGTTTTATTACATAACATTTTTAAAAATCTTCGCATTAAAACTAGTAAATGGCAGATCTTGTTCCTTTAGAAAAAATTGTAAAAAAAGTTATGGTTCGAACAAGGCTAGCAACAATTAAAGAATTGAAAGAAGCTTTTATGCCTTTAAGTGAAGAATTAAACCAGAATTTGGGACTTGATGGTTTTTTGGGTGCAATCTTAGTTTATGATGGTCATGGTAAGGTTAATTGTTATTATCAAAATAGTTATCATCTTGATGGGGGAACCATTTTTAGAAGATTGAATCAAACAATTGGTGTTAAAGGAACGAAAGTAACTGGAATTACATCTTTTCCTGAAGTTCATCGTTTAACAGCTAAAATGAAAGGATATTTTGTTTCATCATTAAATTTTTTAGCTTATGAAGAAGAACAGAATTTTGATGATGATTTTGATGATGATAAAGAAAATATTAAAGAAAAATTCACTGACACATACTTGGCTTTAATCAACATTCCTGTAAATCCCGATGAAAATGTTTATTCATTTAATTTAGAATGAATGTTTCTTTCTTAGTAATATTTTTAAACAGATAAAATAACCCCTATTAAAAAGAGGGAAGATGAAGGAAGAAGATTATCAACAGCTTTTAGAAAAATATAAGGCTAAAGTAAAAAAGGAATTTGGCGAAGGAGCTAGTAAGCCCGCAACTCAGTTCACTACTAAAGAATATTCTGAATTTAAAAGAGAACTTTATCCAACTCGTTACTCATTATATGAAAAAGCTTGTAACTTTTCAGAAAAATTACTTAAACTTACTGCAGATAAAAAGAAAGCACCAATTATTCAAAAAGATTTAGATGTTTGTCATCTGAATGTTACACCTTCTGGTGTACAATCATTAGCAATACTTTTACCAATTGCAGTAATATTGTTTGGGAGCTTTTTTGGTTATCTTTTAGGTATAACACTTATGGGGACTGTTGGTCAACCTAGCTTTTTCTTTGTGTTCTTTTTTTTGGTTCTAGGGGGATTATTAATTCCTGCTTTACAGAAATTTCCTGGTTTTATGGCTAACACTTGGCGAATGAAGGCATCTAATCAGATGGTCCAATCCATATTTTATGTTGTTACTTACATGCGTCACACTTCTAATTTAGAGAGAGCGATCGAATTCGCAGCAGATCATTTATCTCCTCCGTTGTCTTTAGATTTTAGGAAAATATTATGGGATGTTGAAACTCAGAAGTATAGTAACATTAGAGAATCTGCTGACTCTTATCTTGAGACTTGGAAAGAATGGAATAAAGAATTTGTGGAAGCATTCCATTTGATTGAATCTTCATTATTTGAAACTTCTGAAGATCGTAGATTGGCATTGTTAGACAAATCTTTAGATGTTATTCTAAACGGAACTTACGAAAACATGTTACATTATGCTCATAATTTAAAATCTCCAATGACTATGTTGCACATGTTGGGTATTATCTTGCCAATTTTGGGGCTAGTTATCTTGCCTTTAGTTGTTAGTTTTATGAGTGGTGATGGGACAAGCACAATAAAAACTGCCGTTTATATTTCTATGCTTTACAATGTCAGCTTACCTATCGGTGTTTTTTATCTTGGAAAAACTATTTTATCTAAACGCCCCGCGGGTTATGGTGCTGTTGATATTAGTGAACAGAAAGGATTTAAGAAATTAAGAAATGTTAATATCCCTCTTGGAAAAAAGTTAGTAATTAGTGTTAATCCTTTTTATTTTTGTGTGATGATTTTTGTAGTGATGTTATTGATTGGTTTTAGCCCAATTATTTTACACAATTTAAGTCCCGATTTTGAAATTCAAGATGCTGCTGGGAAATATAAATTTTTAGATTATATTTGTCCTCCTGGGATTCCTGGTTGTGAACATGCTGAAAGGGTGGGACCTTATGGGATTGGTTCTTCGTTATTATCTTTAGTTGTTACTGCGGGGATTGGTGTTTCTGTTGGATTGTTTTTTGCTTTACGCTCTAAGAACGTAATTAAAGTTCGAGAAAAAACAAAACAATTAGAAGATGAATTTTCTTCTGCTTTGTTTCAGTTAGGTAACCGTTTAGGTGATGGGATTCCTGCAGAGATTGCTTTTGCTAAAGTTGCTGAGAATATGCAAGGTACAACTTCTGGAGAATTTTTTAGTTTAGCAGAAAGAAATATGACTAAATTAGGGGTAGGATTGGAAGAATCATTGTTTGATCAAAAAGTTGGTGCTGTTGTTACTTTTCCTTCCAAAGTTATTGAGAGTTCAATGAAAGTTCTTCTGGAGAGTATTAAGAAAGGGCCAAGAATTGCTGCTCAGGCTTTATTATCAATGTCTCGTTATATTAAAGAGATTCACCGAGTTGAAGAAAGATTAAAAGATTTGATGGCAGATGTTATTTCTTCAATGAAAGCACAAGTTAAGTTTCTAACACCAGCAATTTCTGGAGTTGTTATTGGAATCACCTCAATGATTTCGACTATACTGACTCAGTTAAGTGCAAAGTTAACTTCATTTGCATCTACTGGTGAATCTGTTGGTGGTTGGGGAGATATGATGGAAATCTTTGGTATTGGTATTCCTACATTTCATTTTCAAATTATTGTCGGTCTTTACATCGTTCAAATTGCTTATATTCTAACCGTGCTTAGTAATGGGATTGAAAATGGTGCAGATAAACTTGGAGAAAGATATTCTTTAGGGAAGAATCTTATTAATTCTACTCTGTTATTTTGCTTTTTAGCGGGAACTGTGATGTTACTGTTTAACGTCTTTGCAATGGCAATCATGAAGAATAGTTTAGGTGTATGAATGAATAAAGTTAGAATCTGAATTCTTAAAACCAAAAACATTCTTAAAAATCATCGGATTTTTAGACGTTTTTTCTCACTTTGTTCGTAAAAACATTTATAAATAGTGGCTGGATTTTGATTGTTACTTGGGGCTGTAGCTCAATCTGGATTGTCTTTTTCTTAAAGGGCAAGGAAAAGAGAGCACTAGACTGAAGATATGATTATGTCGTAATTGAAATCTAGGTGTTCGGGGTTCAAATCCCCGCAGCCCCACATCTTTTCTTAACTTTCTTTTAAAGTTAAATTTATATACTCATACAAATTACTTATAGGCATAATGGCAAAAAAGAGGATAGTAAAAAAAAGTAAATCACACCATACTAAAATGGGGAGTCATCACGAACATCAATTTTTTTGGTTTTTCATTGCATTAGTAGTAGTTTTACCAATTGTGGGATTTCTAAATTACAATTCTGAAAGTAACCTATCTGGAAATGCAATTATGACTATTGCTTATATGCAAGAGGGTACTGAACTTTTCTTTGAAGTTGACGAAGCAGGTGTTCAATACGCAACTGTTTATTTTGTTGAAGGAATTAAAAATTCTAAAATTACTACTGAGGAACTTGAAGTTCTCGGTTGGGAATTTGACGGAGTAAAATATTCTCAATTTCATATGACTTCTGTAGATGAAGAAAAGATTGGCGATATTGTCTTTGATTTGAAATTAGAAGAAAGTAAAATGTTAGAATTAGGCCTGAAAACTTCTACCTTGAAACTTTTCCTTAATGGTGAACCTTTAGAAACTGAATTTCAGAAAAAAGAAGGGAATTATATTTACTTTACTGCAATCTCTCAAGATATGGGTGAATTCGTAATTGGAAAAGCGGAACAGAAAGCGATTGTTGGTGAAGTGATTAAAAAACCAATTGTAGAAGAAGTAGTTGAAGAACCAGTTGAACCAGAAGTTCAGGAACCAGCTCCTTTACCTGTTGTTGAAGAAGTTGGAGAAGATGATGAAGGGTTCTTTGTTTGGTTAAGAGAATTGTTTAGTTAAATTCTTATTTTTATTTTAGATTCTTATAGCATTAAATAATTCTACTATAGCTGTAACTTATGAACCCAGAATAGTAACATTTATAAATCAAAAATAAAACGTTATTAAGAAGAAAGAGGATGGTTCATTATGACTAAGATAAATAGAATTACAATTCACGGTTTTAAGAGTTTTGCTCACAAAACAGATATCCCTCTTGACAATAAATTCAATTGTATTCTTGGGCCGAATGGTTCTGGGAAGAGTAATGTTGGGGACGCAATCTGTTTCGTTCTAGGAAGAATTTCTGCAAAATCTATGCGGGCAGAAAAAGCAGCTAACTTAATTTTTAATGGTGGCAAGAAAAAAACTCCCGCTACTAAAGCGTACGTAGAAATCGCTTTTTGTAATCAAAATAAAGTATTCCCTCACGAAGATAAGGAAATTATCGTTAATAGAACTATTAATAAGAAAGGCGGCAGTACATATAGAATAAACAATAAAAAACATACCCGTTCGGAAGTTGTTGATTTATTATCTTCTGCTAAAATTAATCCTGATGGATATAATATTATCTTACAGGGATCAATTACGCACTTTGTAGATATGTCTCCAGTTGAAAGAAGAAAAGTTATTGAAGAGATTAGTGATGTTTCGATTTATGAAGAAAAGAAACACAAAGCAAACTTAGAATTAAACAAGGTTGATGACAAACTAAACAATGCTGAAATTATTTTAAAAGAAAGAAAGACTTATCTTAGAGAACTGAAAAAAGATCGTGATCAAGCACTTAAATTTAAAGAATTGAAAGATCAAATTGATTCTTATAAAGCAACAAATTTACATTTACAAATTCAAGAAAAAGAAGCAATAAAAACTAAATATGACAAAGAAACAGAGAATAATCAAGGGAAAATTGGTTCTGCTGAAAAGAAGATCGAAGATTTGCTGAACACAATTCGTGGCAACAAAAATAAAATTAGTGATTTGAATAAAGAGATTGAACAAAAAGGAGAAAAAGATCAATTAAAAATTCATCGCCAAATTGAAGATCTTAAAGTTACACTAGCAAAAGATAAAGCTCGAGTTTCTGCTCTTAAAGATGAAATTAATAAAATTCAACAAAGAAAAGATCAATTTGGTCAAGAATTAAAAGATTTACAAGAAAAATCTTCTTCTTCTTCAGAAAGGCAAAAAGATTTACAGAAAGAAATCCGACTTAAGAATAAGGAAAAAGAAGATTTAGAAAAAAGTATTGCTGCTTTCAAAAAGAAACACAAAATTGAATCTTCAACAGAGATTGAACAAGATTTAGATAGTAAAGACAAACTTATTGAACAGAAACAAGAAGAAGTTCAAAAGATTCGTCAATCTCAACAGGAATTGTTAAGGGAAAAAGATAAAATTGAATACCAACTTGAAACTTTGGATGAAAAGATTAAGAAAGTTAGAGAAGTTGAAAAAGAAAATAAAGATCAAATTAAAGATTTACAAGGAAAGAAAACTAATTTTAAAGAATCTACATTAAGATTGAACCGTTGCTTAGAAGAAGATAGTAGTTTTGCTGCTCAGATTGCTAATGCACGAAAAAAGTTGGTAGATTTGCAAGAAAGGCACGCTCAATTGAATGCTAAAACATTAACAATTCAAGCAGGATTATCTAGTAATAAGGCGGTTAGTTCTATTGTTCAAAATAAAAATAAGTTTAAAGGCGTACATGGAACAATTTCTGAATTAGGACAAGTTAAAAGAAAGTTTGCTACTGCTTTAGAAACTGCAGCCGGTGGAAGAATGCAACACATTGTTGTTGAGAATGAACACGTTGCAGCTGATTGTATCAAATATCTTAGAAATAATAAACTGGGTTCTGCCTCATTTATTCCTTTAAATAAAATCCGCTATCAGGAAATTTATACCGAGAATAAAAAATTATCTTCTCAATCAGGGGTTCATGATTTTGCTCTTAACTTAGTTAGTTATAAATCGCAATACAAAAAAGCATTTTCTTATGTTTTTGGTAATACTCTAGTTGTTGATGATCTTGATGTGGCTCGTAAAGTTGGAATCGGAAGAGTTAAGATGAGTACAATTGATGGGAACATTGCTGAAGCAAGTGGGGTTATGCGTGGTGGATTCAGGGCTAAGCGAGCAAGTATGGGCTTTAAAGAAAAAGATTCTTTGGAAGCTTTAGAAAGATTAGAAGAGGAAATGCAACAATTACAAAACGTTGTTTCAAGTTTAGAAGATAAAAGGTCTGCCAATGAAACTGAAATTTCTTCATTAAGAAATCTGCGTGGAGAAATGGAAGGAGAAATTATTAAGTTAGAACGAACATTACATTTAGATGATTCTGATTTAAGTGCTAGTTCTGATTTAAAGAAAGAGTTAATTGATCGGTTGAAGAAAGTTACTGGTGATCTTTCTGAGATACAAAAGAACGTTTCTTCTATTAATCGTGATCTTGCTTCTTTAAAATCAGGAAAACAAATATTACGATCTCAAATTAATGAATTAAGGAATCCAAGATTATTAGCGCAGTTAAGTGCTTTTGAAGAATCTAAACAATCATGTAAAGAGGATTTGATTCGGTTAGAGAATGAACTTAAAAACAAATCTGAACAGGTTGACCAACTAATTGCTCCTGAGACTGAAAAAATCAAGGAAATTATTAAGCAGCATGACAAAGAAGAAAGTGAATTTAATAAAGAGATTAAAGAGTTAACTGAAAATATTCAGAAAAGAGATAAAGATCTTGTTCAAAAAGAGAAAGAAAGTAAAGTGTTTTACTCAAAATATAAAGAATTATTTAACACTCGAGAAAAGCTTGCTTCAGAAGTTACGAAAGCAGAAAATGAGATGGAAAACTTCCGTGAGAAAGTTAGAACTAATGAAAGAGAGATTAATTTAGTTTCTTTAAGAAATGCAGAAGTAAAAGCTAGACTTGCTGGGTTGAAGGAAGAATTTGAGAAGTATAAAGATGCTGAGATTCTTAAGAATAAGGATTTAAAAGAATTGCAACGTGAAATTAATCGATTTGAAGTTATGATTTCACAAATGTCGGCAGTTAACATGAAAGCGTTAGAAGTTTATGAAGAAGTTGAAACAGAATATAATAATCTTGTTGAGAAGAAAGATTCTTTGGCAACAGAAAAGACTGATGTTTTAACATTAATGAATGAAATTGAAACTAAGAAGAAAGAACATTTTATGACTACTTATAATCAAGCCAATGAAAATTTCCAGACCATTTTCGCTAGTTTGTTTAAGAAAGGGAAAGCTTACTTACAGTTAGATAATCCTAACAAACCATTTGAGGATGGATTAAGTATTAGGGTTAAGTTAACTGGTAACAGATTTATGGACATTAAATCTTTATCTGGTGGAGAGAAAACTCTTACTGCTTTATCGTTTATTTTTGCGATTCAAGAGTATCAACCTGCAACATTTTATGTCTTAGATGAGATTGATGCTGCATTGGATAAACACAATTCTGAAACTTTAGCTAAGTTGATAAAGAATTATTCTGGTAAGGCACAGTATGTTTTAATTTCGCACAATGATTCAATTATCTCAGAAGCAGATAATCTTTATGGTGTTTCAATGAACGATCATGGGATTAGTAAAGTTACTAGTCTGAAGATATAATTAGTGGGGTTTTTATTTTTAAGATTTTATTTTAATTCTTAATTTTTTTACTACAATAATTCTAAAACTTTAAGTTGTACTTGTTTTTTTCTAGAAACAACTTTCTTTAAGAATATTATTCCACCTTTTAAATCTCCTATTCTTTCAACTTTCTTTTTGAAAAGGGGTTTAATCTTACTTTCATTTCCAGCAAAGAACAAGTAACTATCTCCGGCAATAATATCAGTAATCATTAGAAACATAGCCACATAATTGTTCTTTTTCTGTAATCTTGATAATTCTTTAAGTAGTTCTTCTTTTCTTTCCATGATCTTCTTGAAGCCAATGACTGGCGCTTGAGAAATTCCAATCTTCCTTCTTTCTTTTCTGTAAGTCTTGAAATCAGTTAGAATAATTTTGTTCGCACTATGTTTAATGGCATCACAACCTGCTTCTAACATTTCATTGCCATATTTTTGCAAACTAACTTTAGCAACCTTAGCAAGTTTTTTAGCCAAAACTCGATCTTTTGGTATTGTGGTTGGGCTTTTTAACAATAATGTGTCTGAAAGAATTGCTGAAAGCATTAACCCGGCAAGTTTTCTTTTGATTGGAATTCTGAACCAACTATACCTATCTGCAATAATTGCACAAGTTGCTCCTCTTGGTTCGTTTTCAAAAGGAATAGGGTGGATTGTTTCCACATCTCCAATACGATGATGGTCAATAATCTCTAGGATCTTTGCTTCTCGAATATTTCTTACTGATTGATCGATCTCATTATGGTCAACAATAATTATGTTTTTACCAGAAGCGTTACTTAATCTTATTGGAACTTTAAAGCCCCATTTTTTTAAAACAAACTTAGTTTCAGAATTTAATTCTCCTGCCCTAGCAGGAATGACGTTCTTTTTATGTTTCTCCGTTAAGAAATGTGCGTAAGCAATTGCGGAACAAATAGAATCTGTGTCTGGATTTAAATGGCCAACCACATAGATATTTTTATCTTTTGTTCTTTTCAAATCTATCACCAAGTTTTAACCATTATTTTATTGTTTATATTATTTACTATTTCTTCTCTTTATATAAATAAAAACATTTATAAATAAAAAAGTTTTACTATTATTAATAAAAAAAGGGTGAAAAGTAAAGTTGCGAACTAAGAATTATACATTTTTGTTTTTATCTGTAGCAGTTATGCTAATTGGTTTTGGACTTATTAATAATTTTGATTATTCTTCTCCTTCTGATTCTATGAAATTAGGGATGGAAAGTCTTTTTTCTAACAGTGGAGAATATCTTACTGGTGCTGTGATTGGGATTGGTTCAGGAGATTATCTTAACTTGGAAAGTTCTGTAGATTTTGAAGATTCTGAAAATATTGTTGTTGAAGGAGATTTAATCCCACAAGCTCCTTGTTCTTCTTGGCCCTGTAATTGTGGTGATGAGGTTACTGGATCTATAACTATGAATAGTAATCTGGCCTGTACTATTGACGGACTTAGCGTTGGTGCATCAAGTGTTACTATTGATTGCGCAGGATTTTCTATCATTGGAGATGGTGATGCTTTTGATAGTGGTATTAAGAATTCTCCGCCTCCCGGTTCTACATGGTCTGACATTACTATTAAAAATTGTGTAATCAAGAATTTTGGTACGGGAATAAATTTTATGCATTCACCTAATTCTACAATTTGGAACAATACTCTTGGTCATATTAATCTGACTGAACCCAATTGGGGAATTAGTTTTACTAATTGTTCTGATGCAAATATTTCTAATAATATAATTACCAATCTGACTTCTACTAATATAGATAGTGCTTTTGGTATGATGTATGCTGAAGCTCTCGGGAGTGGTCTTTCTGGTTCTATAATTGCTCATAACAATATCTCGCGTATTTATGGTGTAGATAATGCTACTCCTGTTGCTCTTAGTATTGGTGATTCTGGTGTCTTAGATCTTACTGGCTTAGAGGTTGTGAATAATACTATTACCAATCTTACTTGTACTAGTGCAGCTGCTGGAACAATTTGTGATATTGTTGGTAGTATTGGGGTCTCGATTCGGTCTGGAATCAATGTAAACTTAACTAATAACAAAATTTCTAGTGTTAATACTGGGCTTATTGTTGATCAATTTGGTTTACGAATTACTGGTAATCTTTTCAGTAACGGCACTTACGGTATTTACACATTAAACACTGGTGGTACAAATACTCGTTTTAATCATAGTTGGGTTGAAAATAATACTTTTGATGGTTTGACTCAAGCTTTTTATTTGAGCACTAACATTTTTAACAACACTTTTATTAATAACAATTTCACTAATAGTTTACAATTTGCAATCTTAGATTATAGTGCTTACAATAACACTTTGATTTATAATAATACTATGAGTGAAATCAAGTGGGAAAAAATTAATATTAGTACTAATGTTTCTTTGGCTAGGAATGTTTCTGCTTCTGTTCAAAGTAATCTGGTTGGTTTAGTTAATGATGCTAATACTTTAAAATTAAATGAAACTGCACAAATTACTTTTAAGGGATTAAACAATTCAGTTCACCAATTATTTAAAGATGGCATTCGTTGTGATAATGGTGATCTTTGTAATATCACTACTGATACTGGTGGGTTAGTTGTTGCTAGAGTTACTAGTTTTAGTAATTATACTACTAGTGAGTTTAATTGTGGGACTTCTCTTGTTGATGCTAGTAATACTTTAGTAAGTGATATTGTTGATTGTGGCAGTACTGGGCTTTCAATTGGTGCAAGTAATGTTGTTTTAGATTGTGCTGGTTATTCAATAATTGGTGTTCAAAATTCGGGAAGCCTTGGAATTATTAATAGTGCTCCTCCTGGAAGTCAATTTAATAACGTTACTATTAAAAATTGTGTTATTCGTGGATTTGAAGTTGGGGTTACAATGTCTCATTCAAATAACCATACTTTCTTAAATAACACTATTGGACACGTTGATAATATTGCTGCTCCAGCCACCATGATTGGAATTGATTTTACCAATTGTTCTGGAATTAATATTTCTAATAATAAAATTACAAACTTATCTAATGCTCTTTTAGCTGCTGGCCCAATTGGAATAAAATTATTAGATTCCGTTAATGGACAGATTGCGGGAGCGATTGCTAATAACAATATCTCTTATATTTTTGGTACTGATGCTATTGTGCCAGTGGGCATACAAGAAGGAGATGTTACAAAGTTATTATTAACTGGTTTGAAAATCTCTAATAATTCTATTAGAAATATAACTTGTACTTCTTTGGCTGCTGGTACTGCTTGTGAATTTTTTCAGGGAGGAATTGGGATTGCAATGACTTCGGGTACTAATGTTAGTATTGCTAATAATACTATCTTAAATGTTGGAACTGGAATACTTCCAAAACTAAGTTACATGAAGATTGTTAATAATACTATCTCTGATAGCATTTATGGTATATATGCCCGGGACATTCCAGGTGATCAAACGGTTCCTTTTAACAGTACTTGGGTTGAGGGAAATACGTTTAGTGGGTTAACAAGAGCGGTGTATTTACTTGGACCAAACTTTAACAACACTTTCTTGAACAATAATTTCAGTGGTAGTTTAGCGTATGCTATCTTAGATAATGGTACTAATAATAACACATTGATTTACAATAATTCTGAGGGGGAAATTAAGTGGGAAAAGACTAATCTTACTATGAATGTTTCCATTTATACTAATGTTTCTGTTTATGTTCAAAGTAATAAAATTGGTTTAGTGAATGATGCTAATACTTTAAAGATTAATGATACTGCACAGTTGACATTTAAGGGTTTAAACTCAACAGTTCATTGGCTTTTAAAAGATGGCGTCCGGTGTGATGGGGGTGTTCTTTGTAACATTACTACAGACACTGGTGGGTTAGTTGTTGCAAAGGTTTCTAGTTTTAGTAACTATACTACTCAAGAAGCTTGTGGTTCAACAATAACTACTAATACCAATTTAACTGCGGCTGTTACTGGTTGTACTGGTAATGGTATCGTTATTGGTGCTAACAATATTATCCTAGATTGTGCTGGTTATTCTATTGTCGGTGATGGCGGTTCTGATGATACGGGTGTAATTAATACTGGGGTTTATACTAACATTACTGTTAAGAATTGTGTTGTTAGGAACTTTGGTGCGGGAATAATATTCCAACATAGCCCTAACGGTACTGTTTGGAATAATACTGCTGGTCATGCCAATATAACTGGCGAAACTGGTGGAGGAATTGCTTTTTATAATAGTACTCAAGCAAATATTTCTTATAATACAATCACAAACTTTTCGGCCGATGATACTGCTAGTCCTTATGGTATTACTTTTGTAGAAAATACCGGGAATGTTGTTAATCAATCTGTTATTTATAATAATAACATCTATCGTGTTTATGGCCTTAATAGTTTCAATCCTGTTGGTATTATTATTGGTGATAATAGTATTCTTAGCCTTGATCGTTTGAGAGTTGAGAATAACACTATTAATAATATGAATTGTACTGCTTCAGTTGGAGGAACTGCTTGTGCAGTTGTTGGGGGAGTTGGAATTAGGATTACCTCTGGTACAAACGTAAATTTAACTAAGAATAACTTAACTCATTTAGGGGTGGGGTTAATTGCTGATAGGGCCTCTTTAAGGATTACTCATAATTATTTTGGTATTTTAACTACTGGAATTGGTACTCTTAACTCATCGGGCCAGAGTACAAGAATGAATCATAGTTGGATTGAGAATAACACTTTTGATCGAGCAACCCAGGGGATTAAGTTACAAACCCACATTTATAATAATACTCTTCTAAATAATAATTTTAGTAATAGTTTACAGTTTGCAATATATGATAATGGTTCTTACAACAACACTTTGATTTATAATAATACTATGAGTGAAATCAAGTGGGAGAAACTTAATCTTAGTACTAACGTTTCTTTGGCTAGGAATGTTTCTGCTTATGTTCAAAGTAATAAGATTGGTTTAGTGAATGATGCTAATACTTTGAAAATTAATGAAACTGCACAGCTTACATTTAAGGGATTAAATTCAACAACTCACCAACTTCTTAAAGATGGGGTTAGGTGTGATAATGGGAACTATTGTAACATTACTTCGGACGCTGGTGGAATAGTAGTGGCCAGAGTTTCTAGTTTTAGTAATTATACTACTGCAGCGGCTGATAATGTTAGTCCAATAATCTTTGTACAAAGCCCAGTTGGTTCAAGTAATGGTACTCTTGTAATACTTAATATTACTACAGATGAAAGTGCTACTTGTTATTATAAAAATACAACAATCAATTACACTATGATGAATGTAACCAGTAGCGTTACAACTCATCAACAGAATGTTACTAATTTAAGTGTTGGGAATAGAAGGTTTGACTTTTTATGTAATGATAGTTTTGGAAACGAGGTTACCAAAACAATATACGCATTAATTACTAATGTTAGTGCAGCATTTACTAATACTACTTACATTAATTTAACTGGTAATTCCACTTTTAAGGTTAACAATACTTTTGGAGTAAATCTTACTTTTAATGTTTCTAAAACCTTTGCTAACAACTTTACAGTTGTCGCTCAAGAATTTAACGCTACTCCTGAAAGTACAGCATTAAGTGTTACTGATTATAACATTAGCGAGTATAAGTATTACACCTTTTCTGCCCCTGCAGTTAGTGATTATATTAATAAGGTTACTGTTAGAGTGGCGTATAATGAAACTATATTAACCACTAACAGTATTACTGAAGCAAATCTTAAGTTTTATTATTATAATCCTGCTACTGCTGCTTGGGTTGAAGAAAGTGTAGTGAGTGTAAATACTGTTTCCAATTTCATTGAAGCAAACCTAACTCATCTAAGTACATTTGTTATTGCTGAACAAACGGCGGTTGCGGCTTCAAGTTCAGATAGTTCTTCTAGTAGTAGTAGTTCTTCATCAAGTGGTGGAACGTCATCATGGGGATTGTGTGGTGATGGTAACTGTAATGATGGACTAACTTGTGCCCCTGATAAAGAAACAAACGAAGATGGTGGTGCTTGTTACAAAGATTGTGGATTATGTGCAAAAGTAGTAAGTGATGAGAAAGAATCAACAAGTGCTGATGAAGATACATCAGCAAGCTCTGTTCTTGAAGAAGGGGATGTTCAATTAGAAAAAGGAAAATCAAACCTTGCTGGTCAAGCAAGTGGATTTGTAGGTTCATTTGTTAATCTTGGTTGGTTATGGGTTACTTTGGCAATTGTGGTTTTGATTGGTTGGATGAGTTCACTGGCATATCATCGGAAATCTTTGAAGGGAAAAAGATAAGTGACTAATAAATAAGAAACATTTAAAATAACGATACTCTTTTCTTTGTTTAAAGTGAATTTTCAAAAACTTTGACGAGTTTTTGTCCTTCATTTTTAACAAGATTTAAAAATGAATTTCCAAAATATTGCACCAGTTGAAACCAGTACGGCTATCCTTGATCTAGCCTTTGGTAAAGCTAGACAGAAAGGCAAGATGAAGAAACTTAAAGGCAACTGGTTACAAATAATTAGGCAGAAAGAAGGGTTAAAATTAGATGTTGTTAAGAATACAATTGTTACTCGTTTGGATAAATCTTTAAAATCCTTTCCTAGCACAAAAGATCTTTCAGAATTCTATACTAAATTAATGAAATTAACTCTTGATTATCCCAATTATAAAAAATCTTTGGGTGCTGTTAATTGGGCAATTGAAAAAACTCGTCTTTTACATAAAAAATATGTTTCTAAAGTTGTTAAGACCAAAGGTAGAGACGATATTAAAGAATTATCTAAGCAATTTTATGGCCGAATTTCTTCTATACTTAAGCAGATTGATTCTAATTTGGTATATTTGGATCAGTGTAGGAAGATTATGAAGGATTATCCTGATATTAAGGAAATGTTCACTATTTGTGTTTATGGGTTTCCTAATGTTGGAAAGACTACTTTGCTTAACAAAATAACGGGAACAAAAGCAGAGGTTGCTGCTTATGCTTTTACTACAAAAAGTGTTAACGCGGGTTATTTTAAAATTAATGATAAAAAAGTTCAAGTTTTAGATGTCCCTGGAACATTAGCTAGGAAAGAAAAGATGAACGACATTGAATTTGTTGCAGAGTTGGTCTTAAAAGAAGTTGCCGATATTGTAATTTATGTTTTTGATTTGAGTGAGTATTGTGGTTTTTCTGTTAAGAAACAGATGCAGCTTTACAAAACTCTGGGTAATAAGAAAGAAATCTTAATTTACTTAAGTAAATTGGAAAACAAAGAAACTCAAGAAGCGTTAGGTGATTTTGATTTAAAGTATTACTCTGCTGATGAAATTAAGGAGAAAATTGGGTCTTTAATTCCAGAGATAATTGAAGTTTCTGAAGAAACAGAAGATTCTGAAAAAAAAGCTGTTCCTAAAGTTAGTTCAGATTAATTCTTTTTTTTGTAGTTTAGAGTTTCATAGTTACGAAACTTCACAACTCGTAAACTTTATAAAGGAGAAGATTATTCTAATTGTTATCCATGGAATTTAAAGAAGAGAAGCTATCTAGAGCAATAAGTGCTTTTTCTAGAAGACAGATTCTAAGATTAATTGCAGATACAGAAATGACTGTAAAAGATATTGCTGAATCAACAGAAATGTCCGTTTCTTTAGCCTCTCGCCACTTAAAACTGCTTTACGACTTAGGTTTTTTGAACGTTCGTAAAGAGTTTCCCAACAAGTTCTATTCGCTTAAAGTGAAAGAACTGAAAGGCCTATTAGAGCTTTATGACAAGGTGATAAAGAAAATATGAACTATAAGAAGAAAGAGGGCTGCAAGAGGAAAGAGAAGTTGTTCTTAGGACTATTTGTAGTCTTGGCTGCTTTCTTGTTGATTGGCCTATCTGCTTATAGAGAAAGTGGATTCTCATTGAATAGTTTGTCATCTGAGAATATGTTAACTGGAGCCGCTATTGGAATACAAGGTGAATCAGTTGTTTCCGAAAGTTCTTCAATTGTAATCTTTGGTTCTGGTTTGGCATCTGGGTCAACTCCAATCTTAAACTCATCTTCTTTGGCAAATAAAACCAACGAGAACCTAACTGTTTATTATCATGAGGGGGTTGGGAATAAAACCATCATTAATTGGAAAGTTGATGGGAAATCTTTGACATTATTGAATGTTCCTTTTGAACCAGATGGCGCAGAGAATGCTACTAATTATGCAACAGGGGCAAGTGGTACCCATCAGGGGGGTATCTATAATCTTACTGGTGGTTATGATGGTAAAGGGGCTTATGAATTTGATGGAGGGGCAGTAGAAGCAGATCAAATTAACTTTAGTAATGTCAATCTGAATCATGTTAACTATTCTATTGAAGTTTGGGCTAAGTTTAATGATAATACTTTACGGCAACCAATCTTGGCATTAAATACTCCTTTTACATCTGATGATTTGCTTATAGGAATAGATAACACTGATTTTGATGGTCCAAATATTACTTTTGGTACATATTCAGGTAGTTGGAGAGATGTAAGTTCTAATACTCTTCCAACTGTTGGGCAATGGTACCATATTGTTGCTGTACAAAATGATTCTCACAAAATAATTTATATTAATGGGCAGAAAGAGGGGACTCTAGCAGATACCGCTGTTCCTGCTAAGACTACATTATCTATTGGAAAGAGAAAGTCTTCTAATATTAACTTTAATGGAACAGTTGATGAATTGAGAATATATAACCATTCTTTATCTGCAGAACAAATCTCTGCTCTTTACAACAACAGAACTGATTTAATTGTTTCACAAGAAACTATTGTTGATAATGTTTGGCAAGCTTGTGTGACTCCGAATGATGGTGTTGTCAATGGTGTAGAAGTTTGTTCAAATAGTCTGACAATTGTTTTAAATAATCCACCTAGTACCTCTCAAATAATTCTTAATGCTACTTCGCTTTACAATTACTCTACAGACGACTTAACTTGTTACGCAAATATAACGGACCCAGACGGTGGAACTGTTTATGCTAATTATACTTGGCATAAAGATGGTGTTCAAAATCTAACTGGACAAAGTGCTATTTTTACTGAGAATAATCGGATATTAGTTTCCACTTTGAATTATGTTAATACTTCTGCGGGGGAAAATTGGACTTGTTCAATAAAAGCATATGATGGGATTGATTACGAAACTGATTGGAATAATGCTAGTATTAATATCTCTAACTGTGGAAAAATAGTTACTAGTTCTTTAACTTTAAATGATAACTTAATTTGTCGGGGGACAGGACTTGTTGTTGGCGCTAATAGTGTTACTATTGACTGTAATAATTATTTAATTAACCATTCAATTAATGGATCATTGGGATATGGTATTGATAATAGTGGCGGTTATGATAGTTTAACAATAAAAAATTGTAAAATTGCTGAAGGAAATGTAACTACTAGCTCTAAACACGATATTTACTTTAGTGGTGGAACTAATTCAAAAATAAGTAACAATACTCTTATCACTATTGGAAGTACAAGTTATGGTGTTGGATTAGTAAGTAGTTCGAATACTAATGAGATCTATAATAACACTTTTATCACCAGTGCATCTAATGGCCACGCTGTCGATGTTGCTAGTTCTTCTAATAATAACAATGTTACTTGGAATACCATGTTATTGGTTGCAGGATATGGTGTTGATTGTAGTACCACCTCTAATAATGGTATTGTGAATCATAATAAGATTAACACCACCACTGGATTTGGTATTAGTACAAATGGTTGTTCTCGTTGGATTATTGATAACAATACGATTTATGCTTTAAATCGTGGGTTGTCTCTTTACTGGAGTTCACACAACCTTAATGTTACAAATAACTTTGTTAACGCTAGTGGTGCAGATGGGCTTCATTTCTTTGAAAGCGACTTTGGTAGGATTGAGAATAATACTTTCATCTCCAATAAAGACGGGATTTATTTAACAAGAAGTCACGCGATTATGGTTAGTAATAATAATATTACTACCTCCACAGATAATGGTTATGGAATCAACTTAGAATCAAATGCTTTTGGTGATGTTTACAACTGTACGATCCAAAACAACATAGTTAAAACAAGTGGAGCAACTAGTTATGGTATCTGGATCCAAGAAGATTCTGCTAATAATTCACTAATTAATAATAATGTTACCACAGTACAATCTGCCCCTATCTTTGATGAATCTGTACTTACTACTTTAAACTCTTTAACTTACAATAATTCCATGGGGAAAATTTTCTGGAATTCTAGTAATCTTACAACTTCAATTAATCTTTCAATCAACACTACCATTTTCTTAAAAGATAATTTAGTTGGTGTCGTTAATCATCCAAACGTGGGGCAGTTAAACACTACTGCTAAAATTACATTTTATGGGCTGGCTTATGCAGCAACTCCTTGGCTTTATAAAGATGGGATTAGATGTGATAACGGTAACCTTTGTAATGTTAGTTATGATGTTACTAACGGAATCTTATATGCTAATATCACTTCATTTAGTAATTATACTACTACTGCACAAGGTCTGCCAATCGCTAATTCAACTAGCTGCGGTTATGTTAATGGTGATGTTACTTTAACTTCAAATGTAAATGCAACTGATCATTGTTTTACAATTAATGCTTCTCATGTGGTTTTAGATTGTGCAAATAACTTAGTCAATTATTCTATTGGTGGAACTTTGGGTTATGGTGTGAACAATACTGGTTTTGATAATGTGACTGTTAAAAATTGTAAGGTTTACGAAGGAAATGTTACAACTAGTGCTAAATATCCAATTTATTTTGGTGGCATGAGCAACGGAACTATTCAAAATATTACTATTAATGCTATAGGGGCACACAGTTCGGGAATATTCTTATCTACTGCGAACTCTGTCAATGTAACTAACGTTACAATAACAACCACCGATTCTAGAGGTATTGAACTTACTTCTTCGAATAATAACACGATTGTAAATTGTAATGTTTCAACAAGTGTTGCTTCTCAAAGAAATGGGTTTGCTCTTTCTAGTTCCAATTCTAATAGTTTCTTAGATAACTTTGTGCAAGTTACTGGGACAAGTTCTATTAGTGCTAGCGTCAGTAGTTCTGATTCAAATCTTTTTACAAATAATACTTTTATCACTACTTCTACTGGGACATTAAGCTCTGCATTTTATGTTTATGGCACTTCAGAAAACAATGTTATAATTAACAATAACTTTTCTACTACCATAAACAAAAGTATTCTTGATACCACAGGCAACTCTTACTTCAATAGTTTAGTGTATAACAATTCTCTTGGAGAAATTAATTGGAATAAAACAAATTTAACAACCTATTTGAATCTTGCAATTGGAACTAATGTTTTTGTTGAAAGTAATAATTTGGGATTAACAAACCATGTGAACCTGTCTAATCTTAACTCTACTGCTCAGCTTACATTTAAGGGATTAAATTCTACTACTCACCTATTATATAAAAGTGGAGTGCGCTGCGATAATCTTGATACTTGTAACATTACTACAGACTCTGGTGGTATAGTAATAGCAACAGTTTCTGCTTTTAGTAACTATACTACTATTGAAGAAAAGGAGTTTCCTGTTTTTAATCCCACCCCACAGAACCAAACTGTTCAGTATGGAAGTTTATTTAGTTATGACATTAATGCCACTGATGATGTTGCATTAGGGAATTATTCTATTAATGATACAACTAGGTTTGTAATTAATAATAGTGGGTACATAGAAAATGTTACTGCTTTAAGTTTAACACTTTACTGGATCAATATTACCATTAATGATACTTCTAACAACTTAAATCATAGTGTTATCTTTGTTAACGTAACAGATACTACGTCTCCATACTTTGTCAACATTCCTCAAAATCAAACTCTTGGTTATAGTGATCTATTTGCTTATCAAATAAATGCTAGTGATAATCATAATGTAAGCAGTTATACTGTTAATGATACAACTAACTTTAAGATTAATAGCAGTGGTTATTTGGAGAATGCTACTTCATTGCCTTTGGCACTTTATTGGCTTAACATTACTATTAATGATACCTTTAATAACACTAACTCTTCGATATTTTTTGTCAATGTAACTGATAGTATTGTCCCTAACTTTGTTAATCGATCCCAGAATCAAACAATAAATTATGGTGATTCTTTTGCTTATCAAATAAATGCTAGTGACAACCATAATGTAAGTAATTATTCTGTTAATGATACAACTAGTTTTGTGATTAATGGTAGTGGTTATTTGGAAAATGTTACTGCTTTAAGTTTAACACTTTACTGGCTTAACATTACTATCAATGATAGCTCTAGTAATACTAACTCTAGTGTGTTCTTTGTTAATGTAACTGATATTACTTCCCCTTATTTCGTTAATCTTCCACAGGACCAAGCCGCTGGTTATAATATTTCTTTTGCTTACCAAATTAGTGCAAGCGACAATTACAATATAAGTAACTATACCATTAATGATACTACTCATTTTAAAATTAACAATAGTGGTTATTTAGAGAACGCTACTAATTTATCAATTGGAATTTACAATCTAAACGTTAGTATTAATGATAGCTCTAGTAATACTAACTCTAGTGTGTTCTTTGTTAATGTAACTGATCAGAAATCAAATGTAACTTTAACATCTCCTGCAGCAAGTTATTCTAATAGTTCGGCTGCTCTTACAAATGTCTCCTTTGTTTGTAATGTTACTGATGATCTTGCGCTGGTTAATTTGTCCTTATATTTGACTGATTCTAGCAACACTAATTTTATTCGTAATCAAACAACTAACATTAATGGAAAGATTAACAGTAGCAATTGGACATTTGAATTAGGTGTAGGGGCATATACTTGGAATTGTTTAGCCCAAGATATTGCTAACAATAAAGATTGGGGTGATGTGAACAGGACCATTATTTTGAATTATGCGGCTCCTGGTACTACTGAAGAAACTTCTTCTAGTGGGTCGTCTTCTGGAATAAGTTGTCCCCCTGACACTCAATTAAAGTCTGGGAAGTGTGTACAGATTGTTGAAGAAGGGGAAATTGAAGAAGTTCCAATTGAGGAAGAATCTGGGAGCAGCGAGGTAGAAGAAAAAGAAGAAAAGGATGAAGTATTTAATGAACCTTCTGAGGGCCTACCTGTGGCTACTGGTTTTGCTTTCTTTAATCAAGCTAAGGTATTGTTTAATAATTATTCTTTATATCTAATTGCTTTTGCTATATTTATTGTATTATTAATTGTGGTTGTTTACACTGTTCCAAAGCTGAGAAAGTGGTACAGTAAGAAGAAGAGTGAAAGTAGGTTCTCAATTAAAGTAAGGGTTAAGAGAACTATTGTCAAGTCTTTTAAGATTGTTGGATTTGTTATTGCTTATCCTTTTAAGAAAGTTGTTTTTGCGGTGGCTGCTGTTGTGTTATTTATTGGTCGTATGTTTAGGAAATTTGTTAAGAAGACTGTTAGACATTCAACTAGGGCGGCAGATGCTTCTTCAGATGCATTATGGGACACTCACAAAGCTATTAAAAGAAATGTTCGTAAATCTGTGCGTGAGACTGGTAAGTTAGCAGTAGGAATTGGGGAAAGTACTGTAAAGACTAAGCGTTCCATTAGAAATTATATCATGCGTCAGTTAAGGAAGTTAGTTCGAAGAATTGTTAGGCATTCTACTCGAGTTTCAGATGTCACCTCAGATGCTGCATTAGACACTAAGAGGGCAGTTAGGAAATCTGTTCGTGGAACTGCTCAAGCAGCAATGGAGTTTGGAGAAACTTCAGTAAAGACTAAGCGTTCCATCAGAAATTACATTATGCGTCAATTGAGGAAGTTAGTTCGAAGAATTGTTAAATATACTCTTACTTTTGTTGGAGGGATAATCTTTGTTAAGAGATCTGTTCGAAATTACATCGCACGACAGTTAAGAAAGTTATTCAGAAGAACCGTTAAGCATTCCACCCGGGTCTCAGATGCCGCCTCTGATGCATTGTGGGAGACCCATAAGGCCGTTAAGAAGAATGTTAACAAATCTGTAACGAAAACTAGTGAGGCTTTACTTGATGTTAAAGAGTCAACTGTGATGGCTGGTAAGGAAACTAAGAAGCTGGCTAAGAAGCATTATCATTGGACTATTGCTGGAATGTTGTATCTGTTTAAAGCATTGTTCTTGATGTTATTTATTGCTATTAAAAGAACTTTTACTTTTATTGGGAAAGTAATCTTGGAAATTGGAAAGGGATTGGTATTATTGATTAAAGCAATGACTTTAGGATTGGGAATCATGGTTGTTACTCCTTTTAGGGCATTGATTCGTGGTTTCAAGTTTGTCTTCAAAGAGATCCAATTATTTATTGTTTGGACTAGAACTCATTTGGCTAGGTTTAGATCTTGGTTAATAAGTTATATCTGGCAAAAGAAATCTTTCCCACAGGTTAAGATTAAAGGTTCGGCTATTCCAACAATTACTTTAACTCCACTAAAGAAGAAACCAATCAAAGAGATTGGCAATAAAAGAAAACCAAAATTGATGGAAGAGTTGGAACAAATTGATTTAAGACTTAAAACAATTGATGAACCAATACCTCATAAATTTAGAGCTAGATTCCGTCCAGTAGTTAGCAAAGAAAGAAAGATAGGATTCGCAGAAGAGAAGAAAGGGTTTAAGAAATTAAAAGAGAAACCTTTACCAAAAGCTACAATCTTAGAACCGTCTCCAGAGTTATTGAAACTGAATAGAGAACTAGGACAGGTAACTGAGAAGTTAAGTAAAGAGAATTTTGGAATTAGGTTTAAAGAGATTGATCGTAAGGTTACGTCTTTTAATAATGTTAAGAAAATATCTGCGGCAGATAGAAGGGCAATTGCTGAAGTTAAGAAAATATCTAAGAAACTGGAGATGAAACATCGCGTTAAAGATGTTAAAGTTGATAAGTTAACTAAAGACTTAGAAAAAGTTAATCGTTCATTAGCTCGGTTGGATGAACCTGTTGTTAAGAAAATTGTACGGGTTACTCCCAGAAAACTTATTGAAGAAAAGAAAACTAAAATTAAGATCATTAAGGTTAGTAAAAAGCTGGAAGAAAAGAAACGTTTAGAATTGCAAAGATTAGCTCAGTTAAATAAAGAATTGTCTGCTGTAGAAATGAGGTTGTCTAACGTTGATTTTGTTGTGGGTCGAAAAAGAATTATTACTAAAGTTTCTAAATATAAAGGGAAAGTTCGGTCATTAGATAATAAAGAACTAAATTCTAATGATCAGAAAGCAATGAATGAAGCCGTCCGGATAATTAATAAAATTGATCGGAAACATTTATTGGAAACTAAAAGAGAACAGAAACTTGAGATGGAGTTGGGAAAGATTGAGAAGAAGTTGAGTTGGTTGAGATAATATTATCTAATCTTTTTATATTGCATTAAAGAAATAAAATATTTACTGAGCAACTACTTTACATGTGCAAGGAAATTTCTTTGCTGCTCTACTTAATGCTTCTTTGCCCAACTTTAAGTTTGCACTATCAATTCTTAGTTCCATTACAGTTTGGCCTTCTTTAACTCTTGCTGCACAACCAATTGATTTACCATAAGACTTCTTCATCCCAGTACTCATTCTGTCTGCTCCTGCTCCACTTGCTAAGGGGTTTTCTCTTAGTACATGGAACGGATAAACTTTGATTCTTAGATGGTATTCTTTACCAATTTTTTTTTCTAGCAATCTGTTAGAAGTCATTCTTGCAGATTCTAAAGCGTTATGACGGAAATTCATAGCTTTTGTAGAATTTAACTTAATTACAGTATCATACTCTTTTCTAGGGTTACCCATATCAAACTTAATAACTTTCATGTGTGGGAATCCACCACGAACGTAATTTTTCTTAGTATATTTACTAATTCTTGTGTATGGTCTTTCTAGTCCTTGATACGCTGCAAACTTTCTTAATTTCGCCATGTTTATCTTAGAAATGGGGTTTATTTATAAACATTTCTCTTAGGTTGTAGTTATAAAAAGTCTGGTTTTGTTATTAGTACTAATTTACGGGCGAGTTCGTGTAACTAACAAAATAAGTGCAGTATTTTACCCTACAAAAAGGTTATACTTCTCTTTTCCTTTTAATTCAGAAAGAATTCTTTTTACTACCATCCCTGTTGGGTCTGGAATTAACTTCACTCTACTCTTTAAATCTTCAAAGTTTTCGAATGGTTTTGCTTTTCTAGCATTAATTACTTCCCACATGTGCTTTTTTCCTAATCCAGGGAGTAATTCTAACTGGTGCATTCTCATCGTTAATGGTTGAGCTTTGTTAAAGAAACTAATAAATCTATCATTGTCTTTACTAATTACTTCTTCTACCACATGTGGTAACTCTTTTCCTGCAGAATTTGTTAATTTATCAATCAAGATTCTGCCTTTAATGTGGTGGATCTCATCTCTTTTACCCTCGCCAATGTAAACTTCTTGGTGTGGTTGTAAATGGACTCCTTTTTTTGGAATAAGTTCTAATAATGTTAAATGAGTTAATCCAAGAGCTTGCACTATTGGTGTCTTCATGGATCCTTGGTCAAACGGATATCCGTGTTCAAGGAAATCTAAGACGATTGCTCTTTCTTCTCTTGTTTGTGGTTTATCAATTGGGTTCATTTTCTATTCAAGTTAGTAGTGTATCTGTTGGAGTTAATAAAAATTGCGTTTTTTTATGTGTAATAAATTAAGAACTTAAATAAATCCCTTAACCGTTTTAACAATTGATTCTTGATCTCCTTTGGGCATACTTAATGGGTACGCTTGCAAAATCACTTTTAATTCGTCAATTGTTTTTGGTAAGAAATCAATTATTTTAGCAACGTGTTCGTCTTTTAATCGAGTTAAATTAAGACCTAATAACTTCTTTTTCAATTCTTCCTGTTGTTTACTATCAAGTTTAACAAAATTGTCTAAATATTCTTTAGTTTTGTTTGAAAGATAATTTAATTCTTTATCTCTTTTTTCAATTCTAATCAGTTCTTCCTTTAAATCTGCTAAAGAAAGTGATGTTTGTTCAATAAATTGTGGGTTTGCCATTTTAATTGTTAAATAATTTACTTACTTAAATGTATTGGATGGATGAATAATCTTTTTGTTTTTCCACCATCTTTAATTGTAACTTCGTAACAAGAACCTTTTTGGCCTGAAACTGTCCCAGTCATTCCGTGAAATCTTGGAAAGAATCGTCCTTTTTGTACACCAGCGTAAACTTTTAAGTTAACTTTATCTCCGTTTACAAATTTTTGAAAATATTTACTTAACGGGATTTTACCTTTACTTCTTAATGTTTGGGTATACTTGTGTCTTGTTTTCCTTTGTTTAGTTCCTGTTCTAGTTACCATGTTGAGGTTATTTTCGTTAATGGTTTATAAATGTTTTGGAGAATCCAGGAAAATCAGTGATTAAGAAGAATTAACCTCTTAGGTAATTTTATAAACTTTAATATTTTCCTAAATGATAATATGGTAAATGTGACTAGTGGTGGAATTAATATTCCTGGATTTTTACTGGGAAAAGCTAGAGATAAACTTGAAGGCACAATTACTGATCCCGGGCATAGTAGGGACTTTGTTTATCAAGCTCGTGATTATGTTCAATTATTAGTGGGACATTCTGTCCGTACTCGGTGGGTTGTTACTGGTTTTTTAACAGAACATAAAGATGATAAAAAAGTTCTTAGATTTAAGGTTAATATTGATGATCATACAAAAAGAATAAAGCAATTATGGAATGATATTGTTAAACAATTAACTAAAGGAGATAAACCGTTCCAAATATTAAATATGCCAAAAGAAAAAAAAGAGGAAGTTTTGGCTCCAATTATTAAAGAAATAAATGGTTTGATTGCTTTAGAAGAAACATTCTGGAAAGAAATAAATGAGTGGGTGGGCCAATTAAACCGTGGACCTTATAAAAAATATTATGATATTGGACTGAAAATTATTGGTGATTAGTTTTTTTATTTTTTTAGTTGTATTTTTTCTTATTTTGACCTAAAAATACTTCCCAACTTTTATATCTCTCTTGTTCTCTTAATATTAAATTGAACAAATGGAGGTAAAATAAAATGGATGATAGAGAATTAAAAACATATTCAATAGGTAGGTCAGAGGGGTCATATGATGTTAAACCTAATATGGAAGCAATGGGTGATCCTGAATTGGCGACTGGGTTTAGTACAATTGGTCAAAGACATACTGGAGTGGGCAGAGGTGGTGTTTATTCAGTTATGGCGTTACAAATGAGACCAGATGGAAGTACTGAAGGAGTAAGTCTTGTTGGGGGTATACATTGTACACACCAAGATTTAGATAAGATTATAACTGACTTACATGATTCTGGTTGGAAAGAGAAATAATTTTTCTTTTTTTATTCAAATGATCCTTTCCAGATCATCTTAAAGAAATGCTCGTAAGAATCAGCAGCAATCTTGTTGTGTATTAGAACGCCCATCGGTTTCTTAGTCCAGATAATAATACCTATCTTATCATTTCTGATAATTGTTTCTGTTAAAGGTTCAAAACCTTGATTTGTATATCTTATTGTTGATTTTGGATATTTTGCTTCAGCTTTCCAGAATTGTAAAGATTCATTAAAGATTAGTTTTGCTTTAATATTCTTACTTGCTCTTTTTTTATGATAACTTATCCACCAAGCTTCTCCGAGCATTAAAGATTCTTTTGTAGAACCAAAAGTGTGATGTTCTTTTCCACCTGCATCTAATAGTTCTAAAAGTAATTCTTTTATTCCTCTAATCCCTCGGAAAGTAATAATTTCTGGCTTTTGTTTAGCTGTTTGTTGTTTTAACAATAATTCTGGGAGAATCTCTTGAAATCGTTCTTTTTTGTCGTTGATAAACTCAATAATATGATTCGGATTAGCGGCTTGATAATGGTTGACTTTTCCTTCTTTAACAAATGTAACTAGGCCTTTATCTACTAGTTTTTTAAGAGTCATGTGAACCACAGAATTTTGCAAGCCCGATTTTTCTAAGATTGGTCCTGCTGTTGATGTTCCGAGTTCTAATAATGCTAGGTATATTTTGATTTCTGCATTTGTTAGTCCAATATCTTCTAAAATTTTTGTGTCCATGTTTACTTCTTAATTGTTTGTTTTATTTAAACTTTGCTGTTGTTCTCCATTTTTGGAGAATAAATATTTATATGCTCCGTGGTTACTACTATTGTATAACAAACACTTACAAAGTAGGTGTTAAAAGAGGGAATAAAAAATGACAAGAGAATATAAAATAAATGTTAGTGAAGAAGGTTTACTTGAAGTTAGAGGTATGTATGGTGGAACAATTGATGATCCATTAACGCGTAGAAAATATATTGTTTTTTTGGATGGAGAACATTTTGATGAAATTGGATTAATTTTAGCGAAAGAAGAGAATGCTGCACATGTTACTATCGCCGAAGATTCTAAACTTCGTGATAGATTTAGAACTAGTACTCCTTTTCCAAGTTCTGATTGTGGGGATTCTATTGAAACTATTGAAGCTGCATATTTAGATTCTGAGGATTTCAGAACTAGTGTTAAAGAAAAGCATGGTATTGAATCCGTAAGAGATTATGTCTTACATGTAATGGAAAGTTATATTCAGAAAAAAGAAGAACTAGGTAAAACTCTTACTTTGAGAGATACTGTAACTTATTTGACTTACAAACATGAAGACATAATTGAAGAACATCCTGAACTGAAAGAAGGATTGAAAGGATTACTCGAAAAAATCCATAAAGATGAAGATTTTATTGCTCATCCCCCTTCATATTATGAGCACCGTAGTTTGCCTCAAGAAATTGGACTTTATGGTGTGTTTGGTGGGGGTTGGATTACAGGTTCTGTAGAAGAAGGACATTTAATGTTATATGATACTTCAGGAAGTTTTGGACATGTGCCACTTGCTATTAGACAAAAAGCTGCAGATGCATTAGCTAATAAATTTAGTGAGTTGGGTGTAGCTGATGATTTGGAAGCAAAAATTGAATCTCGTAGGGATGCCCCTGAAAAATTATTGTGGATTGATGCTTGGATGGATTTTGTTGAATTAATTAAAGAAAAGGAGGTGAAATAAAAATGACTGAAAAAAAATTAGAAGAAAAGATTGCTGAAGCAGAAGAACATCTGCCAGGAGTTGGAGATCGACTGAAATCGGAATTTATTAAGACTATTGGTGGTGGTTACCAATTTGATGTTACAGGTGTGGAATATTTAGAAACGGGAGGACATAAAGTGGTAGCAGCAAAATGGCAGCAAGAGTGTTTTGCTTATGGGAGATCTGAAATTGCGGAGTTCGTTGCAGCATATTTTCTTAGTGATGAAGGGGAATTAAAAGTAGTGGTTCCTGAGAAAATAAAAGTTAAAGATCCACGTTATTTTCATAGAGATAGGAAAGATCTGATTGATAAATTTCCTGATGTTAGTTTGGAGTCTTTAGCAGAAGATCAAGTAGAAGTTGCTTGGCTTGGTAAAGATGGGAAGAAAGGGCCATCTTATGTTGTTGATTTGAAAT